>JADYXR010000118.1 GCA_021772095.1 Candidatus Obscuribacter sp. | reverse complement strand
GCAACTGGAGGCTCTACTTTAGGTGCGACTGGAACTTCAGCAGCAGGTTTAGCAACTGGAGGCTCTACTTTAGGTGCGACTGGAGCTTCAGCAGCAGGTTTAGCAACTGGAGGCTCTACTTTAGGTGCGACTGGAACTTCAGCAGCAGGCTTAGCAGCTGGAGGTTCTACTTTAGGTGCGGTTGGAACTTCAGCAGCAGGTTTAGCAACTGGAGGCTCTACTTTAGGTGCGACTGGAGCTTCAGCAGCAGGTTTTGCAACTGGAGGCTCTACTTTAGGTGCGACTGGAACTTCAGCAGCAGGTTTTGCAACTTGAGGTTCTACTTTAGGTGCGACTGGAGTTTCAGCAACAGGCTTGGCGGCTTGAGGTTCCAATTTAGGTGCGGTCGGAGCTTCAGCAACAGGCTTAGCAACAGCGTCATCGAGTACTGCAGGCTTCGCAACTTGCGATTCCACTCTAGTTGCGGCGTCATCAGCAACTGCTGGGGTGGCTAAACGAGGAGTTTCAACTTTAGCTACAGGTACTTCTGGAGTTACTACCTTCTTAGGAGCTGCGACTTCAGGAGCGCGGGCAACCGTTTTGCCTTTGCCTGCGTCATCAACCAGGCTGCCGCCCAGTTTTGTGGAGGTGACGGTTTCGGTTTTGCGACCGGCGACTCCGAATACGTCATCGGTGAAGCCACCAGTTCTTTCTGCGGATCTGACAAACGGTTTTGCCGTGCGACCAAGAGCCGTCGCTGTTTCGTCGGCGAATGGAGTGGTCGTTCTTGCCACTGCGCGCTCGGTTCCACCAACCAGGGCGGTACTGCGCGATCCACCCAGACGCATGCCACCAGCGAGCGCAGGCTCCATAGTGCCAGGCAGAGCGAATGTGTTAGCGAGTGAACGGCTGATGTCGGTAGCCTTGGTGGTCAAGCCTTCCCATGCTGTTGCGAGGCGGCTTGGAGCGGCGGTCTTCTGGGCTGCGGCGGTAGCTAATTTGGCGGCGTCATCTGCGACTGGGGCGAGGTGTGCGGCAACCTTCTCGGTAGTCTGCAGTGCGCGCATGCCGGTGACAGCTTCGGACAGAGCCGCAGTTTTGCGTTCTGCCTGGAGCAAGGTCTTCATGACTTTGACGTCTGTCGCCAGGCCGGCTGTACCCTTGTAGGCAGAGCCGCCGCCGAGGAAGAGAGTTCCAACGAAGCCGGTTCCGGAACCGAGAGTTTCAGCCTTGTCGGCGATCGAGCCGTTGACGAAGTCGGTGTAGGATTTCGACACTGCCTTGGTGAGCGCGTCTTTGGTTTTACCATCACCGACACCAACAGTGTCAGCAGCCAGGTCTTTGACCACGCCGCCTACGGTGAGAGTAGTTTTTGTCAGATTAATTAGAGCGTGCTCGTTGCCGTTGGCCTTGCCGGTGACGGTGCTGGTCAGTTCGGCGAGCTGGTCTTGCTTGCCGTAGAAGATCTCGGTGATCCCTTCAGCTTGACCCTTAACGCTGTCGACCAGACCCATTTTGAATCTGCCGCCGACGGAGGCATCTTTACGCTCTTGAAACTTTTGAGTAGCGCTATTGTCGATTTGAACCATGGACGCCAACCGCTCGGTGGTCGCTGGTCCTTTCAGGCTGGCGGCTAAACGGCTGGATGCTGTTTCTGCTGGTTTGGCAGCTTCGGCTGGCTTGGCCGCTTCGACAGGCTTGGCTGGGGCTGCTACTGGTGCCGGTTTGGCTGCCTCCACTGGCTTGGCTGCTGGGGCTGGCTCTGCTTTAGGCTCGACTTTAGGCGTTCTAAGCGCAATTGAGGTCAAACTCAAAGAGGCCGACTCTTCGCCGCCCTTCTCCGGAGTTTTCTCCGAATTGCCGTTTAGTATTTCGCTTGATCGAGAGCCCATAGTCTTGTTTCGGATGCCGCCGCTTTGTGCCAGTTAGCCCTTGTGACCTTGGTTGCTGGTTGGTCGAGACACTATCTCGTGAACGCATCTATCCAGGCTTTGATATTTTTGGACAGATGCAAAGAGGAATTTTTCCCAGAATAGCGGCAATGCAGCCGTTTGGGATGGGGGAATTACGTATAAGCGCATTCAATATGTAAAGGAACGAGAGAATTAATGATCTTATGTTCTCTATTCTGATAGATTCCCCGAAATGACCCCTTTTTAAACCCTTATTCAGCCCTTTGCGCAGGCACCAGGGCGAGTTGCAGGTTTTACCGGGTTATAGGATCTCTTGACAATGGGGCGCATAGTCGGTGGACTGGTCATTAATCTCAGAAACAGCTGAAACAATTTTAGAAAAGGACCCTGCTGCGCGCAGCATGCTCGAGGTCTATCTTTGTTACCCCGGCTTCCATGCAATAACCATCTACCGGTTCGCTCACGTACTGTACGGACAGGAGCAGTACACGCTGGCTCGCTGTCTCTCGCAGTTCGCCAGAATGGTCACCGGAGTTGAAATCCACCCGGGCGCAACCATAGGCAGGCGCTTTGTAATCGACCATGGTATGGGTGTGGTGATTGGCGAAACGACCACAATCGGCGATGACTGCTTTCTCTATCAGGGCGTCACCCTGGGTGCCGGCGCCGAAGCGCGCGAAGGTGAAGCTACGCGCGGCAAGAAACGCCATCCCACGCTCTGCAACGACGTTATCGTCGGCAGCGGAGCGGAAATTCAGGGCGACATAAAAGTCGGCAATAATGTTCGGGTCGCTTCGGGCTCAATAGTTTTGAAAGATGTGCCCGATAATTCAATTGTGGTCGGCGTGCCAGGCCGGATAATCTACAAAGACGGAAAGCGTGTAGACAACAAGAATCCCGATCCTGAAGCCGAGGCCATTAAACGTCTAAAAGAGCGTATAGACACACTAGAGGCTAATCTAGCCAAGGTGATGTCGGCGGCACATGTCGACAAGGTTGCGCCGAATCAAGGATCCAGCGAAGAAATCACCGGTGAAGATTCTGATGAATCGGACCCAGTTGATGTTTTTCTTCAGGGAGCGGGTATTTAATCGAGAGTACATTTCTCTTTCTGTTTACGAATGGCACTAGATTGTGTTGTTGGCACACCGTAGAAAGTAGAATAGTGGACGAATTGCGGAGAGGGGGAAATTTCCTTGACAGAGAGCGACCTTGGTAAAGCATTCCAGACTTTGTCGGATGCTTTGACTATGACCGAGACCGAAATCACCGAAGAAGTTTCGGTCATCGAACAGCAGATCGAAGAACTCAAGGACCGCATCATCCAGCTGAACGCGAAGCAGGACACCTTGTCGCATGACAAGCAGTCCATATCTGAAATGTTCAGTCGCTACGCCACTGGAGATGGTGCGCAAAATTAGTCCTTCGCGCACAACATCACGCAATCTTTCTCGCTGCCATTGCCGTTTTGCGGGCGTGCAAAAGGCTACATGACAATGTAATATAGACGAAGCTCACTTTGTGAGTCTTCTGGGAATCCTTGAACTTGAGCCGATTAGTGGAGTGAGACGAGGGTACCGAGCGAACTGGAACGGACTTCATAATGTCTGCAGCGACTTGCCCTTATTGTGGTGCCAAACTAAACCTCGGACTCAAGTTTTGCGTCGTTTGCGGCCGTCATGTGTCCGCCGATAACATGGGGCGCGTTGGTGGTGGCTTGCGCGGTGGTTTTCGACCAGCCGACATTACACGCCGCCTGGACGAGATGATTACCGTTGCGCGCTTTCGACGTTCGAGACGGTCGCACACTTTGGAACGCGGAACCCGGTTTGTTTTCGTCAACACGCTTTATTTGTTTGTCGCGACCGGATTGTTTTACGCCGCCTTGCAATTTAGTCTCGAGATGGTGTTCCCCGGGAAGTACCAACAGACAAGAATTCCGTTTGATAAGGTTGTGCAATTTGTGCAAGAAAAATCGGCAGCGATGAAAATTCCGGAAGTGAAACAGATCCCGAATTCGGATCAGGTCGTCATCGTTCATCCTCCGAGTGCTGCTGCAGAAAAGAAAAAAGCTGATGCGGCCAAGGCTTCAAAAGCAGCGAAAGCAGCTAAGTCTAAGAAGAAACTGAAAAAGAAAAGCACGGTTAAGCAGAAAGCCAAAGAACAATAGTTTGGGTTGTGAGCAGCCAAACGCGTTTGTTCGTTCTTTGTAGTCTCGCCTCATTTCTCATGCGCCGCTCCTTGAAGACAGCCACAGTTGGCGCTAATCTGGCGCTTTCAACAAACAGATGATAGCGAATACGGCGATTAGCGGATTCAATCTTCAGGTTCGAAAGCTAAACGATTGCACCGTATATGGTGTCTACAGCCTTCCAGAATTCAGTCTTTTGCAAAACCATTTCAGTTTGCACCGCTATCGATTCTTGCCGATTGCAGCGTGAATCGGCTATTGATCCTTGTCGACTTCAGCGCTTCCTTGTGGACGCTCGTGGTCCATAGCCAGCCTGATGATGCCCAGATCGATAAGCGTTTCCAGATCCTTTTTCGTCCAGTTCTTTTTCACTTTTGGAGAGTGATATAAATCGGCGCGAATCAATTTGTCTCCGGCACTGGTTACTTGATAGTAGTATTCCTTCTCGTAGTAAGGAGCAACTTTCACTATCAATATCTGGCCTTTCTTAATCGGTTCCTTCGGTTCGTTCACGTCGCTTATCCATGAACTATGTGGAGAGAACTAGATTCCGTGCCAGTGCAACCTTGGTTTGGAGTGAGCTTTCCTCGGCAATTTGATATTGCTTTGCGTCACGCATGAGTTTCTCTACTGCATATTCTTTAGTGTAGCCGTAGCCACCAAGAACTTGCACAGCATCCGTCGTCACGCGCATCGCCACATCCTGCGCGTAAGCTTTTGCTGACAGCGCCTGGTATTGTGCGTTCTCTCCTTGATCGAGAAGAAACGCGGCTTGCCACGCCATCAATCTCGATGCTTCAATCTCGCGTGCCATATCGGCAAGCATGAAGGCGATGGCTTGATGTTGCGAGATCGCTCTGCCAAAAGTTTTTCGTTCTTTCGAATAAGCAATTGCTTGTTGCATGGCACTACGGGCGACACCAGTTGCTCCGGCCGCGATGAATGTGCAGATGTGCGGCCAAATTTTTGCTGTGATCAAATCGCCCTGGCCTTCGTTGCCGACGATGTGGTCAGCGGTCAAATGGACGTTGTTGAACTTCGTTCTGCGAGCCGTTCTGGCGCGGCGCCCTAATGCAAAACTCCTCTGTTCAAATTCCAAACCTTTTGTATCGGCCGGCACCACAAATATGGTTTTAGTTCCTTTGATCGGATCTTTTGCTTTGACTGCATACCATGACGCTTCACCGCCGTTAATCACTAAATTGTGATGTCCTTCGAGAATGTAATCCTCGTCTCGAATTCTCAGAGTTATGTCGCTGGCAGACGGATCGAAACTCGTGTAGCCGGCGACAAGAGGCTCGTCCAATAACGGCTTCAGATACGCTTCTTTCAAATCGCGATTGCCAAACATGATGACCGACAATTGAGCGATTGCAGAGGCTTCGACAACACCGCCGATGCCTGAACATCCGGCCGCTAATTCCTCGAGAATCAAGCAAGTTTCCAATGCTCCCAGTTCCAATCCGCCCATACGTTCAGGGATTTGAAAATTGGCGAGTCCGGTTTCCCATGCACTTTTGAAGATGTCACCAGGAAAATCTCCGCTGACATCAAACTCCGCCGCTTTCGGCTTGATTTCGCCTTCCGTGAATTCTCTTGCGACTTGTCTGAATTGCTCGCGCTCGTCAGTGAGTTTCAACTGCGGCATGGTGGCGCCCTCGTTCGTGTGCGGAAATATCGATAACTATAACTTCTCAAAGCCGACGAATGGAGCTTAGTCACCGAATAAAATTAGGATCTTTTCGAATCGCTTCGGCGATGAAAGCAAAGTTCGATTTAACTCGATTTATTGAGCCATCTGAGTATTTTATAAACCTTGTGATTGTCTTCAGCATCGCGCCCTTCATCATTGTGGAAAACGTCACGGACAAAGGCTTTGAACGGTTGAATATATCGACAAATTAGATATAGTTCATGCAATTTGAGACAAGCTTGGACACTTCCACTTGACCATCTTGCCGCCGGTAGTCATGATAACGTTTGGATTGGCGCATCCTTTCAGGCTGGGCGTTTCCAAGTGGTCGAGTGTGCATGATACTGCTGGTAGTGACACGAAAGATTGAGTATGCAAGTTCGAATAGCACCGTCAATTTTATCCGCTGATTTCTGCAGGCTGGGCGAAGATATCGCTCGAGCTGAAGCCGGGGGCGCAGACTGGATCCACGTCGACGTGATGGATGGTCATTTCGTGCCTAACATCACGATTGGAGTTCCTGTCGTCCGCAGTATCCGTGCCAACACAAAACTGCCTCTTGATGTTCATCTAATGATCGCCCGCCCGGACGATTACATTGACGCATTCGCGAAAGCCGGTGCTGACTACATTACGGTTCACGCCGAGGCTGCCACTCACCTTCACAGAACGCTTTCTCATATCAGAAGTATCGGCAAAAAAGCAGGAGTAGCGCTCAATCCCGGGACACCGGAATCAGTTTTAAAATACGTTCTGGCTGACATTGACCTCGTACTGGTAATGACAGTCAATCCCGGTTTCGGTGGGCAGAAATTCATCGAACATGTCGTGCCGAAAATCACGGCTATTCGAAAAATGTTTGATGATGCCGGACACAAAGATGTCTTGATTTCAGTTGATGGTGGTATCAATGACGATACCGCCGCCAGAGTCGTAAAAGCAGGCGCCGACGTACTGGTTGCTGGTAGCAGTGTCTATCAAGCTGAGTCCGTAGAAGGCGCAATCAAAGGTTTAAAAGAAGCGGCTAGCGGGACGGTGCGTTCCGGCGAGGCGGCCAAAGCGGTGAAGGCGAAAGCCGGTGCCCATAGCTCGGAGGACGGCTGCTGATCGGCCGCGAGCGAGCGCAAGAAAAGTTTTTCCAGAATTGAATCCAGAGATAAGGAGCCGGACTAAATGAAAGCAATTACCAGGATCAACAAACTAGCTTCACTAGTTGTGCTGATGACGGCGTTAAGCTGTACAGCCGGTCAAGCGAAAGAAAAAGATAATGACTTTATTTTCGAAACCAACAACATCGGTCGCGCTTCCGGCGTGATCAGGTCAGATCAGCTTTTGGAGCTGGGCATGGTCAACTCCAACGGATTGCGTCTGGAAGGCGAGCAAGCGATTCGTCTCGGCAACACCGACAGAGCGTGCCAGTTATTGCAACGTTCACTCGAGATGCAACCAGGCGACATGGACGGCCGCATTCTCTATGCCAGCGCCCTCGAGAAGAAGCTGATGAAGCAACCATCGAGAAAGCGTGACCCGAAACTTTTCAACTTTGTGGTTAAACAGTGGTACTACGTTCTGGCTAAATCAGAATTCCACGATCAAAAAGCTCAAGCTAAAAACCACCTCGAAAAACTGGTCGGCACATTGCCGAAGTGGCGCGAAAAGCCAGAGAAATACTTGGCTAAAGTGCTGATTCCGGAAGATGGTTCAGTCAAAGTAGAACTGGGCACCAAAGTTGTAGCGAAGCCAGCGGCGACTCAGTAGTTTGCCTCACACTGACTTCTTCAACTCATGAAGGTTGGCAGCCGAGCGATCAAAATCGCTTAGCGGTTTATTGACCTGAGTAATCAAGTTTCCGCAGACTACTTGAACTTCTTAATCGACCAGTTCACGATTGTTTTTGAAATTCGGAAGACACCGTATATGGTGCTGGCGGCGCCTATCAAAATCCAGGGCAAGCATGGATGCATATCAGTAATATGATGATGCATGTTCATAAACCAGGACTTGTATGCCATCTTTTCAGGCGTCCAGAAACTATCGGGGATGTTGGGCACCAGCCATTTGATCAGTTCCAATCCAAAACCCAAAACCATGTTCAGGATTCCGAAAACGAGCCAGGTCCAACCTGCTTTATTGTAAAAAAGCAGTGGCCAGAAACCGATTAAAAGGAAAGTGTCTGAAACCCAAACATAAGGGCTTTCCTTTTTCAGAATAAACGGCAGAACGAAACCAATAGTCCAGAGCACCATGGACAGTGCGCCAGCAATTTTTAAGGCTCGCGATTTTTCAGGCTTGCCGACTGTCTTGTCCGCTGACTTGGCGTTCGCTTTCTCGTTTGCTCTTCCATTGCTCGCGCCAGTCGCTGCGGCATTCTCCGCTTCGCCTTGTTGGTCCTGAAAAGAGTTTGCGTTATTGGAATCGGAGCTTGATTCCGGCATTGTAAACCTCTTCTATCGTTCCGATTATCCGTTTACCATCATCCGGGACATCCGACTTGTGCAGGTTCCTTACCGCAGTCTCTGCAAATCCAATCTTATCAAAGTTGCCGAGCCCTCTGATGCGAAACAGTCGATCGAGGACTTCGATTCGTTCTCCTGCTTGGGTTTGCAATTCCGAAAATGAAATAGGTTCCAGGCAACCCGTTTCTTTTAGATAGATGTTCAGCAGGCGATGAAACGTAGTCAGAGAGAAGCTATCCTCAATCTCACCGGCACGCATTGTCACCATCCGATCTTGCTCGCGCAAGCCATCGTTGATGATTTCAGCCGACTCACTGACGTCGGCGTCGAGAACGCAAATTATTGGAAGCACTGTCAGTTCTTTCAAATTCAAAAAGTATTTTACGACTTGCTTGGCGCCACCACAACTTTCAACATGCGCGCCCATTTGATTGAAATCCAAACCGAGTAGCTTTGCGAAGGTCGGCACTATAAGCGATTCTGTTTGACCTTCGACCAACAAAATGATTTTCGGAAGAAAACTGCCGGGCAATGCACTGCGATGTTTTTTCAGCAGTTGCCGCCAGGTTTCGAGAGCTTTTAAAAGTGTATCAGTATGAGGTGTCCCGTTCGATTCTGAAAATTGTTTTGCATCTTTGCGCAACAGTTCAATAAATTCCGAGATCAGTTGAACGCGTGGATCATCGCTTCCCTGCTCGATCTGCGCGATCTTTGTCCATGCGGGCGCGCTCAATAACGCGCTAGTCATCCATAGTTTTTCAGGTGAACTAAGCTCGAAATTCAATTTCGACACATTCGCGTCAATTGGCTCTGCCAGCCATTCTGGTTTAGTCCAGGTGTCGAATGCAATTCTGGAAAAGCGATTGAGATCTTCAAACGCCAGAACAAAATTGACCAGCCGACAAATCGCGGCGTTCTCGATGTTCGCCTGATCTCCGAAGATCGAAGTGAACAAGCGAACCTGTTGGCGCATCGGCATGGTTTCAAAATTCGCGCGTTTGTCTAAGTGTTTGCGCGCGGCTTTTCTGAGATTCTGTGACTTCGATGCCGGATCGTCGAAGGCGAGAATTTTTAAAAGAATCGACCACAATTCTGTCCGGCTGGCAATCCGAGGATTGGCGGAGTCGATCACGTTAGTGATTGCTGTGTTTTTTGAAAGTTCTTCTGGCAAGTGTTATTGAAATTTCTTCGTAGTAGTCAGGAATCAATTTCTTTGTGACCGTTTTAGCTGTATTGTAGAGCAACACAGGTCGTATCCGAGCGTTCCTCGGCAACTTGTAAATTTGAGCATGCATTGGAACTAAAATTCGCCCGTTATGGGCAGCTATTTTTTGTCCGGTGAAGACTGTCTGGACGGAGCTTGCCACACGTGGACACTTGTCAGGAAGCGGAAGCTGAAACGAAGAACTTTGATGACGTAATCATCAACGGATCGACATGGGCAGCCATATGGCATATGGCGTGGCCATTGCTTTTGCAAATGTCGAGCGTTTCGATTGCCAGTTTCTGTGACGTCTGGGTGGCTGGTCAATTGGGCTCTGACGTCCAAGCCGCGATTGGCATCTGCGGTCAAATCTGGTTTTTCATGATCCTTTTGACAGTCGCTCTGTCAGCCGGAACAACCGCGCTCGTCAGCCGCTACTGGGGTGCGCGCGATATGGACATGGCTATAAAAGCGGCTAAACAATCAATGCTGTTCGCCCTTGTGTTCGGAATCTTTTCTGCTGGATTGGGTCTGCTTCTGGCAAGACCACTAGTCAGCATGCTTGGCGCCACGCCTGCCGTTCAAGAACTGGGCTGGCAGTACATGCGCGTCGACCTGCTATCGCAATTTCCCTTCACGATTTGCTGGGTGGCGCACTCTATCTGGCGCGCCAAAGGCAATACGCGTGCGCCGATGATTAACTGGATGTTGATGACAGTCGTGATCTGCAGCCTCGACTTCATTCTCTGCATTCATCCTTTCCACATGGGCGTCGCCGGCATAGGCACTGCCGGGCTCGCTGCCGCGTGCTTAGGTGCCGGACTAAATTTTTATCAATTGCGATCGACTGAATTGGCTGATTGTGTCAGTCTCCCTAAACTGTTCAAAGATGGCATTCAAAAAGAATGGTTCATGAGGATTTTGAAGATCGGCATTCCCGCTTGCGTTATGGACCTTGCCTGGGTGGGCGGATCTTTCGCGTTGTTTCTAATATTCGCAAAGACTGTCAATCCAACAGCATGTCAGGCTTCATGGGCAGTCGGCTTCCGGCTGGAAGAAATTGTCAGCTGTTTGCCTTTATACGCTCTGGGGGCGGCTGTCGGACCGATCGTCGGTCAGAACTTGGGTGCAATGAAACCTGAGCGTGCAGAACGAGCCGGTTGGCAGGTGACCTGGTTGGGTCTGGGCTTCACATCGGTGATTGCTTTCGTTCTTTTCTTTGGTGCCGAATTCATCGCCAAGCTGATGAGCAGCGACCCGGTGGTGGTCGAGTATTCCAAGCAATATTTCCAGGTAGTCGGGATTTCGCAACCATTCGTCGCCCTCTGGATCATTCTATTTGGCGCCATGCAAGGCGCCGGCTATACTGCCTGGCCAATGTGGGCCGGTGTTATCGTGCTGACGCTTTTGCGCCTGCCCTTAGCCTGGGTGTTGACCGGTCGCGTCTACGATGGACCGATGGGCTGCTGGATCGGCATTGCCGCATCGTCCATGGTGCTTGGTGTGCTGGCGATCTGGCGGTTTAAAACAGGCGTCTGGAAACACGTCAAGGTCTGACCCCCCTTGACGGTTCAACATTAGATATCGGAATTTCTTTGAACTCTCGCATTTGATTCTCCGTCAAAGAGAGTACGGACTTTCACTTTGACTCAGGACACCATCGGTGTTCGCGGAGGATTTCGTCATGGCCAGCAAAACCAACAAAAAGAAAACACTGATCGATCAAATGGATTACAAACTGCCGAAACTGAGACTCTGTCTTGTGCGTGAGGGCACATCGTCGAGGCAAGCGACGATTGCGATTCGCACGCCGCGTGATGCTATCAAGTATCTGGAACCGCTATCCATGGCTTGTGAGGAGCATTTTGTTTCACTTCATTTAAACGCAAAACATGAAGTGATCGGTCTGCATGAAGTGTCGCATGGCACACTGTCAGCCAGTCTTGTTCATCCGCGTGAGGTATTCAAAGCGGCGCTCATGGCTAACAGTTATGCAATATTAGTTTGCCATAATCATCCATCCGGATCAGAGGTAAAGCCAAGCCTGGAGGACATGGATACCACTCGTCAACTGGTCGAGGCCGGCCGGTTCATAGGTGTAAATGTAATCGACCATTTGATAATCGGGCCCGGATCTCTAGATGACTGGTATAGTTTGAGAGAACGACATCCCGATTTGTGGGCGGTCGATCAAGAAGGTGCTTCAATGTAATTCATTCATTCGTATGTCCGCAGCGGAATGAATTTAGAGAGCAGAGAATGTTTGAAATTAAACGACGAAAATCTCATCAGGTCAAAGTAGGCGATAAGTTGATTGGAGGAGACGCACCAGTATTGGTGCAGTCGATGACCAACACGCCGACCGAGGATCCTGATCTAACAGCTCAACAAGTTCGTGAGTTGTTCGAAGCCGGCTCCGAAATTGTGCGCATCACAGTCAATACCAAAGATGCCGCGCGCGCCGTGCCGTACATCGAAGAAAAGCTCCAGAAGCAGGGATTGAACATTCCGATCGTCGGAGACTTTCACTACAACGGTCACTTGCTGTTGAAAGAATTTCCGGATTGCGCTCGGGCTCTGGCGAAGTACCGAATCAATCCAGGCAATGTCGGTCGTGGTGAAAAACATGATTTGAATTTTTCAAGCATGATCGAAGTTGCGCTCGAGTTTGGCAAACCAGTGCGCATCGGCGTCAACTGGGGCTCGCTCGATCAGGAACTGCTGGCGCGCATGATGGATGAAAATGCCACGTCGTCAAACCCGAAAGATGCTCACGCAGTTCTTATCGATGCCATCATAGAGAGTGCCATCGCATCTGCGAAAACCGCAGAACAATACGGCATGCCGTCCGATCGGATCATCATCTCCGCCAAAGTTTCAGAAGTGCCGGATTTGATTTCTGTTTACACAGAACTGGCCGCGCGATGCGAATACGCATTGCATCTTGGATTGACCGAAGCCGGCATGGGCATGAAAGGAATTTCTTATTCCACAGCGGCCCTTGCCATTTTGCTTTCGCGTGGCATCGGCGATACGATTCGAGTCAGCCTGACTCCCGAACCCGGCGCCGATCGCTGCGAAGAAGTTCGGGTCTGCCAGAGTATCTTGCAATCACTGGGAATGCGTTCCTTCACTCCGCAAGTAACCGCTTGCCCGGGTTGCGGTCGCACAACCAGCACCGTATTTCAAAGTCTTGCCAAAGAAATCGAAGAGCATCTACAAGCCAATCGACGCATCTGGGTGGAAAAATTCCCTGGTGTGGAAGATTTGAAAGTCGCAGTCATGGGCTGCATCGTCAATGGTCCCGGTGAGTCTAAGCACGCCGATATCGGCATATCGCTGCCCGGAACCGGCGAAGACCCAAGAGCCCCCGTCTACATCGATGGTGAACACGTGACCACACTGGAAGGTGCCGGTCTGGCGAAGGATTTTATCCTTCTTGTGGAACGATATGTAAAAGAGAAATTTGGTAAAGTGACGTCAGAAGTTTAGACCTGGTTGAAAGAGACTGTCGACCACCGGGTCATGCAGAAGCAGAATCGCAACGGACTCAATGCAAGACGAATCAAGGGCGTCAAGTAATTTGCCTCAGTCCGCGCTCGGCGAGTTCGAGCCTGGTTTTACTGCCTTCGATAATTATTTGATTTCCGGCAAACTCGGCGAAGGCGGAATGGGTATCGTCTATCAGGCGACCAACGTTTTGCTCAATCGAATCGAAGCTTTGAAAGTAATGCCGGTCGACGCATTCGGACCCAACGATGTTCTTCGCTTTCAAAACGAAGCCCGCATGATGAGCCGCCTGGAGCATGCCAACATCGCTCGTGTGTATGACTTCGGCATTGGCGAAGGTCAGCGTCCTTATCTGTCGATGGAATTCATTGAAGGCGACACGCTGCAAGAATCGATCGACAAAAGCGGACCACTTCCTCTCGACTTATTCTTCGAAGTGTTTATTCAAATTTGCCGCGGATTGGCTCACGCTCATGACAAAGGAGTGGTTCATCGCGATGTCAAAATGAGCAACATCATGCTTTCCGTCGATGAAACCCAGGCACTACGGGCGGTGCTGCTAGATTTCGGTGTGGCAAAAATGTCCAGCGATGATGGTTCCGGTCGGCTGACCAAAGCCGGCTCTATGATTGGCAGCCCGCTTTATATCAGCCCGGAACAGATTGCTGGCGACACCGCTACTCCGGCTTCGGATATGTACTCTTTAAGTTGCGTGATGTTTTGTGCCCTGACTGGAGAGCCGCCATTCAATGGAGATACTGTTTTCGAAACACTGTCGATGCATCGTGAAGCGGCAGTGCCGATTGCGGATCTCGAAGACGTGGAAGGCATGTTTCCTGCTCTGCGCGATCTTATAGTGAAGGGGCTCTCCAAGTCGCCGGACGCGCGTCAACAATCAATGAAGGAAGTGACCGGCAAATTGATCGAATGCGCCGCTCAACTTCCTGACACCGAGGATGGTGCCGACGGCGGCGGTGGATTGACGACGTCAACGAATCTAGATCCAGACAATCTGTTCGGTGTGCCTTCTGAAGTAATCTCGGATAGTGCTTCGCAAATTCTTTCTCAGACTGCGACGAAGCAGTTGTCGAAGACTGGTGCTCCTTTTCAGTCGAAGACATTCTTGTATGTTTGTTTAGCTTGTTTTTTTGCCATGGGTATTGCATTCGGAGCTATTGTAATTCACGATGCAAGGACGACAGGCAGCAAACCGGTGCCAAAAGCCGAATTGGTTCCGGACAGCGTTGAGGACGAGCTCAATCAAAATAAAGCTCAATTGCGCAAAATTCCCGCAATGAAACAACTTGAAACTAATACCGAAAATTTCTTAGACGATCATTTTGGTCGCGGCGGCGGCGTTGACAAAATATTTACTAATCAGTGAATACACGATGCCGATAACGCGAGATTCAAACTTCATCCAAGTAATTCCGATCTTTATTTTGCTGCGAAGAACTATCAAGAGTGTATCAACGAATGCACAAAGAGGGGACTGGTCAAACCGCCGGACAGGGTCATGGCCAATGCGAATATTGGACTCTATGACGTCAATCTTCAGCTTCTGAAGTTCGACGAATTGCCTGCCCTTGAGATGGAAATTTTAAAATATTGTCCCGACGGTCCTGTCGCGCGGAACGCGTTTGACGTTTTTAACAAGGCCGCGCAAATTTTTACCAAGCGCAAAAAATATCTCGAGGCAAACGGAGCCCTCGAAGCGGCCACGATTGTTCTAGCAAAATCCGATAGCTCGGTTTCGCTAACTACAGTCAGCATCGAATTGATGATTGGCACCACTTACCTTGCCAATCAAGAATTTGCTAAAGCAAAAATTTGGTTGGAAAAAGCGCGTGCGCATTGCGCGAAAGTGGCCCCAACTCATGAGTATCATATCGCGTCGATAATTCGATACGGAGCCGCTTGCCGCAGTTTGGGAGACAACAAAACAGCGATTTTGAAATATCGCGAGGCCGAGAAAGTCGCGTACAAGACGGACAAAACTGTGCGAGCCGTGTACCTGAGCCATCTTTATTTCAATTGGGCAATTTCATATTGGCGAATGGGAAATTTCGGGGAAGCCGAAAAGAAATTTAAAAAAGCCCTCGGCACCGGCGCCGTTGAAACGTACCCGCAATTAAACGCTGCACTGGCGAAGATGCGGGCGGATCCTCGATACACCGCGGGCACTCATCATAAGGTGGCGCGCTAATGACGTATTTCGAATCTGATGACGACCCGAAGTTCGCTCCTGGAGCGGTAGTTTTCAACTCGTTTACAGTTGTGTCCAGTATCGGATTTGGTGGCATGGGTTCGGTTTACAAAGTCCATCACAATATTTTGGATGTCGACCTGGCTCTAAAAGTCCTCAACAAATCAACCGCTTCCAGCAACGAAATCATGCGATTTCAAAATGAAGCGCACACGTTGAGCAAGCTCTCTCACACCAATGTCGCGCGTGTGTACGACTTCGGTTTGGAAGACGGCACGCCTTATTTGTCCATGGATTTTATCGAGGGATGCACGCTCGAAAACTACCTCGAAGAGCACGGACAATTGTCGCTTTCCGAGTTTGTCGTTATATTCGCGCAGATATGTTCTGGTTTAGCCCACGCTCACAGCCGCGGAATTGTTCACCGAGATTTGAAACCGGGAAACATCATTCTTTCAGAAAATGACAAAGGAAATATTCGTGCGGTGATCGTGGACTTCGGTGTGGCGACGTTGCAGCAAGAACTGAAGGTAGGCTTCAAGACTCAGGCTGGAGCATTCGTCGGCAGCCCTTTGTACTCCAGTCCGGAACAGATCATAGGACTAACAGTAACGCCCGCAGCTGATATGTATGCTCTTGGATGCATGATGTTTCACGCCTTGACCGGACGACCTCCATTTCGTGGAAACTCGGTACTGGAGACGCTTACCATGCACCGAGAGAAGCAACCTTTGCTGGAGAATATTGACGAGGAAGTTCCAGCCACGGTCAGAAAAATGGTTTTGAATCTGCTGCAAAAAGAACCTGGCGATCGAGAATGGACCGCCAGTAAACTCGAAGCCGCGCTGGATAGTGGGCGCCTGGTAGGCGTTGAAGGCGGAATCGCGGTAACCATTCCGCCCAGGCTGAGACGCATCGAAAGCAACGAAGCAACCGCCGCGCGGATTTCGTTGGAATACAAAACGCCTGGCAAAGGTGCGCGTTTTCGCATTACCAAAAAGGAGGCACTGATCGCCGTTAGCATCCTTGCGCTTGTTTTTGTCGCGTTTCAGTCGTACTCTGTAATTGTAAAAATGCAAGCAGAAAGTGCCACCGCAGCCAGTGGCAACGCATTTTCCCACGCATTCGTTAAAGACAATAAACTGCCTCCAACGTTGTATCACATACCAGATGGATCCGGAGGATTAACCGAGGATGAGGAAGGCGCGTCCTCGCCGGAATCGACCAAGCTTTCCAGCGATTATGCAGCGGCAATGAATCTGTTGACGAAACGAAAATTTGCGGAAGCTTCGTCGGCTTTCACTGTTTGTCTTGAAGAAGTCGGAACCACAAAAATCGTTGGGAACGTAAAGCGTAAAGAGATTCTTAGCGGTTTAGCGATCTGCGCATTGTTGCAGCAGAACAGCAAAGAATTCGAACGGACATTTAAGTTGTTGCTGGACGACGGTCCCAGGTCGCAGAGAGCGGAACGTATAAAGGATCTGGCATTCAAAAGTACAGCCGCGATTATAAATACAGTCAATAGAGATTTAGCTCTGAAGAACTTAGAGATGTTCCTCGCGCACAAAGAAAGCGCTGATTGTCCCGTGGCTCGAGCCAGTATCCTCGGACATATGGGAATGATCTACGATGCAAAACTGAAACCAAAAGTGTCTCGTCAACTGTATTATGATGCGCTGAAAATTTTCAAAGAAAATGATTCAGTTGAAACCAGCGAATACATGATCAACCTGACCAGGTGCGGTTGCGTCGAATGGCACCTTGGAGAGTGGGCAAAAAGCAAAGCTCTCTTTGAAGAGGTTAGCCGTTTAATTCCAGAAAATACCGATTGGGATGTTATCGATCACAATCAACGATATTGCCTGTGGGTTACCCACCATTTCCTTGCCGCTATCGATCTAAGAGTCAAGAATTTTGTCGGGGCGCAAAAACACGCACTAACGGCTCTGAGAGCGGCAAAGCTTCGCTATGCAAAAGATTTGGATTCTGTTGATTTGAAACAAACGACTGAATTGCTAGAAGTGATTTATGACCAGGCTAAAGCCAATGGGGTACAGCTGACTCATCCATCCGACCCGTCGATGAAAGTATTGTCTGGCGATGAAGTTGAAGACGCCGCCGCCAAAAACGATTGGGATACGAAGTGACAACTGCTGGAACGCGATCGAAACTGACGGACTAAAATCCGAACTGAGAACAGGCTTAGTTAGTGCTTGTGCCTGGTTTAGTTGTTGTTGAGCGCTTTCACTTCGGCTGTGAGCTTTGGAATTACTTCCATGAGATCGCCGACGACACCGTAAGTTGCGTGCTTGAAGATCGGAGCTTCAGGATCTTTGTTGATCGCGACTATGATCTTCGAGGAGGACATACCAGCGAGATGCTGGATGGCGCCAGAGATTCCGCAGGCGATGTACAACTGCGGGCTTACCACTTTACCGGTTTGTCCGACTTGATGTTGGTGATCGATCCAACCTGCGTCGACTACTGCGCGTGATGCAGCAAGTGCAGCTCCGAGCACGTCGCAAAGATCTTGCAGTACGCCCCAGTTCTCGGGACCTTTGATTCCGCGTCCGCCGGCGACAACAATTGAAGCTTCACTCAATTCAACTTTTTGTCCTTCCGCTTTGTGTGTTTCCACAACTTTGGCGCGAATGTTTTCCGGCTTCACTGCCAGTTCTTCGATTTCCGGTTTAAAAGCAGCGTCTTCTTCTGCGATTGGAAAAACGTTTGGTCTGACCGTGATGAATGCCAGAGGGCTGTTGATTTCATACTGTCCGAAGCACTTGCCAGAGTACATTGGACGGACCGGACCGAGCTTGTCTCCGTCGACGACGAAACTCATTACGTCGGAAATTACCGGTGCATCGCAACGAGCTGCAGCGCGTGGAAGGAAATCTTTTGCCATTGAAGTTTGTGCTGCAAAGACAAATTTCGGACTTACTTTTTGAACTGCTTCAGCAAGTGCTGCTGTATACGCTTCGGCAGAGTAGGCACCGAACTCAGGTCCATCGACCAAAATAATTTTGGACGGTTTGTATTTACCGACTTGATCTGCAAGTGCCTTGATGTTTTCACCAATGATCACTGCGGAGACTTTGCCGCCGGAAAGTGCTTCATGTTTTTGCGCTTCGCAAAGCGCTTCGAGACTGGCTTTACGGATTTGACCGTTGCGCTGTTCGATAAAAACCAGAATTCCTTGACTCATTTTTCAACTCCTGAAATTTTAAAACCGATTGGGTGTCTGTTTAGAGAACGTGAGCTTCGCTTCTCAGCAAGCCGACTAACGTCTTGACCTGCTGGTCTACGTCGCCGTCGAGACGGCGTCCTTGCTCTCTCACAGGAGGCATGGTCATGAGTTTGATTGTTACTTTGCGATTGTCGCCGCCAACCTGTCCTTTGATGCCGAGTGCTTCGGCATTCTTCACGGCGATTTCTTTTCTGCGTGCAGCCATCACACCTTTAATGGAAGGATAGCGAGGTTCATTAAGACCTTTTTGAGCGCTGAGAACGGCTGGCAGAGTGCCTTCAACAAATTCATGCGCGCCTTCGATTTCTCTTTCGGCTTTAAATTTAGTGCCATCTACTTCGAGTTTGATGATGTTGGTGACATGAGGAAGGTCGAGCAATTCGGCAAGAATCGACGGCACTTGACCGTTGTCTCCGCCTACACCTTGCTGTCCGCACAAGATCAAATCGTAGCCACCATCTTTGATGGCAGCAGCGAGAACTTTAGCCGTGCTGAGTGGATCGAGCCAGGTCAGATCAGGATCATCAACGTGTACCGCACTGTCGATGCCGCGTGCGAGGCTGTCTCTCAACACATCGGTGACTTCTTTGCTGCCGACCGAGATGACAGTCGTTTCGCCGCCATTCTTTTCCTTGAGCTTGAGCGCCTCTTCAATGGCGAACTCGTCAAAAGGACTGGTAATAAAACGAACACCAGTCAATTCGATGTTGTTCTTGTCAGCTCCAATGGCGATCTTTGCTTCTGTATCCGGGACGGATTTCACACATACTGCGATCTTCAAAGCCTGTTTCCTCCGGCGTTTAACACCCGTTCGAACCTCGCGCGTCTTTTGACTACGCGTTTGAATCACATTGTAAGAGCAGTTGTGAGAAGTCCCGGTTTTTTACCAGATTCTTTAATTCCTGGGTGAACGAACGTGTCCAAACTTGTGTTATTACGTTCCAGTCTTAGCCGTGTCTCATCTGGCATTCGGCGAGATCATCTTTAGCCGCTGTTAATTTCCGCCGTGAAGGTTTCAAACCGATGTTTGCACACGCCTTCGCGATGTTCGAAACTTCCAAGCCGGGCTTTGACGTTATGAACTGCGTATTGCTGTCAGGAAACTGCGTGTTGTTCTCAGGCACTGCGTCTGCCAGGTTCGAATTGCCCGGCCACGTCAGGAAATGTTCCTGGAATGCACTTTCACTGAAAAGAGGCCTGGCGCGATCGATTCTGTTTCTATCTCGACGTTCAAAAACTTTTGAATGACGGCGATGTTGGTTGTCGTGTGCGCTGATAAAACGGAGGTGAGAAAGGAGCCTTCACCTGCCAGCGCCATCGGCAGAAGAAGTTGATCGCAGAGGTGTTCGCCGACAGCGGCCTGGCTGGCCAGGTAATGATTGGCTTCCACAGCCGCTGTATGCGCCACTTGCTCTGCTTTTACTCCGCGCTCGCCTATCGCGGTCACGGTTTCGGTCAAAGCGTCACTGACGATTTCTACGGTGACCACGTTTCCTGCCGATCTTCCTTCTTCGACAACCAGAACGTTTTTCTCATTCAGTTGAGAGAGTTCGCTTTCCAACACACGCAGCTCGCGATTGCCGATCTCGTCAGGCAGCTTCACGACAAGGGCTCGAGCGTTGACGGCTTTGATGGCGCCCTTCTCTTTCAAATGAAGTGGAATCAATTTTCCCGTCGGTTGAATGTCGAATTTTAAGGATCCGCCGCCTTGTGGATAAAATCCGTACGAGTTTAAATTCGCCCGCACGGTTACATCCATGCGTTCCAAGAGCGGAAGAAAAGTGTTCTTGATAAACTCGAACGGCGGCGCCATCGGGTTGTGCGTGCCGCCTTCCAGTGTAATTGAACTCGGTTCTTTCGCGAGCATCAATGGCGGAAGAATGGTTTGAAAAACCAGCATGGTGCTACCGGCGGTGCCGATGTCGAATCGATAGTTGCCCGCTTTAATCGTGGTCGGATCAAATGTGAATGCCGACGATCCGAGTTTCACGCCGGAAGTTTTCGCCGCAGATATTTCGGCTGCGGCGTTAACCGCGGTCAGGTGCTGGTTTAAAAGCCCTGGCTTTTTTCGATTTGCGCGGATCTGATAGATTTGAAACGGCTTGCCGGTGATGATTGAAAGCGCAAGCGACGAGCGCACAATCTGTCCGCCACCTTCACCAATACTGCCGTCGATTTCAATCATGGGAATTAGACACGCGAATTAAATCGCGCCGTCTGGATCCAGGTGGTGCGGAGTGGACAATCCTTCTTCTTCAGGTCCGGCTGCGGCTGGTAGCGGAGCGGCATCATCAGCGGCATTCTGTTGGCGGCTTGGATGCGACATCAACCCGTTGGGTGTGAGATAGCATTTCTCTTCTTCACACCAAACGATCTGCTCGACTAGTTCATCAGGATCGTCGACAACTGTAATTAGGTCAAGTTCTTCTTGCGTAAAGAAACCACGCTTCATCGGATAGGCTTTTAGCCATTCGAGCATCGGATTCCAGAACGTCGAGTCGACTAGAAACAACGGAAAGCGTTTAATCCGCGCCGTTTGAATCAGGGTCAGCGCTTCGAAAAGCTCATCGAGGCTGCCATAGCCGCCTGGCAAAATAATGAAGGCGCAGGCATATTTAACGAACATCAACTTTCTGACGAAGAAATAGCGGAAGTCGACGCCGACAGTTTGATATGGGTTTGGTGCTTGTTCACGCGGCAGTTGAATATTCAATCCGACTGACGTGCCACCAGCGGCGATGGCGCCTTTGTTGCCACCTTCCATGACACCAGGTCCGCCTCCGGTAATTACCGCAAATCCGCGTTCCGCCAGTTTTCTAGCGATCGTTTCAGCCAGCAAGTATTCCGGGTCCGACGGCTTGCAGCGCGCCGTTCCGAACATTGAAACTGCCGGTCCGATCTTGGAGAGTTCTTCGAATCCTTCCACCAGTTCGGCCATCATTCGAAAAATCCGCCAGGTATCTTTGACGGTCATGTCATCAAGCACATATCCGGAATCGGGCATTGTATCCTCTCTCAAAATGTATACTTCATTTTATCTGTTAACTGGCCAGGAATAGTTCAATCGCGTACTTGTCGTGCAAATATCCAGTCTTCACTAGTTGCTCGTAGTGCGCCAGCTGGTGCCGCTTTCGAATGAGATATTCGGAGCTGTGATTCTTGATTTTCTTCATATCCCGGTCGATCAAAAACGGTTTGATATTCATGTCCGCTGATACTTTTCTGAGCAATTCAGGATAAGGCAATTCTCGTTTTTGAACGCCTGGTCCCCACGGCAATTTAGCAGTCGCCTGATCGCATGCGCACTTTAGTTCTATCCATTTTTGGAGAAACGTTTGCATGGTCGCGAGTACTTTGATTGCTGGTTCACGTGACAAAAGTTCCGCCGCACTATCCAGCGCTTTGGCGGCCCGTCCTTCGAGCCAGTGATCGAGGAGCGTAAAAATGTGCGAATGGTGAGGGCTGAGTTCTTCAACAACGGCATAAGTGATATGCGTTTTTGGCAGAATATAAACGGCCGCTTTTTCCAATTCTTGGTGGATTTGTCGCAAATTGGCTTCGGTGCCGTCAAGCAGATAAGTAACGGCGTCATCATCTATGGTGGCACCAAGAAACTTTGCTTCCTTGCGAATCCAGGTTTCGTACTTGGGACTGCCGGAACCTACGTAAAATTTCTCTTTTGTGAAAGGCAGCATCTCTGCGTGTTTTGCCACAACTTTCGAAAGCTTCAAATTGACATCGAAGTTGAACGGGCAGGCGAAGATCAAATAAGTATTCGGCGCGACTGACTCCAATGAACTGTCTAAACCGTCCAATTGTTTCTGCGTGGCACCACCGGCGTCTTTGTCTTTGCCTTTGCCGGCAGAACTGCGGGTAAAGAAACCGCACTTGTCGAAAACTATGACTTTGTTGCCCGGTCCAAACGGTACGGAGAGCGCGTTGTCGAGCACATCGGTGACTGAAGGACTTTCGATGCGCAGATAATTGAAAGACGCCCAGGCTGGATCTAAAAGCGAGTCTTTCAGTTTCGCGAGCTTGCGATAAAGCTCGAAATCCTCATCTCCGGCTAGTACCATCACTGGTGACACTGTTAATCTCCCCTGCCGACTTTATGTGCAACCGGTTTTAAACGCTTGCCGGTGACGATGAAGTAAACCCGCTTGCAGATTGATGCGCAGGCGTCTCCCATGCGCTCCAGAAATCTGGTGCAGAATAAAAACTGCGCCCGCATTTGTGCCTGCTGAGTGTCTTGCCCACCAAGATCGGATAGCAGCCGTTTCGAAAGCACATCATGAAGATAGTCAACAGTGCTGTCTTGAGAGACTACTGCCAGAGCTTTGTCTTCCGAGTCGGTGAGAAAAACAAGAAGCGTTTCTTGAATCATCCGCACCACTGCCTGCGAAAGTTCGATCAATTCTTCCGGTACGTCGATCTCTTCTTCGCGCGCCCAGTCCGCCACTTTCGCCACGCGAATAGCATGATCGGCCATACGTTCTAATTTTGTCGCGATCAAAATTGTGCTGACTAAACTGCGAACATTTTTTTCATTCATCGGGTCGCGTTCAACGAGCAGCTCCAAACAGCGTTCTTCAATCTCCATGCACTGACGATTGATTTCGACTTCGCCTGCTTCGACACGCGCAAAGCTGGCCGACGGATCCTTCTTGAGCATTTTGGTCAGCTCCATGACGGTCGCTTCAACGGCTCTCCCCATGGCCAGAACGTCCTCTTTCAATAAGGTTAGTTCTTCAGCTTTCACGATTTCGTCCCCTTTGCCTGTCGCTTAGTGCGTCATTTCTTTTGCGTCGTGTCCTGGTCCTAGCGCCGTTTGTACGTTCTGTCTACTACGTTTTCAGATTGTTTACTGAGTGAGTTTTTCAGTTGTTACTCAGTGCGTGTTTTCAATTTGTCCGCTCAATGCGTTTTTCCGTGTTCTTGTCCGTGATCTTTTGCAACTTCTTGCTCTTTGCGTTCCACCGAATTCAAGCGATAACCCGATCGATGCACAGTCTCCAGAAGAGTCGGATTCTTCGGATCGTCTTCCAGTTTTTGCCGCAGCCATCGCATGTGGACAGCGACCGTTTTCACATCGCCCTGATAATCGGCGCCCCAAACTTTGTTCAGCAAAACATCAGTGCTCAAAGTTTTGTCCGCATTCGACATCAAAACTTTCAATAACGCAAATTCCTTTGGTGACAGATCAACTGGCTGTCCTCTGAAAGTCACTCGCCGAGCGCCTTCGTCGAGAAGCAATTGTCCGATTGTAATTTTGCTGTCTGAGGAAACTTCTTTGTCTTTTTTCGTTCTGCGCAAAAGCGCTTGAATGCGAGCCATAAATTCGATGGTGCTAAAAGGTTTAGCTAAATAATCATCAGCGCCGGAAGACAAACCATGGGCGATATCATGGGGACTCGATCGCCCCGTCAACATCAGCACCGGCACTTCACAGGCGCGCTCGCGAATCAGCTTCACGACTTCGGGTCCAGTCACGTCAGGCAGCATCCAGTCGAGAACGATCAAACACGGATCGGCATCGTCGAGCCCTGAGAGCGCTTCCATTCCGCGGCTGAAAGATACCGATTCGAATCCGTGACGCTTCAAGTTGTACGCCAGAGTCTCGATGATGGTGGCGTCATCGTCGACTAGCATAATTTTTTTCTGGTTCGTGCTGCTCGTCATATATCTATCCGCTATCTTTTGCGCATTTCCTACCTCACGGCAGGATTAGGAATCCACCGGGAATCTGAAATGGAAAATCGAGCCATTCGGTTCGTTTGTTTGAACGGTTATCTTAGCACCGTGGAGATCGGCTATGTGCTTCACGATTGACAGTCCAAGCCCGGTAGACCCGGGCGCCCTTGTTCGATCGACTCGATAAAAACGTTTGAAGATTTTTGGAATTTCACTCTGCGCGATGCCGATGCCTGTATCCGAAACCGAGAAGCAACCAGGGTCAGGTCCGGAACGAATCACCACCTTGCCGTCGGCAGGCGTGTATTTGACGGCGTTTTCGACGAGGTTGAGCATGACCTGGTTGAGCTGATCGGGATTGGCGTTGACCGTGAAGCCAGGCGAAATTTCTGTAATCACGACTGTATTTTTCTTTGCTGCAATTTTGCTCACGCTTTCGCTGGCGTACCGAGCCGAATCGGCAAGCAATGTCGGTTTCTTCTTGACGTTATCGCGATTGCCGCCAACTTCCTCAATCGAAATCAAGTCAGCGACAAGTGCCTCGAGCCGCTCTACTTCGTGTTTGGCGCGCTCCAACATTCGCAGCGCGGTGACGGTGTCTTCATGTGCGCCGTCAAGCAGGGTCTCGACAAGAAGTTTGATATTGGCAATTGGTAATCTTAATTCATGTGAGACTTCTGCAATCCAGTCGGAATCGCGTACCAATTCGCGCGTCGGCGTTTCCGCCGCACCCGACGTTGGCGCATAGTCGGCATGACCGGCAGTTTTGTTCGAATCAGTCTTGTTTACTTCAGAACCACGCGCAGAACCATCGCTGCCAGTCTCGCGCGCAGAATCTCCTGGCGAGCCTGGTGAGCCATCTTGAGTGGAACTCACTTTTGTGTCCTGGTTCACTTCAATCCCACTCGTCTTGGACGTGAAGGGGCGCATACCGGTTTAATCGCGGATTGTACTATAAGTGACGTCTACATATGTAGAGAGAACCACTTCAGGTCTCTTAAGGATAAGGCGCGAAAAATCCGCGCATCCGTTCAACTAGGCTACAATCCTGGCCGAGTGGAGCGAACTCAAGCCGTCAGCAACTTTTTATGAGGATTCCATGGGACCTGTAACACTACTGATTCTGGATGGTTGGGGCGTTACGCGTGAAAAGCGGGGTAACGCGATTGCTTTGACCAAGACACCAAATTACAACTATCTACTTGAAAACTTTCCCAATTCGCTGCTCGATGCTTCCGGTGAAGCGGTCGGTTTGCCACCCGGTTTGATGGGCAACTCCGAAGTCGGACATTTGACTATCGGCTCGGGTCGAACCGTAACTCAAAAATTGACGCTAATCTCGAATACGATTCGTGACGGTTCATTCTTTCGCAACCCCGCAATTTCTCTGGCAATTCAAAACGTCAAGAATTCCGGTGGCACATTACATATTCTCGGTTTGGTAAGCGATGGTTGCGTGCACTCCAGTCCCGATCACGTTGATGGATTGATCGAACTTGTCAAACGCGAAGGCATCACTAAATTTGTCGTACATCCGATTCTTGACGGACGCGATACTCCGCCGCAATCGGCAAGACGCTTTATGCGCTTGTTGGAAGAAAAGTTGGTTGGTGTCGGTGAGATCGGCGTGGTGTGCGGACGCTACTACGCGATGGATCGAGACAATCGTTGGGAGCGGATTGAAAAATATTGGCGCGCCATTATTCTCGGCGAGGGCAACGCGGCTAAATCGGCAGTGGAAGCGGTTGATAATGCGTACTTGTTAAATCAAAACGATGAATTCGTTCAACCCGTCATCGTCAATGATCGACGCATCATAGATGGTGACAGTGTAATTTGTTTCAACTTCCGTCCGGATCGCGTCCGACAAATCAGTCGTGCACTGACGCAAAAGGAATTTTCATTTTTCGCCAGACCACTCGTGCCGAATATATCCTATGTATGTTTGACCGAGTACGATGTCAGTTTAAATCTCCCGGTTGCATTCGATAATACGGCGCTGCCATTGCAGGATGTCGTCAATACACTGCCGGAACTCTTGTCGTGCCACCATCTTGGCCAATTTCACACAGCTGAAACAGAAAAATATGCGCACGTCACTTATTTTTTAAATGGTGGTCGTGAAGAACAGCTATCCGGTGAAGAGCGTCGCATGGTGCCATCACTGAAGGTGGCAACTTATGATTTGGCTCCGCAAATGCAAACTGCTGAAGTTTGTGATGGAGCGGTTAAAGCGATTAAGTCCGGACAATATCCTTTTATCGTGCTCAATTTTGCCAGCCCGGATATGGTTGGTCACACAGGTGTTATCGACGCTGCAGTCGAAGCTGTGAAATCAGTTGATGACGCCTTTGGTCATTTGTTGCAAGCAACCAGCGAGTGTCATGGCACGCTTCTAATCACAGCCGATCACGGCAATGTCGAGCAGATGATCGACTTAGGAACCGGCGAACCTCACACTGCACACACAACAAATCCGGTACCGTTTATAGTGGCAAGCTTCCAACAAAACGATCACGTCGGATTGCGGACCGGTTCAAGACTGGCTGATGGTGGGCTTGCTGACGTTGCGCCAACAATTGTGCAAATTTTGGGATTGGAAAAACCAATCGAGATGAGTGGAACCTCATTAATCAAAAACTAGAACGATATTAATTCGCTCTCTTGTTTGAAACGCTGATAATCGGTCCTGGCAGGATATTGTTCTGCGCGCTGGGCGCCAGTTTTATCAGCGATGCGAGTGATAATTCGTATCATATGGTTTGCTTCACGTGGATAATGAATGTATAATTGCGGCCGTTTCTTGCTGGCAAAATTCATTATTTTTTGCCTCTGGGTAACAACAAGAGCTGTCGAAGAATCATTATTATTTTGTCCAAGAAGGAGACGGTCAATCCATGACTATTAAGAACAAGACTCTAGCTTTAGCACTTGCCAGCTGCGCACTCGTTGCCGGCTTAGCGGCATGTGGCGGCGGTGGTGGCACCGAATCATCATCCACTACGACCACAACAACAACACCGGCAGATGCATCTGCTACTACCGGTGGTGATGCAGCAACAACAACGACCACAACTGAAACAACAACCACAACCGATGCAACCGAAACCGATAAGCCAGCAGAAGGCGATAAGCCAGCTGAAGGTACCGATCCTGCCGAAGGCGGAGAATAAGAGCGGACCTCGCTCTTGGTTGGTCGGGTTTAACCCGATAAAATCACGATAATTGGTAGTCGCTTTTCGGGTTTAGCCCGGGAAGCGACTGTCTTTTAAGTGAGGAACATTGCATCTGGCTTTAAGTCTCTTTGAGCAATGCATTGGTTTTGTTACTCTCGAATATAAAATGGATTTTGTTCGATATCGTTTTTGATGCGTTTCGCAATCAACGATCGGTTCGACAAGGTTAATAAGGATTTCAATATGAAGTTAAATCAAAACAGATCGCGGTGCTTACTGCGGTCGAATATTACGACGGCTTTGTTTGCTATCGCATTTGGTGCCTGTGCATCACTGGCGTCTGTCGATGCTGCTGACGCGCAAGGCGCTGCCGCACCGGATGCCGCAGAGCAACCGACGATCAACTTGCCGGATCCTGTAAAAAGAATGCTCGGTGGTCAAGCTGCACCACAAGGTCAGGCTCCAGTGGTGGTGCCACCGATCACTTTTGTCGATGTGAATAGCGGTCGATTCGGAAAGTTGGAAATCGATCTCGAGGCTGCGCAATTTCTCGATGGATCCGCGGATCATCTTCATTTGATCGCGCGCGATCTGGATGTGCGCGAAGGCGTTTTAAAATCATTGGATTTAAACGTAACCGGTGGCCACTTGCGCGATTTCATCGTCGATCATTTCACGCTGACGACTCAGGGATCGATGCGTTTTGATTCCGGAGTTTTGATCAATCAAAAAGTTTTGCAGTTTGTAGAACCAACAGTCGCTGATGTCACAGCTGATATCTCGCAAGAGAGTTTGAACAAATTCATCAACGCACCTTCGACGATCGATCGTCTGTCTGCGCAAGTTGGAAAAAGAGCCGGTGCGCTCGCCGGTTTGTTCGGCGGCAAGGCGCCTGGTTTGACAGTCTCCAATGGTCAATTGGTTTTGGCCAAAGGCAATCATGTCAATTTGAAATTTGACGCTAAGGTTGGAATCGGTGAAATGGGAGTGCCTATGCCGATCGAAGTTGACAGCGTTCTTGCGCTTAAGGATGGTTGGGTTCACGTCACCGATAGTAAATTGTTGACTTCCGGTCAAGAAATCTCGCCGGCGATCTCTCAATGGCTTGTTAAGAAGATCAATGAGCTCTCTCAATTCGGTGCTTTGTCCGACGATATTCACTTTCGTTTTACCGAACTTAAGATGAAGCCGGGCAAGGGATTCTTCTTGAAAGGAACAGCTGAAGTCAATCGCCTGAGATTTGGCACGAAATAAACTGATAGCCTTGGCCAACAGAGTGTATACATTGTCTGAAACTTCGCACTGGCTCGTTTGATTGCGGATATACTGATGCCTGGCTTGAAACTAGAAAGCGAGACCTGATGTACAAGCGCCGTGACAATAGACAATGGGATCAGCTGAGACCAATTAAGTTCACGAGAAATTTTACGAAGAATGCGGATGGATCGGTTCTTGTAGAGTTCGGCGACACCAAAGTTTTTACCACTGCAAAAATTGAAGAGCGCGTGCCCGCATTTTTGATGGGCAAGGGCGAAGGCTGGATCACGGCGGAATATTCGTTGTTGCCAGGCTCCACTCATGTGCGCTCGCAACGTGAAGTCACTCGTGGTCAGCCATCCGGGCGGACCAACGAAATCCAGAGATTGATCGGACGATGCTTCCGGGCTGTGGTTGACAGAAGGCAGCTGGGCGAAAGAACGATCACGATTGATTGTGACGTAATCCAGGCCGATGGCGGCACACGCGTAGCCAGTATTTGCGGCGGTTTCCTCGCGCTATATGACGCGATGTTGAAACTGCAGAAGCAAGGCATCTGGGATGAACTGCCTATAAGCGAGCACATGGCGGCAGTCAGCGTGGCGAGCGTCAAAGGTCAATTGCTCCTGGATCCTAACTATAGCGAAGACTCGCAAGCTGACATGGACAGCAATATCGTGCTGACCGAGTCAGGAAAGATTCTGGAATTGCAGATGACAGCTGAAACGGTTCCTTACAGCGCAGCGAAAGTTCAAGAGCTTCTCGACGTTGCCGGAAAAGGTATTCAGGAAATAATTTCAAAGCAGTATGAAGTGACTCATACCTATTGAGACAGTACTGGCCTGAGGCGTGTAAAGCCAAGCATAAATTTATCTTGAAACCTGCTGACAACGACCAATATCGCATTACACTAGTGGTCAAGAGAGCTAGTCCATGGTCTTCCACTTGAGCAAAACAGATAAATCAGCGCGTAACCCAATAAGCGAGACTTTCAGAGATGTGACGGTCGCGAAGCTAGTCGTGTCGACATGGAAAGTGTTTCGTCGCATCACTGCGTTGCAGGGCTGGAAAGAAGCGGTTCGAGTATTTCCGGTTGTCTGGATTATCATCAAAGCGGTTCGTGGTTTCTCGAAGTTTCACGCCCAGGAATTCGAACGCATGCGCGCATCGCGCGTCAATGGCGACGACACTGAAGAACGGGCCCTGACCGCAGCTGAATTCGAAGAGTATCGCGTGCTTGGCGCCTGGCTTTGCGAGAAATTGCACGAACTGGGACCGACGTTCATTAAGATCGGTCAAACCATGTCGACCAGAGCCGACCTGGTTCCATTGCCGGCAATGCTTGAACTGGCAAAGCTGCAAGAAAGCGTTGCGCCGTTCGATCACGAAATCGCCCGCGAAATTATTCATAGAGAATTGGGTGCTTATCCCGAAGATCTATATGCTGAGTTCAATCCTGTTCCTCTTGCTGCCGCTTCACTTGCGCAAGCCTACAAAGCTGTACTAAAAGATGGCCGCGATGTAGTCGTGAAAGTGCAAAGACCCAATCTCGGTCAAATGCTGGCTCGCGACGTGCAAGTTCTCGGCGCCATCGCCGATGAAGTAATGAACTATCCCAGTCTCTGTCGACATACCGATTGGCCAGGAGTGGTCGAAGAGTTTGCAAGAACGACATTCGAAGAAATTGACTACATCCGTGAAGGCAGAAACGCTGATATCTTCAGACGCAATTTCCGCAATATGGAAAAGATCTACATTCCGCGCATCGTCTGGAAGTTGACTGGTCGCCGTGTTTTGACGATCGAATTCGTCGGCGGTTACAGAATTACTGATGTAGAAACGCTCGATGAATTGGGCATCAGCCGCGAAGATATTACGAAGACCGGCGCGTTGTTCTATTTGCGTCAGTTGCTCGAAGACGGCTTCTTCCATGCCGATCCTCACCCGGGCAACATGCGTGTCATGCCTGATGGACGAATCGGTGTTTTCGATTTCGGCATGGTTGGGCGATTGGAACCAGAACTGAAACAGCACTTGATCAACGCTCTGTTGCACACAACACAACAAGACTATCGAGCTCTGATTGATGACTTTGTCGGAATGGGCTTCCTGACTGCCGATGTGGATAGAGAAGCATTGTGCGCAGATCTTGCTCCGATCATTGATACTCGTTTTGCTGAAGGTATGACCAAGGTACGTTTCCGTCAGATGTTGTTCGACTTCTCCGACGTTTGCTACCGCTATCCATTCCGCTTGCCGACTGAGTTTACGTACGTCATGCGCGCGTTGCTGACGCTTGAAGGTGTGGCGCTCGTTATCAATCCGAAGTTCAACTTCATTGAAGCGGCTTTGCCATTTGCTCACAAAGTGTTGATGAAAAACAATCAGTTTATCCGTCAAGCGCTTATCAAAGAAGTGTTTACCGATGGGCGTTTCAATCGCAATGCGGCAATCAAATTGTTTAAAACAGCGGCGAGTATAACGGGCAGTTTCCTCAGTCAGTGATCCAGCTGGATCTTTTCTCGTGATACCGTCAGTGGTTACACAGTGGCAGAATGCCCGTTGGTGATTATGTGTGTTTCGAGTTGCGTAGATGTCAGTACTTGCTTGCGTGTAGTTAGTACGAGTGCTCTGTCGGTGAGTTGCCGCGCAATCAAAGTCACTGTAAATATCCGTGAGAGATTATTTTGAATGAACGACTTGAACGAGCAAATCGCAAACTCGAAATCACATATATAGGAATCCGTTTAAACCGGTATGGTGGAAAACGCGTTTCGCTGGCTGAAATATTTCACCAATCTATATAGAACAAGGAGATGCAAAACGTGCAATTGTCACGTGGTATCGAATATGGTGCCGGGTTACTCAGGGCGTGGCAGTCTCACGAAAGCTAGAGTCTGGCCATGACCGCCTTGTGATATAGCCGCAATCAATAAAAATTCGGCGGGTCGAGAACCCGCAGATTACAGGAGTCTCATATATTGCAGATTGTTGCAGTCTTTTTTATTGTGCCTTGAAACTTTTACCAGGTCTGGTTTTCCAGCGTTTGACACCAAGCACTTTTCAATCGAAGTAAGAGGAAACTGGGTTGCCTGCTTAGCAACATGGATGTAGTGTAGAAACCTGAGTTCATAAGAGTCTTCTGCCCCGCGGATGGTGCGGCGACTCATGTTCCATCAAGGAGACCAAAAACTTGATGTGGATTACCCCACTGTTATCCACATGAGAGTTTATAAAAACGGTAATATCTTCAGCACTTGTTTAAGGTAACGCGCGTAGATGACCAGACACCCTGACTTGACGCACTGCACCAACTGCTCGTCTCCAATCGAGCAACTCGCCAAATTCTGTGGCGAATGTGGATCACTCACTGAGTTGTCCAACCAACCTTACCAACCTTCTGCTATTCCTCTTGAATCCGCGTTTGCACAGGCTGCCAGCCGCATGAAACTGCAAATGCCTAATCCGTATCACCCGGTCGCATCTGGGTACGTGCAAGAGCCGTATATGTCGGGTGGCGTGCCTTCAGGGTTCGTTCAACCACAGCAGCCACAGCAACCGCAGTATCCGTCGCAAAATGGCGTGCAATCAGGATTCGTTCCGACTCCTCCGCCAATGGCCAACGGTGTGCCGTCAACTTTCATTCCACCTCAAATGCCTTCGCAAAACGGCGTGCCATCAGGCTTTGTTCCACCGCAAGGCGCGCAACAAAATCCTCAGTACATTCCGCAGTCGATGTCGCAACCGTTGCCTCAGCAAGTCATGGTACCAAATACGGTGTCCTATGACGAATTGAAATTACTCGAAGCTTATAGACTTTCCCAGTTTTCCGGAACACCCCTGGAGTGGAAACCAAATCCCTCCGGCAACACCGTTTGCCTGCCACCAACCGGCGGCGCTCCAACATTTGCACAGGTGAATGGAGGCAAGTTCGATACGTCTCCTAAGTTGATCTCCGAGATGCAAGACTTGAATGCATCAATTGTCAGAGAACGCATCTTCCTTGTAATGCATTGCTTGATTTTCGTAGTTACTAATATCGTCGGACTGTACATCGCTCTGAGCTGCTACTACGGCTGCCACGGAGATGAAGTCACCAAGCTGGTCATGGCATTCACGCCACTGACATTCATCAACTTCGTCGCGCTTTCTTGTTTATCTCCTATAAAAGGAACAAGAGCCGAAATTGCCAGACTGATCGAGAAGAAGCAGTACGTTCAATTCCAAATGGAATACAGCAACGTAATTTAGTTCTCTTGTATGGAACGAATGAACGGCCGTCCGTTTCAGTTCCGGATTGTTTCGAACGCATGCTTCCCCATCCCGGTTGCGCAGCGGTTGTTTCGAACGCATGGTCGCGCGTGCCAGTTGCGCATCGGCTGTTTCGAACGCATGCTCGCGCGTGCCAGTTGCGCATCGGTTGTTTCGAACGCATGCTCGCGCGTGCCAATTGCGCATCGGCTGTTTCGAACGCATGCTCGCGCGTGCCAGTTGCGCATCGGTTGTTTCGAACGCATGCTCGCGCGTGTCAATTGCGCAGCGGTTGTGTCTAACGGGCCGAAGAAAAGCAAAGTCTCAGGGTAGGAAGACAAGGGTCATATTAAAATATGCCGAAATTTCGGGAAATTCTGAATTTGGATATGCCGCTTTGCAAGCATTCCGAAGTTACCGAGTTCAAGTTGTTCCAATGCGTCGGCATTGACCAATTGTCGGCACTGACGAATTGTCCGCACTGAGAATTGGCCGCACTGACGAATCGTCGGCACTGACGAATTGTCGGCACTGAGAATTGGCCGCACTGACGAATTGTCGGCACTGACGAATTGTCGGCACTGACGAATTGTCGGCACTGACGAATTGTCGGCACTGACGAATTGGCCGCACTGACGAATCGTCGGCACTGACGAATTGTCGGCACTGACGAATTGAGCGTCGCTATGTCCAAATACAGCGAACCGCGTGGTCTTGTGAATCACGCGGTTCTCTGCGGTTGTGTTCGGTTCGGCTGAGTCAGACTCAGACGGTCGCTAAAGTCTTTTTTCGCAGAGCGCAAACAGTGTTTAAAACTGCACGATATTTGAGCACTTCTTCGGTCTGTGGATTGAGCATGGTCAGCATGGAGAGATGGTTTTCCAGCTCCTGAATCCGTCCTTTGAATTTGTCGGGGCTGACACTCGCCTGGTGAAACATTGCGCGAATGACGCGGCGTTTTTCACGTGGCAAATTCGGGCGACGGTTGACTACGAGTCCTGAAACAATTTGCGCAGAATTGCGGCGCAGGAAGCGCGTTTTCGCGTTGTTGAGGGCGAAGCCCTCGGAGTCGAGAATTTCAGTCACCATTTTCATGTCGCCGAGCGTGAACATGGTGTCACCAGATATGGTGATGTCGTCGCAGTACCGTGTGTAGTTCCAGCCCTTGGTACTGCAGTATTCCACCATCTCCATATCGAGGCTGTGCGATATGAGGTTGGCTAAGTACGGAGATGAGGGGGCCCCTTGTGGAAGAGACCCCATGAAGGTAGTCAGTTCGGTTAAAACACAGGCTACGGGAAATGCAAACCCGAGCCTGAGAAATAACCCCAGCACTCGTTCTGAGGTGATAGACGCGAAGAAATCTTCGATATCTATATTGAAGACGAAACGTCTTCCGCAGTGGGGCAGCGTATTGCTGAGAATCGATTTGCCGGGACGAAACCCGGTGCACGACTCAGGCAATGGAATGCTTGCGAGAAATCTACGAATGATTTTTCTCTGCAGGTTTTTCAGAGGTTCAGTCGGCGCATGGATAACTCGTAAGTCACCATTGCTCTTACGCCGCTTGAACCTACTGTAAAACTCACCACTTCTATATACGAAACGCAGCAGCTCGAACTCCGAGGTGGCTAATTCGCCGGCTAGTTGATCGAGTGTATTGATATCGTACATGCCACCACTTCTTTATTTTATTGGGGAAACAGAGAGTACCCATGCCCCGCTAGGAATCAATGCGCTTAGTTAACGCTCAGTCCCTCGAATTGATTCTTCAAGTTGCCTTTTAGAACCACCAGCAGCAAATTATTTCTGCTGGAATGACACCACACCAAACTGGTTGACGAAACATCAACCTACACCGCGTAAGCGGTCCAGAGCAGATGGGTACTCCCGTTTCTCCAAAACTTGTGAATCGCATTACCCCAGTTCATGCAAAACTCACACGTTGATCTAACTCGACTTCGTTACGAAAGTCAATAAACCAAAGTGTACTTAAGCGCATTCACACAAGTGGTATATATGGTGCCTTGGATCGAAGATATGCTTTGTATCCAGATCGGGCGTACGCGCTCAGGGAACGGGTTTTAACGGGGGCTCTTCACCCTCGGGCCGATTACGTCTTCTTTCTCTGCTTCGTCTTCGACGCGCTTCTTTTTCCGTCTCTTCTTTTGTTTCTTCTTTCGGCGTATCGGTCCATGAGTCTTCACCCGCTTCCACTCTTTGACGGGCTTCTTCGAGCTGCAAACGCGTTTTGTGAGCGAATACGAGTTGGGCATCAACACTCAGGTTTGCGCGTCCCAGAAAGTGTGCTGCAAAACAATATGCAAGATCTAAATCGGGTTCACCCGCGATCCGTTCAGAAAACAACCAGCAAAACCATGCCGCTGCTTTTGAAAGTGGTTCTGTCTCACCCGAGAGTGATTTAAAGAAGTCGTTCTCGTTCCTTGGATCCTTGAGAATCTGCTCCACATCAGAGCCGAAGCGACATTTGCACTCGCATTCACCACACAATGGCAACGGTCCCTGATCTCGTTGTTTGAGTTTCCAAAAATCTTCTCGCCAGTTTCGCAAATCATCTATATTGATGCGCCGAGTCGGCCACTCCGGTAAAAATGCCGGCCGCAACATGGTGAACCATCGTTCTTTTTGATCCTGGAGATCCGCATAGGACCAACCATGTTCGCGGGCAAGCTTGTCAAAATACCATTCAGTCGCTTGACAAATTGTGCACCAACTCAGTTCGATCAAGTCAGGAAAAGTTTTGCCGATTTGAGATTGCAATTCACCAACCAGTCGGCCACGGTAGTGCACCAGTTGCGTCAAATCTTTTTGGCAGCTCAGAAAATAGTTGACGTAGATCGTACGAAACGCCTGGCTCTCAGCGATTTCCCGGGCTTTTGTAAACGTGTTGTCCTCGCATGCGCCAGGAAATGAAGAGCATCCGGCGTATCTACAATTCGATGCTTTTTGAGATTGAGAGAACATCGCTACCGACGTGTCACGTGCCGGCACCGTATGTAGTGGTATGCGCACCAAGTCTGTTTCTGCGCTCTCGGGCGCGATAATCCAGGCCGAGCCTACCGGGCATTTGTATAAGTCTTTTTGATCGAGGTCTTCCGGCAGATCCGCGGCGATCAGTTTTGCTTGCTGAACTTCAATGCGATGAAAAATTCTGGTGCCGAATAGTGCAATCAAATCATGGCTGAGTTTGCTGCACGCCTGCATGGAGATCACAACGGGAAGCCCCAGTCTGCGCAGATTTCCAAGCATAGATGAAAGCGGAATCCAGCTGTCTTCTTTTTGATCGTCTCCGACGCGCCGACCCGGAAGTCCCATCAAATACGATAGATGGATCGCATCATCAATCATGATGGTTTTCTTCGGAGTCTCGACGTCCGGTTTAATATAATGCTCGTGAATCTGCAGCAGAAGCATGCCGACGAAGAAGCACTTGTTTCTAACATCCGAAATAGTTTCGCACTCGACGAGCACCTGGCTCTGCTGAAAAAACTCGTCAGGCAATCCGAGCTTGGTATTAAATACGGCACCACTACTTGCAGACACGAGCGAGTCGATCGCTCTGACCAATTCTTGCGGCGGGTTACCCGCCAGTATTGTGGAGAACCCGGGACTTTCAATGTATTCGAGCAATTCCAAAAGCGTTGGAAACGCCTCGACCGCGCCACCATCTTCAAAGGACTGGAAGGTGCGAGGAGCGCGCGGATCGATTTTTACTTGTCTGGTATCACTTCGAGCATGGCGACTTTCTTCCCTATCGCTTTGCGCTTGCTTAAATTTTGATGGGTCGGCTTGAGGCAAATCGCTTTGAATGTGCCCACCCAGACCCTGCGGTCCGCGTTCTGGCGGCGGCTTGGCGGCGAAGAAATCTTCTTGATTGGTTGCCTTGCGCTCTTGTGAAGACGCTTCCTCCTCACCCGGCAATGCGGCAGGCGAGCCTTCGCGCGAGTCTTGCTCCGAAGCCGGCAAATCCGTCAGGGATGACTTTGAAGTGCCGAGTCGGGGGTTTTTGTTTCTGAACAAATTCCAGCCGTGATTGTTGTAAACGGCATAAAGTGCCTTTTCCAGAACCTTGGATGATGTGACTGAAAGATTGAACGACGATGACGTCAGCGAAACAAACGTCTGAATATGAGCAAGAATGCGGACGTGAGGCTGCGTTTTTAGCGGATTGAAACGGATGGATTCTTTGCCGTCATCACAAATTGAGTAGACCTGGAGCTGTACAGGCAATTTCCGAAAGGTTTTGCCTTGAGTTTCAATTATCAAAAAGGGCTCTGACTTCTCGCTCAGCTCGCTGGCCAGTTGCCAGCATGTGTTGGTTTTACCCATGCCGGGACCGCCTGTGACCAGCACATGCTGACGCAAAGATTCTGCGTTTAACGTGTATGCATCTGCTTCTGCAGTTCTTTCTTTGTCGCCGACAACAATCACTAGATGAACTTATCCGACCGGGTGTTGTTCTATTTTACCCGGCAGAAGCTGCTCTTTCTTGAATTTCCCGAGTCGAATTCATTGGCGGCAAAGGAAGAGTCCGACCAGCACCGAAAGCGGTCGCTAACAGAGAAAGGGTGACGAGCGCAGATCCTGTGCTCGAAACTGCCACTCTATTCTTTATCAGTTGGAGGCTGCCATCTGAGATTCGGCTTTCGAGCGGCGAGCGCTTCGTCGAGTTTTGCAACTGGTGTCGTGTGTGGAGCGTTGATCACCACATCCGGTGTCTCGATCGTCTCTTTGTCGATTGTCTTCATGATTTCGACAAACGTATCTAGCGTGTCTTTTGATTCAGTTTCCGTCGGTTCGATCATCATCGCTTCCGGCACTACGAGCGGGAAGTAAACGGTCGGTGCGTGGACTCCGAAATCGAGCATGCGTTTTGCAATATTTGATGTCGATACACCACGAGACTTTTGTCTGCTGCCGGACAAAACGAATTCGTGCATACATGCTTGTTTGTGCGGCAACTCGAAGATGTGCTTGAGCTGCTCTTTCAAGTAGTTAGCGTTGAGAATCGCATCGTGTGAAATTTGTTGGATGCCTTCGCGACCGTTGGCGAGAATGTATGTGTACGCTCTGACCAAGATTCCGAAGTTGCCGTAGAAGCCTTTGATTTTGCCGATTGATTGTTCTCTGTCCCAGTCGAAATCAAAGCCATCATCGGTTTTAACAACGACTGGTTTTGGGAAAAACGGATAGAGTTCATCGACGCATGCAACTGCGCAGCCACCAGGTCCGCCACCACCGTGTGGTGTGGAGAACGATTTGTGCAGGTTCAGATGGCAGACGTCGAAGCCCATGTCGCCTGGTCTGACGAGTCCCATGATAGCGTTCAAATTAGCACCATCGTAGTACAACATGCCGCCGGCTTCGTGCGTCAACTTTTGCACGGTCATGATTTCTTCTTCAAACAATCCCAGTGTGTTGGGATTGGTCAACATGATTGCGGCGACGTTGTCGTTCAACGCGCTCTTGAGGGCATCAATGTCTACAAGACCGCGATCGTTGGAACCGATTTCCACAACTTCGAAACCGGCCAGTGCGGCGGTTGCGGGGTTGGTACCATGGGCGGTGTCGGGGACGATGACGATATTGCGATTCTTCTTCCCTTTAGCTTCGAAGTAAGCGCGAATCAAAAGCAATCCGGTCAGCTCACCATGCGCTCCGGCCGCGGGTTGAAACGTGACGTGCGGCAGTCCGACAATTTCGCTAATCATTTGCTCTAAGTTCCAGAGCAACTCTAAGGCGCCTTGAATCTGATCGATTGGTTGGTGCGGATGAAGTTCTCTGAAGCCTTCCAGCGCAGCCATGGCGTCGTTGACTTTCGGGTTGTACTTCATTGTGCAAGAACCGAGCGGATAAAATCCGGTGTCGATCGAGTGGTTTAAATGCGAGAGACGAACGAAGTGGCGCATCACATCGAGTTCTGTAACTTCAGGAAGCGCGGCTGGATTTTTGCGAACATACTGCGAAGGAATCAGATCCGAGATTTTCTTTTCGGGAACGCCTGACTCAGGGAGTTTCACTCCATGGCGTCCAGGACTGGATTTCTCGTAGATCAATTTTTCCATTTTAGTTTCTCCTCCAGTCCAGTTCGTACTCTTTGCGGTCGAATTGCGTTCTAATCAAAGGCGAATTTTGGGTTGATATCAATTGCGGTCGATATCATTCCCGTCGATATCAATGTTCGAAGATGTTGTGAAAACCGAGTTGATCCAGTTCACAAACCAGAGGCAGCGTGTCAAACAATCTTTGTGCAATTGACATTCTGCCTTCTCTTTCAAGAAGTGCATGTAATTGGTTCTGTAACGGAATCAAAACGCGCACATCATTGGCTGCGTAATCGAGCTGTGAATCAGTCAAATCATCTTTGGCCCAATCGCTGGTCTGGTCTGACTTATCCAATTCGAATTCGAGTAGTTCCGATACCAAGTATTTGAGACTGTGTTTGTCGGTGTAAGTGCGCACCAGTTTCGATGCGATCTTCGTGCACCAGATCGGATTGATGTCAATACCAAGATAGTATTTCATCACGCTCACATCGAATCGGGCGTAATGGAAAAGCTTCATCACTTGAGGCGCGGTAAACAGCTTCTTCAAGTTGCTATCGCCGTGATATGGCAGCTTATTGCGATCGCGGAAGCGTACGAAGGTGACCAAGCCATCCTCGTCGCAGATTTGCACCAGGCAGAGGCGGTCGCGCCTGAGAATAAGCCCGCGGGTCTCGGTGTCGACTGAGACGACTGATTTCTTCAGATAGTGATTCAGACGTTCGTCCGGAATGTCGAAGTCGAATACTTCTGGTTTTTGCTTCACCAATGTGTGAGTAGACAACTTAGCATCCTCTTTCAGCCATATCTCTAATCTTGAAAACGCCGGATTGGCCTGACGCGGCGAGCGTACAATTATAAGATCACCCGGAGGTCGGGCAACTTGCTTGAAGACCTCATGTGAAGCGGATCTTCACCAACCGCTCGCGAATCGACGCTTACAAAATACTTAGATTGCCCGGTCGCCAAGTCCAAACTGTTGCTTGCTGCGATTGTCTCAAGCCACGGGCTCGGTTTTCCCAGCTCACGACGTTTCGATTTGCCGCGTCAATGATTAGCTGCATGCTGATTGAGCCTTGCCGCGCTGATCGACTTTTGGCAGGGCTGGTTGAGCCTGCCGCACGATGGGCATCCGGCATGGTTAGTTGACCGTATGTTCCGGAGAGTAATTGGTTCTAGTGCTTCGGCTCTTGATCTACTTCAGGGAAGTACGCCTCGTCCAAAACTTCAATCAGATGTTTTACATCGACAGGAAGTTGGCGCTCTCGAATTCCGGCTTGCAATTGGATCATGCAACCTGGATTGGTTGTGACAACGGTCTTGGCGCCTGTCTTTTCGATGAAGTCTAATTTGCGGTCCAGGACTTTCAGGCTCATTTTCGTGTTGAGCAGATTGTATATACCTGCGCTTCCGCAGCAGTGTTCCGATTCAACCAGAGGGACCAGCTTGTTTTCACCCTCTTGATTGAGTGACTGCAGCAAGTCTTCTGGTTGTTTGCGAACGTTCTGCGCGTGAGCTAGATGGCAGGCGGCGTGATAAGTGGTGGTTTCTTCCAGGCATTTTGGTTTCTCGGGAAACTCACCCGCGTCAAGAAATTCAGTGATGTCCTCAACTCGTTGCGAAAATAATTCCGCTTTGTGGGCGTAGTCTTTATTACCTTCGAGCAAGTGCCCGTAGTGTTTCAACATTGCACCACATCCAGCCGATGTCACCACCACTGGTGTCGAGCTGTGACCGAATAGATCGATGTTTTTCTTGGCCAGGTCCGTTGCGATATCGTTTTCACCGGCATGGTAAGCCAATGCGCCACAGCAAGTTTGCTTGGGCACGTCGACGCTGTGTCCTTGTTTCAGCATCAAGCGAATGGAGGCATGATTGACGTGATTGTAGAAAACATCCATTACGCATCCGGCAAAAAGCTGGGCGTGACGTCCCAATCCGCTAGTCGTCTTCGGTTGAAGACTGGGCGGCAGGCTGACTTGTGGAGGAACAAGCGGAGTAAAAGCTTCCCAATCGATTAAACGATCGATCAGAGTAACTCGGCGGTTCGGCTGCGAGTGATGAGGCACTTCGTTCAAACTATCGACTGGTGATTGATGTGTGACTTCGCTATGTTTGCCAATCAACGTTTTTAAAACGGCTGTACCGAACATCAGTTGCCATGCCCGTAACAGATTGCCGGCAAGGCGAAGTAAATTGTATTTCGGCAAAACGTGTTTGAACGCAAAGCGCATTGTGAAACGTGCAAAGCCGCTTCTTTTTTCGGCTAAGTACGGACGCGTTTGATTGAGAATCTCTTCGTATTTCACTCCGGACGGACAGGCTGTCTGACAGCCCAGGCAGCCCAGGCAAGAGTCAATATGGCTGGCCATGCGATCCGTGAATTTGGCATTGCCCTGTTGCCACTGATTGATCAAATGGATCCGTCCGCGCGGCGATTCCATTTCTCTTCCTGTCGCCAGATATGTCGGACAGGCAGGCAAGCACAAACCGCAATGAATGCAGCTGGCCAGAAGGCTCGCATCAATCCCTGGTTTCGCGCCCAGTGAAATCAGTTTGCTGTCGTCGACGTGTTCTATTCGATTGACCGCAACTGCTTGTCCAGTATTTTTTTCTTCAATCGTCATTGATAGAAACTCACAAGCGGATTGAGTATGCCTTTTGGATCGTATTCCATTTTGAGGCGACGTGAGACATCGTCCAGAGCGCGCTCTCCATCGGTTTGGCTGGATAGTGTTTGAAACGTCAACTCCGACTTCTCTGAGGGTACCGCTGCCATAACCGGTTGAAGTCCGTCGTGATTGAGAGTGTCCGCAAATTTGTTGAGCGCTCCGATCATCGAAGCCAGTTGCTCTTTGCTGTCACCGCCGGTGAAACCAAGACGAAGACGTCCCATTGACGGTCGGGCCGTCCAGACCGGCTTGTTGGCTCGACTCCAGAAGGTCTCGAAGAAATAAATCATGCCGGATGTCGACATTGAAAGTTCCGCAAACTCTATCGCGCTCTCTTGAAAAATTTCAGAACTCAATCGTTGAATTCGATTTCCCAGAGCGGTCGGAATGTCGCTGACTCGCAATCCGGTTTGCGCCGCTGCGCTGCGAAGGGCTCTAGCCACCTCGTCTGCCACATGCTTGTGACCGCGGGTGCTGACCAGAAGGAAAACTTCGTTGCCATTGGCCGCGTGAAAAATCGAACCAATTTCGGTACAAAGAATAGTGTCTTTCTGCTGCACGGACGCGCAATGCTTGAGCAATCGCGAGTCGATCACTTCCATGCAATAGGCAGGCAGACCGGTGCCGCGCAGATTGTTCGCCAGCGCAATCAAATCCTGTGGTTTAGCGCCTGAAACCAGAAAACAAGATTCTTTTTCCGGACGGCTGTACAAGCGCAGGTGCACCATATACGGTACTGCAAGCCAGCTGTGCGATCCGGTAAAAATTTTACCTAAGTCATATCCGGTTACGTTCTTGACGATCTTGCCGCCGGTTTTAATCAACTCACCGTCTGTGATGGCAAGCTCCATGCCAAGCACTAAATGTTTAACTCCACCTGAAAAAGGTTCGAGAAAGCCGCCATCGGCGCTATCAAGCAGGTCTGCCACCGTGCCTGAATCGCGCAGGTATTCAACAGGCAGCCACTGCCCGTGGTTACTCAAATATTGGTTGACCGCTTTGATAGTGGTGCCGGTTTCGATCGATAAAACTTGATCGCCTTTAACATGTTCGATAATCCGAGTCATGCGATCGAAGTTCAAAAAGATCGCCTGAACTGGTTTGTCAGGAGCCAGGCGGGCTGTCAACTTTGCCGGGCGATTGCGAGGCGCGCCCCGGAAGACGTAGACGTTTTCTTCTTTCGCCTTTGCCAGAATATCGGCTAGTTGCCGGGCGGAAGTAATTTCCAGTTCCAAACATTGCAACTGCCCATGCGCGAAGGCATAGGAATTGATCGATCTTGCGATGTTGGTTAGTTGTGCCAGTCCCGTCATTTTGTAAGCGACGTGTGAAAGTAAAACGGCTCGCGGCCGCCATAAGAGAAGTTTACACTCATGACGGCAGGTTGGTGTTACACTCGCGTCATGTCTGAATATGTTGTTGTCTCCGGCTACTATGGATTTGACAATCTGGGCGATGAAGCCATCCTCGAAGAGATTCTCGCTGAGGTCGGTCGCTTAATTAAAGACAAATCCAAAATTGTCGTCCTTTCGCAAAATCCTGAAAAAACCAGATCTGTATTTGGCGTTTCCAGTGTCGATCGCTGGTCGCTTTCGGCTTTGCATCCTGTGTTCAGCAAAGCGAAACTTTTCATCAGCGGCGGCGGCGGTCTTTATCAAGACACCACATCAGTAAAATCTGTTGTCTATTACGCCGGATTGGCTATGCTCGCACGATTATGCGGTGCGCCCATGGTGATATATGCGCAAGGTATAGGTCCTCTCAGAAGCGCTCTCTCTGCGGCTTTGACGAAGAGCGCCATGAAAAGCGCCAGAGCGATCACTGTGCGGGATAGCAATTCAGTTTCGCTGCTTGAAAAATGGGGAATTCGAAACGTCGTTCTCACCGCGGATCCGGTTTGGTGCCTGGAGCCAACGCCTTTGCCTGAGTCCATGGTCGCCGCTCTGGGACGCGTGCCTGCCGGGCGTTTCCTCCTGGGGCTGTCGTTGCGCGAAAGTCCGCTGATCACGCTCGCTATGGTCGAAGCTTTCGCTAATTCTCTGGCCAAGAGTGCAAAACCGGGCACTGTCCTGGTTCCTCTTATTTTGCAGCACAACCAGGATGCAGAACTTTTAAATGCGTTTGCAAAGGTCTGGAAAGATCACGGCATGGAGACTCTCGATCTCGACTTCGCTCAACTCACTCGCCCCAGTCAATGGATTTCGCTTTTGAGCCGATTCGATTTGATTGTCGGTATGCGTTTTCACGCTTTGTTAATGGCATTGAAGTCGGGAGTGCCGACCATTGGTCTTGCCTACGATCCGAAAGTTTCGTATCTCATGAAAAATTTTGACCAGCCTTCCTTAAACCTAGCCAAGGGGTATGATGAAGAAGGCGCCGCCAGCCAACTGTCGGAATTGATGGCAGGCGCGCTTTGCAACATTCTGGAGTTGCAAGAACGAGCCACGAAAGTTTCAGCCTCGCAAAAAGAGCTTGCTTGCCAGAACTTCGAAGTGATCGCTAAAATTTTAAATAGCTAGTTCACACTGAAAAACGTGCTTGAAGATCGTCCTCAACAGATCTTGTCAATAGACAGGCTCGCTTGGAATTTTCAAGATGCCACCACTTGTGG
>JADYXR010000117.1 GCA_021772095.1 Candidatus Obscuribacter sp. | reverse complement strand
CTTGGTGAGCTAATTCAGGGAATTAAGTTTGTTGATGGTATCAAACAAGAAGAGGCCGCCTAAGCAATGCTAAAACACAACATTTGAGAAAATCTCGGGGATTGGACGACGAGATTGATGCATTCATAGTACCGTCGGCGGTGTGGGTCGGACTGAGCTTGAACAGTTTCGATGAACGAGACTATCCACCATTTGCTCGGATCAAAGTGACTGACACTGAAGGAGCTCTGACAACTATTCACATGGCAGAGACGGCGCGAGATGCTGAATTATTTCTTGAATCGTCTTCGATTCCATTGCTTGCCAGACTTCTGTTTTGCAGACTAATAGAATCGTCGAGCTCAGACTCAACGCTGTTGCAAACTTGTGAGGATAGAGAGTCTCAAATTTTTTGATAACAATCGAATCAATAACAACGCAATCACGAATCGGATGAAATTTTGAGTGCTCTGAAATCGCAGTGCTCATCTATTCCCACTGATTTTGCTCGAAGTAGAAGGACAGTTTTGTGTGCACCATTAGTTTACGAAGGAAGAATAGATTCTCGAGGTGGATGCGAATCAACTCGCGATCTTGTGAAGGAAGTGAATTGGCAGAATTCGGTCCAACACTCTTCATTGTTTTCGTAATGCTATTGTTTCCTCTGATCGCACTCGGAACTCTGGCGCTGCGCTATTCGTTGTTTGCCTACGCGGCTCGATTGGCTGCTTCAGCCGGTGCGAAGTGTACGACTTTCAAAATTGACGCTAACCCACCCCGGGATTGTTCTGCTGTGAACATTGCCAGCGCCATTGCAAATCAAACAGTAAGCGGATTCTCTGGTATCACATTGAGCAAAATTGATTGCTATATCGTCACATCGCCTTTGGGTGCCGGAGCGGTGCAGAGGCAGACCACGCCCCTGGCGATAGCTGCTGATACCAATACCGGATCATACGCTTTCGAAGTTGTACTCCGTGGTCAGGTGTCACCGCTTATCACCAACCCGAATAGTTGGTTTTTCAATATCCCGGGACTGAGTGCTCCGATAACGACCTCAGTGTCGGCGGATGCGTTCGTTGAAAACACACAGGGACTGACTCTGTAAAGGACGAGGGATATCATGTGGCTCAAGACTTTACCTACTCGTCGCGCGCCTGGAGCGTGTTGTCTAGAGATCACGATCACCGCATTTCTTATGTGCGTGTTCAGTGTTGTTGGTCTTGATACTACATTAATAATACTTGGAATGTCGTTGAATGACGCGGCCTGCCGTGATGCGGCCAGAGCTGCCGCTAAGCAATCCAGTGCGGACAAAGCAATTCAAGCCGCTCAATCGCAGCTCAGAGTCCATTGTGCTGATGGTTACTGGATCACGCAACCGGTTCTTGAATCATGCTCGGCACCGAATTTTGTATTTAATGACTTCGGTAATCATCCTCCTCCAAACACTTCGCCTTATGTGACAGTTACTACGACAATCACAATCAAATGCCCTGCACCGATCGTCTTCTTTGGAGCAGATTTCGTTAAAGATGGTGCGATCACATACTCACGAAGATACACCTACCCGATTATTAAAGTGAAATTTTACGGATAAGGAGACTAACATGTTTTCCAGTAGAGCATTGTTACATCAAAATTTGCAAAGAGTGAGGAGCTGTCGGGGACAAGCAATTTCGATTCTGATTGTCATTCTGACAGTTTTTGTAATCGCTCCTTTGTCCTTGTTTACCATCGAGGTGGTTCGGTATTCACTTGCGAAGCAGCAGCTGAAAGCATGTGTTGATAGCTGTGCGCTGGCGGCGGCTGCGACAACAGCATGTGGTAACAGCACAGACCCGCTGGTTACTCAGGAAAACGCCATCGCGACCGCAATAGATATGTGTAAGCGAAATAGCCTGCTCGGTCAATCTCTGATCAACGCAACTCAATCCCCCAGTCTGGGCATGAATCCAGCGCCAGATCAGACTCTGCTCTATTTTGAATTTCTGGATCCGGTCAACAGGCAACCGGTGGCTTTAGGAAGTACCAGAGCCAAAGTAATACAGGTAACTGCGTCGTACGGTCTAACTCCCTGGTTTGGTACTTTTCTCGGATTTAGCGGTGTTTATCCTGTCGTAGAGTCAGCTAACGGCGGGTTGCCCATGCTTGATATCATTCTCTGCTTCGATATCTCATCTTCGATGGATGATTTCACGCCCGTCTCAATCGTAAACAGGTACAAAAACGGAAATTACAACGGCTATAGAACAATCAGCCAGGGTAATCTGTACAACGCCTTCCACTGTACTGGTCCGACGGGAACCGCTTTGAACGCTACTTTTCCGCAAAATCTTGACGCCAACGATGGCAGTTACTCTTTCAGCAGCTCCGCTCGTGGCACCAATAATGGTGCCGCAGCGATCAGTAGCGTATCGAGCCAATACACAGACGTTGTAGTTAATATTGACGGCACCAGTAACTTCACTAATGGTGCTTTAGTCACCAGTGGCGGTACCACGTATGTTTTTCCTCCCAGTAATGTTGGTTGTTTAGTTGAAGCTGCGCGTGGGAATCTCGAATCAGTGACCGTCGCAAACAATGCGAAAGTTCCTTATGCTAGCTGGGGCGTTGTTCCGAAGTCAGGCTATTACAATGCGTATGTTCAGGCAGCCTTCGGATGCAGGCGCCCTGTTTGCGATGCTATCGACGCTGCTAAAGAGTTTTTTACAATCATGAACAATGACTGCGATGTGCATTTCGGGTTGGTCACGTTCGGCAATGATGTGGGCAATTCAGTGACTTCGCAGTGCGCATCTGACATCGGCTACAGCAGCATTGGCAATGTAACCGATAACCCCGCGGCATATAAATCCAACGCTTTTCCAAAAGATCCTCTGGCACCAAGACCGCCCAATTCTGAGATCGATCTTGATCCGAATTTGGGTCCGGACTTTAGCAATTTCGATCAAGTGAGTTCTGCCGTGGAGCCACTAATTGCTTATGGTGGCACCAATATTTCAGGTGCGTTGGATTGCGCCCTTGATCAGTTGAGATCTTCTTCTCAAGGAGGAAGAGGGTTGGCTAGAAAAGGAGCAACAAAAGCGATTGTGCTCTTTACTGATGGACTGCCTACGCGTTCCAGCTTCGGCGGCGATCCAAGTATGGACGCCAGAGCTCAAGCCCGCTTAGCCAATCAGTATGGCATTCCGGTTTATTGCATCGGTCTTTGCATGGTTCCATCGCTACAGTCAACCCAAACAGAGATACTCAACGACGAAGATTCTAACCATTATAATGGTGGCATTGCTGGAATTTCGGGCAATGGCGCTCAATTTTTTCAGGCTACTGAGTTGTCGCAATTGAACCTTGTTTTCGAGTACGTTGCCAGATCACTTGTTCAGCTTGTACGCTAGCCGCCATTAGCAAGACCTTGATTGTTCCTGAAAATTTTCGCTCAAGAGAGCGCTCGTTCGCTGATCCTCTGATCGTTTCGAAGAACCTTTTGCAATCGAGGAACTTGCGGAAATCGCGATTTCCTGGTTCCAATCGCACTTTCGCATCGAGCGTAACGTCACCACCAGTGGTGCCTTCATCAGCCGACTACTTGCCTTTCGTCAGTGGTAACGTCAAAAGAAACTCTGTAATTTGCGCCACTTGCTCTTCTGAAAGTCGGGCTGGTGGCATTAAATATTCTGATGTCTTGTATTCTTTTTCTTCGAAGAAAACTATGGCACCACCGGCAATTCGGCTCTCAATTGAGCTTTTGTTTAACCTCGCGCCGATCCCATCGAGATCGGGACCGCGCCGTCCACCCATGCCTCCGATTATGTGACAGGCAGCGCAACCAGCTTCCTTGTACTTGATGAAGCCTTTTCGACTGGCTTCGGAAGGTTCATGTGGTCGAAATTTGAAGTCACCAAGTTGAGCTTCGCGTGGAATATCGTCTTCGCCATGGCCTCTCACTTCAAAAGACTCTTCCACTGGGGTGCTAATCAGGTACTTGGCAATCTCGTGAGCAGTTTTTTTGTCGAGTTTGACGTGGCGCATAAATTCACGAGGATCAACCAAACCTTTTGGATAGTACAGTGGTAATGAACGCTTCTCCGTGAGGATTTTTACGATATCTGCTTCACTTCGGAACCTGCTGATGCCTTCCTGATCGGCGTCAAGGCCTTTTGCCGGTTGACGACAGTCAAATCTGCCGCTTGACATAACTGTTACCTCCTTTAGTTTCTTAGTCTTCTGGTTCTTT
>JADYXR010000116.1 GCA_021772095.1 Candidatus Obscuribacter sp. | reverse complement strand
CTTGGTGAGCTAATTCAGGGAATTAAGTTTGTTGATGGTATCAAACAAGAAGAGGCCGCCTAAGCAATGCTAAAACACAACATTTGAGAAAATCTCGGTGAATTCAACAGTGCTCGCCTGTTAGAGCATTCGTAAAATTAAGGTGTTCAGCGACCAAGCGTTATAATTAGAATGTCTAGGAGGTGACAGATGCAAAAACCGCACAAGCGCATGAGCGAAGAAGAATTTCTTCAACTAGAGGCATCTTCGGATATCAGGCACGAATATGTGAATGGCGAAGTTTTTGCGATGACGCGTCCGACTCTGGCCCACCAGCATATTGTGGCCAATATTTTGACAGTTCTCAGGTCGCAGCTTAGCGGCGGTAGTTGTAGATCCTACGCTGATGTATTGGTAAGAATCGAAGCTGCAAACAGTTTCTACAGTCCGGATGTTTCGGTAGTTTGCAATTCATGTGACAGGTCCAGCTTGTACATTCAGGGTCCATCCATTATTTTCGAAGTGCTGTCGCCGTCTAGTGCAGCGACGGACCGGCGTGAAAAGCTAGTTGCATACAAACAAATTCCCAGTCTCAATGCATACGTCATTGTTCACCAATCAAGAAAACATGTAGCAGTCTATCGCCAACTAGATAAAGACGAATGGACTCTTGAAGAGCTTGGCTTCAAAGGCGATCTAACTTTGGAGGCGTGTCCTGGGCGCAGCATCAAGTTGAGTCTCGATGAGATTTATGAAGATGCAGAGATTGACGACACTCCAGACTTAAGAGTTCGGGAACTCCAAGAAATTTATACCTGGTAGTGATTTGATCTATCTGGCATTATTGGGCGACTGGCTTTCCGGGAGATACGCCGAACCCTCGGACTGCATTAAAGTACCGTTCACTTGTTTGCCTATGATTTCTGCTTTTCCAGGAGACAACACGAGAAATCTAACTCTGAGATCCGACTGGGCCTCGCGTGGAAAAACAGAAATTGCTTCGTCACGTAACCTTTTCAGTTTCGCCAGCTTGCTCACAGGAATCGTTTCGAGATTCTCAATCGGAATCTCCTGCCAAAATCTATTTGTTGTCGGCTCCAGCAGTTGCGGATCGATTTTGTACTTGCCAATGCTCATCGACTGCGACCACCATTTTTTGCAGTGAAACGGACCAGGCTCCTCACCCTCAGGAGCTTCCATTCTTCTTGCAGTTACGCCAGACGAACTTTTGCTATTAGAGCTTTGCGAGCTGACTTTCTCAACATCCCTCCGCATCATCAACGCTTCGACCGAAACGCCGTAATCCTCATCGGTGAAAATCTCCGGGCTGGAGACAATGCCCTCTACCTTAACCAGCTTGTTTTCATTGGCCTGATCTATCTTGTCCGCAGATGCATGGGTGTAATTACCGTCAGCTATGAGCTGTGCTTCTCTAGAGCGACAGCCGGACGTACCAAGCAATACTACTGCAGTCAATAACAATAAGCGGCGTGATGACATTTTTTAACCTCGGTGTTCTGAAATAAACCGGTAGGGACAGTAAACTCCATCGCCATCTGCGGTGTTCCGCCATCAGCATTCAGTCAGGACTGACTTGAAATTCGAGGTCTGTTGAAGCGAACCAGAATTATAAATTCATTAGTTGAAAGTGCGCACCGTATATGGTGGAGGTGTATTGTTCGCTTGAAGTCAATCGCCCCCATTATACAATGAAGCCGCCTGTGCGGAATAGCATAAACGACGGGATATGATGGGAATACTTACCAGGGAAGGATATGGCACTGAGCGAAACGACCAATCAAAGTATCACCGAGCACTTCGAGGTTTGGATGCGGATCGGATTGTCCACTGCTCGCGCGGATCGTTATGCTACAGAGCGAGCTAGGCGCTTTGTAGATTTGCTGGGCACCGCATTCGGTGACCCTGACAGAAGGCCAGGTGTCCCGCCACCTCCATGACCGCTATAGAAAATTTCATTCATTCGCCCTTACCGGTAGCGAGGGAATAGTGCGTCTGGTGTAAACTAGCCGAGGCAGCTCGGCGTCGCGGAGAACTATCCATGTCTGACTACAACATTTTTCTTCCGAAATTTTCTCGCGAGGTTCTGACGGACTCTCTTGCATTCCTCGAGAAAATGGACGTAACGTGTGAGGTGTCTCCGAAGTTTAACGCTGGACAGAAGCCACCATATGAGACACCGATGCATCTAGCCATTACGTGTCCGCGACTGAAGAAGTGGCCACTAGGAGAACGAAAGATTTTGACAGCATTGAAACTCAAGGTGGTTCTATTTGATTTCAAAGAACTCGAGGAACGACAGAAGCCGGGATTCAACAATTTGTTTGGCTTGATCAGGAAAAGTGATTCAGTACTGGACGTCAAAAGACTCCGAGATAATCGAGATGATCAATTTTTCTCGCAGTTGAAATCGTTTAAGCGAGAAGTGAGAATTACAGAAGATGACGACGCATTCGCCAGTAACTTGTTCACGCCTATGTTTGCAGTCGCCCTAACCCTCGCTGGAAACGGTTTGATCTACGAAGGCGAGTTCTTCGATAAGGGAAGTGTCAAAAGAGACTTCTGGCCAAGTACCGACGAAGTCGAGGAGATCAAAGAAGATCTTGACGACGGAGGCGTACCTGTTTTTTTCGATCGCTGGTAAGCGATTTCAGCGTCAATAGCCCTTTGATTCGCAACCAATGTTTTGTGGTCAGGAAGGCTTCCACGCTAATTACTGGAAGATTAGGGTTGATCTTTCGATTCTCTGAATTCCTTTCGGCAATGCTATTGAGAAGCTTTGCGCGGTCGTCGAAGGATCCTTTTCCGGCCTTGTCCCGAGTTTAGTTGAAAAGTTTGGTGATCCCCTCCAGGACTAGCCTGGTATGGTTTCGGTTGCAACACCAGAACCCAATTCAAGAG
>JADYXR010000115.1 GCA_021772095.1 Candidatus Obscuribacter sp. | reverse complement strand
GGCACCACAAGTGGTGGCATCTTGAAAATTCCAAGCGAGCCTGTCTATTGACAAGATCTGTTGAGGACGATCTTCAAGCACGTTTTTCAGTGTGAACTATCTAATAAGATTTTCGTGAGCGCGATACCACTCAACCGTGCGCGAAAGCCCGTCACCTAGCGATGTTTCTGGCGTCCATCCTGTTTCGTCTCTCAATTTTCCCGAATTCAAAAATTGCACTCTAATTTCGCCAGTCGCTGAGTTCTCAATTACAGGAATTAGATCTTGCCGTTCGGTCGCATCCAGCAGCAGCAGAACCAATCCAATCACGGACAACGGTATATCCGCACTAATATTAAAAGAAGCACCGCCCGTAGTATCAGCTGACAGATGTTTCAAACCAAGCCTCGCAATCGCGTCAGCAGCGTCCTCAATATAGGTGTAATCGCGCACTAGCCTTCCATCGGATCTTATGACCGGACGTTCGCCGCGCAGCAAGCTGCGGATTGTTCCAGGAACTATTCGGCTCCAGTTTAAATCCCCACCACCATAAAGATTTCCGCAGCGAACAACTGTGACCGGCAAACCGTACGAATGAAAATAACTGCGAGCAATCAAATCCGCACAACTTTTAGAGACATCATACGGATAGCGCCCCTGCATTGGAGCACTTTCCAAATACGGCAGCTCATCTTGCTCTCCATACGCTTTATCGCTAGAAGCCACGACAATGCCTTTCAATGCTTTCGAACTATTCTGCAAACGCCGCGCGGCTTCCAAAATGTTTGCGGTCCCCATCACATTAGTCGCGAGCGTCGCAAGTGGCTCTGCAAGAGCCTTGCCAACAAGTGCCTGCGCTGCAAGATGGAAAACAATCTGAACGTCATGTTTTGAAATTACGTCTTCGATTTTATCCAAACGTTCAACATCCAGCTCAACAAGCTCAATTCGATCGCTCATCTCGTGTATTCGCGACTGTTCGTCAAACTGAATATCGCAACCGATGACAACAGCACCATCCGCCAGAAGCCGCTGGCAAAGCCACGGTCCGAGGAATCCGCTACATCCGGTGACGAGAACTTTTACTCCGGAATACAAATTTCCTCCTCGCCGATTGTGGCAGCCGCAGCCAACAGTCGATGTTTACAATCGAAACTGTGCAAATTAACAGTCATAGAAATCATCAAAGATCCGATCCGTCAAGCGATATTGAGTAGTCGCATCGATCAATCATGACATGCCACCAAACATACGCACCAGCCCAAAATAATCGAAAGTGGAAAACATTGCAAAACGCACAATACATGCGCTAATCGCGCGAGCAAAGTTAGCTTAATTCCCTGGTCGCAGACCGAGGGAATCTTTACCAAGAAAGTTGTTTACGAACAGGCAAAACAACTTTCAGCAGTGATAGCTTAGGTGTCAGCCCCCGGACTGGAACCAATTGGGCATTGGCACTCCTCCGCTTGCTCGATCAGAGTGGGATCAACTCGAGCAACAGTCCAGGGGGCAACCTTTCTATTTTATTCCAATTTGGCGATTACGCATATACGATCGCGGTAAAAAAAGCCGTATTAAGACGAGTACCTGTATGCGTCGGTGTCTTCGCATTGCTAGCGCAGCTCGCCACTCTTGGCAGCTCGCAAGATATGTATGTTGCGTCAATTAATTCCGTCGCGATTGGGATCTGAACCTTCTACAACTTCGCTCGTTCAGGTCAAAAAAATAACTGATCGACGTTTGTTTCAGTACTCGAACGAGAACAAGCACCACATTCGATACCATATATGATTGCACATATCCCATCCCGACTTTTGCGCACTTAGGATTGCAAAAAACATCCAAAATATTGCTTGGAATTTGGGAGCCATTTGAAGGAATACAGTCTCAGGTGCTCAGGAATGAGCGCTTGAAACGCTTTCGACTTCCGCTACCGAATGATCGATTACCGCGCTCGAGTCGGCATCTGTGTGTTCTAGCCCATGCTTAACCGCTGATGCATGCTCGCTTGCGACCGCATTGTGGAATTCTTCGACAGTTGCAACGCTAACCGCATCGGCATCAGGGGTGGTGCCGAATACACCTTCCCATCTAGCAATAACACAGGATGCCAGACAGTTACCCAAAACGTTGATGGAAGTTCTCGCCATATCCATAAGTGTGTCTACACCCAGGATTAGAGCGATTCCAGCAAGAGGCAAATCGAAGCTTGCCAGCGTTCCGGCTAGTATCACCAGTGATGCTCTCGGCACGGCGGCAACACCTTTGCTTGTCAGCATCAATGTGAGAAGCATGAGAAGTTGCTGACCGAGCGGCATATCAACTCCGGCAGCCTGAGCCACGAACATCGCGGCCAGCGACAAGTACAAAGTGGTGCCATCGAGGTTGAATGTATATCCTAATGGAAGGACAAAACTAACAATGCTTCGCGGAACACCAATTCGTTCCATCGCCAACATTGCCTTGGGAAGCGCGGCTTCACTGCTTGTGGTGGAGAAGGCAATGATAAACGGTTCCTTCACAGCCTCTGCAAATTTCTTGAGCGGAATTTTAGCGAACAACGCAATCGGCAGCAGGACGCACAATACGAATACCAGAAGAGCCAGATAGAGTGTCCCAACTAATTTGCCGAGTGAGAACAAAACTCCGACGCCGTGGTGACCAACAGTCGCTGCCATCGCGCATGCCACGCCGAACGGCGCGACCTTCATCACGTACTCGGTGTATTTAAACATCACATCCGACAGTGACTTGCAAAAATTGATCACGGGTTCAGCTTTGACAGCCGAAGCAGCAGTCGCAAAAATAATCGTGAACACAACGATTTGCAGAACATCACCACGCGCCATCGAATCGATGACACTGGTTGGAAAAATGTGCGTAATCAATTCCGCGCCTTGCGGTTGCTTGGCGAGAAGCTCTTGCCCCGTCGGGCTTGCCGCTACCGCGCCCAAGTTGACGCCGGCACCGGGCTTCATCAGGTTAACCATAAGAAGTCCGACGCCCAGAGCAAACGTCGTCACTACTTCAAAATAAATCAGCGACTTCACGCTCAACCGACCGACGGCATGCGCGCTTCCCGAGCCGGCGATGCCGACCACAAGCGTTGCAAAAATCAAAGGCGCAATTATCGACTTGATCAAATGCAGAAAAACATCAGCCCCTGCGGAGAGGTAGACAGCTTGCGCTGGAAACTGCCAACCAATCAAAATACCGGCAGCTAGACCGATGAAAATTTGCGTGGTCAGGCTCGGCATCTTCATATCCAGAGGACCTCTTTTGTTTACTCTGCAGTGTCAGTCGCGGCTGTCTTAGTTGGCTTGCTGACTATGACTCCATAGGCTTCAAGCTTTTTCTTGATCTCAGGCAGCAGATCTTCAGCCGCTTTTTCACCGGCTTTCACGCCTTTGACAGCGTCTTTTTTGCTTCGTGAAATCAAGCTAATTCGCGATGTGTCGGGATGAATCGTCACATCAGCCATCTCGCCTTGAGTTTTGTCCAAACAATATAAATCCCAATCGAGCATCCATTGAGCGACGCTGCCCACTCTCTGGAAGTGGTCTTTAGGCAAATCACCGAACGGATGATCGATATTCACCGCAATCACGATGTCGGCGCCCAGCTCATGACACTGCTTCACAGGCAGATTGCAGATCACACCGCCATCAACCATCAGTTTCGTTTCGCCCATGTCGACTGGTTTACGCAGCCCGGGGACCGCAGTGCTCGCTTGCATGGCAAAACCCAAATTGCCTTTTTGAATCTTGTACGGCTTACCGTCAAGAAGATTCAGTGATACTGCGGCAAATGGAACTTTCAAATCTTCGATGTTCACATCATGCACTGTGATGTTCTTTTTGACGTAAGTACGAAACTTGTTGCCTTTGTACAAACCATCGTAAGCCTTGGAGCCGAATAAGCGAGGCACATACATAATCGGTGCGACAGCGATTCTGAAAGTCAAAGGCACAGTCATGAAATTGCGCATAATGGCGCCGCTTTCAAACGCGTCTTCCAATTCAGTCAGAGGCACGCCGGCAGCGTACAAGCCACCAACAACCGCACCAATACTTGTTCCTGTGATTACGTCGAACTTTATTCCTTCACGTTCGAGTACTTTCAAAACACCGACGTGAGCGGCTCCACGAGCGCCACCACCACCAAGCGCCAAACCAATTTTTGGTCGGGCTGGAAGAACTCGCTTCTGAAAAATTTGCAAATCGGCATTGTCGGCCGGTGAGGTCAAAACCAGTTCAAATCCTTTCGGTGCCTTAATTGTAGGACCGATCGCTTTGACTTTATTTTCTTGAACGGTGACTTCGGAAACGGTTTTATCATTGATAGTTTTTTTGATGATTGTCTTTTCAACGACGGTGCCGGCATCAGTTTTACCAGCCGCAGCGCCGGATAGCGCCTTTTGATCACCGACCACTTCGCCGCGAGTTGAAGAGTCAGCGGCTGCGCCCGTTGCTGTATCGCTTGTCACAGTGCTGTTTTGCGTGGATTGTTCTGAATCAGACACCGTGGTATCAACGGCATCGGCTGCCAGAGCCGGCATTCCGGAAGCGCATAAGGCGCTGAGCGCAAGCACTAATGCTGTTCGCTGTATACGTTTAACGTCGGCAGAAACTGCCTTTTCATCTCGCATGCTTTCCAGAACCCCTTTGGTCAGCGGAGGATTACTTCTGGATCCTATCTAATAATCGTATATAGAAACGTTAATAACTGCTGAGGTAGGAGGACTGAAACGACATAAATTCAAATCGCCAGACATGTCAAGACGACAGAATCAGCCTGATTTAGCGGATAATTTGAAGATTAGTATTCTGGATTAGTTGCGCGAAATTATATGAAAAAAGTATCTGCAATCGTCACATTAGCAATCAGTCTCGCCGCTGCATCATTTGCACCACAAGCAGCAATCGGCGGTGAAGTCACGATCCCGAGCCAACTCAACGAAGTGATTAAGCCGGAATTGGCGCTCAGATACAAATACATTGAGGACGGCGATTACTCAAAACAGCTCAACATCCCAACTTACGAATGGTTGCCGACTGAAACAAAACCCAAAGCCATCATCCTGGGAATTCACGGACTGACGCTTCATGGTCGACGATATCGAGTGCTGGCGCGGACAATGGCGGTATCCGGAATCGGGTTTGTAGCGTTGGATATGCGCGGATTTGGCAAATGCGCTTTTGAAGATACCGACAAATACAGCACGAAGCTAGACAACAAGCGGATCATCAGCCATGAGAAAAGTTACAAGGAAGTCGCACAACTGGCGGATTTGATTAAGCAGAAATATCCGGACATTCCAATAATCGCTCTGGGAGAGAGTCTCGGCTGCACTTTTTGCGTGCGTCTAGCTAGCGAGCGCAAAGATCTGGTCAGCGGAATGATCCTCTCGGCGCCTGCGGTCAAGGTCAACCCGGCGATGTACGCGTCCGCCAAAGATATCGAACAAGGTTTTCTTGCTCTGATCAAGAAAGACCACAAGGTCAGCCTCACGCAATTCATCACCCATCTTGTTTCCAACCGACCAGAAGTGGCGCAGGAGATGCTGGACGATCCACTTATCCTCAAATCAATCAAACTCACTGACTTGATCTCGACTGATCTCTTCTGCGAGAAAACATCTAAACATGGAAAGAATGTCGCTGAGGGTATTCCCGTCCTAATCTTCCAGGGCGGCGGCGACAGATGCGTTTCGCCCAAGTCCGTAACTGAATTGATGATGAACATGCCCTCGAGCAATCAAACACTCGCCTGGATGGGACCGTGGGGCCACCTACAATTGGAGACTTCTTTCTTCCGCTCGAAAATAATTGATGTAATCGGAGACTGGATGGACAACCGCACCTCCGATGGAAAAATTGAACTCCAGGCACTGGAACAAGACATCGACGACCTCGGCGGAACGCTGGTTAGATAAACAGCTTCGATTGTTCGATATCATGCGCGCATCAGGTTCGAACAAACGAGATGCACTCATTTAGTCGACGGCCTGTTACTTGAAACCAGGCAGTTCATACCGGTCTTGCAGATTGAAACCGAACCTCCTCAGCTGGCAACGGGCAGAATCTTCGGTCGCCTCACATCCAACTAATGACTGTTTTCACGAACGAGAATCACGGCGTCTGTTTCGTTGTAAACTGACTTCCAGCCCGGATCTTTTGATAGCTCTTTGACGATTGGAGCGTGGGGCGGCATAAAAACCCAATCGAATTTGTACTTTTGGAACAGCTCATTCCATCCCGGTTTTGCATTCTTGATCGTGTAGTAATCAGACACCAGCGGCGCGCCGTACATGTCAAAACGCGTGTCGATAAAGACTTTCGGTTTCGCCATTGCCGGCGGGCATTGAAACGGATCTGCACCGAGAATCGGCTTCTCTTGCGAGATCAAGTGCCAGATCATCATGTCGCCGAACTGAGAGTTGTTTAAAACACGTCCCTCAGGTAGATTTTTTGCTAACACTTTAATCGCAGGAAACGGTGACGGAAACACGCTGCTGCCCTGTGGAATCGTAGGTTTCACCACGCGTGTCGATATCATGAACACGCCGAATATCGAAAACAAAAGCAGCGCAGCTGGCCATCCGCCTTTACCGAGCATGCTGGAAACGCGCGAATTTACCGTCTCCGCCTGTTCCATTCTTTGCTCAGTGGATGCGGCTTTCACCTCGACACTGTCGTCCGCTTTGTCGGCTTCGCTTTCTTTTGAGGTTACACCACCTGCGGTGCCAGAACCGAGCCGCGCATTGACCGTTTCTAAACCTGTTTCTAAGTCTATTTTCAAACCCGAATCGCTGCGATCTGCTGCTGAATACCCATCACGAGCCACTCTCGTGTGCCACTTGAGTAGCCAGGCGACCTCCGCACAAAGGATAACAGCCACGAACGGAATCAAGCGAATGCAGCAAATTCCCGCGACGAAAACGCTAAGCGGCATGACGATCGAGTAAGCAAATCCGATCGGATAGCGACCTCTTTTTCGCCAGGCGAGAACCGCCTTTGCCACCATCACAGATACCACGCCACCCAGAAGGAAATATGGATAGAACGTCCATTCCGTCAGGCTTGCCTTGTTTATTGAACTGAGCTCATTGATGAATTTGTTGAGAGGCGAAAAGAATAATTCAGGAATATATTTCCATAGGCCAACGCCAAACGGGTTGAGGCAACTCGCCAACAGCATCGCGAAGAACGACATCCAGGGCAGGATTAAAACGCTTTTGCGAACACTCCGGCGCACGAGCGCCTCGATGGTGCACACCACACAATAGATAGACAACGCGATAAAGACAGACGTGAAGCCGGTGTGCATGTTCGACCATAGCGCCATCAAGCCGACCATCGGTAGAACTATACCGATGTCTCGTTTACGAAACGGACGATTATTCTCCAGTTTTAGTCTGACTCTGACAAAAAGTCCAATCCATACCAGGAAGAACAAATAAGAAAAAATCTCTGGACGCACCAGAAAATGGAATGAGGCTGCCACCACACCCAGTATCACCATACCAACCGCTGGAAGCATCGGACTTCGCAGAGAACGAAAGAGCATCAGCGGTCCAGTTAAAAACGCCGTCAGCAAAACGATGTTCGCCAAAAGCAATAACGAATAACCGGCGTTTATTTTATACGCTAGAAAGAAAACGACTTCAGACAGCCATTGATATGGAACAAACTTCCTACCTTCGGGCGGTGGCACCTGTCCGAGAACGGCTGCCAGATTGACTGTTCCATCCTTTTCCAGGCAGCCGAACGTGTATGAAAACGGATCGGTCGGTGGAATTCCGCCGTGCTCGAAGATGTTCTTCCCAAGGGCCAGGAGCCAACAAGTATCAGGGTCGTGCAGTCCCGCTCCGGCAACCCAACATCCCATAAAAAAGGCAAAAAAGAACACGAACGCAATCACGCATCGCGCACCGAGGACTGTCATCCAGCCCTGCACCACCTGCCCTGCATTTTGATTCGCCAACGCCCGCCTTCCGAAGTACCTGTGAATCATAACGTGGTGAGCAACTATGTTCAATTTAAGGCAAAATTGACAAGTCCATCTTGCACAATCGTGCGTTTTTGTGAAATGTACTCAGGCTTCCATCGAATTTTTCACGGGGCTATAATGTTTTAGTGAGCGGGAGAAATGAATATGGCTTTACCCGAAACGGGTTCTAACCACATCAGTCAAAAGTGAATCCATCAATTTAACTTCCCTGCCCAACGGCGATCTAGCGCTAAAGCTGGATGCCGCTTATGAGGACAGCGAAATTTAGCTTATTCCCACTCGATAGTGGCAGGAGGCTTCGACGTTATGTCATACATAACGCGGTTGATTCCCGGCACTTCGTTGACGATGCGGCGCGAAATGGTTTCGAGCAGATCGTATGGAAGGCGCGCCCAGTCCGCGGTCATGCCGTCTTCGCTGGTGACTGCGCGGATGACGATCTGGTTCATGTAAGTACGTTGGTCGCCCATCACACCGACCGATAGCGTCGGAAGGAGGATACCGAACATTTGCCAAACCTGACGATACAGACCATGCGACTTCACTTCTTCGCGGATGATCCAATCGGCTTCGCGCAAAGTCTTTAATCGATCTTTAGTGATTTCGCCAACTACGCGAATCGCCAGTCCTGGTCCCGGGAATGGATGGCGGATGACGATGCCTTCCGGCACGTCTAGCTCGCGCGCAAGCAATCGCACTTCATCTTTGAAGAGCTTCGCGAACGGCTCTACGAGCTTGAATTGCAGATCCTTCGGCAAGCCGCCGACGTTGTGGTGAGACTTGATCTTAACTGCGATCCGTTCGCCGGTCTTAGGATCGATGCGGGTTCCGGATGATTCGATCACGTCGGGATAGAGCGTTCCTTGTGCGAGATAATCGAACGGTCCGAGTTTCTTCGATTCTTCAGAGAAAACCGCGATGAATTCTTTTCCGATCGCCATGCGTTTCTCTTCAGGATCGACTACACCTGTCAACTTCTCGAGGAATCTCGCTCTAGCTTTAATGAACTGCACCGGAATTTTGAATTCGTCAAACTTCTTCACCAGCCACTCAGGCTCGTTTTTCCGCATGAAGCCTTGATCTATAAACATACAGGTGAGCCGATCGCCGATTGCTTTATGCAACAAAAATGCCAGAGTCGAACTATCGACGCCGCCGGAGAGTGCCAGTAGCACACGCTTCTCGCCGACTTGCTCTTTGACTCTGCGAATCGCTTCATCAACAAAGCGATCCATCGTCCAGGTCTGCGGGCAGCCGCAAATCTTGACCACGAAATTCTCGAGAACGCGCTGACCATCACGAGTGTGAACCACTTCCGGATGGAATTGCACACCATAAAAATTACGCTCTTCATCAGCGATTGCAGCTACAGGAGTGCTCATCGTTCTGCCAATCGTTTCAAACCCAAGCGGCAATCCAGTAACGCTATCGCCGTGGCTCATCCAGCTTTCGATGGTCGGATCCATACCTTCAAACAATTTGCCGTGGTGCACAACCGTCAACAATGCCCGCCCGTACTCGCGCACGTCGCCTGCTTCTACAGTACCGCCCAGGTCATGCGACATCAATTGCATGCCGTAGCACACACCCAAAATCGGAATCCCCATCTTGTATACAGCCTGGTCGAGTTTCGGCGCGAATTTGTCGTAGCAACTGTTTGGTCCACCAGAAAGGATTATTCCTTTTGGATTTAAACGTTTGAGTTCTTCGCATGAAACGCTGAACGGCAGCACTTCCGAATAAGTCTTCGTTTCTCTCACACGTCTGGCAATCAGCTGCGAATATTGCGATCCAAAATCTAGAATCGCGATGCTATCGTTAAGACAATTGTCCGCGAGCCTGACTTCGGCTGGGTTAGCGTGTTCCTGAGTGGTCACTTTACTCTCCTTGGCTGCAATCCAGCGGTATCGACAAAGGGCGCAATCTGTAGACAGAAAGTATCTCAAATTGGGTAAGTTTTATTGTGCTTTCCAAGACGCATCACAACAAAAATTTTTTGTGTGGGTCTGAAGCTGAAACCAGTTTGGACGGATTCAACCTAGCATGCGCAGATATGTCATGGGCTCACAATTGCAAAGATTACCCAATCTACAAATGCTCGGAAGCGAGCTCTGGCGGGGCGGACAGCCTCAGTACGAGGGTTTTATCGAGCTCAAGGACAAGGGTATCAAAACGGTCGTCAACCTGCGGGAAGAGCCCGATTTGATCGCGGCAGAACGCGCGCTTGTTCGTGAACTTGGCATGGAATTTGTTTCGATTCCTCTCAGACCGTTTGATATTCCAGACGATCGCAACGTCGATCAATTTCTAGAACTGATGCTGGAAGCGCGAAATCACTCTGTTTTTGTTCATTGTTTGCATGGAATGGATCGAACCGGTCTCATGTGCGCCGTCTATAGAATGAGTGCGCATGATTGGGGATTCCAGGACGCGTATGACGAGATGATTAGACTGGGTTTCCATGAGACTTTTGACAACTTGCGTCAGATCGTTGTTAAGCGAGCGCATGGCTTTAACAAGCTGCCACCCGGGTTTCAATAATATAAAAAAACGACCAGGTCCGACTGATTACGTGGAACATCCTGGCGCGTGTGCCGGTTGTTTAAATACTGTAAGGAAACATCGCGATATTTGGCTCCACTTGGCACGCAGATCAGGCGAAACCTTACGGTGCTTCCCGTATTTCGATCTTCCGAGGCCAGGAAATATTCGTCAGCACTGATCGAATACGTATACGCCCAAGCATGAGCGGCGCAATTAAGCACGCGACCTAATTGACGCTGATAGTCAGTGAGAGCTTCCTCTCTACTTTTTGCGGTCATGCTCAACAAGCGGAAGCATGAACATTAGTGAATCGTAGTGAGGATGGCACTTAAAATCATCACGGTGTGCCAAAAACTCTTGGTGCCGTACATGGATCGATAACCGGCACACCAAGGGCTTGAAATGGCGCTACGTCGCGTGTAGCCACACTGAAATTATGCACGCTGGCGATAGCGCCTATCTGTCCATCCGGCATCGAAACTGCTTTACCATGGGCGCGCGCGGTGCTCAGTAACTGGCTGTAAGCCATGGCGGCATCATGATCGAATGGCAGGATTCTTGTATCGAATAAGCGCGAGATGAGTGTATCAAGCGCTGAGCTGATTGTAGATTTCCGCTTGGCGTCTGGCATTACAGCGATACCGATCAAAAGCTCTGCCAGGCTAGTAGCTGTTAGATACAGCGTCTCGGCTGACTGCTGGTCAAGCCATGCGATAACAGCGGGGTCCCTGCCCGGCTTAAGCGCTTCGGACACTACATTTGTATCGAGGACAATCATTCAAAACTCGCTATGCGCGGTGGTTCCTGTTCGCGCTCTACTTTCAGGTCATCTAATTTATATTTGTCGCCGAACGCTGCCAGCTCCGAGCCTATTTTCAACCGCTCTTTTGGTCTTACTGCCGTTTCCAGAATTTCGCGTACTTCGGCTTCGGTGCTGCGCCCGTTTTGGGCGGCTCTTACACGTAAAGCGCGGTGTGTCTCTTCAGGTAGATTTCTAACCGTTATTGATGACATGATTGCACCTCGTAAATATCGATTGCACTGCAAGCAATGATATCACAATTCAACTGTTGACAGCAAGGCTAAAAAGGCGGCTCGCCTGGTTCTTCGATATACCAATTGCAAAACAACTGATACTCCGCTGAATCATTAAAGCCTGTGCTGTGCCTGAAAAATTCGGACCAAAACAGATCAAGGCATTGCGCGAAAGCTACCATGTGAGCCAATCTGTCTTTGCTCGTTACTTAAACACTAGCGAAAGCACAGTAGAAAAATGGGAGTCTGGAGCATCTAAACCAACCGGCGCAGCCCTGAAACTGCTCTCTGTCGCAAAAAAACACGGTCTAGAAATTCTCGTCTAACACCGGACTATGGCGCGCCTGTTGTGCACCGAAACTGCCGCCTACTCTGGTGTAAGTTTCAGAATTATTTGTCGCACTTTTTGCAGAATTAAATGTCTCACTTTTTGTAGAACTATTTGTCACTGCGTGAGCCTGTCCGGCTTCCAGGGCATAGTTTGATAGTTAAGAGTGACAAATAATTCTGGAATTTCTGCGACAAATACTTCTGAAACTTACAAATACTAATATCGAAACCACCATGTGGCACATGCCTGCCAGCTTCTAGCTAGCGAAGCCGCGCAAGCACCGGCGATCCTGGTGGATATATTAGATCGAAGACAGGCTTTACAACTGACTTTTGCCGCGAAGACATAGCGTGACGACACCTCCGCCGGTTGGACCATTGTTAATTAGATTAAGTCGTGCCTGGAAGCGCCGAAACCCCACCAGATATGGTGTGGCGTCTACCGATCACTTTATTTGCGACTAACTACACAACAACGACCTGCCCGCCCTTAATTTCACTGCGGTTGCGCTCCTCGAATTTGCCCCTGTCGGCAAATAGGAGTGCTGTTGTTGTTTGCGTTGCAAAGGTTTCGTTAGGTCACTGCTAGTAGACCAGGACCAAATTCCGACGAATTCCCAGCAGGTGCACCTGCTGACAAATACCCAAAGGTAAAGAAACTCATGTCGAATCCCAAAGCCACTGCCACCGCTCAGTCCTCGATCGTTACCTCCGACCACGCTGCGACGGTCGAATTGACCGCTTACGAGTCCGGCCCCGCCGTTATTCGCGAGACTCGTGACATCTCCCTGCCCGTCGGCAAGTCCAAGGTCTACATCGGCGGACTGCCGAAGACGTTCGTGCCGAACAGCCAGACCATCGTTTCCGTTCAGGGCTCCGGCAAGTTCCGGCTCGGTCAGCGTTCGCTGCGCCCGGCCAACTTGAACACCCAGTCCATCCTCACCCAGACCGTCGGCAGCCAGATCACGCTGATCGAGGAAACCAAGGGTGGCAAGGAGCGTCGGGTGACAGGCACCCTCGAGCACATCGTCGACAATCGCGTCGCCGTCCTCCGTGTCCGCGGCAAGATCGTCGTGCTTCCGCTCACATCGAAGTTCGAGCTGCCCAACGGCATTCCGGCCGGGCTCTCCAACCTCACCGTCCTCGCTCTCGAGCCCAACGTCGAGCACGCCGGCGACTTCCGCCTCAAGATGCTCTACGAGACCGAAGGCGTCAACTGGACCCCCTGGTACGAGGTGTTCTACAACCACACCACCGGCAAGCTCGAGCGCTTCGCCTGTTACGTCGACCTCGGCAATGACTCCGGCGCCACCTTCGCGGACGCGGGCATCAAGCTGATCGCCGGCCACAACCACTCGGACGCTGCCAACCGCAGCCGCGGCAAGGGCATGCGTGCCATGGCCGCCCCGATGGCCTTCGCTGCCTCCGCTCGCGGCGGCGCAGGTCTGGAATCGGCGGACTTCTCCGTCGACAGCGCCCAGTCCGAGAACGTCGGCGACCAGAAGATGTACAAGCTCACCGAAGCGGTGACGCTCGAGAACGGCGTGCCCAACAGCCCGGCGCTCGTCTTCTTCGGTGACGTGCCGGTCGTGCACGAGTACCACGCCAACAACTCCGGCGAGTACTACACCCTCGACGGCGACAATGCCGCCGACCTGCCCAAGCTGCCCGTCTCCGTCAAGCTGCGCCTGTCCAACCAGGACGGCAACGGTCTCGGCGCTCCCTTGCCTCCGGGCGAAGTTCGCATCTTCGAGCCGGACAGCTCGGGCGAACTGCAGAAGACCGACACCGCTCGCGTCAACGGCCACGTCTCCGTCGGCGAAGAGTTCTCGCTCGACCTGCGCAACCCGGCCCGCGACATCAAGATCCAGCGCCAGCTCGTCTCCTACAAGGAAGACCCGCAGGAGCCCGAGAAGGCCGAAGAGCCCACGCACCCGATCAAGCCGCAGGGTGGCCCGAACGTCGGCCAGCCCAGCTTCGGCATGACCGCCGAGATCGCCGAGGGTGACGGTGAAGAAGACTCAGCCCCGGCCGAAACCGGCGCCAAGAAGAAGGCCCGCAAGGCCAAGCCCAAGGCTCGCTATGCCGAGGCCACCCGTGAGATCACCGTCCTCAACTTCAAGGACACCGCGGTCGAAGTCGTGATCCACGACCACGTCCCGGCCAACGCGAAGCTGATCGAGAAGTCCCACGACTTCGTCAAGTTCGCGCCCAACGTCGGCTCGGGCTGCTTCCGCGTCACCGTCCCTGCCCGGGGCGAACAGTCGGTCGCCGGCGAGTTCAAGGTCCGCTACCAGATCAAGTACCGCATCAACTAAGCCGGGAAGCGGCTGCTCATCTCGCGAGCTGGTTTTTTAGCCGGCTCGTTGAACCCGATTGCCGTCCACGCAGCGCCAGCCGCTGCCGGACGAATGCGGGAATTATTAGTGCGAATCGCAGCAAAGTGAGAGGCACCAGCAATGGTGCCTCTCCTTTGTTTGCAATCCCTCCCCTGTTTAGCAATCCGAGGCTCCGTCAACGTTTGATGAGAGTTTGATGCTGAATGACTGATCTAAAAGGAAACAACCACACATGTCACACCAACACGAAGGTGACTGTTCATGCGCGCCTAATCCGGCTGACCCAGCCGAGTTCGAGCGCAATTACGCGGACAATCTGCGCAGTCGCGCGCAAACGTACCTGACCAAGGAAGACGCACCCCTGGCGCGCGATATGCTCGTCGCCGCCCGTTCTTTGCTCAAGCACAGCGATGGTCTCAAGGGTGAGAAACTGGTTTGGCTGCTTGTAGCCGAGGCGCATCTGCCCATGCTCGACGGCAAGGCGGAGGAGGCACTGAAGACCTTCCAGACCGCGCTGACAATCGCAGAACAGGAGCAAGGCGAAGACCATCTGACTACGGCAGTCTGCGCTCTCAACTGCGCCGACCTGCTGCTCGAACTGGGGCGTCAGAAGGAAGCCAAGCCGCTCTACGAGCGTGCTCACAAGGTGTTCAAGCAGGTGTCGATCGACTTGAAGGACAAGGACGAGTACCTGAGCAAGTTCGCCGAAGACGGTTCCGAACTCGCTCTGCTCGGTTCGGAAGTCTCAGCGGAACAAGCGACCGAAAGTGAGACGCCGGCTCCGAAGACCGACGAGAAGAAGTAGAGCAGCAAGTCAGGGAACGTTCCGAAGGCTCGTAATGCAGGGACTGAACAATCTGCCTGTAGAGCCCGATCTGCGATGTGACATCAGATGTTTTGTACGTTCATCCTGATGTGCGCAGTGCATTATCGAGAGCATCGAGAAACCGACCGAGATGTGGGACGAGGTAACTCGACGCTCGTCGAGACGTTCACGACTAGTTGCTCGCGAAAGCCGACCGGGATTCCGGTTGGCTTTCGTTTAAAATCTCATACTACTATTACATTTAATACAAGCACCACACATGGTGACTAACAAAAGACGACGGTGACAAATCAAAAGGTTACGAACGGGAACGCTCTCATGGAGAACGTTCCCGTCGTAGCCAAAATTTCGAACGCCCGATTCAATTGGAGCCAGGTTTGTCGTCAGCTGGAGAAGACGTCGCCAATTGCGCCGCCTGCCACAACCGACCTCGCTGAATCGTCAAACCATGAGGATCATCGGAACTGATTTTGCACCTTCTTTAGCAAAATTTGGTGCGGCGGAGTTCTTCAGAAGATCAGTGAGAGCGGATTTCGGCAGTGCTCTCGGGGCCTCGAATCTTTCCACTGGTCGTACAATCTGATTGCGATTTCAATGCGTATAGCTTAGCTTCGAGTTCCAATTTTCTCGCTTGCAACTCCTGCTCCTGCGAATAAAGTCGTCCAGTAAACAGCATCGAGCCGACTACGGCAAGAGTGATAATGACCAACAGGTATAGAAAAGGCACCGCAGTTACGGAACCGACAATTGGCTTGCGCGGGTCCATCCATCCATGTTTCATGAGCGTGCTCCGTGACACATGTCGCTATGCCTTTGCCAGACGTCCGTGCCAGCCTGCCGATGCACGGCTCCAGCGTCCGTCGAAGATTGCGGGGCGGTCTTCGGTGGCGCGCTCGCTCGAGTAGAAGGTTAACCAACTGGCTAGTACTGGAGAGGCGGTTGATGGATCACCAGCGTGGTAGCGAATGATACCGCACACAGTGTCACGCTTGACCCCGGTTGTGCTCGGTTTTGTAAACGGCTTCGCCATCACTCGACAGACAGCGGCATCGGCAAAGATGCGTGCCTCCATTGCTGTTCCGTCGAAGCCAAAACTGTCGGACATCTCGACCACGACTTCCTGACCGGAATTGGCTTCGCCAGCCGTTTTTAAACGACTTTGCAAATTGTCGAACAGCTCTTTGTGCGCAGGCAAAATCGGATTATTCGCGAAGTCGCCCTGTAGCAGACCGGTGAAGTGTTCGCGCGAGACAGGGTTTTTCCAGCCCCCTCCGCAGAGGGCGTAGTTGAGCGGCATCTGTAAATGTGGCGGCGTCATTGATAGGGCGTGCACAAGAATGTATGCCGAGAAATATTCCGCCGTGCGCAAACGATCTTCCAGAGACAAGCTCTTCTCGGTCAACTCGGCAATTAGCTCATACCACTGCGGATCCGAGGATTTGGGCGGTTGCTCGAGTAGATAGTTTCTGCCATCTTGAGTAATAACGGCGGTGTCAAAAAGTTTTTGCAGCAAATCGAGATTTACCTTACCGCGCGAGCCGTACTGCCCGTCGCGATCGCATTCCTCACCGCGTTCCTGCATGACCAGCTGATCCGGGTAGTTGTTAAACGGTCCGGCGTCCCAACCCATCACTGACAAATCGCCACCACTAGTGGTGACAGTAACAACGGTGAGATTGCCGGTGTTTCCAGCATTGCAAAATACGATAGGAAACTGTCCTTTTTTCCGCAGTTGTTCCGCTAGATGCTGATGATGAACAGGCGCCAGGGGAGCGGCTTCGCCGCCTGCCATCAGGTCGTCGGACCGGAAGTCATAAACTACGGGAATACCGGTCAAGTCGGCAAGCGCCTGGCCATCACCGATCTGGCAGGTGTAGACCACTTCAGATTCATTCGATCGGGCAATCGAAGGCGGGAAGTGAGCGCAGGTTTGTCCGTGAAACCCAATCAAATCAATCTGATCAAGATCGTAGGCGGGCACAAGAGAACTATCTTTTCGAGCCAGCTCGATTAGTTCGAGAATCGCGTCAGCTACAAAACGAACATAATCGTTTTGTACTTCATCAAAAGTGCCATGCTGAGCCGATTGTTCGTCGAAGCGGGCAACGGCAGCATCCATGTCACCACTGGTGGTGTTAATAGTTTCGCGAAGCGCTCGAAGTTTCGTCGTCAGTTGAGCAGGTGACGAGACGCTGTGTGCCTTCAAGTCGGTGATGGCACCATCTTCGTCGAACCGCGTCAAAACTACGTCTACGCCATCCAGCGAGTTGCCGGTCATGGCGCCGATTGCCAGTAAGTAATTCCGTGCGAGCATTAGCTTCCTCGGTTGAGTTCAAAGCACTGCAAACAGTTTAGCTGAAAGACAATTCTTTTGCGGTATGGAGGCAATATCGAAAACACTAGCGTGCGACCAAAACACACACCAGATCCTACTCTCCAGATTAATTAAACATCGAGGCTGAAATTTCTTGTAGTCATGAGCTTCTACAGCGGTCAAAACTCTTTGTATCAGTGATGACATTTGTTAGTGTTTTGACGTCTCCTTTTCCCTCTTCCAACAGCGCGCAATCTAAGAACCAAACCCTCTCAACCTACTCTAACAAACACGCGCGCAGTGCACGACGAGACACACCGACCGCGCAACACCAAATGTGGTGCCATCGCGATCACAGCCTCTTTACCCAGAAAGGAAGGGCCGAAATGTGGTCCAGTTCCTATGGCTTCTCGCTTTTAACATCGTACTGGCCGCCTTCTGCACAGGATGGCTGGTCAGACTCTTTCTCAAGCGCAATCGCGATCTCAAGCTCCGGCGCGACAAGCTTAAGCACCTTACGGAGCCCGACTTCTCAGCTCTCGAGGACAACGACTTCGTACCCCTGATCGTGGCAAAGCCGAATCGACACGGGACGTCATTCGACCGCTGCGGCGACGACTCCGATCTACTCTTCCAAGAATCGCTCGACGACCGCAAACGAGCTTACGACGATCTCGATTCCGGCGACGAAGCGCAATACACCGGCGTGGTAGAGCCGAATCCGCTCTTCGGAAGCCGGGGCTCTGTGCGGCAGTCGTGCGTGCGCGCGATGCGTCACATGGATCGTTGCGCCGACGCGACTTACAAACGCCGCGACTACACCGAGGCGGAAGCCTTTGCCCTAGCGGCTCTTCGTGAGGTCAACATCAACATGAAGCGCGACCACTGGTACGCGCCCTTCGTTTTAAACTGGCTCGGCTACTTGCGATACGAGCAAGGCTTTTCCGTCGAAGCCCGCGACTACTGGGAACAAGCCGAGCAAGGCGCTCTCGAATGGTTCGAACAGTGCCATGACTTGCTCCCGGACATCCGCAAAAACCTGCGAGCCTTCCACGATAATTTCTAAGGAGCAATCAACAATCTGACTTTCCTGTCCCCGCTTGAGGAGTATTTTTCATAGCCGCAAACCAAAGCATCCTGAGTGTTCAAGGAAAGAGGACAAACCTCTTTCCTTGAGCCACTTTCGACACTTTAGTTTTTGCCGCTCAACGTATGCAAAGCTATAGTAAAACATTTCGCCCTGGCGACAAAAGGCAAACTGTGTAAACCCACCAGTCCATGCCGATCTTCAAGTTTCCTTCATTCTTGATATTTCCGCAGACACGCCAGGGGATGAGCGTCTATGAGCGTTGGCACAATATCGAATGGAACAGCATCGCACTGCGCTAAGCGCATTAATGTAAAAAAGTCTTACCGGCACTACATCTTCGATGACAAGAGCTGCCCGCATTTGTCAGGGTCAGGCACAACTTCGCCACTTCCATTCAGGACTTTTCAGCAACACCAGCACCACTCAGTCAACCTATCGAGATATTCCGAGCGCACCGTCAGTGGTGCCGATGTGACTCGGATTAATCGACTGGTAACTGCAACGCAAGAGTAGGCCACTCTTTCGTTAAATGGTAATGCTGAGACGTTCGCGCTAACCAAAGGAGTGCACTGGAAACAATATGGCAACGAGGCCGCACACCTCCTAGCCGAAAATGTCTCCAGCCCATGGTTCGCGCGAGAGTACGCGAGGTTGTTAGTTTCAGTTTTGTTTAGTCATTAGTATGTCGAAAAACTGCGTCGCTTCCGATTCCATCGTTCTAACCCGGCTACTGAAGCGCTTCGAGGGCAGCGCTGCCAGGCGTCGCAAACCCATCTATAGAACAACCGGCGTTCGCGTCTTCTGAGAAATGACGCGCCAAACACGGCGGCTACTAACCCGGGCACGGACTTCACCAGGCTTTAGACGAACTCTTGAGGAGAGACGTCTGCCACGCGGCACTAACTCGTATCCTACCGGCGTTCCGAAAGGACCACACGCCAGTCTCTGAGCCAGAATCAATTAAACGGCTCTGAGCCTTCGGTTTATGAGACCGGAGCAAACTCGGACTGTTCATGCAAAAAAAAAGTCACGCCTTGAGCGGCGGACGTTGTCCGCGCGCATCGCACTCTCGCTTTGACGAGTCGCAGCTATGTTGGCTGCTGCCGTGCAAAGAAAGAACCAGCACAGGGAATCGCATGAACCCGACCACGTGGATCAAGAATCTGTTCGGCGCCCGCAAGAGCACCATGACCATCAACAACCGCAAGCCCACCCGCGCCTACAACGGGCTCTCGGTGAGCCAGCTGGAAGACCGCACCGTGCCGACGGTGGGTTTCTTCAACGAACTGGGACAGTTGGCGCCGCTCGTCGGC
>JADYXR010000114.1 GCA_021772095.1 Candidatus Obscuribacter sp. | reverse complement strand
TTTTTTCCTTGATCAGCGCCATCACTTCGGACAGCCCTTCACGTTCATGGATTTTCTTCGTGCCGCTCACGCCCGCATCGCTGTCAATCATCAGGATTTGTGCGCGTTCCCAGCCCTGACGCATCAGGTGTTCGACCATATCGACGGTTTGCAGGGTGGTCGAGATATTGCCGACCTGTCCTTCGCTCGACTGGCGATAGTACACGGCAATCGGACGACCCAGCGGGAGCGGCTGCGCCTTGTACGGGTCAATCGGGTTGGTTTGCGGTTTACGGTATTTCGGCATTGTCCCTCATCCTCTTTGAAGCGTCTGCATGAAAAACGCCTCATCCCTGCGAGTGGAATCATGCAGGAACGAGGCGCTGTGATATACAATGCGTCTCAGCCCTGCGATGTGTCTTTCTCACTCGCCGGGTCAGCCAGATCATCGAGTTCCCGCTCGGTGGTCTGGCGCAACTGAATGTCAGTGTACGTCGATTCCTCGAACCGTGCAACTATCTTGAGCAGCGAACGGTAAACCGTTTCCAGATTTACGCGCTGCTCACTATTCGATTGAGTTTGTGTTTCTTGTGTTTCAGCCGTCAATCTCAGCACCTTCAGAACGATCTACGCTGTGATGCCTCACAGCTTCGAGAATGAAATGCCGCGCTATGAACGAGTCGGGCAGCTTGAGCCGCTCTGCCAATGCCTCGATTTGGTCGCGCTCTGCTTCGGTCAGCCGAATAGCAAAGATATACTTCCGCTTTGGCTGCCGGGCGGGTAGGGTGGAAACGATGGGTTTGTCCATGCGTCACGCTCCTGTGTTTTACGTGTGAACTCAGCGTACCAGAGTCGATCTGCCGAAAACCTGTAATTTTCCGGTTGGGGGTTAGTAATCTTCCAGTTTTTGATGGAAAGATTCCAGAAATTGGATTTGTTACAGAAAGTAGCGATTGGGAAAGAGTAGAGCTTTCCGTTAAGAGGCTTGTTACTTATACAGTTGGATTAAGTGTCGTTCGGCAAAAATTGTCGTGCGTCTTATTTCCTTTTAATGGATATACTTATTAGTGATGGCAAGCGCAAGAGGATATTCCTGTTTGACACACCGCACTCATGCGAGTAAGATTGAAGTTTAATACCAATTAAAAAGAGGAATTCATGAACCAAGATACTCCTCCACACGGAATCCCTCTCAACCGAGATGCGCTTTACGAAGACTACATATCATTGCTGACGATGCTGGGCAATAAATATGACGAATTGATTGTGGAAACGGGACGTGAAACAGAATGGTATTCTCAAGAATGGCAAAATGTCCAAGAAGCTGTTACGCCACTTAAGGTAAGAGTAGATAGTCAGCAGAAAGTTTTGGATTCAAGCACTTCGCCCGTTCGCAGAGACACACTTCAGGCCCAACGTGCAGCCGCCGATGCAATTGCCGTATGGACACAAAATAACCAAAGTATTGCCCAACTTCGCGCCGAATTTGACGGGCAACAAGCGGCATATGACAAAGTGGTAACTTGGATAGTGACGTGGGGGGGAATATATCTAGTAGCAGCCATTATATTGTTCCTTATGTCCAACAATATACTAATCGGTTTAATTGGTCCGCCTGTTGCAGCGTTTTTTATCTATAGCGCATTGAACAACAACAAATAGAGGCTTTCCGAGGTTCAAATGTCTAAACGTGACGACATTCAAGCGAAGATAGATGAACTGCTGAGAAAGCAGCAAGCGCAAATAGCGGGAGCAACTCAGGCTGCCAGCGTTATTCAGCGCGACTACCTACGTATGAAGCAGATTCTAGAGATACGGAATCCCGAAACGCTAGAGAGCGTGTGGGCAGAATATCGCCCGCGGTTGGAAAACACCTTAAAAATCATCAATACATCCGTCCTATCACAAGAGGAGCCAACGGGTGTAACGCAAAGTTGGAATGAGCCATTTTGGATGAATATGGACTCATTTCAACCACCACTAAGCGGACTGCCGCCAGGAGCAGTTCGCGTCGGTGAGCTGCGAGTCCCTTTAGGGAGAAGTGAAGGAAGGACTCCCGCTCTAATACCCATCCGTGCAATAAAAACTCGTAACGGCCAATGGCATGTGCCGGGCCACATCATCCTAGAGACGCAGAAAGAGAACGCACGCAAAACAGCGTTAGGGCTTTTGCAATCTATCGCTATTCGCACACTATGTACCTTTCCAATTCGTACCATGCGGGGCATTTTCGTGGATTCTGTGGGGATGGGAAACAATTTCCCGTTGAAAGGTTTCCCTGAATTAATGGTGGGTCCGAAGGTATATACCCGCAGCGATGAAATCCGTGAGCAGTTACGCGTACTCACTGTACATATCGAACAGATTATCCAAAAGTATTTGAGCGCCAATTTTAAAACGATAGAAGACTTTAATGCAGAAAAGGCGTTGGTCAGGGAACCTTACCGCTATTTGTTCATCGCCGATTTCCCGTCGGGCTTTGATCTCCAAGCCTTAGAAGACCTGACTAGCATCCTCAAAAATGGTGCACGGGCTGGCGTATATGTGATTTTACATCTTGATAGAACTCTCGAACGTCCACATACACTGAAAGACTATGCGGTCTTCGAACATTATGCTGCCCGGTTAAGTGTTACGATTGATGCCGATAACCGCTCCTCCGTGTTTTTCAGTCTGCCCACTGGTATACAGTTTTCTGCTATTCCCGATAGCCCACCCACCCCAGAACAAGTCGCTTGCGTGATTGGCACTATCAGTACCGCATTCAAAAATACCCGTAGCGAGTCGATACCTTGGACTGAACTTGTACCGAAGGATCAAGACGCTTTATGGGCCGAAAAGAGTATCGACGAGATTCGTGCTCCAATCGGCGTGAGCGGTGCGCGTGATTATATTGAGCTTTGGTTAGGACATGAGGAAGAAGGCAAAATTGCTACGAATACGCTGCTGGCAGGAAAGCCAGGAGCAGGCAAAAGCTATACACTCCATGCGATGATCAATAGCTTAGCATTGCGTTACGCTCCAAACGAATTGGAAATGTACCTATTGGACTTTAAAAGCGGCGTAGAATTTCAAGTCTATGTAGACCCTAATCGCTATAACGAGCAGCAGCCACAAGAGGAATTTGATACCACCCGTAGCCTTCCCCATGCCAAAGTAATCGCTATTGATAGTGAACGCGAATTTGGCTTAAGTGTTCTGCGTCGGCTGCACCAAGAATTGATTGCACGCGGCACACTTCTCCGGCAAGCTGGCGTCGATGGAATCAAAGGCTATCGCCAAAAGTACCCGGACGCCATGATGCCACGAATTTTGGCAGTTTTCGATGAATTCCAGCATATCTTCCAGAAAAGTGATGCGCTTTCAGGTGAAGCCAATATGCTCATCGAAACTCTTACTCGTATGGGGCGGGCTTTCGGAATTCACCTGATATTTGCGACGCAATCCCCCATTATTGACAACTTTGATCGGGGGATTTACTCATTTATTGACCTGCGAATGGCGCAGCAGATGGACGAGAAAAGCGCTGCCTTTGTACTCGCCGAAGACAATGTGGATTCAATTACATTGCTTGAAAAACCCGGTGACATTCTCTACAACCCTATGATGGGACGGAGGGGCTACAACGAGTTTGGACGGATTGCCAATATTTCACCTCAAGATCGCCGTGACAATGTTCAAAAGATATTCGAGTTGGCGAATACTCGCGGATTTGTGCGACCTGAACCTCTCGTAGTGTTTGACGGACGCCAAGCCGCTCGTCTAAAGCGTAATCCACAGCTTAATGCTTTAATTCGAATGAGCGACTGGCTATCTTTGAGTCAATTGAACAAGCAAGTTATCCAAGACCCTGATTGGCTAATCGAACATCGCCCGGGTGTCGCATGGTTGGGCGAATCCGCTTCTATTGGTAATCATGTCTTTGCCGTTTTTCGACAACGCCAGCGTAGCAATATGCTAGTTGTTGGACATTCTGAAACTGTGATTTACGGGATATTAGGAGGTGCCTTGCTGAGTCTCGTTCACTGCTATCCACCGGGGCAGGCTCTATTTTTCCTCATTGATTTGTCTCGAAACGATGAGGATACGCCTTGGACAACAATGATGCCAGCTTTTCGAGAGGCGTTTGGCACGATGTTTTCTATCTCTTTGGGCAAACAAACACCTGATGCCGAACGCAATATCTCGCGTTACCAGACGGTTTTAGACAAAGCGTTGGAAGAGTTTAACCGCCGCAAAAGTCTCCGAGAGACGAATCCAGATGAGGTGAATTTTGGACCATCCATTTTCTTGGTCTGTGCTATAGGTCCGCTCAATCGCGCAGATCGGTTACGACCGGAACAAGGCACGCGCAGCGAAGTGCCCTCAGAGACTGCCAAAAGCCTGATTGATCTGGTGGCTAAAGGACCTGAGCTTGGCATTCATACTTTGCTCTGGTTGGAAGATATGCGGACTTTTAGCCGCGTGAATGCCGATGATAAAAGTTGGATAACACATTTTGATCTGCGCGTTGCTTTACGGTTGACTCAAGATGAGTCACGCACACTTCTACGAGACACTAATGCTGAGATGCTCGGTCAGCATCGGGCGCTTCTGTTGGATGACGCTAGCAGTCTTGGTTTGCAGAAATTTAAACCGTATGCAGTACCATCCGACGAGGAAATTGCAGACTATGGTAACCAATTAGCACAACGCAACAGATCTTAGGAAAAGGAATCCCAATATGGATGTGGATGTGGATCTCGACAGTCTGCAAAAATTTATCCAAACGCTCGATATGTTTCAACAGCAAATGGCGGATCAAATGCGTGTAATGAGCGGTGCTTGGACTGCGTGCAAAGAAACCCTAGATGGTCCGTCTGCACGCGAGTTCGTGGAGCAATATGACCAAACACAAAGTCAAGTGTTAACGGCTATAGGCACAGGTGAAGATGCCCTCAGCCAACTACGTAAATTGGCGCATGTAGTCACTGACCTACATGGTGGACGGTGAGAGAGGGGATCGCCCATGACACGCTTCGACATCGAAAAAGCTACCCAGATGGTTATAGTGCTTCGACAGTTCTTGGAAGTGTTGCGTCAAGATTGGCAATCCGTTTCAATCCAGTGGCGCAATTTGGAGATGACTTGGCATGATAAGAATCGACCTCATTTCGAAGCAGTCTACCAAAAATTAAATGCTGATTATGCTGCAACCGAAACCGAAGTGGAGCATTACATTGAGTTCCTGTTACACCAGATTCGCATCGCAGAAACAGCAAGTGGTCTGATGAACAACCTGAATCCCTAATTGAGTTAGTGTTTGGCAGGTGGAGGAAATTGTGTCCGAAACGGCAGAAACAACCTTTGAACGTGGCAAGAAATTGCTCGATGCAAACAAATACGCCGAGGCTTTGAAAGTCTTCCAAGAATTGG
>JADYXR010000113.1 GCA_021772095.1 Candidatus Obscuribacter sp. | reverse complement strand
CCACTTGCAATACTAAAGCAGCCTGATATCATAATAAGAAGATGAGCACCCAGAGCCATGATCATCAAATTTCAACTACGCTAGAGACATCCCCGACATGCCAGAGATAGAGAGAGTAATCGAGTAAAACGACTGATCCAACAATTTCGACAATTTTTGGCAGACTAACTAAGTTGAGCAGGCCCAGTCGTTTTCTGGCAACCTTATGACTGAGCAAATCGGTGAGAGGTGATTCAATCACCTGCAGCAATATTGCAGAAACACCAGCAATACTCATATTGCGAATAACGCGGCTGGATTTTTTTTCTACGCAAGTTCGCAGTGGTCGTTTTTCTTCCAGCAAAAGAAGCGTTAAAAACCAGCCGAGCACAGCCAATCCGATCACATTTTTGGACTTCATATCTCCGTCCTGAGTTACTCGAGATTCTTGGGCCAATGCCATTGCCAAGTTTCTAGACAGCTATCTCGGTGCGCTCACCGGTAAAAGGGGCTTCCGTCCGATTGCCATAATCGTTCCCCGTCCTGTCAACATTACTTCTGCCAGCCCTGGCAGAGTCCGTGGCCAACTCAAGTGGGTGCTTTCCCGAAATTGATTGGTGCCTCAAATATACTCACGGCAAAAGTTATAATGCCGCCAATTATGACCATGAGAACCGCCGCTAGCGCTCCACCACACCACCTAGAGTTAAGTTCTGGTGGTCTTGGCTCAGTTCGATCGGTCATGCTGCAACCCTCAAAAAACAAGGCACTTCACTAGTATAGATAAATAGGACCGATCTGGGTGATTTAACAGTCGCTCTAAGGTGCACCCAAATACATTATAGTGGAGCACTGCGGTGGAGGCTATCCGCTCGTGGGCGCTTTCCAGGTAAATCTCAAAATCCTTACGCTCAGGCCCGCCATCTGGAAACCGATCAAAAATAACAGGCCCATTCAAAGCATCCGTCACGGACTTATCAAAATCTTTAAAACCTGAACTATGAGACACCAACACTCGTTCGACCCGTCCATCCCAACTTAGCGTAATACGAACAACCGCATACCGTCCTGAGTTTGATCCAGCCGGACTCCAAGCCCTGATTACCGACTTATTCAACTTCAGTACATAAGCAGACCAATCGACATCTCGCACACAAATATCAATCTTCTCGATTCGATTGCACAGGGAAATTTGCATTCTCAAAGGTCCTGACGGCGGAGCAACAATCTGCTTCACCCAGGCAACCAATAAACCAGCAGTAACTCGTGCCTCACTGGTGCTTTTGTCGCAACTGGCAGCACCGATTCCCCGAATTTTTCCGTCGGCGTCCACATCAAAATCAATTACCACAGGATGATCAAATCCTGGCATGATCTTCCACGCCAGTCTTACTCTCGAGCGCAAAAATTGGCAGTACTTTGTCAGAGCTCCGCTCGAAGTAGATTGGACTGCTGCAGCCTCTGCTGAATGCGCAACAGCTGAGGTAAACGCCTGGCTTAGCAAGCAGATTAATACACTTAGAAATTTCAGTTTCAAAATCGCCCCCCCTCGACTCATAGAGCGTAATCACGCTTGAGGGAAATCGCAATCTTGTCTAATTATGTCTAACTTTAAGGGAATAACTACCCGAGCATTCACATGATTCTGGTTCTAGTTTTCACACAGTCGGATCGTTGTTCGAAAAGTTTTTTAGTTTGTAATATCAACACTTCCCCTTTTCATAAGCCTTATACGAACCTATGCAAAACCGGGATTCATCACCATCTTCAATTTCCGTGCTGAAAAAATTTGGTCAATTTGCCACGATCATGTTTTCAATATCCGTGTAAAGGTGCATCCGCACAGTGTTCTTTCGTATTACTGGCATTGTTGATACTTGCAGCCACAAATAAACTCGATACCGTATTTTGTTTCGTCAGGTCAATCCAATGAATCAGACCATAAATCCGAAGGCACAAAAACCAGTTGTCGATGACAGCAATAAAGGTTCAAAACAAGGTCAATGGCAAGCATTGATTGCAGCATGGCTCGGCGAAGCATTCGATGCTCTCGATGCCACCATCTTTTTTATTGCGATGTATCCGGCAATGTCGGAGTTGATAAATTCGAAGAATGATACAGAAATCGGCTGGTATGGATCTCTCGTAATCGCAGTATTCATGCTTGGTTGGGCGGTTGGTGGCATTGGTTTCGGCATGATGGCCGATCGATTTGGTCGGGCAAAAACTATGGTGATCACCATCCTCATATATGCCGTCGCAACGGGCTTGTGTGCACTCAGTCATTCTTGGCAAGAACTGGCATGTTATCGTTTCTTCGTCGGCGTTGGAGTCGGAGGAGAAATCGGACTCGGTTGTGTTTTGGTATCAGAGGCTTTCAAAAATAAGGCGTCCCGAATCTGGGCGATTGCAACTGTTGAAAGTTCTTTCTGCTTTGGTGTCATGGGTTGTGCCGCTGTTAATGCTCTTCTTGGACCATATGGATGGCGCTGGTTATTCGTTGCAGGTTTAGTGCCGGCATTTTTCGCACTGTATTTCAGACTAACGCTAAAAGAGTCAGAATCGTTCGAACAACAAAAACGTATCGATGAAGAGCAGAGAAAATTGCAACCTCGAAATTTTTCTTCTGTCATTTCGAGTCTTCCGCTAGTGACGCTGCTTAAAGGAAAAGATGGTGGCAAACTCTGGATTACCGCTTCCTGTGCCACCTGTGCCATCATCGGCTGGTGGGGATGTATCTCGTGGATCTCGCCATGGATAAATCAACTGACCGGCACCGCCGCGGTGGAAGAACGTAGCGTTGCCACCACACTAGTAAGTATCGGAAATGTCGTGGGTTGTTTTACGACACCATTGTTGCTATCGAGAATGGGCAGAGCACGATTGCTTCAATTATCATTTCTGGGATGTTGGCTCAGCGCGACAATCATGTTCCTCACAGTAAAAAGCTATGGTTTGGCGCTTCTTGCCTGGTGTTTCGTTGTCGGCTATTTTGGAATCGTTCAGTTTGTAGTTCTTGTAGTCTATATTCCTGAGAGCTTTGCGCTCTGCTACAGAGCTTCGGCGTCCGGATTCACCTTTGGCTTTGGTAGGATTCTTGCCGCGGCAGCTGCTGTTGGAGGCGGTCACATGATAGGAGTTTTCGGTGGCTCCTATGCGTTTGCTGCAGCCTCTGTTGCAATCGTTTATATGCTCGGATTGATTCTCAGTTTACGATTACCTGAATCCAACGGAACGCTGGCAGAAGAAACTTCAATGCACCCTCTGTCTCAGTTTCAATCAGACGAATTGAGCATAAGCATGTGTCCTAGTCCGCAACTTGCTCCTATATCAAACACCTCTCGACGGATCATTGACTGATCTATAAACGGTTTTCACACAGGAAATCATACACAGAAAAGCCTCCTGGTTTTGATAGACTTGTGTGATATCGCATGTGGTGCTGCCTGCTGTCTATTTGACGTTCTCTCCGTCCTGAAGGACGTGAGATTCTTGCTCCTGGGCAATTTAGCCCAGTATCAAGCGAGCCCGGTGCGCCCCACCGTTGACATCAGAATACCTGCCATGACTGCGATATATT
>JADYXR010000013.1 GCA_021772095.1 Candidatus Obscuribacter sp. | reverse complement strand
TCCTCTTGAATTGGGTTCTGGTGTTGCAACCGAAACCATACCAGGCTAGTCCTGGAGGGGATCACCAAACTTTTCAACTAAACTCGGGACAAGGCCGATCATTTGCATGAATTCTTGTTTCAGTTTTTCCAACTGTTTTCTTTCGGAGATATCGATTAATGAAATGAGCCAAGTTTTATCGGAAGCTTTTCCAAATGGATTTAAGGAGACCTCGAGAAAAACTCGCTTATCATCGGCAATGCTGTACTCAAATTCGACGCTCTCTTTAAACTTCTCTGGCTCGAACGGTAATTCTGTTTCTAAATCTGAAATCAAAGTGCGGATGTTTTTGCCGACGATTTGTTCTGAAGACATCTCGAGGAGAGTCTGGGTCCGCGGATTGATTCCGAGCACTGTGCCATTTTCGTCCGTGATGATGATGCCGATAGTAACGGTCTCAACAAGGCTGCGTGTTTTCTGATCGCTGGACTCAAGTGAGCGGCGGTGCTCGAGGAATAAAGTGCTGACGCTGAAGATTGCCTTGTCCAGCCGGGCAATCATATCTTTTCCGGCGATCTGCGGATTGAGACTTTGCCCCGCGCGAATTCGCCCTACGTTATCCAACAATATTTTGATCCGCTTATTGGACTGTCGCGAGTGAAGGTACCAACCGAGATATGTGATGCCTGAACAAATTGCGACGGCAGCCACTACAAGAGAAGATGAGCTGATGCTGACTCCCAGGTTCGGCAATTGCAATGTGATCAGCAAGCAGATGATACTGCCTGCGATTGTCATTGCAATTATCAAAAATGATCGTGTCACAAAAATTTGGTTTCTCTAAAATCGCAGCTGATGTCGGTAACCTTAAATTGGAAGTCTCAATTGTATAAGAACGTACCGCCGAGTGATGAAATCGAACCACGTCACGTCGAAGTTATTAAAAGTGGATAGCAACAACTGGTTTCATCAGCTTGATCATTTTTCTCTCAAAGTCATTGTGGATTCGAACTAGGTTTAGATTGTCTGATGAGTTTCACTTCGTTTGGTATGATTGGTATTTTTGCATGCCACCAGATGCGGTGTTCGTATGAGATGACGCATCCCTGTGCATTTGCGTCTGGCTTCTGAAAGGTTCGATTATTAAACGGTTTAAATAATCGACTTGCGACTGATCTTCTTAAAGCGCCCACCTGGCGGCGCTATAAATGGTGATACTCCCATGACAACGCAAACAAATGTTTTGCATTTTCTCATTTAAGGGTTACACTTGATCTCGCCCACCCTGTAGATTGCGGGATTCTAGTCATGGAAATGATCGCCCAAGCCGTGAATATTTTTCACGCAGCCAGCAATATGTTCATTTTGCTTATAATCGTCTGCACGATTGGCATGAGCTACTTCTTGTACAAAATTTTGTTCAATTCAGATTTCTTCAGCAATTACGATAGAAACCTCTAAAGTCCTATGCCTGTGGCAGTTTCGATGGATCGAGCGTTTTCGTGGCAGCGTTCGCTCTGAGTATCTTCAGAAACGATTTAGCTGAGAATGTAAACCGAGGAGTGTCTCGGAGGCTCGTTTGGAAGTATAGTTGTACTTTCAAATTTGACTTGTTCTTCGATGAGGCGTTTTGGCAGACAATGGATGACTCGATAACTCCGATCTTGTCGGCCGTCATTATTGCCGTTGCGGGCGTGTTTGCATGGATCATCTTTCAATCGTCAGGGAAAGGACTCTCTAATGTGTCCGGCTGGAAAACGCTTGCGGATAAGTATCCGGTGACGACAGAGTTTGATGGGGTGTGGCGCGAGAACCAGTCTGCAACCTTCAAGAATCTGACGTTTAACGACTGCCTGGATATCGGTGTCACTACAGAACACCTCTACATCACAGTCGGACCGCCATTTAAGAACTTCGAACCTTTGCAAATCCCGTTGAACGAGATTCAGGAAGCTCAGAAGAAAGGTCTTTGGCTATCGATGAGAATCGATGGAAAGCCACTTATCATCAAGTATGATGCCATGCCGGACAATGCACGCGAAAAGATTATGTTTCATGCGCATGCCAACGGTTAGTGGTTTAAAAGTTCTCCAGTTTTAAAAATTCTTCTACGCACCTTTTGAACAGTTCAATTACCGGGGAGCATTTATGGATTCGACTATTGCTCTTATCTTAGGCGCTTCCCTTTTGACAGCTTTTGGTGTGCTTGTGTTTGTGCTCCCGAAAGGCATATCTAAGCTGAGCGGTTGGACTGCGCTGGCAGAAAAGTTTCCCGTGACCGAGCCGTATCAGGGCGAGTGGCTCACGCGCCAATCCGCATATGCTAGAGGCCTTTCGATTAATGATTGTTTGGAAATCGGCAGCAATGACAGGTTTTTGTACATAGCTATTGGACTTCCGTTTTTCGATTTCGATAAATTGCAAATTCCCTGGGAAGCAATCACCGACGTAAAGCCAGATGGTAACTGGCTTTTCTTGAACATTGACGGTTTGCCGGTTCGCCTCACAAGGAGCTCTTTCGATGCTTCAGCAATTGGGCGGATGTTGAATTAGGTGGCAGCACAGCTGAGTGATACCGCATGTGGTGAGTTTAATCTGGGTCATGGACGATCAAAATACTATCTTAATTGCCGCTATCGCTCTTGCCGTGTTCGGCGGCTTCATCGCGATTGTCATTCTGGTCGGCTCAAAATGGCTGGCTGGTAGTTTCGGCTGGTCTGCGGTCGCGGAGTCATTCCCGGTCACGCAGGAGTACGCAGGCGACTGGCGGAAAAAACAATCCGGCTATATGAATGGTTTTTTCCTTCCGGACTGCATTAACGTCGGCGCCGACGATCGCTTCGTATATTTCGCGTTCGGAATTCCAGCTCAAGGTTTTAAACCTGCTCAAATCCCATGGAGCGCCATTACCGACGTGCAAAGAAGCGGTAAATCGATTGCGTTCAAAATCGATAGAGTGCAAGTACGCATTCGTCAGGATTCTTTCAATCCTGTGTTGCTTGTGAAATTACTTGGAACTGGTGACACCACAGACGGTGCTACGGAGTGATCACCTTGTCGGCGGTCATCATGTATTCGCAAATCGTGAACATGTTGGTGACTTGATCCGAAGGCACGCTGTCTTTAAGTTTGTAGTAATCAAGACACAGTCCACAAGCCATAACTTCGCAACCGGCTTCCAAGAAGCTATTTAAAACCGGCAACACAGATCCTTCCGGATCCATCAATTTGACGCCGCTGTTAGCCATCAGAATCGCTCTGGGTTTATGTCCTGAGTCAAACATGGTTTGCAGAAAAACATTCAATAGGCTAACGCTGAAATCTCGGTCACCTTCACCAAAAGTATCTTTGGAGATGAAGACGACCGTGCCCACTCGTTGTTTGTTGGTTTCCTTTTGCGCTTCTTTGATGGCCAAGTCTTCCAGGAAGTTCAACGGTTGAACTTCGCCGCGTGTGAAGACGATGCGATAAAACGTTCCTTCGTTTGAGCAGCTCATCGATATGTTTTGCGAACGCGCCAGGCGAGCCAGATTTTTGACGTTGATTTCGGATTCGACCAGCGCTTCCAGTTTGCTTATGCTTTTGTCGTCCAGAAGTTTTTTTGTCCTGATTACAGGTTCCGGACAAACCAGGCCGCGCAGGTCTATTTCTTTTTCCATGTCAATTCCTAACCGTGTTTCGTCTGCTATCGAAGTGAGGTCATAGTGTATATCAATTGGATTCTTTCTGTCATGCAAGCGATCGTTGCGTTGCGTGAAGCATCCGAACCAATGAATTCTATTTGAAAACGATTTCCACAAGACCGGCTTTATCACTGCCTTCCAGGGCCAGCATCTGACCAATCACGGAAGCGTCAAAACCTATCCTTAGAAGGTCATTAGCGAGAGCATCGGCGTCATCGGCGCCGACAGCGAATAGTAATCCACCGGAAGTTTGGGGATCGAAAATCAAGTCTTCGAATTCCAGTTCTACCTTATCTATATAATGAACGGCTTCCTTGTATGACTCGCGGTTGCCATAGGCCCCAGCCGGCACCAGACCTTGTCGTGCCAGCTCCAGCACCTCTGGTAAAAGCCTCACTGCGCGGATGTTGAGCCGTGCTTTGAGACCGCTGCCTTTGGACATCTCGTGCAAATGTCCTGCCAGACCAAAACCAGTTATATCTGTCAGCGCGTGAATGCTATATGCGCGACCAGCGTCAAGTCCAGTGGCATTGAGTTTTGTTAGACTGCCGAAAAGCGCATCTTGAGCGGCAGACGAGAGCATCTCTGCTTTTGATCCGAGTAAACCAACACCTGTGCCGATTGGTTTTGACAGCACCAACTTGTCAAAAGGTTTGGCACCACCATTGGTGAGCATGTCTGACGGCTTAATCAGTCCGGTAACGGCAAGCCCGTAGACTGGCTCGTCAAGCTGAATTGAGTGACCACCTGCAATTACGGCGCCCGCCGCTTCAACCTGCGAAGCGCCACCACGAAGGATGTCGACGAGCACATCGTCATCGAAATCGCAAGTTGGAAAGCCTACTATATTCAATGCAAATATAGGACGTGCGCCCATCGCGTATATGTCGGAAAGCGCATTAGCAGCGGCTATCTGACCGAACATATAAGGATCGTCAACCATCGGTGGAAAGAAATCGAGAGTCTCTACGATTGCAATATCATCTGAAATTTTGTAAACAGCAGCATCTTCAAAGTTACCGATACCGGCAATAAGCTCTGGCGTAGTCTTGGAAGGCACTCTTGCCAGGATTCTCGCCAGTTCTGCCGCTCCGAGCTTTGCCGCGCAGCCAGCGGCTTTCACGTTTGCTGTCAGTTTATTCTTTGGAATTTTATCTTTGTCGGACATACGATAAGGTAAACCATATATGTATATAAGACCCGCATTATTACATGTTTTCGGGCTGTTTGAAAATTGCAAGTCTATATGCGATCGATGACAAAACGGATAAACCCGCACAGGATGGTACTTGCCAAAAACCGCTTAATGAGCAGGTCTTGAGAAGACGGGGTTTTGCGTTTCTAAAAAATCCTTTTAGATTAGTTTCACCCATATTGTCTATTTATGGGCGTTTCAGCTCTTCAAAAAATACCCGGATACGTGTAAATTTAAATCGGAAGCCATTCAATTATTCGTGCTCGACGCTTACTTGCGAACGTCAGCGCGTGTAAGGCTTCGTTTATTTTTTGCTGTTATACCATTCTAAATAGTGAATCAAAAAGGGACCTAGTATGCCAAAGAAAGTACTCGTTGCTCTGCCACCAGGTCTGTTGGAACAGATCGATTTTGTTGCGCAAGTAGAGCACAGAACTAGATCGGATTTGATTAGAGAGGCACTTCGCCGCTACATCGAAACTTTCAAACGCACGCAGACTCCGCACATGTCGGTAAGCACCATAGGCAACCAACACGTGGCTTTATTCACCGACGCTGAGTAATATTCCCACTTAATCCGTTGACTTATTGTTGCATGCTCCGTAGGATGACTCTACCGAAGGCACAGCCTGTGGGATAAGAGGCATCTAAGAGATGAACTTCACGAACGTACTTTTTACTGAACTGAGCTTTGCAGCCCTTGTGCTGATCGGGCTCGGCTTCATTAAAATGCCGCGTTTCTTGCGACGAAAGCAGCTCTCCAAGCACTTTCCGTGGGGTTATTATCCGGACCAACAGCCTCGTACGGACGTGTATTACCCCGACTCAGACAAGGACTTCCTCCACGATGTTGGAACGGAGTTCGGCGGGTTGGACACGTTTGGCGATTACGGCGAGTTCAGCGGCTTTGGACAACTTGGTGAATACGGCGGCGCCTTTATTGGTGGCGAAGGCGGCGGTGGCGGTCATTAGAGATACTGGCAGTCAACAAACGTCGCTTGCGGTCGATAGAGGAAAGCTCATGGTCGGTGGATCCAGCTGGCGCTCAACAGCGTTTAGCCGGCACACAGCGACTTATGCTGTTGCAGTGATTTAGTCGGCACTCCATAGAGTGTCGGTTAGTTTGCAGTCGCCAGTAATAGCGATCTGCGGCATATTTCAACGGACCTCGGTTAGAGTGAGTTGCCGGCGGTAGAATCCTTTGGCAGCCGAAGATTTGCTGTCATTCAGTAGATTTAGTCGGCGTGCTTGCCGCGCCGTCACTCGATTCAGCCGGCGGGCTCGTGGCGCCGTCATTCGGTTGCTTTGGCTTCGAAGCTTTCTCGAATACTTGCTTAGCCTCTTCATTGGCTGGGTCGACGTCGAGCGCCGCTTTTGCGTCTGCAAGCGCGGCATCAATGCGATTCAGTCCAAAATAGGCTTTGGCTCTGGCTGTGAGAAGCATTATCTTGTACGAGTCACCGGTCTCGACTATAGAAAGACTTCCCGGGTTGTTTTTTATAGCCAGCTCGATGTCCGCCAACGCCTTGTCGTATTGTTCAAGTTCGTTTAACGCGCAGCCTCTGTAGTAGTAGGAAAGCGTGCGGTTATTAAACATGTTGGCGATGTAGGTGTCGTGGTTGAGCTCGAGAGATTTGTCGAGATCCTTAATTGCCTCGTCGTATGAACCAAGTCCATACAGGGCGGTTCCGCGCAACAAATAACCGCGATACTCTTTTGGTGCAATCGCGATCGCCTTGTCTGCCTCGGCGCGCGCATTCGCCCACTCGCCGAGTTCGTTGAAAACGTCGCCGCGAAATTTGAATGCCCAAAAATTATTCGGTTCGATCGCGAGTGCCTTAGCGGCGTCCGAAAGCGCCTCGCGATATCGCCCATCATTTTTATAAAGTTTAGCGCGTGCTAAATAATTTTCTGATGAAGGTTCTTTGGCGAGCGCAGTCGTGAAGGAGCTGATTGTCCCGCTGGGTTGAAACGTGTAGATTAGCCAGCAGTAAAAAACAAGAAAGCACGCCAGTGCTATCGTCATCGCTTTAAGCGCACCTTTGAAATTAAACTTGCTTGGCGGAAGCGGCTTGCCGAGTGGAGTTTCGTTTTTCTCAAGCAAATTCAGGTCGAGCAATAGTTCGTCGCATGATTGATATCGATGAACCGGATCTTTTGCAAGCGCCGAATCAATAACGCGATTTAAACCTTTCATACCTTTGACGGGCTTCAGTTTTTTGTGCTTTTCAGTAGTATGTTTGACGATTACTTCGATCGGGCGGCTGCCGGTAAATGGTGGCGCTCCGGAAAACATTTCGTATGCCATGCATCCGACTGCATAAATGTCAGTTCGATAATCAATGTTGATACCCTGGCATTGTTCAGGGCTCATGTAACTTGGCGTGCCAAAGACATCTCCGGTTCTGGTCAGGTTGTTTTGTCCTTCACCTTCGAGAACTTTGGCTACACCAAAGTCGATGATTTTAATTTCTTCCCGACCATCCTTCGAATTAAAAACCATGATGTTGGACGGCTTGATGTCTCGGTGCACGACCTTGCGATTGTGGGCAAACGACAACGCTTCGGTAATTTGTTCGAGCAGGGACAAGGCTCGCTGCGGTTCTAGCTTATTTTCACTTTTGATGATTTCGGCCAGACTTTGGCCTTCCACAAATTCGAGCACCAAATATGGTATCGCCCGGTGAATTCCGAATTCTCGTATGCCTGCAATCGAGGGATGGTTTAGTTCGGCTGTTGCCTGGGCTTCGCGCTGAAATCGCATCAAAGCTTTGGCGTCTAACTCGGTACCCGGCAGCAAGAACTTGATCGCTACCGGTGTTCCCAGGATGACGTGCAGAGCTTTGTACACGATACTAATGCCGCCTTCGCCGAGCACTGACTGAATTTCGTAATGACCTCCAATGATTTGTCCGATCAACAGGTTTGGAGATGTGGAAAAACTTTCTTTAGTTGTTGAAATTTGTGATGATAGATCTTTAGAGGTGGCATCATCTTTTCCGGGAGCCTCAAGATCAGCCGGATTAGCGGTGTCAATTTCAACCAGCTTCGCGGGCGGTGCCTTGAATTTCGAGTCGTTTTCGTCGTGCACTCTGATATTACCTGCCGCTGCTGGATTGGGTGGAAGGCGCTAAGTCTTTAAGCTTGGCCTCTTCTATTTTTTTGCGGTCTTGCCGTAAGTGCTTGGTTTCCGTTGCCAGTTTGATTGCTTCATCAATTAACAACAGTGCCTCATCGTATCGCTTCATCCCGCGGTAAGCATTCGCTTTCATGGCTAATGGATAGTAAGCATTGGGATCGATCGCCAAGGCTTTGTCTGCGTCGGCCGCGGCTTCCGGAAATTTCTCCCATCGAAGATTGGCACGAGCTTTTACGTTGTACGCATCGATGGCATTATGATCGATTGCCGAGGTTCCGGGTTTTGATACCACTTTCGGTGCGTACTTCAGAGCGTTATCCGCATCAGCGATCGCTTTTTCATACTCTCCTAACATCAGCTGAGCGTGAGCGCTGTTGAGGTAGCAGCTGTAAAACCAGCCCGCACGATTTCCCGGATCCAGCTCTATTGCCTTAGCAGAGTCGGCAATAACTGCCTGGTAATTTTTCAGGTTGAAGTTTGCTCGTGCCCGGTGAACATAAGGAAAATGAGTATTGGGACTTAGGAGGATCGCCTTGTCCGCATCCTTCTTTGCGTCTTCGAAGAATCCGGCTTCGGTTTCCCACTTAGACTTCAATTCATAAGCGATAGGAGCATGAGGTTTCAATTTTGCGGCAGTAGCGAGATCAGCGATAGCGGCTGGATAATTTTTTTCTGCCGCGTAGAGATCCGAGCGGTCGATATAATTCGAAAACCTATCAGGATGTTCTCGAATATCCTTACTGACAGATTGAATCGTTTTTTCCTGACCGAGAGTAGCGACAAGCAACGCATAACTGCACGCTAGAGCCAGAACCGAAATGATGGAGCCGAAGATAATCTTGTTGAGTGATTTCGTATTGAGGTGAAATGTCTTTCGCGGTGCCTTGCCCGTTTCAATCAATGCTAATTCAGAGAGCATCTCAACAGCTGATGAATAGCGGTTATTTGCCTCCTTGGCCAGAGCTCGATCTATGACGCGTTCTAAACCGGCGGCATTCTCCGGTGTGGATAAAACTTGGGGACTATCATTGACGTGCTTCAAGATCACTTTGATAGGCGCGTCTCCGGTGAATGGTGGCGCACCGCTGAGCATCTCATAGGCAACGCATCCGGCAGAATAGATATCGGTTCGAGGCGTGACGTTCATTCCGCGACACTGCTCGGGGCTCATATAGTAAGGCGTTCCGAAGACTTCACCAGTCTTCGTGATGTCCAGCAACTCTTCTGATTCGATCATCTTGGCGATGCCGAAATCGATCAGTTTCACTTCTTCATTGTCTGAATTAGGCTTTATAACGATTATATTTTCAGGTTTCACATCGCGGTGAATGACGCCTTTTTTGTGAGCGTAACCGAGTGCTTGCAGTAACTGTTTTAACAACTTCATAGCGCGAACTGGTCGTAGAGCGCCTTCGCGTTTGAGAATTTGAGCTAGTGATTCGCCCTCGACTAATTCCATAACCAAAAATGGCATCTCATTATGGATTCCGAATTCTTGAACGCCGGCGATGTTTTGGTGCGTCAAGCCGACTGCTGCTTGTGCTTCGCGCTGAAACCGCATGAGCGCATTTGATTCGAGCTGTCGTCCCGGTCGCAAAAATTTTATCGCCACTGTTTTTTTTAGCAGCTTGTGATGGGCTTTATAAACCGCGCCCAATCCGCCGGTTCCGATCAGCGACAGAATTTCGTAGTGCTGTCCGACGATTTGTCCCGGCATCTCATCGACTCCAGGGCAAATCAAATCCAACGAATTCGCAGGAGCGCCGGCATCAGAAAATGCCGCCCCCTGAAGTGAATCGAGCGGATCCTCGTGAACGCGCAGTTTGCGAACCTCGCTAGAGTCCGTTTTCGGCGACGCCGCCTGATTTTTGAGCTGGTCGGACATTGATTGGTGTTTCTACCTGAGATTCTGCGCGATTTACCGTTTATGTTGCTGATAAGGGCCTTGTCCCGAGTTTAGTTGAAAAGTTTGGTGATCCCCTCCAGGACTAGCCTGGTATGGTTTCGGTTGCAACACCAGAACCCAATTCAAGAGG
>JADYXR010000112.1 GCA_021772095.1 Candidatus Obscuribacter sp. | reverse complement strand
GCCGCCAGAGCCGCCAGAGCCGCCAGAGCCGCCAGAGCCGCCAGAGCCGCCTCGAGCTTGTACCGAGCTCGTGGCGGTAGAGCCTTTTTTGCTTATAAAGGTAATTTCTCCTGCAGCACCGCCGGCACCACCATCGGCTGCGGCTCCACCGTCACTACCTCCGGAATCTGCCCCGCTGCCTCCATTGCCGCCTGCACCACCGGCTCCACCGATGCCAGCATCTGTCGAGGTGGATTGTCCTCCGGTACCGCCGTTACCGCCATCGCCTGAAAGACCGCCGGTGGTTATCACCAGTGACATCGAAATATTTCCGGCTCCAGTTGTTTGCAGAAGAATACTGCCTGCGCGACCCGCCGAGCCGCCTGCTAACAGCCGCGGAACTGGCTGCTGTGTATCAGACTATGCAAGAGGGCGGTCAAAGCCTGTCGATCAGCAATCAGGAAATCAATTTGCTTATTTATTCTTTGCTGGCACTGCTGGCGGTATCATGTCTCACCGCGCAAATCGTTTTACGGAATTTAGCGATGCCCAACTCACGAGAAAGCAGCGGACTAAATCTCGACCCGACAGAGCAAATTCTACGCGTGGTGCAATATTTCTTGAGAACCAGCAGATCACGACAATAAATCTGCGGAAAGGGACTTCACCAACGCGCCCCGTCGACTTGAACTGGGAGAACCTGGTCTTCGGCGGTTTAGCAAAAGGTTATCCAATTCTTGAAGAAAGTCTTGCTAAAACGGGCTAAACCCGCTCGGCATAGTAAAATCTTGTCCCTCATCTCAGGAGCAGAAACATGACAGCTATCGACTCGGTAAGCAAGAAATTCGCCAATGTGCAATCCAGTTACCCCATCGATAACCTCAAATTGCTCGAGTGGGTCACAGAGGCTGCGGCTTTGTGTCAGCCTGATCGCGTCTATTGGTGCGATGGCAGCGAAGAAGAATACAATCGCCTTTGCCAAGAGATGGTGGACGCCGGCACATTCATCCGCTTGAATCAAGCGAAACGCCCGAATAGCTACCTGGCGCGCTCCGCTCCTTCCGATGTGGCTCGCGTGGAAGACCGCACATTCGTCTGCACAAAGATCAAGGAAGACTCCGGTCCAAACAATAATTGGATGGAGCCTGAAACTGCCAAGATTATATTAAAGGACTTCTTCAAGGGGTCGATGCGCGGGCGCACGATGTACGTTGTGCCGTTCAGCATGGGACCGCTTGGATCGCCACTTTCGCAGATCGGTGTAGAAATCACCGACTCGCCATATGTCGTTGTCAACATGAAGCACATGACACGCATGGGCAAAAAGGTCGTTGAGCTCTTGGGTACTGATAGTTCTTTCGTTCCCTGCATGCACAGCGTCGGTCACCCACTCGACCCGAAAGAGAAAGACGTTGCCTGGCCATGCAATCCAGAACACAAGTACATCTGCCATTTCCCCGAGACCAAAGAAATCTGGTCCTACGGTTCGGGTTATGGTGGCAATGCCCTTCTCGGCAAAAAATGCCTCGCTTTGAGAATCGCCTCCTCACTCGGTAAGAAAGAAGGATGGCTGGCAGAACACATGCTGATTTTGGGCGTTAAGTCCCCAACCGGCGAAAAATGCTACGTGGCCGCCGCCTTCCCAAGCGCTTGTGGCAAAACCAACTTCGCCATGCTCATCCCTCCGAGCAGTTTCAAAGGATGGGAGGTCACTACAGTTGGTGACGATATCGCCTGGATCAGACCGGGCAAGGATGGCAAGTTCTATGCCATCAATCCGGAGGCAGGCTTCTTTGGCGTGGCTCCTGGCACTTCAGCGAAGACCAATCCAAACGCCCTGGCCACTCTGGGCAAAAATTGCATTTTCACAAACGTCGCCCTTACTCCAGACGGAGACGTTTGGTGGGAGGGTCTTTCCGATGAAGCACCAGCTGAGCTAATCGACTGGCAAGGACGAAACTGGATTCCGGACTGCGGTCGCAAAGCAGCCCACCCCAACAGTCGTTTCACCGTACCGATCGACCAATGCCCATCACTGGATGATCAGTGGGACAACCTGGAAGGCGTTCCCATCAGTGCTTTCGTCTTCGGCGGACGTCGTCCATCTGTCATTCCACTGGCGTTCCAGTCGATCAACTGGGACTTCGGCGTCTACATGGCAGCCACAATGGGTTCTGAAACCACAGCCGCTGCCGTCGGCAAAGTAGGCGAAGTGCGCCGCGACCCAATGGCCATGCTGCCGTTCTGTGGCTATCATATGGGAGATTACTTCGACCATTGGCTGAAAATGGGACACATGGTCCAAAATCCGCCGCGTGTTTTTTGCGTAAATTGGTTCCGCACCGATCACAATGGCAAAATCATTTGGCCTGGTTTCGGTGAAAACATGCGCGTTCTTAAATGGATATCGGATCGCGTTCACGGCAAAGCGGGAGCGGCCCAAACATTCCTCGGATTTATGCCTCGCCACAAGGACATCGACTGGACGGGAATTGAGAAATTCACCCCGGAACAGTTTGACGATCTGATGCACATCGACAAAGAGAAGTGGCATCGCGAACTGGAGTCTCACGACGAATTGTTCAACCGTCTCAATGAACGCATGCCACGAGAGTTGATGCTGATAAGAGAGATGCTGAACCTGAGTCTTGTTCGCGATATGAGCGACCAGTCCTAGTTTGATGTACAACGCGTTTTCGCGAACGCGCTGGACTAAACAGGATCGTTCACTCCACAACATCGTCGGACAATCCACTCATGTGCGGATGTACGCGACCGACACCAGCACCACCTGTAGTACCACTTCATTCATCCTCGGAGATATTCTTTAAGGTGAGAGCTCGGCTATGAAATACAGAGATCGCATTTGGATTCATCAATGTTGAAAACACACTGCGATAACGTTTCCTTTTAAAACTTTTCTGCAACAAGCAGCTATACTTTTGCTGGACGTATCGATGCCCTAGATTTTTCGGCGTCATTTGGAGGACCTGACTGTGTCTAATGAAACACTGACGATTACGGACAATCGCACGGGACAGAAATACGAGCTACCGATTACTGACAACACAATCCGCGCGAATGACCTCAGACAAATCAAAGTCGCAGACGACGATTTTGGTCTAATGACTTACGATCCGTCCTTCATGAGTACTGCCGCCTGCCGCAGCGCCATCACATTCATCGACGGCGACCGCGGCATTTTGCGCTATCGAGGTTATCCAATCGAGCAGCTAGCTGAAAAGTCTAGTTTTCTTGAAGTCGCCTATTTGCTCAATAAAGGTGAGCTGCCAAACCAGGAGCAGCTCGATCAATGGGCCGATGTAATCAAGTACCACACTTATGTTCACACCAACATCACCAAGTTCCTCGAAGGCTTCCGCTACGACGCACATCCCATGGGAATGATGCTTGGTGCTGTTAGTGCTCTTTCAACTTTCTATCCCGACGCCAAGAACATTCAAGATCCGGAGAACCGCTATTTGCAACGTGTGCGCCTCCTGGCGAAGGCTCCTACCATTGCCGCATTCTCGTTTCGCCATTCACGCGGACTGCCGTTCGTTTTTCCCGACAACGATCTTGACTATGTCGGCAATTTCGTCAACATGACTTTCAGTATCGGCGGTCAGCACAAACCAAATAAAGTGCTGCAACGGGCACTCGAAGTTCTGCTGATACTGCATGCCGATCACGAACAAAACTGTTCCACCAGTGCGGTGCGCGGTGTCGGTTCCTCGCGTGTAGATATGTACTCCGCTGTTTCTGCCGGAATCGCCGCGCTCTACGGTCCGCTGCACGGCGGCGCCAATGAAGCGGTAATCAAAATGCTCGATGAAATCGGCACATTGAAAAATATTCCTGACTTCATCAAGGATGTCAAAGATGGAAAGAAACGCCTCATGGGCTTCGGACATCGCGTCTACAAATCGTACGACCCGCGCGCGAAATTGATCAAAAAAGTCGCGTATGAAGTCTTCGACCAAACTGGCCTCAATCCAAAACTCGAAATTGCGCTTGAATTGGAACGCATTGCTCTGGAAGAAGATTACTTTATCTCGCGCAAGTTATATCCGAACGTCGATTTCTATTCCGGATTGATTTATCAGGCAATGGGCTTCCCGACCGACTACTTCACCGTGCTCTTTGCACTAGGCCGCATGCCAGGCTGGCTAGCGCAGTGGGAAGAAATGGTGCTTGATGAGAGTCAGAAGATTTCGCGCCCGAGACAGATCTACACCGGTCACGAAGAGCGTCCTTACGTGCCGATCGAGAATCGCAAAGCTACCGTCACTGCGTAGATTTTTTTTCACCGCCCATCTTCTAGTCGCAACCTGAGTGCCGATCGAGCACCTTATTTAGTGGCGCCGAAACGCAATTATTTAAAGTGAAATCGCGATACCAAGTTCCACGTTCCGAACCATCGCACGTGATATTCTAAGCAGTCGTTTGTACCGCCGCAGGGGTGATTATGTCGTATAGCATTGCTGTTTACGCAGTTGATATAAATAAAATCAAGCAGGTCTGCGGAAGCAACGATCAAGAACTTCTGGCGACAATTAAACGGCAGCACGCCGAGCGTCTCGAAGATGCCGATGAATGGTTTGTCGACGAGATCAAAGCAGGTGCTCCGTCGCTATTTGATGCAGTTTCAGCCCTCGTCTTAAAACAAGAGATGAACAAAGACTTCGCTTTTCAATACGGCTACGCTCTTGAAGTTCTCTGTAATCAATTCGGTCAACAGATTGATTCCGAATTCGAGAGTATGAGCGGAGGATATTTCTGGGAACTGCCTGATTCTATTCAATCTCTAGTCACTACCGGAGCACCAGTGGTGATACCGGCAATCGAAGATTTTCCGACCATAGGGCACAAGTCTCTGAGCGATGTTAGGCAGGAACTCGGAGCACAACCGAAGTTCGATCCGGACTCAGACGAGGGTGAAGCATTCAAGCATTACGTTCAGATACTGCAAAGCATCAACATGCTCAATACAGATTTGATTGCGTTTTATTATTGAACTTCTTCGAACAACTGTGAGAATCAATAGAATTGTCCCGCTGCAGGCATCAACCACCGCGTTCGCTTCAACGATTTTAGGCGGGTCTGATTTTCGTGAGACAAGGATTCGTTTTTCGATAGACCACAGAGCGGCGTGGAATAAAGAAGTGTTAGCTTTGAATATGGGCAAACATCAATGATTACCGCGATTCCATCAGGGCCCGATCTCGACACACTAGTAGACGCGTACACCCAGGAGTGGCTCACCAGGGCCCAATCGACACAGATGTTGGACTTCGCGGCGGTCGAGGATGCGGTGTTCGAGCTGTATACCGCGTTTGGAAAACCTTGCCCAAAAATAGTCTACTGCCAGTCGCCACTGGAGCTTTACCTTACTGCACAAGTCTTGATGTTGAACGATGAAGGGTTGAATCGTTTTCATGCCACCAAAAGCAGTCTCGACCGCAATTGTGATGCCGCATTAATAGCCAACCTCGAGCGTATCGTCACCAGCAGATCAAAACAAAACGGCGGCCCTGGCAACACGTTGCGCACCGCCACTCCCGATCTATGGATAAGAGGTTACTATGTTGTAGGGATGCCACCATACATCGTCGACACAGAAATCAGAGGACCAATAGAGGTTCTGCACAAGGTTGTGGCTAAGTTCGGCCGGCAACTCAATAATCACGTCCGAAATTATCGCTACGGTCTCGCCAGGGCACTCCCTCCGACAATGTCGCTCTCGCTTAAAGGCGCCTGGGAGGAAACGCACGAATCAGAATCGATCTTCTTTATGGAGTTTGGTTTGTGGGCAAGTGACTATCTGCTGTGCACTGATCTGCTCAGGCGGCTCACCAACAGAGGTCACGAGTCAGACGAGATCAAATCAATGCTCGATGCCCACATCAAAGCCGCCAGGGCAGCTCATCTTTACGCCGCTTTCGATAATGTCTGTTTAGTTTCGATGAGACCAACATCAATTGCACTTGATGATCAAGGTCATTTGCATTGCGCGGATGGCCCTGCGCTTACCTTTGGAGATGGGTTCGGCGTCTACTCATGGCATGGAGTCACGATCCCTGCAAGTTTTGTCAAAGCGCCTGAATTAATTACCGTTCGCGAGATCAATCAGCAAAACAATGTCACTCTTCGCCGCATCATGCTCGAAATCTATGGCTCTGAGCGTTACATAGAAGACAGCTTCAGGCACCCAATGCACGAAGACGAATATGGATCACTGTTCCGCAGAAGGGTTGACGGCTCAGAAGATCTGGTCATGGTGAGAGTGATCAATTCCACACCGGAACCGGATGGTACATCTGGCGAATATTGGCTCAGGGTGCCACCTCACGTTCTCACAGCTAAAGAAGCTGTGGCGTGGACATTTCGTTTGGCACCGCATGAGTACAATCCAATCAAAGAGACATAATTGAGCTTCTATTGTTCAGACAAGCCAAACTCGGAACTACAATTGAACAATGCGAAGAGATCATTAGAGGTAGATTAGGCGCGCACCGTATCTGGTGCTACAATTGCTTGTGTCACCTGGTGTTTTAAGCATGACATGTCGTTTCAATGCCGACATGACCCGGAGCCCGGGTTTAATGGATGGCATTTTAGCAGCACGAAATTTGGGATGCTTTATGTTGTCACAACTTTGACATAGTCTGAAGCCATTATGACCTTTGAGCGGCCCGTGCGGTCGAGCGATTACCACCACCACAAACCACCGACAACCCTGCGCCTGTTATGACCGGTACATCTTGTCGCGTCTTGCGGCATCTCGTTCCGTTTTAAACGTTAAACATTCGATTTGTATGGAAGTGGCAGAAGCCAAACTCCCGAAAAGGTTGACACTCAAAATTCGCTGGTCCATTCGCAGATACCATCGAAGTTACTAAACATCAGAGGACAAAACATCATGAGTACCAACGGCGATTGCTTAGCAGGAAATGAAATCGGAACGGCAGCGCCCGACGCAACTGGTGCGGCAAACTTTGTTCAAGATTTGTGGAAGCCTGCAAGCGGTTCTACTCTGAAGGTCTCCGAACAAAGTTCCGATACCAAATTTTCATTTGGACTGTCGGACGAATTTACTATTCCACCACTAAACGAATTCGATTGGAAGAATTCTCTTAGCAAAGATTTGGGTTCGCCATCTGCTGCGACAACTTCGGACAATCAGCCTCTGTCCGGCAAGAACGCGTCACCAACTGAGGCACCACAAACATCGGAAGCACCAAAATCATCAGAAGCACCACAATCATCAGAACCGCCAAAATCATCGGAAGCGCCAAAACAACTCGCAAAAGAACAGAGCCTGCTGGATGCCTTCTGGAAAAATTTTGATAAGGGAGCGTCTGACGCAACTAGTGCACGCAATGACAAACACGCCGAGAACGCAGAAAATAATGACAAAGATCCGGAAGCCCAGTTAAAAAAACAAGCAGCTCAAATAGCCAGATACATCGGCGATGGAAGCCTTGGTAAAAATCCATATCAACGTCGAGTTATAGGGGACATTCTGGCAAAAGCCACCGACGGCGGTGAAGAACATTTCAACAAACTAGTTGAACAAATCAACGAAGATTTGAAGGAGCGAAACTCGCCGATGCACCTGGATGGCAAATTTAGCATGATTGATGAGAACTTCACTTACGTTGGAAAAGATGATGTTCACTATCCGAATGGTAAAGACTTCAAAATGCCATCGTCTAAATTGGCATTAGTCGATACTGCATCAGGAGAGAAACAGGATGAGTTAAACAATATCGTCATCCGAAATCCTGAGGATTGGGTGTCATCTGGGGATCCATCGCTAAGGGCTCGCAAAATGGATCCCATCGATTTCGGTACGTCACACAAAAATGTGATAGAGCCTCCAGAAAGCCAAGGTCAGCCAATTGACACCGGACTCCCTCCACTCGAATCCGATCTCCCACAAGAAAAGCGCGCAAAACTTCCTCCGCTTAAGACGAAGAGGTGAGGCCGAGCGTCTTCTTTGAGTCGCTCAAATCGTAGGCATTCCGTGACGTTTGTTTAATCCATCCACTAGTACGCCGTGAGCGGGCGGAACCGCTTTCTATCAGCGGCGGCTGGTAAGTTTCATTATGCTGTTGGATGCTTCATTTTGATCAAGATTGAGTAATTTGATACGATTATCGCCAGCGCTTACAAAAGGGATACTAAATGTTCATCGAACTAACTGTTGGCAATGCGAAACAACTCATCAACGTCTATGAAATCAGCTATTTCAAACCATTCAAGGATGGAGATAAAGAAGTTTGTGTCATGAAGACAAAGGATTCATCCGAATCTAGAATTGCCGAATCCTACGAAGAAGTACGAGAGCTACTCTATGCGGCTGGAGTTTACGCTACTAGTGATGAAGAAGACGACGAAGACGACGAAGACGATGATGAAGACGAAGACGAAGACGATGACGATGATGAAGAGTAATCTTCCTGCCAATTGAAAACACAGTGTCGCGCTTGAATAGTCACTCCGTCTTCTTGTTTAGATAACCGCTATTCCGCAGCCAATAAGAAAAGAACTCTCTTCGTTCGCCCAGGTACTTTAGCGAAGGAAAGTCAATCTCAGCAAACTTTTCCATCACGAAGTCCTTGATGCGATCGTATTTTGCCTTGCCATCGCGATCATAGATTCTCGAAATTGTATGAACGCCAACTGACGAATCCAAATTTGGCTTGTATGTGGTGATACTCTCAGATTGGTATACATCCTGATCGGCGTCAAGGCCTTTTGCCGGTTGACGACAGTCAAATCTGCCGCTTGACATAACTGTTACCTCCTTTAGTTTCTTAGTCTTCTGGTTCTTT
>JADYXR010000111.1 GCA_021772095.1 Candidatus Obscuribacter sp. | reverse complement strand
CGGTGATTGTCGAGTTTGACGGCGAGAAAGATCATGTCCACGTTTTGATCAATTATCCACCAAAAGTTTCAATTTCGAAACTGGTCAATAGCCTTAAAGTCGTCTCTTCGCGGCTTTTAAGAAAAGAATTCCCTGGTTTGGCCAATAACTTCTTTAAAGGCGTTTTGTGGTCACCAAGTTATTTCGCCGCTTCGTGCGGTGGCGCTCCGATTTCGATAATCAAGCAATATATTCAGCAACAACAAACACCCCTTTGACCGCCACGGCGGTCGCACCTTATATCACCGCCCTAAAGGACGGAGCTTTACGGTGCTTGTGGTAACCATTTTTCTCATGTATTGCCTGTCCTTTCCGCAACTGATTGCTATGATGATAATCTGATGACCGGCTCAAAAACGTTACCAGTGATATACATGAAAACGCCGCAAAATCGCCTATCTTCACTGCCACTACTTTTAGTGGCATTAGTTCTGATACAGGGACCGTGCTTTGCAGTCACTGATGATCAAAAACTCGTCGAACAAGCGCGGGAATGCATTGATAAGAGCCAATTCACGAGAGCACTGTACTACATTGACTGCGCTCAGAAATTGAACTCCGGAAATCGAACAATTTACTACAATCGCGGACGCATCTTCAACAAATTAGAAAAATACGAAGACGCTCTCGAGCAATTCACAAAAGCCATAAAAATTGAACCTCGCTATAATTCCGCAATCAAAAAACGCGGTGTTGTCTACATTGAGTTAAAGCAGTATAAAAACGCGTTAGCAGACTTCACTCAGGCACTAAAAAATCAACCGAACGATCCAGAAACGTACTCCGCAATGACACGGGCATATTGTGATTTAGGCGAAAACAAACTCGCGTTGAACAACGCAGATCAGCTAATCAAGCTCGCTCCCGACCGCGCGAGCTATGTGGTGCGCGCGCGAATCAAAATGAATTTGAAAGATTTCAAAGGCGCCATCGACGATCTTGCACACGTTGCTGGCGACAACAAACGTGACGACGAAGCATATCTTTTGAAAGCGCAATGTCACGAATCGCTCGGTGATTTCAAATCGGCACTCGCTGATTACAGTCGCATAATTGCATTCAATAAAAAAGACGAAATGGCTTTTCAAAAACGTGGCGATGTTTACATGAAACTCGGTGAAACTGATAAAGCCATAGCAGATTACACCAGTGCAATTGAGTTTGCACCTGAAGCGAATGCATCGCTATATCGAGCGAGAGCAAACGCGTATCGCAAGGCAAACAAGATCGACCTGGCGAAAAAAGATGAAGCGAATTCTGCAAAAATTAGCGGTGAATAAACGGAGGTCATCTTGAACTATTGGGACGTCTGGCGTATCTGTTGTGTCATGTTCTGGAATGGATTCCTCGCAGAGTCTTGACGTCGTATTGAGTCATCATATTAGCGGCAGGCAACCGCACTCGAAAAATCGTTGATGTGTTTAATTGACTAACGCATTCAATTGTTCCGCCATGACACTCTACAATCTGTTTGCATAGATAGAGACCGAGGCCACTTCCGCCGGAGTATCGCTTACCATCCACGCCTTGCGAGAACCGCTTAAACAATCGACATTGATCTTCTGGCTTGATGCCCGCTCCGTGGTCCTCAACCTCCAGTATGTTTTCCATGTTTCCTGATTGAAAGAAACGCACAACTACATTTCCGCCGCCTGGTGAAAACTTTATTGCGTTGTCTAGGAGATTCGTTAACACTCGTTCAATAGCGTAGTAATCGGCCCGAACAACACCCGTGATTTCCAGGAGTTCTATGGTTATATGGATGCCGCGTTGTTTAGACACCAGACTGGCACGATCCACGCATTCCTTGATCAGCCGTGAATAATCAATACTCTCTAGGCTTAGCGCATTTGCTTCCTTTTCCCATTTGTAAACATCGATCAGATCTCGAATAAGTTTTAAGGCACCACAATTGCTTTGAACCACGCACGTAAGCATACTTACTTGCTAGTCGCTGACTGGTCCAACTCGTCCTCCGATTAAATGTTCCAGTACGCGATTTGCGCCGATCAATGGGTTCTTCAAGTCATGAGCAAGAGTCGCCATAACGTCTTCGCGCTGTTCCATTACGGACATCAAGTGACGCTGTTCTTCTTGTTGCATACGTTCAGTGATATCGGTAATTGTTCCCATCATGTGCGCTCGTCTGTTGCCCACAGATTTCACAGTCTTGCCATGCGCGGCTATCCAGCGCATAACTCCATCGGCTCTAATGATTCGGCATTCCAAATTGAAGCTACCAGTTTTAATTCCTTGTTTAACGATTTCAGTTACGTGAGGCCGATCTCCTGGATGAACATAACTAAAAAACGTATCGAAATTCCAATCCAATCTGGCCGACTTGTGCCCAAAAATCTCATCATGGCGCAAGGAGTGCCAGATCGAACCATCCTCTAGATTTACGTCCCAAACGCCAACATCCCCAGCTTCCAATGCAAGAGTGAGTCGCTGCTTAAGATCTACCAATGCAGACTCCGAAAGTTTGCGATCGGTAATATCGCGAGCAATTGACGCTGCACCAGTTACGGTACCATCCACCTGCTTAATCGGTGCGATTGTTTCTGAGACTTCAACAGCTTCCCCATCTTTCTTTATGCGAAAAACGTCAGGATTGCGAATTGTCTCGCCTCTGATGAGAGGTGCTAGCAAACGCTGAAGATCCCCAGGCAAAGGGTCCGGAATTAGCATTTCAACGGACTTTCCGATTGCCTCGCCTTGCGAGTATCCATATAGGCGCTCAGCTCCACCATTCCAACTTGTGATTGTTCCCCTGACCGTTTTTCCAATAATTGAATCATCAGAAGCTTCTACAATACCCGCCAGTCTTGCAGTTATGCCAGCTGATTCTTGTCGATAAGTGGCATAACTAATTGCACGACACAGGGTAGGTAAATCCATTTCACTTTTAATAAGGCAGTCTTGAGCACCACTTCGAATTGCTTCCAGTGCAACAGCCTTATCGTCAGTCCCTGTCAAAACAATCAGTGGGGTTTCGAGCGCCGCTCTGTGCACTTGGCTGACCGAAGCAATGCCGGAACTGTCCGGCAACGACAGATCGAGAAAAACGAGATCGATGTCGTCTTTAGCCAATCGGATTAAACCAGCTGCAAGGCAATCACAGTGCTCCAATTCCAATCCGTCTTGTTTAAGTGGCTGGAGTTGAAATTCAAGCATCTCCGCATCATCAGGATTGTTTTCGATCAACAAAATACGCTTTATTTGCCGAGGGATACTGGTGTTGAATGTGTCCACGATCACCTCACAGGCGGCAATTTCACGGCGCCAAATCAAATTCATCAATTGCCCGGACTACTTTGTTCAGCTCATGCTGAACGCAACGGTTGTTGCTGATCGATAGGATCTTGCCGGAGTTCACAGACACAGCCCTCTGCACGATACCGTTTGAGACCGTTTTCAAATGTCTGACTTGTTGGGTCCCCGTAGGTCGAAACTCGACTGAATCAAGTATGAGGAGACTAAGTTAAAACTGAGTGAAAATTGGACGTAATATTGTTGGCAGATCCGCAAGAAGTAAGCGCTAAACCATCGTGAACGCCGACAAGAAAGAATTTCAGCCCAATTTTCCCAATCACCAGTTTCACGAACTTGCTGGAGGTGACTGCATGCAGTGCGTCTACTGACGACGACATGCTTTCGACTTCGGTATGCTCTTGTCGAGCCGCCACTTTCCGTGTATCGCCGATCAGGCTACTTGGCTTTGAGCTTCGCAGTCATTTCTTGGCAATGCCTCTTTACAGCGATGAAAGCAACCGGATCCAGTGTCACAGTGGGAAGTGTGTATTTAGCACGATCGGCGTCCACAATTGACACTATCACTATATCTCCAGATGACCACAGCGGTTAGCAGATTTCGATCCTCAAATGTTGATCGGGAAAAGTGAGCGCAACTTTATTTGGTCGCGTGTGTATTGGACATCAGCAGACAGATTTCCTGGAGAGTTTAATTATGCACAAGATTACTGCCACAGCATTATCAATACTTATGCTGTCGTTACTTTGTCAGTCAGAAGCAGAAGCAAGAAGGTTCGGAGCCAGAGGTGCCAACGGCGCTGCCGGAGGCTTCTCCCGTACAGGGGCGTATGGCAAGTCCGCAGGGATTGGCGGCGTGCGTTATGGCAGAGGTGCCGCCGGCGCGTCGGCTGGATCTTTTGCTGGTCCCAATGGTGGCACTTTTCGTGGTGCGCGTGGAGGGTTCGTCACCCCTAATGCTGGTGCCGTCGGCGGTGCTTACGCAGGTACCAGCGCCGCGGGCGGTTCGTATCAAGGCGCCGGAGGTGCAGCCTGGAAAAGAGGCGTGGGCGGTGTAGCACAGACCGGTGTCAGTGGCACCACCGCCAGTGGCAACCAATACGCTGGCTACAAGAAAGGTGCATACGATGCACAAACAGGACAGGGTGCTTACAACAGTGGCAAATCATACACCAACGCACAAACCGGTCAACAGTATGGGTACGATCAAAACACCGATTTTACAAGAGGGCAGGGTGGCGCAACGACAATAGACACTCAAAACAAGGGTGACTATCAAGTTGATTGGCAGAAAGGACAGAAGCCGACAGTAACGCAAACCTCCGCCCCCACAGGCACCACATCCACTGAGCCTCTGCCGACGTCCGCTACGACCTACTGATCGCAGAAAAAGAACGACGGAACTTTCGAAAAGATTGTAGAAATTTCTTGCACCACTTGCGGTTGCTTTTTCAAGCAATCGCTTCTGGTTTGTCGAAAAGAAATTCGCACAGCGCAAACCCGAGACGCAGGTACAATATTATTGTGACAGACGCGAACCGTCTCACTGAGTCATTCGTAATGATCGATGGCGAAGCGTTTAAATGCTGGTTGCCCTTCGTTTGACTGATTTACTCATCTCGTTTTTTCGATCAACGATGCAATATTCAAACTAAAACGTTCTGCAACTCTTTTCGCTTGTTCAAGACTGAGGCGCCTCTCGCCCTTTAGAAATTCCGAAATTCTGCTGGCAGATCCAAACTCTGGTACGAGATCCTTTTGGGCAAGTCCGTTTTGCTCCATCAAATACTGTACTAATTCTCTAGGGGACATTTCTGGAACATCACTGTCCCACCGCGATTCATACTTAGTCACCAAATCAGAAAGAATTTCAAGATAATCACGCTCGGCTTGCAGGAGTACATCGTGTCTATCGAGAAGCATGTCGCAAATTTCAGCAGCCGAATTGTTTTGCTCATCGTCGCGAATTGGACGAAGTGGAAAGCGCTTGATTAGCCTTTCGTATGCTTTATTTTCATTATCATCAATCGCTTTTGACATATCCAAATCCTTTAGTCAATTACAAGGGAGAAACAAGTCAAGGCGCTTCATCCAGCACTTTGTTTAAGGCCGCCGCCGAGAGCAGCACGACTCCGGAAACATAGAACCATAGCATCAACACAATAATGCCACCAAGCGAGCCATAGACTTCACTGTAAGTACCGAAGCTTTGCACATATAAGCGGAAGCAATAAGACCCAGCAAGAAAAACGATTGAGCCCAAGAAACTCCCTGGTGTCACCCATGCGGTGCGCTGAGTGCAATGAGCCCTAATCTGGAATGTCAAAGCGAAAGCGATAACAGTGGTGCCAAAAGCAAAAATAAAGTGTATGACACTTACCATCACTGCGGCGACATCTCTCAAACCAAGCAAGTTTAAAATCTGGGGCCAGCAAACAATTGTAATAAGCGAAGTCATCAAAATCACTGACTGAATGATCGTCATAGACATCGCTATCGCACGTCTTTGCCAGTATCTGCTCGTTTCTTTTATGCTGTATATGCGATTCAACGCATCCATTACTGCCATAAAAAGGGAAGATGACGCCCACAGAGAAAACACTGAGCCCAGTGATAATAATGCCACCGGATTTGATGCCTGCATTCGGTGGATCTGCTCAAGCACGACCAGATAACCAGCTTTCGGAATGACCACTTGCAAGTTTTTTTCAAGTGCTCCGAATGCTTGCTGCTGAACGCCCTCAACCTGCAAATTAAGAAAATTTCCTTGCGCAAATATTTCAATTGCGATGGAAAATAGAACGCCGATAAAGGGAACAAACGCCAGCATCGCATAAAAAGAGATGGCTGCTGCTCGCGTCAAAATTTCATCATCGACAATAGATTTCCACAACGCGAGCACAACAACTCTCGTGTCTTTTCGCTGAAAACCGAGACTGCTATACACCTTCGAAGGCAAAGGAAAATTCATGTTGCTTATTTCACGTCCAATTGCGCTTCAAGCGACAAATGACGCTCGCGTTATTCGCCAGCTACACGGTGGCAGTCCATCAAGACGCGCTGGTGGACCTTCTCAAGGAGACTCTTAAGAACATCCATGCAGGTCAAGCGGAGTAGCACGCGTGTGACGAGCGCCCAGTAATTTCTTCGCTCCCACAGCAGCGAATTCTCTCTGCCAATCTGTCGTTGAAATCAAATTCCACGCTTATTAAAGCTTCCTTTAATAACCAAACCCGTTATTAAAGGATACCGCACTTCCCTTTAATAAGCCGATCGCTAATTAAAGTGAGCTTTAATAAGCATACTTACAACTCACCTGCTTACCAGCGAATACTGCGAGATTTCTGAAGCGTCTTTAAGGCCATCTGATATCATTCTGAGCGTTGATGCGGGCTCAAGAACAAGGGCAAAACAATGTCAAAAAAACGCAGAACAGACAAAAATCGCGCCACACCTTCAGCGAACATTCCTGACCGCCGGGCGCTCGAAGCAACGACTGCAAAACTGACGCAGCTTTTGTCAGGACAAAACTTCCAATCGGCAGACGACCTCAACAAGTTTCTCATGGAAAACATTGACAGCATCAACTCGGGCAAGCTCGAGTCGTTGTCGGTGTCTGCGCGCGACCGTGCGCAAGACATTATGTACAAAGCATTTGATGCATCATCAAATAAACAGAAAATTGCACTGGCGGAGCAAGCCATTGAAGTATACGCAGACTGCGCCGATGCGTTTCTGCTGCTAGCGGAAACAAAAGCGAAAACCTCGAAAGAAAAAATTGAGTATTTAGAGAAAGGTGTTGCTGCCGGTCGCAGAGCCCTTGGCGAAGAGTTTTTTGAAAAGTCTGACGTTCCGTTTTGGGCAATGATGGAAACGCGACCATTTATGCGCGCGGTCGACGGATTGGCTCACGAAAAATATGTAGCTGGAGACATCGAAGGCGCAATAGATCTTTGGAAAGAACTTGTTCGGTTAAATCCAAATGACAACCAAGGAGTGCGTTACATTCTTCTACCTGTGCTGATTAAACGCAATCGGTTAGATGACGCTGACGAGCTGCTTAAGCAATATTCAGATGATCCCACCACACACTTTTCTTATTCAAAAGCGCTTCTTTTGTTCAAGCGATTCGGCCCGTGCGAAGCCTCTACCGAAGCGCTTGAAAGATCGCTAAAGAGCAATCCGTGTGTTCCTGAGTACATGGGTGATTTTCGAAAGTTGCCCGCCCAAGCTCCGCATGCGATGGCGATTGGTAGCCCGGAAGAAGCCGTTGACTACTTGCTCTTCGCAATGGGCGACTGGGGCGACACTGATGGCGCTCTTGATTGGTTATTGAAATATTGGAAGCCGAAAACCAGCAAGCGCAAGTAGTACGCGTACACGTGAGCTCGGCCAATAAGCCCTCCAGTGACGGCGCACAACCGATTTCCATATAATCCTGATTTAAAGACATCGTCTCAAGGTATAGAACGTTACAGGTCCGCCTTGGGGGATGGCTCATGTCAAACGAGCATGAAAAATCGCAACCTGCAGAACGGAAACGCGAAGCCAGCGACAATACTAGAACGGATTCAAGGAACGCTGCGAATTTTTGAACATGGCAAGGAAACCGTGGCATAATTCAAAAAATAGAAGTGCGGAAAGCCATTCGTTCAGGCAAAACCATTGAAAATCACTGAGAACTTATTAGCACCCAGCATATCAGTCTGTAAGATGCCACCAAGTCCGGAGCCAATTTAGTTCTTTTTAAAAGCGGAGAGCAGAAATGGAAAATCCAATCAATCCGATTAACGTGGAAGAATACCTCCGGATGGAGCAGACGTCGAGCGAGAAACACGAATACTTTGACGGCGAAATCTACGTGATGTCCGGCGGCACGATGGCCCACTCCGTGATCGCATCGAACATCGGACTCGCGTTGAAGGCTCAGCTCAAAGGAAGTGGGTGTAGAGTTCACATCAGCGATTTGAAAGTGATGGTTGATGCCACCAACAGCTTTTACTACCCAGATGTTTTCGTTGAATGCGGAGACTACGACAAAGACAGCCTGTACACGAAGACTCCGGTGGCTATTTTTGAAGTATTGTCGAAATCAACGGCAACGATAGACAGACGCGAAAAACTTTTTGCTTACAAGCGACTTGAGTCGTTAAAAGCGTACTTTATTGTTCAGCAATCGCGCAAACGAATCACCGCCTACCTGAGAGACGAGAAAAACAACTGGTGTTCAAGTGAGTTTGTAAACAGCGGAGAGCTGCTGGTTGCAAATTGCTCAAACCGTAGCATTAGAATTGCCCTTGACGAAATTTATGAAGACTGCGACTTGGACGACAACCCGGATTTGCAAGTGCGAGAGGAAGTCACCGAATACGCATGGTAGCACCATTGACGGTATCGGCCCCGACAAAATGTGGTGCAAGATCAGACTCATTGATGCGAGTTAAGACTCGCTTATTCCAGCACTTGAGGTGAGTGATTCGCACGAAGTTCTTTTGAAACTGTGCCAGACTCATCCGGAAAACACCATCATCTTTACCATCCTTGGCTTTGCGATCAATGTTGAATGGCTCATACGGAGACCACAAAGTTTGGGAAACAAGCTTGGTTCACCGACGAGAATTCGGCTACTAGTGGAAACTGTTTGGCTAAATCTTGACCAACCGATATTTACCCTTAAATTGGCTCCATTGACGTCAAATCAAGCTCAGCTTCGACAGAATATCGGCAAGTGTCTTGTCCCCATCCGAGTCCCAATTAGAAACTAGCCTGACGCAATCTTCGCCCTGTTCGCGCAGTTTTAGTCCAAGCTCCGCACTTCCAGGAATGCAGGCATCAAACGGCAGATTTCCCTTATTGCCTCTGATTACGTCATTCGTCGATACCGTATATGGTTCATCAAGCGATAGCGTCGTCACGTTGCGTGCTTTCGATTGTTCAACTTTTCCGATTAAACTCTGAGCCAACGCATTCATCAAATAAGCACTTGAACTGCACATCGACTGACTGACATTTTCAAATTGGAATTCCGGCAAACCAAAACGATGCAACCCATGAGTGGTCAGTCGACATTGCCCAAACTGAGTAGAGGACAAAACGCTGAGAAATGGAAACAACGATGGTAATTCGCTTTCACTGAAATCAAACTGCTTGAGAATCGGATCATCAAAACGGTACAACTTGAATGAGCAAGGCTCAAACACCAGCCCTCTTACTTTTTTCGCGAACTGTGCGGTTACGAAGTTGAGCAGTTGAAAACCGCTCAATGACGAATCAAAATTCTCTGTCACCTGGATTTTTACCAACGTCTTGGCTCTATAGATTGACTGCTTGATGGACTCCTGCACCGGTAATCGTTCAAGCAACGGCGCGAACTCATTTACCACCCACTCCGCGGGCAATAGCTGAAACCAATCATTCAAAGAAGCCAGCGTTGATGCCAGTTGTCTGAACTCCGAATTTTCAACACTGCGCAAAAGAATATCTTTATTCGAAGTAACCGCAAACGTATCTAAATCAATTTTATCGGCGCAAACAAAGGTAAACAGATCTTTGCAGACCGGAAGTCGTAGCTCCGCGTCAGTCCGCTTCCGCGCTCGCTCGCGAACAGCTAGACTCGTTCGACCTTTGAAGTTATCAAAGTTGAAAAAGTTGATCATCAGGATCACCTGCTGACAAAAATCAAGAACCGAAACTATCGCAGTGTTACTGCGATGCGTGAACTTTTCGCGGGCTGCCTGCTACTCAAATATCTATATCAAGCTTAGAATCGCTTACACTTAACTGTCAATGTTGGTAAGCAACGATTTCAAAACAGCCTTCCACCTGATGACACACGCATACCCGCAACGTCTTGCTGTAGCTCAATCACAGAACAACTAAAACTCAGTGACAATCCGCCACTAGTTTTTATGCTATCTCAAGCTTCGGACCGCGAAACGATCGTCGTAACATCAGCGCATACAGAAATACAAAATGGTAGTGTCCACGTGAAGAAAAAATTGTTTGCAGCCGTTCTTTCAGTCTCATGCTCTTTAGTCGGTTCTAAGGCGTTATCGGTTGAGGCCAATCGAGGTCCGGTGGTAATCGAGTTGTTTACATCGCAAGGATGTAGCAGTTGCCCTCCGGCGGACAAGCTCCTTGCCACATTGTCGAAGAACTATCCTGAAGCGATCGTGCTCAGTGAGCATGTTGATTATTGGAATTGGTTGGGCTGGAAAGATCCGTTCTCTGCTGCGCTCTTTAGTGAAAGGCAGCGCCGCTACGCCAGAGCGCTCAAGCAAAGTGAAGTGTATACGCCTGAGATGATCGTTGATGGAGTAACAGGTTTTGTGGGCAGAGATGAACGCGCGGCCACCGCTGCAATCAGCAAAAGAGCGCAGATATCGAAATTGAGAATTAAGCTTATTGCGATGCCGGACGCCCAAAAGAAATTCCTGAATGTGAGGCTCGAGAATAAAGATTTGAAACTATCGAAAGATGAGTATTTGATTGTTTTTTTAACCCAAGACAATTTGTCTGTGAAAGTGGGAGCCGGTGAGAACTCTGGTCGGTTGTTAAATCACACAGGAGTAGCTAGAGCAGCAAAACCATTTGACACTGTACCAGTACAAAACTTCTCACTGCCGATTCCAACTAATGCAAACTTGGCATCAATAAAAGTTATTGCTCTGCGCCAAAATAGAAACACTATGGAAATAACAGGCGCAGGTATTACAGGAATCGCCGATCTAAAAGCTGAACGATGACCCTGACGAGGGAATCGATGTGTTGATAAGAAACCGTAGGTGCAAGAAAAGAGTTTATTCTACCAACCGTGGCGATTGCTCGCCGAAACTTCCTCACCGCGGTTTATCTTAAGTAATTCGTCAACTATAATCCTGGCACGCAGATAAGCATGTTTGTGGCTTGAGTACTGCGATCTACACTGATCGACTGCTTAATTGTCTTTTGATCAGCCTGAACTTCAATCTCATAGTCACCTAGAAAAACACGCGCGTTGCCTTCACCATTTACGTCCGGCGAAACTTCCATGTTCGACCACCATTTTTCGAATACGAGCTTTTTGTATGCGCTGAGAGCCGGTCTTTCAGTCCAATTTGATTTAATTAGTTCGCCACTGTGATCGCCCTGAAACTGATCACCTTGCCAAAAGCCCCACATCACGAATGACGTCACTGACGGATGACTAAACACGGCAGTCATAAACTCTTCCAGATAGGCAGCTTGCAACGCATCATCAGGCATCGGCAAATCATACTCGGTGATTTCAATCGGTAATCCGAGCTTCCCAAACCGATCGAGTTGTTGCCATAACTTCGCACCGCGAGTCAATGGCAAATTCATGTGCGACTGCATACCGATAGCAGTAATGGGAACATTGTTCGCAAGAAGTTCCGAGATGAAAGAATAAACTCTGTCTGACTTGCCACTGCCGATGGTGCTACCGCAATTCAAGATATCAAAGTCGTTGTATGTCAATAATGGAACCGGATCGATCTCGTGCACCCAGCGAAACGCGTCGGAAAGTATTGGCGCATTCAATCCGCCAACAGCAGAACTATCGTCAACGGCTTCATTGAGAACATCCCAGGTATAAACCTGACCTTTGAACTTGGAAGCGTATTCTTTTATATGCACTTCCATTGCCTTCGCAAGATCCGCCTGCGGCAGGCTCGCGAATTTATTCGGAAGTGCCGCCTTCTGCGGTGCCAACAAATTGTGTCCACGAACACTCAAATTGTTCTTTTGGCACCAGGTTACAATCTGCTCCGGCGTCATCGGAAGATTCCAGTCCGGAGCTTTCCATTTCAGATCGTTTTCAGGTGTCGCGGTGTTGAAGAGCTCAAGAAAATATTTCTTGTACTTCGCGGTGTCATCGTTATCAGCGGCAAGAGTTCCACTGTTGAGCGACGAGCCGAAATGGAACTTATGCCGCTTCTGTCGAACCTTCACCACCGCTGTGGGAATTGGTTTTCCGCTCTGACCAATTATCTTAAATTGAATGGTGCCTTTGCGAATTTTCTCGATGTTCGCGCTCGCCTTTGCGAGGAAATCTTGATCCAATTCTTCGCCGGCAAATGGATTGATGTAGCGGTTTTGTTCTTCTGGTTTGTTCGCTAACTCGCCGCCCCAGTCCTCGAGTTCGACCAGTTTAATTTCGACATGACCCGCGCTTCGAGGCATTTGAAAACTCAAGTTTGCAAAACCGGCAGCGATGTCTCTGGGACATTTAAAAACGAGTGCATAGTCTTGCCAGTCAGGCGTGAGCACCACGGGACATCTGAAGAAGCTCTCGTATGGCGGTTCTTTCTCGCCAAAAACAACAAAAACCGCGAGATTTTCCTTGCTTCTTGCAGTAAATCGAATCCGCAAAAACTCGCCAGCTTCGCAGGATGTCGGCACTTCTCTAAGCACTTGCGGGTAAGCATTGTCCGGCGCGACTTTAAAAATTTTCACGCCAATCACTTCAGTGTCGCTCTTATCAAATTCAGCATCGACGTCGATGTAGTCTTCACCTACAACGACCAGAGGATTTGGTTTCTTACCTGAGGGCACCATCAGATTGGTTGGTTGCATAGTTTGCTCTGCAGAAATCGCGGCTGAGGGACATGACGAAATCGCCGTGGCGGCGACGAAAAGGGCAACAAACAGTTTGATTTTTTCAGTGATCATCCGGGTCACCGATTAACTTGTCCATCGTTTCAGTAATCATTTCTGTCGCCGCTTAAACTGTTCCATCGCTTCTGCCATCATCCAGTCGACGACTAAACTCTTCCGTTATTACCGTTACTACCGTTGTTCCCATTATGACCAATTTCGTCCAACGAGTGATCGATAAGCCGTTCGTCTTCTTCCGCCACCGCCAGAATCGCTACTCGCTCCATATGCTCCGGATCCAAAACTTCCTCTGTGACATGCGCACCATGTGGAACAAAGAGCTTCTTAAGCTTCTCAGGCACAAACTTGGAGCCATAAAGCTTTTCCGGTGCAAGGATAGAAAGCGTCTGTGACCGCAGATACCGCTGCACATAAGTGAGCACGCGAAGCGGCGTAGTGACCAGCTGCGTAAACGACAAAATAATCGAATCGCGTGGCTCAATCAGAACCGCCCATGTTTCCGGCGAACAGTAAAACGCGACAATTAATTTGAATCGAGTTTCCGCGTCAATCTCGTCGAATGCGATATCTAGCGCGTACCGCTTGCGTTCCTTAGTCATCCGAACGATCTTTCCGGTCACTTCGATCAGAGCACCATCATCGGTGCCAATTGTAAGTGCGAGATTTTGATCACGCTTAAATTGCAAAGACGTCTCTTCAAGCAACAAACGAATTCCAAATTCTGAAGCATCTTCCGAGAATGCAGCAACGGTTTCCGCAGCGAAGTCTTCATGCACGATAGTTACTGGCAGACGGCGTTTAACGCGGTGCACCTGACGCATTTGAGGACGTTCAAAACCGACTAAGATTGCACAGAGCAAAACAAAAATGTTGTAGAAACAAAGAAGAAGATTGGCAAAATTTCCAGACAGGTCGAAGCCCAACATCATCTTGGTCAAGCCGACAACGACGGCGAATAAACACCACAGCAAAAGCAAGAAGTGATACCACACCAGTTTCAAGTCGAAGTAATATTGCCCCTGACGCAGTCCCTTCGGTGTGACGTCGAAGCGCGGGGCGGCTGGATCTAGAAGCGTGATAAATGTCCAATACAAAGTGTATGGCGCCAGAACCATTTCATATACGTCAGCCCAAAACGAATGCCGAAAGTTTTTAAACGTATAGTTCTGCGCTAACGTGTAGATCACGATGAACGGCGCAAGATAGAGCATGTACTTCAACCAGCTCACGGTCGTCGTGCACACACCCAGAAGAATAAACAGTGTGGGCATAATAATGAATGTCAGCCGAGCTAAGCCAAACAAGTAATGGATGTTTCCGCTCATGTAACACAACCGTTGAGGAATCGAAAGCCCTTTTCCTGCCAACGGATTGGCAAGCATCAACATCTGCGTTTGGCCCTTCGCCCAACGACTCTGCTGTGTCAAGTAAGCGCCCAGTGTTTCCGGGCAAAGACCGATGGTCAGCGGTTCTGTGAGATAGAGTGACTTGTGGCCCCGACGATGCACTTCTAAGCTAAACTCGCAATCTTCGATTACGGTCTTGGTGCACATGCCACCAATTTCATCCAGAACTTTCCTGCGAATCACCCCGGCAGAACCGGCAAAAATAGCGGCGTTCCAATAGTCCTTACCAACCATGGAGATTTGAAAAAACATCTCCTGTTCATGTGGCAGAATTCCTTCGACGTAGAGATTTCTCTGTATCGGTGCCGCGTTCATAAATCTATGAGGTGTTTGAACAATCGCAACTTCCGGATCCTGGAAGTTCGAAACGATTTTCTTCAAAATCGTTCTACACGGGATGTGGTCCGCGTCCAGGATAAGAACAAACTCGCCGTTAGTCTCCTTCAACGCGCTGTTGATGTTGCCCGCTTTGGCGTGCTTGTTGTCGGGTCGTACTATATACCCAACGTCTAATTCAATCGCAAGCAGCGAGATCGATTCCCTTCTGCCGTCATCCAAAATGTAGACGTTCTTATTCGGATAATCAATTGCTTTGGCACCACATGCGGTTCTGCGCACTATATGCAGTGGCTCGTTATACGTGCATATATATACGTCGACAGAAGGTAAAAATGTCGGATCGGGCTTCGGCAGCTTAGGTCTGCGTTCCAGATACCAGTTTTGCAGACAGACTAAAAGAAAAACTAAGACTGCATATCCCTCCGCATAGAACAACAAAACACTGGCAAGTGAATTAGCCGGCGAAGTAAGGTTTAGAGTGAAAAACAAACGCCAGAGCACAAATCGAAGAGCCGCGAAAACACTGAGCAGCAGCAAGGCTCGGCGGACATAGGATCGATCTCTCAAGCTCGACATTCCGATGCCGACAGCGAGAAGCGCTACCGTAATGAAAAGCTCGAATAATTGATTTGCACCGCTCCAGTCGTACCAGCAATAGGCGGCAAAAATTATGGACATCAAAACCAGCAGAGGAGCGCTGGCTTTGTCTTCCTCATAATTTTCGTTACGTGCAGCCGGGCTAAACAAACTCCTACTCCAGGGTTACCGAAACTTTGACACCGTTAAAAAAAGAATTTTGTCTGTGAATAAACGACGTTTCTTCGATACACGTCGTCCCCCTGGATGAAGTACCAGCCGTGCTCCTGAAGCGCCTTCTTTCCTAGCCGATAAGTCAGCGCAGCGTTGGCAAAATATCCGGGAGTTGTATAACTAAATTTTGATGACAAGCCTTTGACATTGTTGAGCGAGAATCCAACGCCTCCTCGGTAATAAACTGGACCAGCTGCTCGACCCGCCATGTTCAAGTTGAAGCCGTTGATCATGAACGCTTTCGGACTGAAGTATCCTCCGACCGCCGGTTGAGAGCCGGGGTTATCGGTAGGTACAGAAGTTTGCCCCGCCCGCGAGGACTGAACCATAGCGAATCGATCGACAGGGTTGGTCGGCGGTTGCGTTTGCAACGCAAGGTTGCCGATGCCACTAAAATCCCTGTTCCAGCCCAATATCAAAAACTGATAAGACGGTGCGATCACAGAGATGTGATTGTTGACGTGCCCACTATAAAGCGGCCTGGTGACAAACAAACTTCCTTGCTGGAAGCCATTGTTTTTTATCTTGTGTCCAGATTCAAAACCGCCACCGTAAAGAAGCGAGACGGTGGTCTTTTTCTCAGGTCGGAAATCAGCAATCAGATAGAAGAGATTTTGTTTAACTCTACCAACCAGAGAACCGTTGTCCACAAGGTTTAAGCCCGAGGCCGATAACAGCGAGTTACCAAGAATGTCTCGCCGAAATCCACCGGTCAATCTCACACGGTCATGCACCGCGTAGCTCGCGGAGGCGGCACCCAGCAGATCTAAACCATTACTGACAGCCTTAGACTGATACCACTGGTAGAGCCCCAATTGCCCCGCCAATCGCAGGCGTTCTGTTGGCTGCCACTTTCCAGTTCCCCGATATTCCGTGCCAAACGCCCTTGGCCCGCGCAGACCCGCGCGACCAAAAATTGTCGGAATGTAAGACAACTTCACTTCGGTTTGTGCCGAGGGATAAAAGCCGAATTCGGCAAGAGTTGGAGTAAAAGTGTCGAGCTGCCCGTTGGGTGCGACTAGCGATTGATTGGCGTATGAAGATAAAAAGTTCAGATATGGTCGGCGACCGGCTGACAATTCTGACTCGAGCTGAATGGGCGCAGTTTCCAAATAGGGCAAATCCTTGGCAGCCGCTTGCGGGAAAGGAGTGAAGCCCTCTTGAATTTCACCGAGCGCCGTAGGGAAGAAAGTACCGGGCACCTGCGCGTTTGCCGGACTCAACAAAATCGAGCTAGACTGTATAAGCGCAAGAATGAAAAGTGCCAGCCAGAACTTCCAGCGGCACAAGACTCGAATCGATTTAGTAAGTTGGGTTTCCGGATTCCGCATAATTGAATAGAAATATACTACAGATCATACGACCAAGACGCCCAATTTCGCTATCATTTGCGCGATTTCAAGTTTTACTGCTCGCCTCAGTCCTTCTATCCGCCGATAGTTTTGGCGCGCCTGCTCACGCAGATCCGTCCGCCAGTAAGGGCATCAAGCTCTTGCGTCAAGGAAAAATCGATGCTGCCATCAATGAATTTGAGGCATCTCTGCAGCGAAATCCTAACGATTTGGATTCGCTACTTGGCATGGCCGCTGTTCTGAAAGGCAGCAAGCGGGCGGACCGTGCCGAGCAATATTTACGCCGCGCTCATAAACTCAGTCCCGAAAATGAGCAGGCGATGTCCATGCTGATTGAGGTTTTGAGTTGGGACAAAAGAACCCGAAAAGAGTCGGTGTCGCTGCTTATCAACTATACGAAAAAGCATCCGACTGATATGAAAGCCCGCAGAGAATTGGTGAAACTTACCTCGGCAGACAAGGCGACTTTCGATATTGCGGTCGAACAACTGAAATACATCGTCGAGCGAGACCCTAATGACTTCGAGTCTGCACTCCATCTTGCCCGACTTCGAAACTGGACTCCGCACTGGAAAGAATCGGAAAAGTATTTTCAAATCTATCTGGAAAGGAGACCTGATGATTTCCAGGTGCGCGAAGAGTTCGCTGATTTGCTTGCTTTCCAGAAGAAAGATTCTGCCAAAGCTGCCGAACAATACAAAATTGTTCTGAAGCATAAACCTAAAAATTTGGACGCAAGAATAAAACTGACAAACATGTTGGAAGCATCCAACAAGTTTGCTGAAGCTTTCACCGAATTGAAGACATTGCAGACCATCGATCCAGCGGTGAAACTGAAGCGCTACGATTCCGCCGGCAAGGAAATTATGGTGCCAATTGGATTGGCACAGGCAGAATTTTCGAATTGGAAACTCAAAGATTATGGTTTGTCAAAACAGCTATATCTCGCGTTTATCAAGGAACATCCCCAAGAAGCAAATGCTTACGTGCGCCTGAAGTTTTCCGAATTGCTGCTTCATCGCCTTGCCGATCGCAGTGGTGCGATCGATCAAATTGATCAGGTTTTGAAGCGTGACCCCGGAAATGTGGAAGCGTTAGAGACGAAGGCTAAGCTTTATATGTACGCTCAGCAGTTCAAATTAGCTGAGTCGGCGATCCGTCAGCTTCTGCATCATCATCCGTCCGCCAAGCTCGAGGTTTTTGTCGATTCGAAATGGCAATCGAAACCAGCTGCCATAGCGCTTGCCACAATGATTCATTTGCAAGGCCGATACGACCAGGCAGATGAAATTTTGGCCACGTATTTGCGTAACCATCCTGGTGATGGCACTATTTCTCGCCTGGCAAAAGTCTGGCAGAGCATCACCCCTGGTGTCGCGCCGATGGATCCAATTGCTCTGGATCAATATTTGGAGAAACATCCGCAAGACATCGACAAACGAATCGAAAAAATTTCGTACCTTCTTGGTCACAATGATCTGGACGCGGCGCTTCAACAATTGCGTTTGGTTCAATCGCAGAAACCGGAAACTAATCTTGATCTTTATCTGCTCGGCCAGATGCGGAAGGTAAACGTTTCAGTTGCAATCGCACAGACGCTTTTTCGTATGAAAAATATTGACGAAGGTAAGTCAATTTTTAGTGATTATCTGGCTAAACATCCAGATGATGATCATGCCCGATTCGAATATGCAGAACTGCTCAGTCACCTCGGTAAAGACGAAAAAAACGAATCACTCAGTCATTTCCATAAACTATCAAACCAGAACGATCAACTAGCTTCGCCGACAGTCACCGGCAAAGCCACCATTCATCACGCCATCCTGCTTTCTGAATTAGGCAATCATAAGGAAGCTAATCGCGTAATTGACCAACTTTTATTAACCGATCCCCACGCCCCATATCTGGACCAGGGCGAAGGTGAGCGTATGACGCCTGCCCTGGCCAAGGCATTGATTTTGCTGTTTGCTAATGAACCGGCACAAGCTGAAGGCGTGATCAAACACTACTATCCGAACTACAACGACAGTGAAAATCATGTGGTGCTGAGCTTACTGGCGCAATCTGTCGGCCGGCAAAAAGGTCGAGAGCGCGAAGGACTTGGATTGATAGACATTGCGCAAAGCAAGAAAAACGATCCTGTTCTACACCAGGTGAAAGCGGATCTACTGGCTACAATCGGTAAGACTGAAGAATCGATCAAACTTTACGAGGAGCTCCTTGCTCAATCAAAAAATGTAGATCCCTGGCTTGCGGTCCGGCTTGCAGAAGTGTTGACGAAAGCAAATAGACCGAATGACGCAAAACAGGTATTGAAAAAATATGGTGCTATATCTGATGCAGAAGGGCGGCAACATCTGATTGCCGATTCACTGATCGATCTCGGCGAATATCAGCATGGAATTTCGATTTACGAGAACATGCTCAATAACACTCCCAATCTGACGCCATCGCAGAAAGCCTCTATCCTCCTGGGTCTTGCCTATGGATACAGCAAATTGGATCAGACCGAAAAAGCAGAGAGTTACGCGATTGAAGCTGCCGGCATGGCACCACCTGAGGTATTGAAAAATAGAGTCGGACAGTTTTTCAATCATGCGAAATCTCGCGCCATTTTAGCCAAAGCTTTATACACTCTTTTAAAGAACGAGCCCGAGAACACCTATTATCTCAAGCAGATTGCCGAACTGGAACTATGGCATTTAAACGAACGCGACAAGGGCATCGAACACCTCGCTAAATACGTAGCGATGAAACCGGAAGATCTGGAATCGAAATTAGAACTCGCGAATGTCTACAACTACGCTAATCAGTCAAAGAAATCTTTGAAACTGTTCAAGGAATTGAGCGTGGACAAGCCCGACGATCCTGATGTCATCCTCGGTCTGGCATCCGCTCAAATGAATGTACGAAGCGAAGTGAAAAATAGCATCAGTAATTTTCAGCGCTATTTTGCGCTAAAACCGGATGATATGTCCGCAAAAGTGTTGATGGTTTTCGCCATGACCAACGCCGGGAAAAGAGGCGAAGCGCTGCAGATGCTATACGCTTTGAGAAAACAAAAGCCTGACGATGCGCGGCTCTTGCTTGTACTTGCGCGCACAGAACTCGAAGTGAGCACCACAAGAGAAACCGGTATCCAACACTTGCGTGAATACCTGCAAATCAAACCGAACGATCGAGACGCGAAACGATCGCTTGCCGAATCGCTCAGTTGGTCCAATCGTAGAAAGGAAGCGTTGGCAATTTTCGCTCAATTAGCCAGCGATGCGCCAACCGATACAGACCTGAGAATATCGCATGCCAGCCTTTTGTCGCGTTCAGGAAAAGAAAAAATTGCGATTGCTCACATCCACAAAATACTGCAGTCCGACCCCGAGAATAAACGAGCACTCCTGGCACTGGCAGACGTTTACGCTTCCAATCAAGATTACTTCAAAGCAGAATCATATTTGAAGAAGGCACGAAGTCTTTATCCTGAAGATCCGGTCGTCGCCCTCGACAGCGCTCGCAACTTCAAATCAATAGGTCGCTACGATAAAGCGCTAGCAGAAATCAAAAAGCTCAAGCTCATACAATCAAAGAGCGACAACATCTGACCTTAAATTTGCGATGCTGCAATTCAGGTTGGTTATGCAATGCAGGCTAGCCAGGCTCCACTTCGCCGGATGCGGATTTCCTCTTTGCGCTGAACAGATAGTTCAGCGTACTGTGCACTTCGACCACCGGTTCCAAACGATAGCCCATTTTTGAAAGCATCGCTTTCACTTTGTTGCTGGGATTCAACACAAGAAAGTAATCGTCCTTTATCTCGACGGCTCTGTCTCCTGAAAGCCAAAGCAGTCTTAGATTCGGATCGACAAGGTTAGACAGAGCCGCTACCTGCATTGTGTTTACGAAGTTTGTCTCTGCGTGACTGGTGACGATCAGTTTCGGTCCGTCCCATTTTATTACTCGAACAATCCGGACAAGCGACATCGGTTGCATCTCAATTCTCTCGGCTGTCGATACGAGCACATTGCAAGAAAATACATCGCAAAGCAGTATGAACAGAAGCATCAACGGCGCGAGAACTTTCAGGAAGATATTTTTCGCGTCCATCATCAATACTAATCCCAGGGAGTACGTGAGCACAAACGAGATCGGAATAGGCAACCAATATCGCACGGTCGACGTTCGCCATCCGCCGAAGATAAAGTCGGGGAGCCAAAAAACAATCATGCTAACTCCAGCCCAACAGCCGAGAAAAAGCAACGCAGACCTTCGAGAACTCCTTGCTATTACAACCGCGGTAACCACCAAAATTATTAGAAGTCCAAGGATGTTTAAGTAACCACTGCCGATATCCTGGTACATATCAAACTGAGTCAAAAAAGTATTAAAGAGAGCGTGGTTGAGCATCTCGATAAATGGACGTTTCATCGATAGCCAATCAGACATCTCCATTGTCTGCGACGCCCTGGATATCTGCACAGCAAAACGAGGCAGGCAAACGAGCAAAGTGGCAATCAGCATTCCGACGAAGAATAAAAAGCGTTTGGAAAATGCGAAATAGGTTTTGCCGACTTTGGGAGATTGCATTATCAACAGATACAACGCATGGCTCGCCATCGTAAATACAGTAAACGCACTGGCGTAGAATCCGACAGATAGGCTGATGAAGTAAATCAACCAGTCCTGAATTTTGTCTGTCCTCATGGAACGAATAAAAGCTGCTGTGCTGACGAGAATCAACAGAACTAGCAACGAATATTCCCGAAGTTCCTGTGCGTACCAGAGATTGACTGGTGATACCGCTAGTAGTGCCGTCGCGAGCGCAGCGACTCTATTGTTATTGCCACTAATTTCGCGACCAAGCCAAAACATGGCAGGCACTTGAAAGAGGCTAATGGCAATGGTTACCCATCGAACCATTGCCAGATCCGCGCTCACGTACCTTTCCCAGAGATTGAGTAAAATCGGAAACAAAGGCGCATGGTGAGGATCGTCCTTCGCTAATACATCCCATACCTTAGGAAGTGTCGCATCCTTTTTCGCCGTGAGATACTTATCTTTCATCGTCCCGAAAGTAATTTCCTTATCGGTGATGTCTTTCAGCATAGTTCCTGAACTGTTGCCAGTCGCGTGCGCAAGAGTGGTGGCTTCATCATGCCAGAGCATCGGTACCGCGACGGTCGAACATCTTATATAGAGTCCAGTTGCAACGATGAGCGCGCACACAACATAGAAAATCCAACCCAAGTTTTTTCGTGCCACTATATGCGGTTCTTGTTGTTGTGTTGCCGATGATACCAATTCAGTGACTCCTGTTAAACTGCGACGATTACTTGTTGATCAAGTGCGGATCGGCTAAAGCAATTCATCTTTTGTGGCGCGGAAAAAGAAATTCAATTTATCGACCGGAGCCAAACGCAATCCCATCGCCCTGAGGTTCTTAAATGTTTGATCGTCCGGATTAAAAACAAAGAGGTTGGCAGCGGGATCCAGCTTCATCGGTTTCGACGCGCTCAGCCACACAAACTTCGTTTGAGGATCGACCGCTTCGCTCAACGCCAGCATTTGTCCAACGTTGGTTGAATCAATGTTTCGCGAAAAAACGAGCGTAGCAGGACTGCTGACCGTGACGGAGCTGCTTGTCAAAGAACTGCTCTTTGAGACTGCTTCCGTAACTTTCGTAAGCGACTGTTCGTCAACCATGTTCGGTTCTCGAACTCCAGAATTTTTATACACTGAAAAAATTTGGCAGCCGACAGCGAAAACCAAAAACAATGGACCAATGAGTTTCAGTCCAATTTTATTCGTTCTGTACGCCAGAGTAATCGCGTAGCTTACAGCCATCAGAACACAGATTGGTATCGCCACCCAGAACTTGGTAGTGAGCGTGCGCTGCCCTCCAAACACGGCATCAGGCACCCAGAAGTAGATGACGCTGAGCAAGCACACCATCAATAGCAGAAGAACAGATTTGCGTTTGCCGAACGCCCAGTCTAAGACAAAACATGAAATCGCAATCGACAACAAAGTTATCAGTAAAAAATTAGCCAACGGTGAGTTGTCGGGATTCATTAAAAAGACGCTGAGTGGATTGGTGAGCCAGGAGTTTAGTAGAACATCCATGGTCACTTTGTCGCCGACGTATGGGGTTAGCATCAACGTGTAGACGTTGTGAGTTACTTGCACTGCCACCACTGGAAAATAGATAGCTAATATGCAGAGAAATGAAAGAACGCAATAACCCAGATTTTTTGGTACCAGAAGAAAACCTTTGCGAAAGCGGCTTCTGCTCGAGCTAATCACGAAAAGTACATGAGCAATTAAGGTGCAAATGATCAATGTCGAAGACATCAGCGATACAGCTGCTAAACAAAAATAGAGAATCCAACATACAATCGTGCTCGATTTTGTTGCTCTCAAAAGCGCGGCGCTGGTTGCGCACACAAGCGCCGGTAGCAGCGCGGCCTGCGTCAGCGACTGAGATTGACTGATCAAGAACGGCGAGATCGATGTCAGTGCAGCGGCGATCAATCCACCGAGCAGCGAACCACTTATTTCAAAACCGAACCAGAACGCAAACAGAATGGTGAGCATCCCGAATGCAAATGGAAGCAAACGCAAATTCTCTGGACCAAACCGACTGGAAAATTGCTGAGCCGCCACATTGAGAAGTGGCACCTGCCCCGGGTTGTCATAGGTGATCGCTGCGGCAATATCCTTATATTTCACATTCGCATCAGGTTGGAGAAATTGCTTTTTGACAGCATCAGCAGTCATAACTTTGTTTTCAATCTTCTCAACCACGTCCTGCACTTTGTATCCAGACGCGTGCATCATGATGTAACTTTCGTCATACCAGAAGATGTTTTCGGTTTTAGTTGTGAATCGTAGGTAGATCCCAAAGATGGCGATGATTAGCAAGAAGCCGACAGTGAAAAATGGCTTTCTGCCAGTTGCTTGTTCCACAGGTTTTGGTGCTGAGATAGTAACGGTGTTCAAATCTTGATACGTGCTTTAACGGGAAACCAAAAGACCTACTCTTTGTACCATGCGAGGCGCAATAATCAAAACCAAGATTTCAACTTCGTCGTTGGGCACCTAGCTTACCAAGCCACTTTTCTTCATCAGGCTGCTTTATATCGACGAGATTACCAGTCACCATTAATCCGGCGCAGTGCCACAAATGAGTGGTAGGCGTCTCATCCAACATCTCGAACAGCTGGGTGAGCGTGGTCTCCTCATTGGCGAAATCGATCATTTGCCTGATCAAATCCATCTCATTTTTACTCGGAGCATCTTTCGAGCGTTCGAGCGCATCCAGCCCAACAGCGATTTCTTCAATTCGTTTTGGTATCAATATGATGTCAGTGTCTTTTATTATCTTCTTTGCACTGATCATATTGTCCACCGACAACACTGATTCCATCAGCATGCGCTCAAGCGATCGGGTCAAGTTGAACGAGTCATTCAGGCGCGGCAAACGCCCCGTGCCGGAACTGCTGCGTTCTTGAAACTGGAAATTTCCGTCGGTGAATGTTCCGACAAATTCGATAATCGCGTTGATGCCTCGATGCTTTCCAAGACGAGCTTGCAAAGGTTTGCCGGTATCAAAAAGAATCCAAAACTGTTTTTCATCAAGAGACTTAACCGTGAGCACACCGGTCTTCTGCGTTGATGCAATCGACTGAAGTAATCCCGGCGGATCGAAGACACCGAGTTCACCGCCGATGGTGGAGGAACTCATTTTCGATCGGAAGGAATTTGGAACATTTACCCACTTGCAAATGTTGTTGCGACCCATCTCTTGCTTGACGTAATAAAGTGCAGAGTCGGCTTTTCTCAGCAAGTCATCCATGTCTCTAGAGTCTTCAGGGCAAGATGCTAAACCAATGGAAACCGAGAATCCGACAATACCGCTTGGCCAATTTTGTTCATCTTCAATTGCACGCTTGATCCGACCAGCTACGACTTCTGCACCAGCGGCGTCGGTGTTTTCCAAAACGATCAGCATTTCCTCGCCACCATATCTGATGACATAATCTTTGTATCGTCCCGAGCCGATATAGCCTTCCTGCATCCGAGTATTGACTCGAATGATCTCTGCGATCATCTTCAACATCTGGTCGCCAACAACGTGTCCATACGTATCGTTGATGTCCTTGAAATGGTCGCCGTCGACCATCAATACCGAGACCGGATGATCTTCAGGCATGACGCCGGCGCGATCCTTTAATTGAGGCATAAGTTCGTACAAAAATTTCTTGTTGTACAAACCAGTGAGAGGATCGGTTCTCGCCGATTCCAATTCTTCCTGAAGAGTTGAGACGCGATGAAGCGACCGCGCGGCCAATTCACAAACGTTTTTCAACACACGAGTCTTCTCATGGAGACTGGCTGCAGCTTCATTGGTCGGCAAAATAATGAAACCCAATTTGTGCTGATCGAACATAATCGGCAAAAATGCGAGGCTGTCGACATTCTGGAAAAGCGGCACCGTCGCCAATCCGTATTGCGAGAAATTATTGTTGGACAAAACCAATTGATTTCGACGCGAGAAAATTATTTCAGTAACGTTGGTGAAATCGACTGTACGCAGCGACTGAAGTGAGCCTTCGTCAAAGCCCAGGAACGCAGGAATCGTCAGGCGATTTTGCTTATCGAGAATGGCAAAAACACCGGACTTCAGAGAGCGTGGATATTTGTTCGACAGTCGGTCAAGAATGATCTGGCAGATGTCGCTCATGCTGTCCGATCGATAAAGGTCCTTGGTCAGCGCGTTGAGGAATTCATCTTCAGCTTCTTTGGAAGCCAGTTCCGAGAAGTTTCGATTGGTTGCAAATTGGTGATCTTTGTACTCGGCACTCAAACGATCGCGTTCGCGCTCTACGTCCTGGATTTTCTTCCGCAGCTCGTGCTCGACTTTGACTCGTGAGTAGGAATTTTTGTTGTAATCGTCGCGCGCGCGTTTTAAATTGGACGCCAGAAGTCCGATGACAGGAGCGACCATGCCAACAGAAAGCGCTCCGTTTACATCCTGCTCTTCGGCAGCAATCAGATGGCGCGATGCCCGGGCGATCCGTTCGAGCGGCGCAGTGATGAACATCGCTTCGAGAATCCCGATTACCGCCAGCGTCCCCAAGAACAGAACCAGTCCATAAACCAGAGGCACTGACCGAGCGAGCGTCACCTCTGAAAAATTTTGTCCGAGACTGAGAGACCCCATAAAAAATCCGAGGTGAACAGTTTCGCCTCTTGGAGTCTTGGCTACAGCATCGTAGTACTCGGAGCCATTGATTTCGACAAAGTCTGAACCAGCAGCTTTTTGTCTGATTTTTTCCGGCGTGAATGGCGCTGTCGATTTGACCAGCTGACCGTTGGCGCCTATGACGTAGTACCAGGCCAGTCCATAATTCCGGAAATTGTCTAAAATTTGCGCCCTGGACGGGTTTTCCAGATTTTCTGTGGTTGACACATGTTTCGCCAATGCGTCATATCGCCCTTTCAGCAGGGCACCATTGAAATTGTCCAAAACCGGCACGAGGACCAGAATCGTCACCATAGACGCCAACAAGTATCGGATCACCCAGCCGCTGAAAAGCAAGCCCAGTAACTTGCTTATCAATCCAGGTGACTTCTGGTCGGCAATGCTGTCGGCGTCGTTTTCGGAGTCGTTTATGAATTTCGAGGATGCCGTCATTGCTGCGTCTTTGCTTGAATCCAGAATGCCTGATTTGTCCGCCTAAAGTAAATGTACCCACAGGGACACTCGCCCCTCCCTGGAACGGAGAGGTCTTTACATATAAAGTACCTTAGATGAAGGCTTCTCAAACTCAATATCAAAAGCTTTTGGTGGAATCGGGGCCTGACTTGGCGACTTTCACCATAATTTCAATGTAGCTTGTCGAACACAAATGACCCTGTTTTGGTGCCACACCCGGCACCGTGCGTAAGGATCGCAGTGCCTCTTTCGGTCGCACCAGATACGACACCATCAAGATCATCAAATTTCACTTTCCGTTCAATCACTTTTGACCTCCACTTCATAAACATGATGAGGAAGCGCGCTAAAATCAACGGACTTTGAGAAATTTTTTCGTATTCTTCAACGGAACCGCGGGAATTCCTGCAACTAGTTTATTGAACAAACGCACACGCCTGTCATCGTCAAGTTCAGTGGTTTGTTCAAGATCCTTATACATGACCAACGCTTTTCCATAACGACGCGAAACAAAAGTCGCAATTCCCTTTGGTAATCCTCTAGCCTGATAATGGAGTTCGAATTTATTTTTCAGATACAGCGGATACTTATAGAATCCCCGTCGTATGTATGATCTCGCGGAATCGGTGCCCTTACGTCGATGACTTGGATCGGTATCACTTGTATCTCTAACGACTCCAATTTCAAGCCAGCTGACACCATTCTTTTGAGCGATCGATTCAGCGAATTCGATCAGCTTATCTGCGATGCCTCTGCCCTCATGCTGGGCGTCGACAACGATGCTATCAATAACCGCGGCATCCAAGTTTCTCCTTATCGCGTTATTCGAGTTTGGATCTAAATACAATCTACCAACGATTTTTCCATCAAGGACCGCTATGCAAATGTATGGAAAACTCAAACCGCGAAAGTCTGTATATTCGACTAACTGCTGTGGCCAAAAACTCTCACCGTTGGAATCAGGCAATGGAAAAACGTTCGGCGTTTTAGTAAGTTCATCAACATCCGCAGCTGTTGCGACGCGACATGTGATTTGCACTCCTTTGTATGTAGTCGTTTTCCAGATGTCATCGACGTTCCATTTTATTTTTTTTGCAAAGAACATCTCTTGAGATTCAGCCAATTCAATCGGCTCACCTTGTTCATTCAGTGGAAAATTTCCTAGATGAATAGGACGCAGTGTCAATTTATTTTGGGGACCACCGCGTCGGCAGGTTCTACAGCTGACACACGGCTCCATAACTTTTGCGCTTGGGATACTAATTGCAAAATCCTCCTACTGGTCTTTTAGTTTATCGACAGCACAAGGAGGTTCCAAACTCCGCTGCGACTGTTACATATTGAACCACGCACCAGCATTGTATCTACAGCGGTGGGTTTCGGTCGGTTGTTCCGATTGCTTCGACTGTCACGCAATCCTGAAATTGGTTTCTTATACTGCCCTCAGTTCCTCACCAGGCGAAGGTGGTTTTTTATTTTATTTCTCGACAACAATTCGAGCGCTCATAGTGTGTTTCTCTCCTGGACCCAGAGTAACTGCGTTTTCGAGTGCATTGGCAGTCTCAATGCAAACCATGCGCATCCAGCCATCCGGGCTCATGTCAGCTAGTTTGGCAGTCAACTCAATCCATGGATTCCAGACCACCGTTGTTCTGGAATGCGCCTTAGAGACAATGATTTTACGTTTGAGAACAGGGTCGGTGACCGTCACGGTCGCTTCGGTTCCGACATACGGGCGATCGGTTTCACCAGTTAAAGTCAGCGTAGATTCGGTTTGCTTCTTCCGTTTAAACTCATCTGTTTTGTCTAAATAGTCGGTGTCTTGCAAACCTTGAATGCTGATTTGTCGTGCATCGCCGACCATAAAATAAGAGTGAAATGCTTCCTCAAAAAACATTTTCTCGTTCGATTTATTTTCGACCGTAAAGTTCAGCTCTAGACTCTCACCAAACACCATCTGGAATGTCACATAGAAGGCATCGTAACTCTGCGAGCGTGTGTTGTCGTCAGGGTTTAGCGTCAACGTCAATATGACGTCTTCTCCTTGAACCTTCGATTCTTCGATTTGCCAAACTGTCGTCCTCGCAAATCCATGCGACGGACCATCGCTTCGCGAGCAATATTCATTTGCAGTGCGCGCACCAAACCACGGAAAAATAATTGGTATGCCACCACGAATAGCTTTGCCAGGAGCGAACATTGAACGCTCGCTCAGAAATAGCACCGGCTCATGACCAGACGGACACCAATCGGCTACATGCGCGCCTTGAAGATAAACGACAGCACTACATGCGACGCTCGTAATTGATGCGTAAACCAGGCCATGTTCATTGGCCGCGAAGCTCAGAACTCCGGGGATTGCATGCTTGTCGATTTGTGCTTGCAGCATGATGATAGTCTCACTTCCAGATTCACCATAAGCTGAGGGCAAAAACACGTTTGTGCTATTAGCCTTAGTCCGGTCTCGGCGTCCACAAAATGCAAAAAAATTCGCTCTGCTTGTGCACGCATTAGACGATGCAATAGTACTGTGATTAACTCCAAGATGCTTTAGCCTGCTGCCCGTATAGGATTAAAATTCCAGCAGCGCCTTAGAAATTACCGGACACATGTCCATCCCGACGGACAATTGTCCACTTTTGTGCTATAATTCATAGATCTAGAATATGGAGTTTACGAGCACCATGCCGGATACCGCTCTGAATTTAGACAACTTGGCGTCAGCGAGCTTTGCAACGCAAGTGTCGACGTTGAGGCAACTATTTGGATTTAACAAAACTGAATTTGCAGAAGCACTTGGAGTCAACGAAAAGACGATTCGCCGTTGGGAAAACGAAGCAGAGATGGTGAATCCGCAGGACAATCACAAACAACTAATTGCAGCACTTCGGACCATCGCGGAAAGCCTTGATGACTTATTCGACCCCGACATGATCAAGGTTTGGGCAGAAAGAGAAAACCCAGCACTACAAGGCGAGCGACCCAAAGACTTTGCAAAAAAACCTGGCGGCGTTCTTATAATGGCTCATTTGCTCGGCAATTTAGGTAGATGAACATGAACACCGGCGCGCTTTACACAATCGCAACGAAGCCGATTAATGGAACTTTCTTCCGATATATTCGCACCAAATACGGTGACGAACCTTTGGCGGTAATAGGGTCCTTACTGAACGGCGGTCGTTACAATGTAGCTGGCTTATTCGGCGCGCTCTACTTGGGCTTTGACCATGAAACTTGTCAGGCCGAAGTTAGCGATGGCATCGCAGCTGGTGTCCCTTTTAAGAAGGGCGCATTTACCGCGTGGGACTATTCTGTATATTTGAGTGCCATCGTGCGTCTTGATAGTCAGTCAATTCAAAACGAACTGCAAATTTCAAAAGCTCAAATCACCGAGCGTGGAAATCATTGGACGGCGAGCGGCATTGGCGAACATCTCCATAAACGTGGAGACGTCGACGGACTGGTTGCACCGTCAGCTCATCATGTTAATGGATTGTGCCTAGACGTCTTTTTAGATCGCATCAACGCGCCAAGCCACGTCACAACGGGACGCAAATTGCTAACTTGGCCATAATGGCATTTTGTCATTGTTAGTCGCAACTTTGCTATCGAAAACGCATAATTGAACAAGCGAGCCGGCAGTTATCCTCGCTCAAGGATCAGACCACCACTGCCAGATCCGGAAGCTCTACTAAATTCTATTCTGGAATTTCGGCTTCAACAAGCAACGTGAGAAGTGTGAGCGACTCCTGCCAGCCCAGATAGCACGCCTCCGCCGGAATCATCTCAGGAATTCCTTCCTGCGTGATATCAACATCGGTGCCAACAGAGACTTTTTTGAACACAATCGTCGTCTGCATCTCACCAGGAAGCCCAGCATCATCGAATTTGTCGGTGTGCCGAATCAGCTCACCAGGCGTCAAATCGAGATACTTTCCGCCAAATGAATGCGAATGTCCGGTGCTGAGATTCTTGACGTCCTCTCCGTCCTAAAGAACGGGAGATTCCTGGGTTTAGACAGCAACCTGTCTCAGCTCACCACAGGCGATCACGACGTGTCCCGCCGCTAGAATATTCTTCGCGGCATTTACGTCCGCGTTTTCGAGGTGTCGGCATTTGACACAGGCAAATATCGCCTGCGTTTGTCTGTTTTCTGGT
>JADYXR010000110.1 GCA_021772095.1 Candidatus Obscuribacter sp. | reverse complement strand
TATCTTTCTTCATTGGCGTATCTCCTTTCTTTGTCGTTATTGAAAGAATACGCCACCTTATTCAATTACTCAAAACACAACATCTGGCAAAAACTCTCCTTCCAGTTTGCTGATCCACTACCGGGCATTCGAGCACACGATAAGGGCTTTTTCCGCCGGGTCTTCCAGGACCGTGAGTCAGAACAATCTTATGTAGCTCTTGGACGAAGTTGTCGTTGATGGATGCGTTCTGATCCGCAAATTCTTCGAGTCGGTCTAAAGCGCGCCAGTAATTTCGGACTTCCGTTTCAGCGTCAGTTCCTGATCGTCCGCCGGCGATTGCTCGGCGAATCGCGTTCTCATCGAGAGTATTCCCTTCGATTGCCGTTGAACTTTTGGTGCTTCGCTCGAAGGCATCGTGACGTAATTTCAAAACGGTGTCTAAGGGCAGTGGCAATATATCGATCACGGCTTTTGCGGCCTCGATAATTGCAAGACTCTTTACGATTGCGTTTGTGTATCTGAACTTTGGCTCAAACTGCATGATCAAATTCCGGACAAAATTGCTTGGCAGCCTGCTGAGATAACTGTTCTGTCTTTAGCAACATCTTGTGGTATCGCCTATTGAAGATTCAGTAATTTGCGTTCGTGTTCGACTTTCAGGTCACCATCAGCGGTGTCCGAAGTGTCAGCTTGCACTCGTGTACTAATTCTCCAATTCAAGTTTTGGGCTCTGCAAGTATATCAACATGCCGACAGCGCTAATTGTGCAGTTTGAGGGTAGCCAGTGCCGTCAATCAGTATCTTAGACGTGATGTCGTCGAGAATTAGCAAACGAGCAAACGCAGATGGCTCAGGGGTTGGAAGGCTGATGGATTATCAATAAGACATAATCGCCCTTATCGGACCTGAACGCGTTGAAAGCGCGCGTTAAGCCGCGACATGCGACTTATGCCGAGGCGACCTCGCCTCGGTTCTCCTTTCGCTTGTCAGTACAAGTAATTCATCTTCAGTGAAATACAAGTTCATTGTGTCCGGACAAATCTTGATATGCCGGGACATGCAAGGACAGGTCCTATTTGCCTAAAAACCAACTCAACCAGTTCTTTTTGCCCTTAGCGCTTTCAATTTCTGCCTTAAGTTGTTCGTTCTCTTTCCGAATTTCTTCCAAAATGATGAGTTTTTTCTCTTCCTCTTCTTTTAGTTCTTCGAGGCGCTTGGTTTGGCTTACGCGGTCTGTCTCTAGCTCTGCAACGACCTTGGTTTGCTCTTCGAATTTAAATTGGAGCGACTCTATATTTTTCTCCAACGCCTTTGTCTGAACATGGGCATCGATTTCTTTTTGATGGAGTTTCGCTTCCAGATCGGGGAGAAGACGGAGTTGAATCTCCTTTTGTTCAAGTTCACGTCGAAGCTCGAATAGGACTTCCTTCTGCCGATCTAGTTGGACGGTAAACTCTCCAACCATGAGTTTTACCAGTCGTTCATATTGATCCGTATGCGATGCTTCTTCTGACGGTACAGACTCTTCTTGTTCCTGTGGATCGTCGTACTCTGGTGAAAAATCTTCAACTTCTTGTGCCTCGGAATCGAAGATGTCCGGGTCTTCCAGTGTCTCTTCTTCGTGTGCTCGTGCCGTCACAAAGTTCGAAGGGATCCAAATTTGGACCGGCGAATTTATCTGTTTTCCCATACGGCGCGATTGGAGTTCGCCTTTTTTGATGTAGCGTTTGAGGGTTTTTTCCGACTTGCCGGTCGCGGTAACGGCTTCATCGTAATACATCCAACGGCCTTGCTCGACGTCAGTCTGCGAGGCATCACTTTGAGGCGTCGTCGATTTAGCTAGGTTCTGATTCTGTGGTGTTGGCATGGATCTTCTATATAAAGGAAGCACTGAATCAAATTATAAGGAAGAACCGCATTTGGTGCACATGTTTTTTTGCGATCGATGATATGTCCGGACATGCAGTGACATATCACGCCAGGACACGTCCTGGCACTGTCCCGACAGCTGGGTCTGATTTTCCTTAGTCGAAATTAAGTCATGTTTGTATATTCACTTGGCGTCATTATCGCAAAAAATTAGCGGGGTCTTCACTATTACTGGACGGGGCATGTCCGGACATGCCCGGACATGCCGAGGCGGTTGTATTGCCTGCTGTCCGGTCGTGCCCCTGCGCGCTGTGGCAAAATGACCGTAACCGCCCGTGGTGGCTAAATTGAAGTGGTGCTGTTTTTGTCCGTGCGCGCCCGGACGTGTCGGGACAGTGACATATAAAACTGAGTATTGAGTTTGCGTTGTCCGGACATGTGATGTATATTTGTCGGGACGAGTCGGGACAAAGTTCGAAAAACCAGGCCAGTTCAACGTAAAAAGGGTTGATCAATTTTCAACAAGGCCGTAGGATCATCGAAACAGATCTGCAAGTCACCATCTACGGTGCTTCACTAGAAAGAACGATCACTTGACGCTCAATCGCCCAACAATCAAAGAAAGACAAGAGAGTACTTTAATCTCGAATAGCCAGCCGAATAGCGAACCTTCGGAGAAATCGTCCGACTTGGTTGATTTCTTAGCGCTATTCACAGAGCGACACGATTCATTAATGAAGCGCAGCAATGGCACGTGGCTTGCACTGAGTCGATACCACCGACTAACCGATGAGGAAATCGTTCAGGCACTGGAATTAAAATCAACCACTCAAAGAGCTACGCAGTTTGGTGCACTTACCCGAATCGCCGCTATTCAATTTTGTTCTCCGAATGCAGAAGCGAATATAGAACGTCTTAGAACGTTCAATTACGCACTTGGTGACAGTATGCGTAATGCAAAAGCGTTTCTGGTCAATGGAGATGTGTTTGTCTACCTTTTCCTTAAGACCACAGCACCATCGAAAGAGCTCAGCGCTGTATTAAGAACATTACTAGAGGCTATCGGAATCAGCGCCGACGAGTTTACTAAAGTGCATCCCGAACATGGTGCCGTCCCGATTCCTCTTCAACCAGGTTTCAGTTGGCTAAATTTCGACGGCGCGATAATCGTTCGGCGCGAGGAAATAACGCTGGAATCAGCGTTGGCAATGTTTATGTCGGAGTTAGGCAAAATCGCACTCGACGCCGAAGCATTTTTTCAAGCGATTACTAAAATCGTTGAGAAACACTCTATTGCCGCAACTGTGACGCTATCTAATCGAGATGAGCTAACAGAACAGTCGGGCATCGTTCATAGCGATGATTCGGAAGAAACCATTCCGATCTACCCTGTCAAAGAAACTGAAACCTCCGGCGTCCTCGCTTCCGACCTCGAGTTAGCTGATGAGACGCCTCAAAGAGTCAATGATTTCATCCTCAGTTTGGATGTTGCAACCGAGTCCTCCGTTCCGTCTAAGAGCGAATGGGAAGATGAGGCTGTCCTTCAGCTTCGAATTCCGATCCCGCGCTTAGACATGGAAGGTGGCGACAGTGATTTTTCCGGCAACAATCGTATTGCTAGATCTCCGCCTCAAAAATTACGTAAACGCGTGAAGCGAAAGTGTCGATCACCAGATAACGGAAATAATCCAATTGATATCCTTTGATCGTGAAAAACACAAACATCTTTTTCAGAGCATGGGCTACGACGATGAGCTTGGAGCGACACTCTTGCTTCGAATTCAGCTGATTAAAATGCTCAAGACAGAACTAGAGAACAGTGAATTTTCCAGAAAGAAATTAGCCGAACTTCTCGGAGTTAAACAGCCCAGAATTTCTGAGATTTATTCACTACAAATCGATAAATTTAGTGCCGAACTGTTGGTGAAGTACCTATTCCGACTTGGAAAGGAAGTCACCCTCAACGTAGCTGATAAGCATTGACGTTTGGCTCGCCAGGTCAAGAAGGAGGACGTAAAGGACAGAACTGAACAGAACAAAAAATCGGCTTTCGCCGACTAATTGCTGACCGTTTCCGGACTGTTATTCGATTGTATTTCAGAACTTGGTTTGAGACCCCGATTTCTGATGTATGTACAGAGTAAGCGATAGATCCGATTAGGTCAACCTGTTCCAAATTAGAAGAAACACAGGCAACAACCGGGTTCTATTGTGGTGCACGCTATCAGAAATAGCGCGCAAGAGTTTCTTGCGCCAAAAATTGATTCGCGACAAATGTTTTTGTCGTACTATCCGAATCGTTTTCGCACGATATTCAAGAACGTAAGCGGTGAAACGTGGTTCACCGTAAACGCTAATACTCCACTGCCTGATGAACTGTTGCTGGATTCGATATCCGGACAAGCAAAGTATTTCAGAGGTCTGCGATGGGGTGATCAAACTCGGTTTGTCGTGCTCGATATTGACATCGGCAGTCAGTATCACAATGTCTCGGCACTCATCGATCTCAAACTCGCTCTGACTTCAATAGGCATTCGCCATTTTCGGTTGTACCGTAGCGGAATCTCGCAGGGCTGGCACTTATATCTCCCGCTTCAGGGCTGGGCATCTGCGCAAGAGGTGTCGGGCACGCTAAAGAGCTATCTGCGTGCGAGCGGATTCAGCTTAAGAAGTGGTCAACTGGAGGTTTTTCCGAGCGGCTCTGGACTGAGATTGCCACTCCAGAAAGGGTTTGCCTGGCTTGATGATAGTGGGAACGTCACTGTCGATCGTGCGGAACTTAGCCAAAATGAAGCCCTGGATCGTTTCGTAACTGATATCGAATCCGGTGGCGCGGAGTGGAATTATACGAAATCACGTATACAAGAATTTTTGGAAGCATCCGAGCGAAAACGCACACAGGACTCGACATCGCTTGAGGGATTTGAATCATTCTTCGAGCACAACGTAATAAGAGAAAGTTATGACGCTGGCAAAAATTATTGGCTAAATGGACTGACAAAAAATGGTGAACGACATAAGGCTCTTCTTTGTGTCGAGCACTATCTTTGGCATGGAGATGAATCGATTGGTCTGCCGGCACATCCAGGTCGCTCTAATGACGAGCGCCGAATGCAATTGCTCATAGACTGGCTTCGCAAGAAACATAATGGCTGTTGCAATCGAATCAATGCAAATGACTGGCGAACCGTTGAAGCTGACATTCGTCGTGCATGTGTTTGGCGGGCAAACTATATTCCTGAACGGAAGCCGTACCTCCTTGTGTCTGAGTCAGCGATCGATCGAATGTGCCATTTGAGTCAAACCTATTCTCGAACATGGAGGCTAGAGGACTGGAGGAAGGGAAATGAAAAAAGTGAAGCAAAGGCCAGACGAAAAATTGAGGACGCTGTAAATATCTGCCTGGCTCAGGGCCAACAGATAAGCCGCGGCGTGCTTGTCGGTATAACAGGCTGCTCTATAAACACAGTCAAGAAACATGGTGATCTGTGGCGCCACTTGGCAATAGGATCAAGCGATCTAGAGCCTGGGGGTATGGCCCAGGGGGCTGTTTTTAGTTCTGAAAAAGAGAATTTATTGGTTTTTCCAGAGATTTTGTTTTCGTCCGGATCTGAGGTTTCTTCTTCTGAACTGCCTGTTTTGAAGATCGATTCAATTTCGATTCTCGAGATTTTAGATGAGGCTTGTCCTTTATCTTTCCCCGGTGAGTCCGATGTTTCTCACTTGGGTGATTTGAATGAGATCGGGTTTTCTTCGGAAGGTTCTTTTGATTCCGAACCGGTGCAACTGAAATTGAGACTTGTATGCTCGGCGGATGAATCTTTTGGATATCGAACCGACATAACGGCTGAGGATCGATTTAAGCCCGCTGAAATTGCAGCCGGTAGTCCCTCACCCGTCGAATCCAGAAATAGATCGCTGAGGAGCCTGCCAGAAGTTTTAGCTGCGAAAGGCCAGCTGGTGATCGATTTGCGGTTGCGCAGAAAGTTTGAAGTCGGTGGTCGAGGACCACCATAATCGGCGGAGGGGAAATCAATATGTGGGAACCTGTGACTTGGCGAATTATCCGGGGTCCCGAAGTTCGCCGGTATTCAGGCAGAGCGGCAGGCGCTGCGGGGGGCTTAGAACTAGAACAAAGCTGCATGTGATTTGAGGAATTATTTGTCCATTTTTTTGACTATTTAAATGTCCCATTTATTGAGGAATTAAATGTCTCACGGATATATGTATGTGTTGGCTGTCGCTAGCTGAATAGGCTTGATTTCATTACAGGAGTGCCACCTCATTTAGTGTCGAGCAGCAGAGTTTTGCTGGCGAGCTCTACAAGATCGGATGTGATAACAGTGATTGAGTTCAGTTCGCAAACCCTGCTCATCTCTGCGTTTATGTTAACGAGCTTCTGAATATTTGAGTTGGTCACCTTCTCTAGCAATTGGACGGCATCGTCCTCAATTGATATCACTTGGCTTTGCCAGCGCGCTTCGAGTATCGCTCGGAGTTCCTCGGTGCGTGGTGTGTTGAAAACATGATAGAAACCTACTCGATTATCGATCGGTTCATAATTGCGGATACGGCGGTCGAAGCCAGGCAGCC
>JADYXR010000109.1 GCA_021772095.1 Candidatus Obscuribacter sp. | reverse complement strand
TTCTATGCAAATGTGCGTCCTACACGTTTCTATAGAACGGTTTTGAGAAAAGACGAGATAAAACCGAGTGCCGAGAATTTTCAGTTTTCGCAAGATACGTCGAGCGATGGATGTCTTGTCTTGGAGAATCGATTTGAGGACGAAACAATCAGTTTCCCAAGGAAACAGGGGCCGTTAATTTATTATCCGTTCTAATGAATGTGTCTCTCTCGTTCCTTCGCTGTCTCCAATTAGCATAAATGTCTTTTCAAAAATTTAAATGCTAAACCGGCACTGACACTTATTTTGCGTAGTGTCATGCAAATTGGCATCGAACAACGCAGACTTTTGATCCGTCTGGGTGCTGCAGGCGGCTACAGAATGCGGCAGCTTGCCGGTTGTCATTGTTTGTATTACAATAAAGGACAGGCGATAGCGATGAGATTATCGTTTGAAGAACAAAATTTAGACAAACATGATGTGACGCTTGCCGAGGTGAAGGAGGTTTTGGAATCAGATTTGTCTTATGCCGAGGACCTCGACCCGAGTGACCGTGGTCACGATAGAGCCATGATTATAGGCTGGACTTTTTCGGGAAGGATTTTGGAAATTGGAATTGAATACTTCGATGATATTGACGAAGAACATATTTTTCACGCGATGGATGCAGGGAAACAGTACAAGCGCGAGTTTTTGAGGAGGTCTAAAAATTGAAAACAGGGCAGGGAAAGCGAACCGCACAGGAGCGATTGGATAAGCTCAGAGCGCAGGCGAAAAAAGAAATTGCAGTCGCTGGCACCGTTCAATTTCGATTGGATGAGGAGACCATGCTATTGCTGATGAAAGCTGCTGATCAGAAGAAGATGCCGCTCGGAACATTGGTTCGCATGTGGACAGTAGAGCGCCTGGTGTCCGAAGGTTTAATGAAGTAATGAAGCAGTTGTAGATACAACCAGACCTACCGGAAGCTCTTGAAACACCGTTATAGAAAATCGCAAAGAGAATGACAATCGCCATCGTCATCCGCGGTGCAAAATTTTGTTCATCGCTTTGCCTTTTGCTAATTCGTCGATTAACTTATCCAGGTAGCGAATTTCACGCATTGTGGGTTCCTGAATCTCTTCAATGCGAACGCCGCAGATTGTTCCTTTGACCAGTGTTCACGAAGGGATTCAGAAGCGGAGCTTCTGCGAAGAACGTCTTAAAATCAGTTTGCCTTTCAAACAAAATTTCGAAATCTCGCTCACTGTATCCCGTTAACCATTGAATGATTTCATCAGCCTCTGCCTTGGTGCGTCCCTTCTTCTCTGCTTTTGCGACATACAGAGGGTAGACGCTCGCAAAAACTCATTGAGTAGATCCGATGTTTTGTCATAGTATTTTTCTCGAGAGCTTTGGATGCTAATGCACGCGCACTGCAACGCTTCAAGCTCAATCTCGGCATAAACTTGATCGTGAGTCTCTTGGTCTAATTTGAAATCAGGATCCACTACGCAGTGCTTTCAAAAAAGGAGCGTAAACATATAAGGCTTTGCGTATTAGTGCCTCATCTTCGAACGTGATTGCCTTGCGTTCGTTTACAATCGCCCAACATTGCTCTTCGAGAGCAGCGATTCGAGCCTGATCTGGCATTGTGATCTTCTTCTCGTCACGAATCTCGTTGCGCAGATATCCAATGTAATCCGTCATAGTCTCTGTCGCCGTCTCGAATCGCGCGATCCGCCCAGTGACAGTCTCAGAATCTTTTCGTGGTAACGAAGTTGCCATGTTTGTTCCTCAGCATTATCTTACGACTTATCGTTCGTCGATTCAATAACAGGCGAGATCTGCTTGATTCACCACGCTCAGATTTTACTGTCACTGTTGAATTCAACAGTGAAATCGAAGACGCTTTCGGCATAATGAAAGACTCTGTTGCACTGTCGATTCACTCTCAACTTGCGTTGTGATTTTCTATGCTGTATGAATCCCATGGTCCGCCATATTTGTTCGAATCAAAAAAGACTGAATTACACGCGCAAAATCTGTCACCAGAACAGACGAATGCTGTCGATCAAATTCATAGATTTCTCAATAGCGGACATTCCGTAATCGCACTTTCCGGTCCCGCTGGTTCTGGAAAAACGTGTCTCATAAAGGAACTCAAAAAGACACTCGAAGGAGAGGTGGTGGTGTCAGCGATGACCAATAAGGCTGTCGATGTTTTACGAAGAAAAGAAGTGCCGGACGCATTGACCGCATACAATGCCAGCTTGGTCGGCGTTTACAAGGACCCTGGAGAAGCACTCAAAGCGTACTTCAAGCTTGATGATCCTTTTGGCAGCATCAAAGAAGAGGAGTTGCTTTTCTATTTTGATGTTTCCGCCTTAAGGCGAGCGTGGAACGCCAATAAAACTGATGGTATCAAGGGCGGTGCAAAGGAACTGGGTATCGATGACTTCTACGACGAGTTCTTTATTGGCTGGGAGCCGCGCATACCACAAGATGCAACTCTAATTATTGATGAAGCGTCCATGCTCGGTGGTGAATTGCTCGCTAAGATTCGCAAATGTTTCTCCAAAATTATTTTGGTTGGAGACGAATATCAACTGCCACCGGTGAATGATGCAGCAGTATTCTGGAATGAGTCCATCGTGCAGTCTCGAGTGACTCTCACGGAAGTGCATCGGCAAAGCGGATCCAGCGAGGTCCTCGATATCGCAAACCGCATCAAGAGTAAAGAGCCAGTTGAACTCGGGAACGGAGTTCCGATTGATCTCAATCTGATTGCATCTGGAATTCCAGTAATTGTGTGGACAAACGAACGCAGAGTTTCGCTGACCAAAAGAATCAGATCTGCGCTTGGGCATCAATCAGGGAACCCTACCAAGGGCGAGCTTCTGGTTTGCAGAGATAATCGCACTATCGGCGGTTTGGATTTTGTGAAAAATTCGATGTGGCGAGTGGTGGAAACTGATGGAATCCGAGGGTGCATACTGGAAGATTGTTTTGGACAACGTTCTTCGAAACCGGTTCAAGTCGCGCTTGAAGAATACAATCAAAGAGGTGGCTTGGACTGTCGATTTGGATACGCATTGACTTGTCACACCGCGCAGGGATCAGAATGGCCGACAGTTTTGATTCATGTAGATGACACTCGCGAGTGCTTGAGCCGGAATCAGGATTGTCTCAAATGGTTATACACGGCGGTAACTCGGGCGAAAGAAAAGCTGATCTGGGTTTCTGATCAGATAGCAGAACACGGTGGAACTGCTCTCGCCTGCGCTGAGAACGAGTAGTCTCGCTGGTAACGGAACGTTCAGGCAGACCTTGAAACTGAATCGTTGCCGTATAATGTCGTCAGTCGTCCATGGAGGTCATTGACGTGACCAATCAGCAAAAGCTTTCTAAAATTACGCCTGAAGAGTACCTGGCTTTCGAGGAAAGTGCGAAGCAACGGCATGAATATGTCGATGGGCAGCTTTTCGCAATGACCGGTGGTTCTGCTGCACACAATGTCATCTCGTTGAATATCGCGATGTCACTTAGGACCAAACTCAAGGGAAAGGGTTGCACCGTCTTTATGGCAGACATGAAGATTCGGATCGAAGATGTAAATTGTTTCTATTATTCAGATGTACTGGTTGATTGCGGAACGTTCGATAACAAGAGCGTTTATACAAGCACTCCAATCGCAATCTTCGAGGTGCTTTCGCGATCCACAGCCTCGACAGACCGGCGTGAAAAGCTTGTCGCATATCGACACGTAGCTTCAATCAAGCAGTACGTGATCGTTCACCAAACGCGAAAGCGGCTGGAGGTATATCGCAAGATCGCTGATGAATGGTCGATTCAGGAGATTGGC
>JADYXR010000108.1 GCA_021772095.1 Candidatus Obscuribacter sp. | reverse complement strand
TTCTGATATCAACGGTGGGGCGCACCGGGCTCGCTTGATACTGGGCTAAATTGCCTCGGAGCAAGAATCTCACGTCCTTCAGGGCGGAGAGAACGTCAACAAAAACCACCAGGCATTCCCAGGCTCAGGCTTCGCACTTAAACGTGTTTGTTTTCTTTCGAGCTCAGGAGAATCCATGGACGAGACACTTGAACTTTGTCCGGCAGACGCAACACCTGTTGCGGCCAGTGAGGCTGTCTTGCCGACAGTCGCCGAATGGACGGAAGCCCAAATGCGGACATTGCTCGGAGAGTCGCTTGAGCGCGCTTCATCGGAAAACGGTGCGGCCAGGCGGTTTCGCATCAACAAATTTGCCGAACGCCTGCACGCGGATGTTTCCGTGGGCGATAGTGCGGACATGATCAGGGTGATGTGTGACTTGACCAATTCTGAATTGCGAGAAGTCGTCACGCTCGTGGTCAAAGTTTTGCAATCTCAAGGACTGAAATCAGTGGCTTTTCGAGTCGACGACTTCGATCGGATTGTTCTATTTGACGAAGCCCGAAACAAAGGATTCGCCATCGCTCCCAGTGGCAGTTATCAGCGCGTCTCGAAGTTTTACGATGGATCGTATCGATATGGCATTGAACTTTTACTGGACCAGTCGTTGAAAACGTTTATTGACGCCATTTTTCGCGAAATTAAATTGCAGATTGTTTGACAGCCAATTGCGTGACAACTGAAGCCGGTGATCTGACTTTGTTTTGTTCTGCTAGAGTAATTCCACTCCAGGGAACAAGGCGGAAACGTGATGAATAAACGATTGAAGAGATTGCAGGCGGCCCTGCCCAAGGCAAAAATCAAAGGTTTACTGTTGCGGGTCAATGAATCGGGTCAATCGACGCAGCCGAATAATCAGAACGTGCTTTATCTGAGTGGCTTTGGGGGCTCGACTGCCGTTGTTCTTGTCACGGCGGATAAGGCTCTGATAGTTGCCGACGCACGTTACTGGGCGCGCTGCAAGATTGAGGCTAAACAATTTGAGCTCGTCAAAATTGAGCGCGGCAATAAAGTTTCCGGGGCGATCAATCAGGCACTGGCAATCGCCGGACTCACAGCCAAGAGCAAGGTTGGATTTGAGTCCCACCGACTGCCGCACCAGATTTGGCAAGACTGGCAGAAGGACTTGAAAGCGACTCTGGTAGCCACAACTGGTCTGGTGGAAGAGCTTCGGCAGTATAAAGAAGCTGGTGAAATCGCGCAGTTACGCGCTGCTTGCAAAGCCACCAGCAAGGTCTATGAGGAAGTGGTGGCACTGATGCAGCCAGGAATGACCGAGAACGACATCGCGTTTGAGATCGACATGCGCTTGAGAAAACACGGAGCGGTCGATAACAGTTTCAGTTCGATCGTCGCTTCCGGACCTAATTCGGCTATTCCGCACCATGCCACAGGCGAACGTAAATTGAAATCCGGAGAACCAGTGGTGATGGATTTCGGTGGTGTCTTCTGTGGTGGCTACTGTTCCGATATCACTCGCACTGTATTCGTTCCAGGAAAGGCTCCTACAGCCAAAATGAAGGAGATTTACAATATCGTTCTTGCCGCCAATCAGGCCGCGCGCAAGGCTCTTAAACCAGGGATTATGTATCGTGATTACGACAAAGTCGCCCGTGATTACATCCAGGAAAAGGGCTACGGTAAATACTTTTCGCATGGGCTTGGACATAGTCTCGGGCTGGAAGCGCACGATCCGTTCGATTATGAACATGCGCCGCTCGATGTTGGCGCGGTGTTCACTGATGAACCTGGGATTTATATTGACGGCGTCGGTGGCGTTCGAATAGAAGACGATCTGGTGGTCACTACCGCAGGGGCAGAACGACTGACGATGGCTCCTTATTGGAAGTTCTAACTGGCGCGTCTGCAGTTTCAATTTAGGAGACGCGCTGTATCAGTGCACTCCTCTTGCAGGTTTTAAGCGCTTGTCGGTTGGTGTCGCATATGGTGGCGCGCCGTTGAGAGCGGCGACTGCAACTTTACGTTCAAGAGGCGTCAGTGGCTGCTTTTGCTTGTGCGTTTGGCACCACAGGTAGTGGTGGTCTAGTGTTCAGCGTTAGCTCCAGTCGCGGCTGCTGGCGATAATGTCATCGGTGACAAGACGCATCAAGTTTTCCACCGGACCGACTGTTGTTCCTAAAATCCCCATGGACTTTCGAACTACCAACCAGTACAGAAACAGCATGCGTTCAAGTACGGCAGCGTAAGGAAGCGCGGATTGAACATCTTCTGTTTTGCGACCAGATTCGAAGCAATATGCTTCTAGAATTACTTCGCTGTGGTCGCGAAGCTGTCCGTTTTTATCGTGATTTGAAATCAGACTGGCCAAATCCATTGTCGGCACGCCGATCAAAGTGAACCAGGACCAGTCGATCAAAAACAGCCGACCGTTTTGTGTGATGATATTTTCCGCGTATAAATCGCCGTGCACTAATGAAATCGGTTCGCCGGCCAGGCGCTGGGCAATCATGCGGGCTGCGGTTTTAACAGCCTGGGCATCTGCTTCGTTTATGTCTTTCCACTGCAAAAGTTGATCCGTGACCTCGGCAAAAAAGGTTTCGTAATCGATTGGTGTCAGCGAACGCAAAACATTCATCTGAATCAGTTCGTCAGTGCGATAGGAATAGGCGCGGTGCATGCGAGCGATGTCTTCGCCCAATTGCTTGGCGGTTTTTGTATCGACGGCTTGCTCTTTCAAGTTGACGCCGCCCAGATCTTCCAGAAACATGGCTGTGACAGCACCATGGTGGGCGGTCATATAGAGCTGAGCAGAGCTGGCAATTGATGGAATCAGGATGCGTTCATGCAGGTCCTGTTCGATATCCCAGGGTGGCAAAACTTGTTTGTAAATCAGCGATTCCGGCAGGCACTCATTGAATTTCAGGCGTTCGACATAGCTCAAATCCCGGTGGCGCAAGAGTTCGCGATCTATGATCGAGACAGGCTTGCCAAAAAATTCAGCCAGCCAACTCTCAAGCTTCGCTTCCGGAGCCGGATTTAACAGTTTTAGTGATGGATCTTCTTGGGGACCTGGCAAAGCAGTGTGCTCCCTGGTTTTGAATACTGGCTCTAGCTATGGTAGCAGTGGTGCTGGTTCGACGTGAGATCCTTTGGTTTTGTTGCCGAGTGTATGAAGCTAGCGCTTCTTGGCAACAGCCCGGGTAGTGGCTTTCCTGAATTTGATTTAGCGCGAACTCGCACACTTTTCGTCAAGATCTTGATGTCAAGCGGGTTTACTGCGTTAACTAGCGCAGCGTATAAAAATAACGCTTTAATTAAAGTATCAAAGAGGAACGAATTATAAGCTCATGAGCTCTTACCAGCGTTGAATTCAATTCCCTGTTTCTTTTAGTTTGTATTGCATCTAATTCGATTTCACTGAGGATCTTGGTACTAAACCCAGGCATTGTTTCAACAACCGACAACAGCTCACAAACTCGCCCGAAAAGGTGGTAGTGATGCACGGTTTTGAAGATTTTTGCTTGCCGGTCCAGGGTCTTTCATCCACGAACTGCTCGTGTTGCGCGTTTTGAACGCACAACCGAACTTTCGCGTTAAGTCGAAGAACGATTTCCCCGTCGCCGCAATGGTGATTACCTGTAACCCAGGAACCCAGGAAGGATTTATGTTCAAACACTTGAAACCACGGAAGCTAATTCCGCTCATCATCGTTTTCGGTCTGGCCAGCTTGATTGCTGGTACGGATGTTCTCAGCGCTGCCGTTCAAAAACAGGTCATCGACTTGTTCAAAAGCTACGCGCAGGGTCTTGTGCCCTACACCGCCAACATTTGCGTCGGGCTGATTTTCATTTGCCTGATGAATCTCTTGTACGACCCCATGAAAGTGGGTCTGGACAAGGCGCTCAATCTCAGCCACGCCGACGAACGGGGACGTCGAATCGTCTCTCGCGCCGTGCTGTTGCTCTATTGGGTGGTCGTGATTATCGTCGGCGTCAGCTTCATCGCGCCGGACTTCCTGTCTAAACTGGTCGTCGGCTTTGGTCTGTTCGGTGCGGCAATCGCGCTTGCACTGCAGGGTATCGCCAACGACTTCATCGCCGGCGTGCTGCTCAACTTTCGCCCCAAGTTCTGTGTCGGAGACGACATTGAGCTTGTCGGCGTTGCCGTGAAGGGCAAAGTCACCGACATCGGTTACGTTCTCACCGTGTTGGACACCGCCGACGGCACGTACACCGTGCCGAACCGTGAAGTCTGGTCCAGGCCCGTCAAGGTCACCAAAGCCGGAGGCTCACCCGCCACTACAGGCAGTGCGATTACTTGCCCTGCCGGTGTCACCGCTGGCGGTGCTGGTAAGGAGGACTCGGTGGTTGCGCCTGTCGCGGCCACGATTGCAACCGACGGTACCGCCGACGGTGCGGGCAAGGGTGCCGAGAAAGATGGAGGCGTTCCGCCCCAGCAGTGAGTCGCTGTGTTGCTTTGATTTTGCAGCGGCTGTCTTAACAGCCGACTAGCCGCATATGCTTCAGTCGTCGGTCGAACCGGCAGGGAGTTTGTTGCGGCACCACTCTGTAACCGCGCCTCTTGCGAGGCGCCAAATCCCGAAAGAAACCAATATGAAATTTCTAATCGATACCAGCGGCCGACCCCAGACCGGGTCTGGTCTGCTTATTATTGCTTGTTTTGCAGACGACTTTCAGTCTGGTGTTGCCCCGAAAACACGTTCGCTGGCTGCTCTGGGTCAAACGTCCCTGATGCGCGCCGCGTCTGAGCAGGAGTTTGCCGGCAAGTCCGGGCAGTTGCTCAGCTACTTCGCCGACAGGAGCGCCCTGTCCGGGTCGGTTCTTTTGCTTGGCGTTGGTGACCGAGGCACGTTCTCGCTCAACTCGCTGAAAGACGCGCTTGCCAAGGCTTATCGCAAAGCCAAGGAAACCAAGTCGGCTGACGTGGTTTTCGACGCCGAGCCGGTTCTGGCTCTGGGTGTCGATCCGTATGAGCTGGGGCGCCTTCTTGGCTGCTACGCCGTGCTCATCGATCACAACCAGAAGCACTACAAGACCGCCCACTCCAATCCCAAGGGCGACTTCAACGTCAGGACGCTCAAGGTGCACGCACCGCTAGCGGTGGCGTCTAAGCTCAAGGACGGACTGGCTGCTGGTCGCTCGTTGGCCTCCGGCGTCACGCTCGCCCGTGATCTGGTTACCATGCCCGCCGGACACCTGACGCCCTTCAAGCTGATGGAGGCCGCCAAGGGTGTGGTGGCACGCAGCAAGGGGCTGATCACTGGCAACTACTTCTGGGGCAAGCGCCTGGAACAGATGGGTGCGCATGCGCTCCTCGCTGTTGCGCGCGGCTCCTCGGAAGCTCCGGTTCTGATCGAGCTGGACTACACTCCCGAGACTGGTCCGACCACAGAGACGCTCTGTCTGATCGGCAAGTCGGTGACGTTCGACTCCGGTGGTCTCGACCTCAAGCCGGCTGACGGCATGCGCAACATGAAGCGCGACATGGCTGGTGGTGCGGCTGTGCTCGGTGCGATCCAGGCGATTGCGGCGCTCAACCTGCCGATCTCCGTCAAGGTGGTAATGGCTGCCACCGAGAACATGCCTGACGGCAAGTCCTTCAAGCCCGGCGACGTGATCGGCACGATGAAGGGTCTGTCGGTCGAAATCGACAACACCGACGGCGAAGGTCGTTTGACCCTGGCCGACGCCATCGAGTTTGCCAAACGGCGCGGCGCCAAGCGCATCGTCGATTTCGCCACTCTGACCGGTGCGGTCAAGTCGATTTCCGGTGACATCGGTGCAGCCGCTTTCGGCAACCACCCGGACTTCACCCAGAAAGTGGTGAAGGCAGGTGCGACGGTTGGCGAGCTCATGATCGACATCCCGATGTGGGAAGAGCTGCGTAAGGCCAACGAAACGGACATCGCCGACCTGAAGAATTCAGGTGGTGGCGGTGCCGGTTCCACGACTGCGGCCTGGTTTATCCGGGAGTTCGCGGGCGAGGAGATCGATTGGGTGCACGTCGACATCGCCGGTGTGGCCTGGCGCGAGCGTTCTTTGGGCATCGACCCGAAGGGCGCGACCGGCTGGGGTGTGCGCACTGCGGTGGCGCTGGCCGAGTCGCTGGCTGTCAAGTAAGGGGCGGTTGTTCTGTGTGTATTTTCAACCGCTAGCGGTTGAAAATATAATCGCGTACTGCCTGACGGGCGACCGGGTTTGGGTCCGTCAGGCAGGCGTTCTTTGAAACTTTATTCTTTACCTCGGCTCAATCGAGTGGCAGGCTTAAATTCCAAATCTTCTTCGAGGCTTCTACCTCGAAATGTACTGGAGGATAAATATATGAGTGGACCAGATGGACATGACGGCGGAGGTCACGGTGGTGGCCACGGCGGTGGAGGTCACGGCGGAGGACACGGTCACGGCGGTGATCACGGAGGCGGCCATCACGGTGGCGGTCATCATGGCGGTCACCACGGCGGGCACCACGGGGGACACCATGGCGGGCATCACGGTGGGAGCAAGGGCGGTTCAATTACCGCTCAGTCTCTCAGCGTAGCCGGCTCTGGCTCTTCCGTCCCGGATTTCGACCTTGGCCCGGTCAGTCAGGGCAGTAATGGCCCTAGTTTTGCAAGTCACGGACAGGGTGGCAGTATTGGCATTGACCTGGACAATCCGGTCGGCAGCCTCGACGACTACATCAGGGCTCGTCGCCTGATGCTCGACAATGACTCGGTCACTGACCAGTTGTTGCTCTCCTACGATCACTGCAATGTGTACGATGGCGGGCAGTCTTGTCTCGGTGGCGGTTACAGGCTTGTGGATGCCGTGCGAGGAACGTTCGAAGACGATCTGTACGATCCAAACGGGTCCAGGCGACCGCTGGAACAGCGGCACTTGACGCCCGAGCAAATCGAGCTGGTCAAGCAGATCGCCAATGATCCGAAACGACGACTGTTCGGATTTCACGTGACCAACCACGGATTGGTCTTCACCGACCTGGAGTTTCACCAGATCGCAAGCGACCTCGGTTCCGTGCGCATCGACCAGGTGACGCCCAACTTCTTCGCTTCGGACGACACGCTAACGGATCTGGCCGACTGGAACAACTGGCGCAGGCCGTTCACGCGGCAACGCGTTCCAGCCGGTTTTTATCCCAAAGCCACAGGCACCACCAGAATCTGGAAACAGTACTGGCAGGTGAAGCACAAAGAGCCGCACTGGCTGTTCAAGCGCTATGGACCGAAGCACAATCCGAACTGGAAGTTCGACGCCACGTGCAACACCATTCTCGAGATCACTTCGGTGACCTGGTATTACCGGGAAGCCTGCGATTTCGAGACGCGCTTCCACATTCGTGTCGTGTCGATGCCATACCTCGATCCGCACGACAAGCGCTGGGGCTATCTGGTCGAGCCCTTCAAACGCTATCAGAAAGTGGCTCGCCAGTTGGCAGAGCTCATGTTGCATCGTTTCAAAGGCGCGCCCCCGGCGCCGGTTGCGGTGCAGCGCCGGGGTGAGATTCTCAAGCGCTTGAGGCTGGAACGTGATGCTCGGCGCTCGCTTGCCCTGTCCGCGCTGCAGGCTGAACCGCCCGCCGCTCAGTCTTCAGGAGCCGACCTGAGTTCTTCTCTGGGTACGCGTCCAACCGAGCTCGTGAAAGTGAAGTTGATTCTGCCGCGCAGAAAGTAACGGACGGCGGGCGGCCGATCTGCAAAGATCGGTCGCCTCCGTTTTCACCCGGCTTGCCGGGAGATTGTGTCCTATGTGCTATCCTTTGGATTTCGCTGAACACCGCATAAAGTCAAGAGTAGATGGCAAAGCCGGACACGTTGGATGGATCGAAACTAAAAATCACAGTCGCCGGTTTGAGCGACGTCGGTTTGATGCGATCCGAAAATCAGGACCGTTTGTTTATCAGCAAAGATAAACGCATTCTGGTTGTCGCAGACGGCATGGGCGGTCATAACGGCGGCTCGGTGGCCAGCCAGTTGTTTGTCGACTGGTTTGAAACTGAAAGCAAAGTAAAAGGGCCGGGACTGGTCAACCGCAAGTCGATCAAAACCTGGTCCAATCGAGTCGTCACCCAGGCCAATGCCGAGATTTACAAGTGGGGACGAACTGAACTGGACCTCTGGGGCATGGGAACCACAGGCGTCGTTTTAATTGTCGGTGACGATTTCGTGCACTGCGCTCATGTCGGTGATTCGCGCATTTACCGTGTGCGAAAGGGCAAGCTCTTGCAACTCACCAAAGACCATTCAGCCGTTCAAGACCTGATCGACTCGGGAGACATGAGAGAGGAAGAACGCAAGGGCCATCCGCGTTCCCATATCGTCACGCGTTTTGTCGGCGACGTCTCGGTCAATGTCGAACATCACGCCTACAAATGGCAAGAAGGTGACCTTTACCTGCTTGCCTCAGACGGTCTTACCGACATTGTCGAAGACGCGTACATCGAATCGGTCATGGCCAGTCAGATGAACGTGAAGCGCATGTGCGCCGAACTGGTCGATCGCGTGCTGGTTTCTGGTGCGCCGGACAATGTCACGGTTTTGATAGCTTCACTTTAGTCAATTCCAACAAATTCTCTCAAGAAGACCTCAGGGTCTTCCTATTTGCGTCCGTCCCGCTTGGGACTATCGAATAATAAGCAACTCGGAGCTCGTCAATGCACGACCCTAATTTCCTCCAGGACCTGCTTGTCCTGTTTGCGCTGGGGACGTTTACGGTGGTTCTTTTCCATCGTATCAACTTGCCGCCAGTGCTGGGTTTCCTTTTAACGGGTCTGCTATGCGGACCGTATGGTTTCAAACTCGTCGAGAACATCGCCGAGGTTGATGCGCTCGCTGAACTTGGAGTGGTGCTCCTTTTGTTCACGATCGGCATTGAATTTTCGTTTGAAAAGCTGAAGAAGCTCAGGCGATTTCTACTAATCGGCGGCAGTCTACAAGTCCTGGGCACGATTGCAGCCACCGCAGCCCTGTCCATGCTGTTCGGACTGCCCGGCAGTACAGCGATTTTCCTCGGCATGCTGGTTTCTTTGAGCAGCACGGTCCTTGTGGTCAGGCTGCTGCAACACCGCAACGAGATGAATGGCGGGCATGGAACCACCACTGTAGGCATTCTGGTCTTCCAGGACTTGTGCATCGTGCCAATGGTTTTGGCGGTGCCATTTTTGGGCGGCACGGAACTCGATCTGACCAAGATCCTCTTGCTCACGGGCAAGTCGGTCGGCTTCGTCGTCATTGCCGTGTCGTTCGCGCGCTACTTTGTGCCCTGGTTGCTCGATCATGTAGCCAACACGCGCAAGCGCGAAGCGTTCGTTCTGAGCATTATGCTGCTCTGTCTGGGAACCGGCTACGCCACTTCGCAGGTTGGTCTGTCACTGGCTCTGGGCGCCTTTCTTGCCGGGCTGGTGATTTCCGAATCGAAGTACAGTCATCAGGCCTTCAGCGACATCCTGCCCTTCCGTGAGGTGTTCAACTTTCTGGTGTTCGTCTCGATCGGCATGATGTTTGACGCGCGCACGTTGTTGACGGAACCACTGCTGATCGGCGGCTGCCTTTTGCTGCTTATCCTGGTTAAGGCTGCCATCACCACTGGTATCGCATTTGGTTTCGGCTACTCGTTGAGAATCGCTATCTTGACCGGCTTCACGCTGGCTCAGGCAAGCGAATTTTCCTTCGTGCTCGCCAAAGTCGGGTTGGCCGAAAAGGTGTTGAACCCGGCTTATAATCAGGTGTTTCTGGCCGTCGCCATTCTCTCGATGGCAGTGACGCCGCTAGTCTGCGCGATTGGTGTGCGGCTGGCAGGGCTCCTGGAAAAGGGTTTGCCGGCGCGCTGGATCGGCGGACGGCGCAACACTCCACAGGACGACACCGGTGAGCTGGAGAATCACGTGGTCATCGTCGGTTTTGGCGTTGGTGGACGCACTCTGGCTACCGTTTTGAAAGACATCGCCACACCACATGTGGTGATTGAACTCGATCCGGACCTTGTGAAGAACGGACAACTGGCGAAGGTGCCGGTGTTTTACGGCGACGCCTCCAGCCAATCAGTGTTGGAGCACGCCGGCATCGCTAAGGCGCGATTGATCGCGATTACCACAATCGACGCTCGGTCGGCGGCGCGGACAGCCTCGCTGGCCCGCCGGATCAATCCTGATATCCAGGTACTGGCAAGGGCCCGCATGGTCGACGAAGTCGACATGCTGGTCAAGGCTGGTGCTCACGAAGTAGTTCCGGAAGAACTGACCGGCTCGGTTGAGATGCTCACCCGCGTGCTTGGCACGCTGCATGTGCCGGCACCAATCGTCGAAGACTACATCGAGAAGCTGGAGAAGGAATGGACGGCAAGCTGTCCGGCTTGCTATCCCTCGGCCTCCGGCAAATCAGACTCTGAAGAAGGAAAGTAACTATGATTATAATCGCTCATTTAGCGCTGTTTGCGCTGTTGTACGCAGTCGGCTTGCCGGTGCTGGCAGCACATGGCTCAGACGTGGGATTCGGCGGAGGCTTAGTGGCCATGCTGCTCATGACTGTTGCCAGCGAGGCTGTTGTGATTGCAGGCGCGGTTGTCGGTCGGCAAATCACGCTGGCGCTTAAGATCAATCCGCTGTTGAAACGCAGATTGGCTGAGGGGATTTCGCAGGCGGCGATCGGGGTTATGCTGTGCGGATTTTTTTGCACGACGTCATTCTTGTTTCCGTCAGTGATTTCGGTGTCGGTGATCTGGGCCGTTCTGTTTGCCGGATTTGCGTGTGCGGTGCTGGAGGGGATGGTTCGCGTCAAGCGTGGACTGATCGCCCGAACGTACCGCTAGCCGGGCTTGCGGCTGATTGGTCGGTCTGTATTTTCAAGCGCTAGCGGTTGAAAATATGAGGTCCACCGATCGGTCTGAGCCTTTTGCAATTACCAAGCCATGGTGGCGTCGGCGGTGGCGGAGAACTTTCTCCGCGCCGTCGGCGCTTTTGTGGCTTTGGTATTGCCCGTAGTGCAAACTAGATAAGATAGTATAAATTTCAGGTCCGTCAAAATTGAGATACAAACGATTGTTTCTGCTGCCCAGGCAGCTGCCGTTTTGTATGATTAGAGAGGAATCTGGCGAGCTGAAACAATGAAAAACAATGTGGTCATAAGGGATTGCAAGAAGGCGGATGTGCCTGAGTTGCAATTGCTGGTCGAGGAGCTCTATGTAACTGATGCTGGCCCTAAAGCGTTCATTCCAGACGTGTCATTGACTCAGAAGGCACTGAAAGCCGGATCAAAAAAAGGGCGGCTATTGATTTTTGAGAGGGACGGTTCGATAGTCGGCTACGCCATCCTCATATTTTTCTGGAGCAACGAATTTGCTGGTGATATCGTCGATGTCGACGAGATTCTGGTCACCAGGTCAGCACGAGGTTCGGGAGTCGGCACGGCGTTTTTCAGTTGGCTGAAGCGCGAGTACAAGAATCAGGCCACTGGTTGGAGCCTGCAGGTAAAGCCCACCAATAAGCGAGCCTACAAACTCTATCAGGCGATGGGGTTTCGAACTTCGTCCAACTGGCATATGTACAATATTTTTGCCTGGGATGAGAAGAAAAAGGCGGTGCCTAAAAAGTCGAGTGCCACTAATGGTAGTGGCGCGTCAAAATCGACGGCGGGTCAGAAATCGAGAACTAAAGTGAGATCATCGAAAGCTAAGCAAACAAAAACGACTTCGGCGCGGAAAGCCCGTTAGCGTTTAGTTTTGCGGGAAAAATAGATAGTCGCTTCCGTCTTTGTTTGGTTTGATAATCACCACTTTGCCTTCCACGCGCTTTGGTCGGCCAGATCGGTTTAATTCCACAAACATGTTTGAGACGATGTCTTCAGGGACGATGCGTTCGCGTGATTTATTGCGGGCAAGACAGAGGTCCAGAGGCACGTCCAGGAGCCAGAGTTGAACGTCGATATAACCGAATTGTTCGGCGCGCTCGAGAATCGGCTTGCGTTGTTTTGGGTTGAGATTGGTATTATCGATGATGACGTCTGTGCCGATCAGCAGTAGCTCCTCGAGCCTTTGAAAAAACAAATTGAAGACTTCTTCTTTGTCGCCCTGTTCGGCTGCGTTGCCATAGAGTTCTTCGCGAATGCCGTCGGCGTTGATGTAATGGAAGCCCTTCTCGGCGATTTTTTTCGCCAGAGTAGTTTTGCCCGAGCCCGGAACGCCTATCATCAAAATCATCCGTTTCAACGCAGAGCCTCCTCTGTTGTGGTTTTTGTGGTGGTGGCGGTTCGCATTTTGCGTTCTTCCATAATCCATTTTGTCCAAACGGCCGCCAGATAAATGCTGAACACAAGGTATGTGATTGCCAATATCTGCTCGGTGCGCTGGTTGTCTTCAGTAGCAATTGAAACGCGATGACCGAGCCAGGGGTTGGTCAGATAAACGAAACCGACAGAAAGAAAAAACACACATGTCGACAGATAGCTTGTTCGTGCCCATCTGTTCAGTTTTTTTCTAGAAAGAATGGTTTCCATCAGACAACCAAAACCAAAAATCAGAATCGCAATTCCGTAATGTTGAAAACGGCTAATGGCGACAAAATCCTGCACGTGAACAAAGAGCACACCGACTGCCAGTGCGGTAAAGAGCAAGATTAGCCGACATCGGCTGGTCGATTGCCATAGTGTTTTTGTGGAAGTGAGGACCATCGTTTAGATCATAACGCAAACAGGTGGCGGGGAGTTCTAATGCAAACATTGCTGCTGCAAATTATCGTGCGAGCAGCTCGGCCTGGTCTTGAAACACGATTTTGCCTTCAGCAATCGTGGTCACTACTCGAGCCATTAATGTCTGACCGTCATAGGGCGAGTTTGAACTTTTCGAGAAGCCTTTTTGAGCTTGATAAATCCACTGGCTGTTCGGATTGATTATCGTAATGTCGGCTCGGACCCCTGCTTTGAGAGTTGGATCCGGCAGTCCGATTACGCCGGCCGGACCTTTGGTCAATAGATACGTGAGCTGGTTGATCGACAGCCGTCCTTGTTTGACGAGGCGATCGTAGCAGACGCTGAAGGCGGTTTCTAAACCGATAATGCCGAATGGTGCCGACGCGAATGCCTGTGCTTTTTCTTGTTTGGTATGAGGGGCGTGGTCGGTGGCAATCGCATCGAAGACGCCTTCAGAGAGCGCCTCTACCAGTTTGAACTGATCGTCCTTGCCGCGCAGAGGCGGATTCATTTTGTATGCCGTGTCGAAGTCCGGAATATCTTCGTCAGACAAACTGATGTGGTGCGGCGACACTTCTGCTGTAATGGGAAGACCGTCTGCCTTAGCGCGTTTGATCAGTTCGACCGCCGCTATCGTGGAGACATGGGCAAAGTGCAAACGTCCGCCGACGGCGCGGACAATTTCGATTTCGCGGGCCACACACGCGGCTTCGGAAGCCGATGGAATGCCTTCCAGACCCATTCTTGTAGCGACGACTGAATCATGCAGGCAACCGCCGCGAGAGAGGGCGCGATCTTCGGGATGGCTGATGATCGTCTTGTCGAGCAGTTTGGCGAATTGTAATGCGCGAGATAAAAGCGACAAATTCATGAGAGGCATACCGTCGTCGGAAAAGGCGATCGCTCCCATCGCCGCCAGCTGAGCCATCTCTGTTAGTTGCTCGCCTTTGAGGCCGATGGTGACGGCGGCAACCGGCAGCACTCGCACGCTGGCGTGCATGGCGATCTTCTCCTGGACTATGGATAGAACGCGCGGCGAATCCGTGGTCGGGTCGGTATTTGCCATGGCAACAACAGTGGTGTAACCGCCGGCGGCGGCAGCTCGGGTGCCGGTTTCGATGGTTTCTTTGGCAGATTGATTGAGGTCGCGAAGATGAGTATGGATGTCGATCAAGCCCGGCAGGATCCAGTGATCGTTTGCGTCTATCAGGGTTTCGCCTTCCTCGTTGGCGAGTTCTTCACTGATTTCGGTTATCACACCGTCCTTAATGCGAACGTCGGCGCGTTTGAAAGCGTCTTTGCCATTGCCCTGTCCAGGTGCCGTCGGGTGAACCAGAAGACCGCGTCGTAAAAGAATGTTTGCACTCATCTTGTTCCATCCTCGGAAAATAAAAGCAAAAGAAGCACAGCCATGCGGGTGTAAATACCGTTAGTCACTTGCTGTTGAATGAGCGAAATGTCTAAGTCGTCAGCCAACTCGGAAGTCAGCTCGATGCCGCGATTCATGGGACCGGGATGGAGGACGCGGACTGCAGGCTTTGCGGTTTTGAGCCGATTGTGGTCCAGGCGGTAGAGCCTGCGATAATCCTCGAGGCTCGTGATTAGCCCGTCTTGTTGCCGTTCTGTCTGCATTCTCAGCGACATGATGAAGTCGGCATTGTCAATGGCTGGAGAGAGTTGGTCGTGTATAGTCACACCCATTCTAGCGATGCCTTCAGGCATGAGCGTGGGTGGCGCGCATAAGTGAACATCGGCACCTCGTGGGACAAGCAGGCGAATATTGCTGCGCGCCACGCGACTGTGTTTGATATCGCCGATGATGGCAACTTTTTTGCCTTCTATATTTTTGCAAATCTCTTCCATTGTGAATAGATCGAGCAGAGCTTGGGTCGGGTGGGCGTTCCAGCCGTCGCCGGCGTTGATGATAGAGATCGGCTTGGCAATCACGGACTGGAGCTGGTGTGCGGCGCCTGAGCTGGAATGCCGCTGGACAAGAGCATCTACGCCCATGGCTACGAGCGTTTTGGCGGTATCGCCAATGGTTTCACCTTTGGTTACAGATGAGGTGGTGACATCAAGATGAATCACTCGGGCGCCCAGGTTGCGCGCCGCTAAGTCGAAGCTGCTTTTAGTTCTGGTGGAATTTTCGTAGAAGATCGTCGCTACGATTTTGTCGTTTAGAAGATTGAGCGGCTGTTTGTTTTTCGAAAATATGTGCTTGGCTGATTTTGTTGTATCCAGGATCGCTTGTACTTCTTCTTGTGATAATCCGCCGGTGTCGAGAAGATGTCTTTGGCGATGGAATTTTTTTGCACCGTCGGTTTTACAGAATTCGGCTAGAGACTGATTTATCTCTTGAGAAGGTGAGGTTTCTGGAGGGTTGGTTAGCATGTGGCCATTATCTGAATCTGGACTGTTGACTGTCAAATTTTTTGGGAGTGGGGGCTGGGGGAAATGTTGGTTTTTTGTATTTTCAACCGCTAGCGGTTGAAAATACTGATGCCATCGCCGCTCGAACCCGGCTGCCAGACTGGATTCCGGCGTTAGCTCCAGGGCTTGACTTTTGCTGCTTTGCAACGAGGTGGGATAGTAGCATCGGCATCAAAACCGCAGCCGAAAAGATCGGCTGCGGCCTGAGCGGGGCTTTTGCCCCGCACGGTTTATTTGCGCATCAGCTTTTTGAGCTCAGCGCCTTCCTCGCCATGCGAGGGCGTTCCGAACAGGTTGCAGCGACCGTCTTTGGGCGAGTCGTAGAGGTTGGAGATCTCGCGTTTGACGGGCAGAACCAGGAAGGCGAGGTCCACGGAGGTCTGAAGCAGGACGCGCACTTTGTGGCGCTGGCGGCGGTTAGCCTTGGAGTTGAACTGCTTCGAGGACGACGGCGAGACCACAGGCGACTTCTTGTAGGAGCGAGACATGGCACACCCTTCTTTCGGGTGCGGCCCGCCCGGTTTAATGGAACCAGGCTGTTGAGGCTGCACCGTCAGAAGAATGGCAACGTTGTGTTGACCACGGAAATTCTCCTCAGGGGGGAATGGATGGCTCAGTTCGAGCCGCCAGGGGACTTGGGAAATCCGCAAATGCAGAGGCCGCCGACTTCGGTTTGACAGTCGCTCTGTCCGTAGGGGCAGGGTTCGGTCGGCACGGCGTCGTGCGAGCTGGGTTCTACTTTTCCACTGCTTGGAGAGTCGGATTTATTCATCCGATTGGTGCTCCTGTAAAAGTCCAGACTAGGCTGGCGTTCCTTTTGGTGGGTTAAACAGACTGGTTTTGAGAGCAATGCGCTCCCTCTTTGCCAAGTGGTTTTTTGCGCGTTAAATTGCGCATGGTCTGATACGATTACGTCGACCGTCGTACATCTTCGTGCGTCGTCATTGGGCACACACGCTGTGAGTCGAATTTGATATGCCATCGATACTGTCAGCTGACGATATTATTGAAATAACTGGTGGGCGTTTAGCTCAAGGGTTAGTCCCCACGCAATCGGGACATGTGGTCACTGATACGCGCCAGGATGCGCATGGTGCCTGGTTTCTTGCCTTGCCCGGTCAAACCTACGATGGACACGATTTTCTCGGGGATGCGTTTTCGGGCGGAGCGATTGGTTGCATTGTCGAAGAACGTCAGCATTATGCGATACCAGCCGAAGCGCCGTTTCCGGTTATAGCTGTTCCAGACGCGCTAATTGCGCTTCGCGACTTAAGCCGTAATTGGCGTCGGCGGTTGGCTCTGAAAATGATTTTAGTGGTCAGCGCTGAGCGCGATCGCGCCTTTGCGTTGTCTTCCTACACTGCGAAAATTTTGTCATCACGTTTTCCGACGAAATTGATTGATCTGAGTACTGCTCCTGGAAATCCGCTATCCGAATTGATCGCGATAGACGAAACCACTCAATTCGTGGTGGCGAGCATGGTGCCTCCTTGTTATGACGACATCATTTTTCAGTCTAGTGCCTTGTGCCCAAACACGATTTTGTTTACCGATGAACCATTTGCTTACATGAGGCTTACTACAAGTCCGGAAGATTTGGATAATGCCGTCAAGACTTTGCTCTCATCGATGGATCGGCGCCCAGGTTTAGTTCTTGCCTGCGGAACGGCCAGTGCAATTGTTCGTGGTTTCGAGATGCCGGCGAATGCTACGTTTAAGGCTTATCCGGGAACGGCTTTTAAACCGCACGCATCAAGCGATGGTGACGGCGATGAGAGTTTCATGCCGAGCACAGAAGAAAGTTGGTGCGTTGCCGAAGTCTGCAAAGACTGCGGAATTCCCGACGATATTATATATGGTGCCTTCGTTTAAACTAAAAGTTCTGACGGAGTCAGACGACGTCGTCCGCGCGAAACCAGCATGTAGAGCTGTCTGGTCAGCCACATCGTACCTGGCAGAATGTACAAAACCGCGGCTATTTTTCCAAAAGGCAGGTTCTTCAAAATAAACGGAATCGCCTCGGGGCCTTCCCACTGTTCCCCAAACTCGTCGATCAGCAACAAGCTCCACTTTGATTGATCAAGGCGTTGAATCAGGTCCTTTGCCGTCGAACTGGTTGAATCCCGATCGACGAAAGTGAAGAACTGATGCTTGTCCCACCATTTTACAAGGGCGCCTAAATTTCTGACGACCGTGCAGCGCTCGTCACAGACTATAGTGAAGGTCAGGGACTCCCGGCATGCATTAACAATTCCACTCATGTCAAGGCACCTTCCTGGAAACTTTGGAGATGTTTAATTTTAGCACCGGTTTAGGTTCGATGAAAAGCCCCAATGTCCATATTTTTGTGGTTTTTTTGAGTGTCCGAAATGCGCTTGACAGTTGATGTCATGTGTTAATTCGGTCAGTAAATTCTCAAGTTCTGATGCGCTCGTTGTGTATAAGACTGTGATTCACAGTCGCTTCTAGCTTGATCAGCGTCAGGGCCGACACTGAAAACGCGCTTGCGTTGAGCTTTCTCTGAGCAATTGTTCGGGCAAATAAATTTCTTACTAGTCGATGTAGCGAGGTGAGGGTTAAAAGCAAATGGCATCCGAACGAGTCACGGAGGACTGTTCGAATGCCACTTGCACGTTCGTGCCGACGCAAATTTATTGCATCAGCACAATTTCACTACATGATGCGTGGGCAGCTCCCACCAGCCATCTCGTCGAGCATCTTCAGGCGCTCGGGAATGGGCGGATGGTTTTCGCCAAGACGTTTCCACCAACGGCGCAGACCGGAGAGCGCACCACCCTTGGTGCTCTTCGGACCTTCGCTGTTGAAGTCTTCTTCCAGATTGCTGACTAGCAGAATCGGGTTGAGACCTGAAATCAAGAACTTGGTGTTCATGTCCGGTCCGCTGTGCAGCGTCATCCAGAGCACGATCTTCTGCAGAGCAGACGACAGCGCGCAGGGTTTGCCGGTCCAGTGAGCAGCCATCGCGTCAGCGTGACTCTCGCGACAACGGCTGACGAACAGGCTAACGAACTTCGCGAAGGTGCTGACGATGTAGAAGATGACGACCATCACGAGGAAACCGGCGATGCCGCCACTAGTCGCGAAGAAGCCTTTCTTCTGCTTCTTGACCTTGTTCTCGAGCTTGTCGAGCAGAGTCGCAGACTTGCGCGAGCTGAAAGCCGAGTGGAACAGCCAGGGCAAACCCTGTGCGACCACGAGACTGAAAAGCGAACCCAGCACAGCCGTCAATGAGGTGATAGCGACGTCTCGTCCCTGAACGTGAGCGAGTTCGTGGGCGATAATCGCTTCGATTTCGTCGTCATTCAGACCGACTTCGAACAGACCTTCAGTGGCAGCGATGAATGCCTGCGAAGGAGATCGCCCGGTTGCAAAAGCATTGGGCACCGGCAGTGGTGATACGTAAACTGGAGGACGAATCTTCAAGCCGGTTTTCGGCATCAGTTTGTCAACGATGCGAACCAAACGGACATGATCGGGGTTGTTCTTGTCCGGTTCCTGGCAGCGCATCAGTCGCTTCACTAGCGCCGCGCTGTGATACCAGCCGAGAATCGGAAAGAGCACCCAGAGTCCGAGCAAAACGGTGCCGACCGACCAGTGAAATCCCATCCACCAGATTCCGGCGGCTGAAAGTCCAGTGAGAAAGAGAATTCCCAGAATCGTTTGAATCCAGGTAACGTTAAGGCGATGTGCGATCGCGGAAGGATTGTGTGCCATCCGAGTTTCCTTTGTTGGTTTAGGTGGCGGTAGCGCAGTCTTGGTGCCTCGGGTAGAGAGGGCAGAGACTGCGGCGTAGGTCGCCTGTAATACCGCTCCACGTAGACGTGGCGGCTTGAGAGAGAAAGCGAGTTAGGAGCGCGGGTTTTGGGGCGCGGAGTTTTAGTTTGAAGTAAGTAAAATAAGAACTTGGTGACCCTACTTAAATGCTTCTTCTAAGCTCAATATCTCTAACTTAAATCAATATCAATAGGGCTGTAATGGCACTAGGTAGCACGTCTTGACAAGCGGGGTTACAGCTTGCGCGGCTAGCATTCGAGATAAATTCGGGCGGGTCCGCGCATGTCAACAGGCGCGGATTGCTGCATATGCGGGTGGGTGGTAGGGAGACCGTCGGTACCGTATTCGGTGCTGGATGTCTTTGCTGGAGATCTTAATGAATGCGAACAAGCGGTCTGGAACTGCCTCAGCCACGAGTTTGTTGACTTTGATGCGCTGGCGATTCGATCGGGTTTGGATGTTTCAAAACTAAACGCAGGAATTTGTTTTTTTGAATTGAGAGGGCTTGTCAAATCTTCGCATGGAAGATATGCGCGTTTGGCTAGGATTGCGCCGCCGGACGCGGATGTAAGTAAACTTCCGGTGCAACAGTTTAAAGAGTTTGTGGGAGCTATTCACCATCGCATTGGACGACGGAGCATCCAGTGGTATCTTGCTGCGTTCTGGTGTTTCAATGACCGAATCCGTTGGGGACCGGGCAAGCTTCTGGAGGCTTGTATCCGGGCTGCACCTATTTCCCGAGCGGAATTGCGCAAGTATGTTCCGCCACCATTTGTGAAAATGTTGCCGATTTGCTGAGTTATTCTTTGGTTTTTTTGTCACCGCAGCAAGACGCCGCGTCGGTTGAGCGAGTTTTGGTTTTCTTGGACGCAGGAGCGGCGGTCTCTCCGGAATCGGCTTTCTTGCCGGTGTCCCAGAGGCGCTCTTTCTTGTACTTTAGCAAGCCGGGGCTTTCGACTTCGAACGGATACTCTTTGGCGTAGCGCTTGTCGATGTACTTTTGAATTTCGGCTAGCGACTTACCCTTGCGGTGAAAATTAAGAGCCAAGATCGATTCTTCCTGGCAAATATGACAATCCACGCCGTGATCGCTGGTAAAACAGTCTAACAAGCTGCCGTGGCAGTCCGTCAAGTCGCAGCCGCAGTAACAAAATAGTTTGGCGCAAATCTCAGGAATCTCTTTGGCTGCCGCGTATCCGGCTTTGACTTGACCGACATAATTATTCGGATCAAGCACCTGAGTTGGTTTCTCTTCTGCCAAAACCGAGGTGCAACATCCCCAGCACACGCCTAGAAGGAGCGTGATTTTGATTAGTTGCGGGCGGATCGACCTGGGTGAATTTGGCATAAACTAGTTTTAACAGGTTTTCGACGTAGATGGTTTGTCATAGCGGTTTTGCCAAGAATCTTATCGCACTGTTTTAAGAAGGGGCGATCGTAACGAACATGCGTGGTTTACAAGCGGCATGTGCACCTATTTGATATGATCTGATGTTCTTAACAGGCATTAGAAGGTGCACAATGGATTTTGACGTCATAGTGGTTGGCGGCGGTCACGCCGGAGCCGAAGCTGCTAACGCCAGCGCCAAGATGGGTTTGAGAACCCTGATGCTGGCTGTCAATCTGGACACGATTGGCGCGATGCCTTGTAATCCGGCTGTCGGTGGACCGGGAAAGTCCCACTTGGCTAAAGAAGTTGATGCTCTGGGTGGAGTGATTGGTATCGCGGCTGATGCCACTTACTTGCAGTTGCGCACACTGAACTCCAGTCGTGGTGCTGCAGTGCAGGCTCTTCGTGCGCAATCAGATAAACGCGAATACAGCATTTGGATTAAAAACTATCTTGAAACTCTTCCGAATTTGACCCTCAAACAAGGCATGGTCAATCGATTCATGGTGGAAGGGCGGCGGATAGTCGGTGTGGAGTTGGCGTTTGGCGAGCGGATCAACGCGCGTGCTGTAGTTTTGTGTGCAGGCACGTTTTTAGAAGGAACGATCTGGATCGGCAAACAGACACAACCAGCCGGGCGAGCTGGAGAGTTTCCGGCTATCGGGTTGTCTGAAAATTTGCGATCGCTGGGATTCACTACCGGTCGTTTGAAAACGGGCACGCCGCCTCGTATTGATGGAAGAACCATTGATTACAGTCAGTTGCCTGTGGTGCCCGGTGACGCTGATCCGGATTTCTTTTCGTTTCTCGACAAGCGACCAGTGCTGGAACAAATACCGTGTCACCAAACTCACACGACTGAAAAAACGCATGACCTGATTCGCGCCAACCTGCATGAGTCGCCGATGTACTCGGGTATGATTCATGGCGTCGGTCCACGCTATTGTCCGTCTATCGAAGATAAAGTGGTGCGGTTTGCCGACAAGGATAGCCATTCCCTTTTTCTGGAGCCGGAAGGGCGTTCGACTTACGAGGTTTATTTGCAGGGATGCTCGACCAGTCTGCCTGTGAGCATACAGGAGCAGATCGTGCGCTCTTTGCCAGGACTGGAAAATGCCGCCATGGTTAGAGCGGCGTATGCGGTTGAATACGATTACCTTCCGGCTGTTCAGTTTACGCACACGCTCATGGCTAAAGATCTGGAAGGGTTCTTTGCGGCCGGCCAGATTCTCGGCACAAGCGGTTACGAGGAGGCGGCTGCACAAGGTATCGTCGCTGGTATCAACGCAGCGTTGTTTGCACTCGGTAGTGAGCCTCTGATACTGCCACGTTCATCCAGTTATACAGGCACTTTGGTCGATGATTTGGTGACAAAGGAGATCGGCGAACCATATCGCATGATGACATCACGCTCCGAATATAGATTGCTCTTGAGACAGGACAATGCCGACGCTAGATTGACACCGTATGGCAGAAAGATCGGTTTGGTTGATGATCATCGCTGGGCTCTATTTGTTGATAAACAAGAGAAAATCAATTCAGAAAAACATCGTCTTGCCACTACGCGCATCCATCCAGAGCAAAATTGGAACGATGCGTTGGAGGAATATGGCGAAGAACTGAAGCAATCAGTCACGCTTGCAGAATTGCTTCGACGTCCCAAAGTGCCATACGCGATTATCGAAAGTCAGGCACCAAGTTCGGTCGAGTCGCCGTTTGCCTTTGCGATGGCATTAGAAACTGAGATCAAATATGAAGGCTATATCGAACGACAGAAGTCGCAGATTGCCCAGGCTGAAAAACACGACAACGTGAAGTTGCCGACAGATCTTGATTACAACGAGTTGGTTCATCTATCCAAAGAAACACGCGAACGGTTGAATCGCATCCGTCCGGAGACGCTTGGACAGGCTTCCCGCATGGGAGGGGTTCGACCAGCGGACATATCTGTTCTAATGGTTTATCTCGAAGCTCAAAGAAGACGCGAGCGAGAGCTAGCCTCAGCCGCTCGCTAATGCGCCGGGATCGCGCAAATTTATTTTGTGCTGTTTTGGCATCGATGATGTCGCTGCAACAGGGCGGTAGCGCTCAGGAGTCAAATAAGGCAGTCGCTCCTCTCAGTGGCACAATCCAGCACAGCGAGTCACTTCCGCCGTTGCCCTCGAAGTTTCAAGCTGGCGCTTTCTTTGGTGCATATGGGCTGCCAAACTTAAAAGGCGAGCGCCAACAAAGATCAAATTTGCAATTTAAGATCCCGGAGTGGTTGGCTGGAAAGTGGCAACGAAGCCATTCGGTGGAAACGCAACGAACTGAATTGCCTTCAGGGAAAAATTTGAAGGCGGCGGGGCTGAACACAGCTAAAGCGTTTGATGTGTTTGGTAGCTATCAGGACAAGACAGGTCAAATCTGGCAGGTGTTCTCGTCAGACCATGCGACTGGCGAGGTTGACCGTGGTGAATTTACTGATCGGCATACGGTGACGAAGTACAACCTTGAGGTTGTGGGCCGCAACGCTGTAATGGTCGAGGTGCGTGCGTTTCACCTGATCTTGAATAAAAAAACTCAGAGGATAGTGCAGTCTTACCAGGACGAAGAATTTAACACCTACACTTTGACGGCGGATGGCAAGGTCAAAACGGACAGCTCCGTAAAAGTCTTTGATGGAGATGGTGCTGCGAAATTGTTGACTCGTAGTCATGCTGATGAGGTTCGGGTCAGTCGGTTTGGTGAATCGGGTCGATGAACGGCGATTTTATTTTCAACCGCTAGCGCTTGAAAATATTTTTGCTATCGGTCGCATATTACTTATTTAGAACAAATAAGCCGTTAATGTTAGTACCGTGTGTCTGTCCGGGTAGATATACAGTGATACGATTTCGTCCTGTCATCTCACGACCAGAGGGGAAGAGCGAGCAGTAGCGGCTGTTTTAGCTTGGGTTGGGCAGGGAACGTATTTTCAGTAGTGAATGCAATCCAAACAAATTAAGTAAGAGGTTGGTCTAGGGACGGTGTCACCGAGCTTTTTCAAACCAAAACAGTCAATTCAGAGAATGCCTCAAGACGTGATGATTGGCGAGCTTCTCGTGAAAGCTTCGATTATCAGTCAAAAGCAACTTGATGATTGCGTTCGGCAGTCTGGCATGAAGCGTTTGCATCTGGGCCAGATGCTGATGATGTCGGGTTATATCACTCCGCGAGATCTTCAGGCGGCGACCGACGCGCAGGATATGTTGCGCTCCAACTCGATTGATGTGGAGATGGCGGTTAAGTGTCTCAAGATCGCGTTCAAGGCCGGGTTGAAGTTTCCCGATGTCGTCAACAATCAGCAGGCGATTGCGCAGGAGAAGGCGGACTCTGAGGTTTGGACGCTTGGTCATTTGCTCAACGAAGCGGAAGTGGCGACTCAACAGCAACTAGATGCTGCTTATCAGAAAAGCGCCTCCACCAACATACCGATCGGACGCATTCTGATTTTGAATGGTGTGATCAATGATTTTCTTTTGTCCACAGCGTTGGATTTGTTGATCAAAGCTCGTGATGAAGTTTGTACCAGAGAAGAAGCGATTGAAGCAATGCGGGCAGCGGCCGGGTTTTCGCCGGATTCGCCGTTGACGCAGAATTTGCTTTTGCCGGCAGCTTCGAGACGGCCGCGGTTGGGTCAGTTGATGTTCATGGCAGGCATCATGAGCGAAACCGACGTCACCAATGCAGTTGAGTTTGGTTTGACTTACAACATAATGATTGGCCAAGTCATGATCGAGCAGGGTTATGTCTCGGCTCAACTCGTCGAAGCGGCACTGGAACTGCAGAACTACGTTGAGGCGGGTCAGGTCGACGCCGAACGTGCCGGTGAAGTTTTGGAGAAGGTCTATCATAACGGTGGCGATATCAGCGACCTGGTAACCAGTCTGCAGCCCATTCTTCGCATGACTGGCAGTGAGGACAGACCGAAGCTGACATTTGAAAAGTTGCTCGTTTTGTCCAGAGCGGTGAGTCAGGAACAAATTCATGAGGCCTTTGATATTTGCAGGCAAACGCCTGAGGCGCTCGCGAAGATCCTGTGTTTGACTGGGTTTATTGAGAATCACGTACATGACGCGGTTTTGCGGTGCCACGAACTACTCGATCAGGGACGATTGACCCAAGATGATGCTTTGGTGGCACTCGACTATTGTTTCAATAAACATCCAGAGGACCGACCGGGGTTTGATGAAGCATTGAGCGAGCTGGGCTGGTCTGATGCTGGTTTGGCGGTTAGTGAACATGCTCAATTGGCGCATGAGCAGTCGTTCGATCCTGATTCCACTGCCGATGAGATGCCGACGATTGCACCTGCTGAAGAACAAGCTGAGGCACCGGAATTCAATCTTTTGGAACACTTTGGTTTGAGTGAAGACGGTGAAGAGGAGGCGGTTGAGAACCCGGCCGCTCCAGTCGAAGAGATCGTCTATCAAACTCCAAGAGACGAAGACGACTCCTGGGTACTGCCTGAAGATTCCGGTGAAGGCCCGTCTCTTTCAGGTATGGGAGTTGCGACTACCGACACGCCTGTAATCAGTTTTGCTGATCGAGTTTTAGATGATCCGATGAGTTTAGTCGAGCCGCCAAAACCCGGCGGCAAGCTGGCTAACATTCTTGATCGAATCGCCGATGATGATGAACCACCGGCTGAGGCTCCTCCTGAAGAATCGCATGTGGAGCCGCACAGCAATGGTAATGGTCAAGGCAGCGCGCCTCCGGTGGAGATCAAAAAATTGGCGCCCGATGACGCCCGGCCTCTGGGTGCGCTCGGAAGAGTTCGTCCGGACAAGGAAGCGTTGCGACAACAAGAGATGACGATTGCGCCTCAGCGCATGAAGATTGACGAAGCTTCAATTTTGACGCGCAGTGAAGAAGAGGTACCTGAGCCAGAGACTGATAAGAAGGCGGCAGTTGGTGCTGCTATGTATCGATTGGCTGAGAGTTATTTTGAGCAAGGTGATTTCGCTGAAGCTCAGAAAATTTACGAGAAAATTCTTGCAATCAGGCAAGCCGAGCTGGGCAGTCAGCACATCGACCTGGTTGAAGACCTGAACAAGTTGGCCGAAGTGCTGTGGGTGCAGGGCAACTTCAGGCAGGCTGAACCGTTTGTTCGACGCGGCGTGACCATTCTGGAAAGCACACAACCAGTCGATGGACTGAGGTTGGCGGAAGGACTGCGAATTCTTGCCGGTTTGTTCTTCCAACAAGGCAAATTCGAGCCCAGTATTCCGTTCCTCGAGCATGCTTTGCTGCTGAAGAAAGCCTCTCTTGGAGATGACCACAGAGACGTAGGCAACTTGCTGAGAGAATATGCCAAACTGCTGAAGAAAATGGGACGAACAGCCGAGGCCGAGAAGCATTATATGCAAGCTAAGAAGATTCTCGCCAAGAGCCCCAGTGAGTCCGAAGCCAGGGCTTAAGGCACCTGGTGGTGGCGTCAACGAACTCGATTCCGGTAAGACTGCGACATGATACGAAAAAGCTTGGTTCTGTTATTCGTTTTCCTTTGGGCCTCATCATCGTTGACTGCGGCCGCGCAGCCGACGGCGCAGGGCGAGAAGGATGGCGCGCTACTCAAAGATAAGGCTCCACTGGAAGCTGATTCATCAGTTGAACTTTCCGTGTTCAAGAACGACTCTATTACGATGAAATATCCATCCGGATGGCAGTTGATTTCAGATGTTCCAAAGCCTCGAGTGCTGCACGTCAAGACAATGGGTGGGCGAGTAAACGCGAGCTTGACCGTGCAGGATTTACCTGCCGGCACGACCCTCCAGCAGTATCGTGATGCCACCACCCGCGATATCGAATCTGAAGCAAAGGAATTGAGCCCTAAAAAACTGGTTGAGGAAAAATCTCTGCTTGGTAATGTTGACGCCTGGAAGTTGATTTATTCGATCAACGTGCCGAAGACGGAACCGCCGGTTTCGGCTAAACAGACTCTCTATATCAGCGTCAAAAATAACCGGGGCTATCTTTTGTGTTGCACCGCGTTTGACTTGTTGCCTGGTAAGTTCGACAGCGTATTCAGGCTGATGGCGGAGTCTCTTACGGTGAGCGCGCCTGAGGCTGCTGACACTGATCCGACCAGCGCGTTGTAGTTATAGTTGGTCTGTATTTTCAACCGCTAGCGGTTGAAAATTCAACGCTTCGATCGCCAGATCATCGGTTTGTTTATCGTCGATGGTTTCGTCAATGGTCAAAGGCGAACCCCAAGTGAATAATCGCATCATTAATGGCAGCCAGGCGTGTCCCTGAACGATTTGTCTGAAGAACGCTTCGTGCTGCAGTTCTACTTCTGACAGCTCTAGCAGATCAGTTTGCATGCGTTGAAGACCCAGATGCGCTGCGTGGTTTGCGGCTGTGAAGTATTCTTTGGTATTGTCATTTTCAAGCCGCCCGGCAAAGTACATCGGCAAGAACCATCCTGTCATAAAACAGCCAAAGAAGGCATTTATGCCGATACAGGCCATCATGATTTCGCGTAAGAGCTGGGGTTTTCCATTTAACTGTGCCAGCATTTCGCCGACCATTGCCCGATGTTTCCATTCATCGTTTTCGATCTTGCGAATATCCGCTTTCTGCTGAGGATCGGATAGGGAGCGCCAATGACCGGCGTAAGCAAACGCAGCGGCAAGTTCGCCCGAATATGCCATCTGGAGTATATGAATCAATTCTTTGCGATGTGCAAGTGCGTCCATCGACCCTAATTATCGCACGGAAATCGACTCTGTTTTATAGGGACTTGGCTGTTGCTTTGAGTCCGATTTCTTGGGTCAAATGTTCTACGTTCGGAGCTGGGTTTGTGCCCAGATTGTTGGTTGAAACTCCGGCGTCGGAAGCCTGTGCAGCTGGCGATTGGCCGGCTGGAGCCGCATTTTTGACTGGCACGGCATCAGTTTGCGCGTGGGCGACGGTTTTGCTGTGATGGAGCGCACTGTGGGCTGAGTGTGAAGGGGCGGCGTGAGCGGTTTGGGCGTGTGCTGCAGGATGGTGCGCTGTGGTCGGATGAGCGTGGTGCGCGGTCGCTGGTGCGTGGTGTCCGGTGGCTATCGGAGAAGAAGGCGCGGCGTGGGCTACTTGCATATGGCTGCCGCCGTCTGGAATGGCGAGGTTTTGACCGGGTTGAATCAGGTCGGGATTACTGCCGATTATGTGAGAGTTTTGGTCATAAATCGAATGCCAGTTTTGACCGCCGCCCAGATGATCTTTTGAGATATTCCAGAGATTATCTCCGGACTGCACGACGTAATTGTTGGCACCAGATGCCAGGTTCTCGGTGCCGGGTAGTTTCAGATCAGTGCCTTTGAATATCAGATCAGGATTGCTGCCGACCACGCTCTTGTTCAGATCGTAGATCTCGCCCCAGCGCGAGCCATCGCCCAGGTTTTCTTTAGCGATGTTCCACAGATTGTCTCCGCGTTCAACCACGTGATGAGCCGGAGCTTGAGCGATTTCGGTGCCACCGCCTGTGGTGTTATCGTGTAATAGCGATCCGCGATCGGCGCTGACCGGTTGTTGCACCATGTTAGAGTCAGTACCTGGTGCTTGATAGGTTTGCGCCGTTTGTGGAACGGTTTGCGTTGGTAGAAGCGGTTGATTAGGCACTTGAGCGGTTGGCAGCGATGTGCCGCCTAGTGTGGGACCAAAGGAGTTACCGCCTTCCATGGCGATGAATTTGTTGGATGATAAATCAATGTTGGCCGCACCGCCGTCCAGGAATTGGCTACCGTCCATTGAACTCATCTCATACATTGATTGACCCGGTCCGTTCAATCCGCCGACATCATATGAACCGATCGACATGGGCTGGTGCTCGAGGCTGAGCGTGACAGGGCTTGCGGTAGCTGCTTTTGTACCGCTGTCTAAAAGACCGTTTTGCATCAGTGTTTGAAAAGGATTGTTTGAACCACCCATCGTAGTCAACGTGAGTGGCAAGTCATGCATGATAAATGTTGATACCGAAGTTAGTGCCTGTTGCGCGATACCAGCCCACAGTGCGGGATCCAGTAAGTTGAGAAGACCGCCATCGGCAGGGAAGAAGAATGCCATCAGGGCGGAGAAGAAGTCGCCGACGATGCCGGTCAATCCTGGCATCTTGAGAATCATCTGCACTAAAGGCGAGATCGGCTCGCCGCCTAGGGGCAGACCAGCCAGAGCGCCCTGCTCCAGGCCTGGCATGAGGGATGGTTGCATCGCCGCTGATTCCAGTCCTGGAACATTTGGAGCGCCAAGTGTGGATTCCAGACCGGTCGGTGGTGCATTGATACCTGCATTACCTATTGTGGATTCAGCACCACCGAAGGTGCCATCGAATTGCAAATCGGGAAGCTGCGATTGACCGCTATTGCTCTGAAAAAAATCGCGGGCGGATTGAACATCACTTGGTTGGGAAAGCTGTGTTCCGACGCGACCGTCTACAGCCGATGTCGACTCAAATCCACGATCAAAGATTTCGCCCGCTCTCGCGGGATTGTAATCAGAATGCATGTGGCCGCTCAGCGAAGCGTAGTAAGTAAAGGGCAAAAGTATTGTCGTCTTTATAGGGCAAAACCGGGACGATGTCAAGAGGGCGCGACTGTTCGGGCTCTGCCTGGATCGTTGAAATGCCCGTCCTGACTTGACTTGCGTCTGATTAATTGTTGGTTCTGTTTTTCAACCGCTAGCGGTTGAAAATATAAATATCCAGAGATCGCCGCGAGAAGGAGTTTAGCCTGGCACCATCCGTGGTGGCTTCCCTGTGTCGCTAGGACGCCTCTTCTTCGCTGTCCTTAATACATTCGTCGCACTTGACCAGTAATCTTGAAATCCGCATACTAAGCCCTTGCGCTATGCTTGCTACCGCTCCGATGCTTGGATTGCGCTTGCCCTGTTCCACATTACTCAAAAACGCGCGATTGACGCCGGATAGTTCTGCCAGATCTTGTTGGGAGAGTTTTAGTTGCTTTCTTCGGCGGGCAATGGTCTTCCCGAGACAGACATACAATGTTTCATGCACGGTTCGTTTGTTAGCCATTTCGTCCTATCTCCACTATCCCATGGTTACGGGACGCGTGATTTGGAAAATGGTTGCAATTTTTTTGTTACCAATTGCATACGACGAGAAAAGCTTGCATAGTCCCAACTCGCGGAGGTGAGAAGGTTTGCAAAGTTTGAGCAATCGTGTGTGCGACTCAAGGTCTGACAGCGGTTAGAATGGATTCTCTGTTTGTCAACGATTCGTTTTAGAGCGGCATTGAAAGTTGCTTGAGCAGCTCTTCGGCTGGACCAACTGCTTCTGATTCGCCAAGTTGGCGGGCAAAACCAAGCACACGCTCGGCTTGATTTTTTGCTTTTTCGTGCTGGGCTAATTTAAACAAAGCTGTTGCACGTTTTAAACCAGCAACTAGAGCCAATCTTGGCAGTTCGCTGTTGTCGGCGAACTCAATGCAAGAACGGCTTTCGCGCTCCAAATAGGACCAGTCTGCGTTTACTTCAGCGTAGTGCATAAGGTTGAGCCAGCAAAGTTGTGCGCTGTAACTGTCTCCTTCGTCGGCAGCTATATTTAAGGCGCGGGAGAACTTGTCGTCCATGCCGGCCAGATCGCCTAATTCACCTTGAGTGTTCGCAAAACTGAAGAAATAGTCGAATAGAACTTTGAGCTCGAAATTGCCGAGGCAGCTCTTCAAAAAGTCGGAGTCGAAGATTTTATGGGCGTCCTGGTAGCGACCGAGATCCATAAGGCTCCATGCTTTGCGAAGGTGGACCTGTCCGAGAAAGCCTTTTGTCACCGCAGGTGGTGGCGCCGCGTTGGGCGTTTGAACAGCAGCAATTATGTGTTCCCAGCTGTTGATGGCGTCATCGTGAAAACCTTCACGTGCTCGGGAAGCTGCATCGTTGAATAAATCGATTAGTTCAGTAGCTATCAAAGATGGAAACTCGCTTTCGTTTTCGAATACTTATATCATGTCTCGCCCGGTGCGACGACCGATTCGAGCGACTAAAAAAGCTTGATTCTGACTGGAGTTGCCGGACCCAGCGCTCTTCGTTCGAAGCTGTTGACACCGTACAGATCGGTTTCGTCGCCTTGTGGATTATTACTTATTGGTCGAGCTGGTGGCAAACTGTTCAGTTGCTGCTGTTCGAAGGCTTTTCGCATCTCGCTGTAAGTGCCACCGCCGCCTGCGGGTGATCCGGTAAACCCAGGCCCGGGTTGGTTGCCATAGTTCGGTCGGTTATTAAAACTGCCCGTGTTAGACAAAGTGTTGCTCGACGCGACGGTATCAACTAGCGATTTGAAACTGTCTTTAAAACCCCGACGCGGAGGTTTGTTGACCACCGGGGGCTGCGGCGGGGTGCTGTAATTTTGGGTTTGAGCGAACTGATCGTGAGTCTGCGTTTGAGCGATTGACTGACGGACGGATTGCGAGATGCTCGACTGTAATGTAGGCGACGCGATAGGCGTCTTTGGCGCAATGGTCGAAACAAGTGGTGCGCTCGAAACCGCACCACTTGTTCGTTTCCAGGTCGTGGTGCTTGTGTATGTGCTGCGTAGAGTCAATGAATCTTTGAGTACGGAGAACGTTCCGCTGTCAGGCTTGCCGTTGTTTGATTGCAGGCTGAACTTGCCATCGATCGCGGTAATCACGCCGGTTTCTGTGTGACCATCTTTTGACTTGCTAAACTGTCCGTCATTTTGAATGCGCAGAATGGCTCCGTCGGTAGATTGCCAATTCCCGCAAACCGGCGCGTCGACTGCGGCGAGCGCCGAATCGATTGAACTGCAGACAACGAATACGAGAGCGACAATATTTCTCATCACGTTTTTTATTCTGGAAAAAAATGCCTCTGACACTTTATCATGGATCAATAATTCCAGGGATTCAACGAGAATCTTATGATCAATCGGGTCGAGAGCGTGTTCTTCATTTGTCTATGTGCGCTGCAATTGGGTGCGTCGGCGAATGCGGCTTCTCCCAAAGCGGATCGAGCCTCGATGGTACAAGCTGAGTCTGAGTACGTTCGCGCGCGAAAAGCGGAAAACGATGGATTGATGGAAGGCGCTCGCAACGCGTATCAGAACGCATTGAATTACGCATTGGGAGCCAATTCTGATGAATCGTACCGGCGCAACATCAGGCTTGGAGGCGAACCTCTGGGTAACGTCGCGCGCCGGGCGCTCGCGCTCCAGAAGCAACTGGTGGACAAAGAAACCTCATCGCCTTCCGGCAAATATGCCGTCAAAACGCTGACGAATGAACTGCAGCGGATGTACAAAACTATGGAGATGCTGGAACCAACGAATCCGACGTGGTTGTATCTGGATGCGGTGATGATCACGAATCGCCAGAATTATATACAAGCTTCCGGTATTCTTCGTCGCTGCATCAATTTGCCGGGCGGATCTCCTGCGGTGAAGGCCAGGGCTCGAACTCTGCTGGCCCATATCAAACCGGCTTATACGCAACAAAGAGCGTGGCTTGATGAAGACTGGGAGCGCACCAGAAAACGCCGTGAAGAGTATGCCAAACGTCCAATGAGCTGGGATTCGATCAAACCTACAGCAACAGCCGGTTGGGGTGACCCATCGCCAAACTGGTCTGATTCGTCTTCATCCTCCAGCAGCGTTCCGAGCTGGGAGACGCAGGCCCAGAGCGCAGAACGGCAGGGTGATTATGCCGCGGCTGACCGGTTTAGAAGCGGTGGTTCGAGCATGTCGGACGGGCAGAAATACTGGTAATTTATTTTCAACGGCGGTTGAAAATATGACGACGGTTGAGTCCGCCTGATTCGAAGGGGCTCAGCCCGGTATGCTGCACGCATAAAGAATTTATACTATTTGGTGTCGTATGTTGGATGCCAAAGAAAAGCGACACCCTGTCTGTCTTATGGACAGGGTGCGCTTTTCAGTGCTACTCAGAACTCAACGTGAGCCTGGGTTAGCGGTTGTGGGGTAGGGATCGCGTCAAGCTGGAAGGCAGCATCTGCAGGATGAAGTTATCCACGCGCTGCTTGTTCTTGTGATACGAGATGCCCAGGAAGATGACGCCGAGGCCAATCAGCGAGAGCACGATCGGGAACGCCATCGAGTTTTCGAAGATGTCGTAGGCGAGGTACATCAGGTAACCGGTCGAACCCAGGGCGCCAGCGGCGAGGAAGATGCGGCGCTGAAGCAGGACCGACGCGAGCATCAGAACGACGTTCACGCCGAAGTACGCGAGCATGCCGAGCTGGCCGCCCTTGTCGAGGAACGTCAGCGAGAGCCAGAAGCTCGTCACGCCGAACAGGTAGCCCCAGTAGGAGTAATCCTGAGCGGTGCGACGGTCGACGCTGAACGAGATTGCCGACATCGCGACACCGAAGATCATCGAGACGATCAGCTGGTTGTCGCCCCAGAAGAAGCCCCCGTGATTGCCGACCATGCTGGTCACAGTGATGCTCATAAACCAGAGCGCCGCGAACAGTGGCATGGTCAAGAACGGGAAGCGAACGAAGGAGAGCGCCACAACAGCGGCGACGACAGTGGCAATCTCGATCACGAGTTCGGTCGAGGAAGTCAGGCTGGCAATGCCGTTCAGGGACATGATCCCGTACAGCAGCACCGGCGTAAGTGACACCGCCAGGGTGAACATCAGACCGCCAGGCACTTCCAATCCCTTGCGGAAGAAGAGGTGGCTGCCGAGTGCGATGAACGCGGCGCCGTAGACGACCGAGGTGCCAACGAGAGCCGGCGCCTGGTACTCAGCGGTGATCAACGCCATGAAGATCGCCATTGCGATCAGCACGATGGAGGCGCCGCCGTAGTAAGCGAGATTGACGAGGTCGAACTTCGATTCCGAACTCGTGCGAGCGACGAGCGCTTGCCAGAGTTTGGAGACGTGATCAGCAGGCAACAGCCCCTGACTGGAAGCCCAGTCGAGGTCGGCGCGGCTGATGGAGACTTTGCTGCGCGACTGCGCGGATGGGGTCGTCACTTCAACGACCTTAACGGAATTGAGATTGATATCGGGCATGGAAACTCCGGTTCAGTTGAACTGGCACATCATGCGTTGCATGTGTGCGTTAAGCCGTGTTTATCGGCCGGTGATTGCTCTAAAACAACGCGGATCGCAGACGAACTCTTTGGGAGATCGCGCGATTGATGTGGTGGTTGAGTAGTTATGGTTTTAGAGCAGTGGCTTGAAAGAAATGGGAGGCGTTAGGTGATTAGCAACCTACTGACATGAAGCATCGAAAAACTACAAATCACCTGATAGATAAAGTGAGAATGTGCTGAGAAACCACAATTGCAATCGTCCATGCTGGCGCGGCTTGTGCGAGGTTGTCTTGGCCGTATTTTCAACCGCGGTTGACCGCATTTCTCATGAACCTGGTTGACGGAAAGTGCGCGTTAATATTTTCAACCGCTAGCGGTTGAAAATATTCTCTTCGCCCGTTCGATGTCCACAGATTTTAATACATGCGCGGGTCGATAATTTCGCATGTCGGAGTGGTATGGCGATAGAGTTGACGATACAATCACTTTGCTGCGAGCAAGGAGTGCCCGAGATTGTGGACCAGTTTTTTGGAAACGTCATGGCCCGAATGTAAGTTGGCGAAACCGGCTTCGCAAGCCTTGCTCGAGAAATGCGAAAATGAGTTGAGCTTTACTCTACCTTTGCCGCTCCTGCAATTGCTGCGTGAAACCGACGGCGTGATCGGTCCGAACGGCGAGATTCTCATATTTCCAATCGAAGAAATCATCGAATGCAATGTGGACATGTGGTTCAACAATGAGTACGAGGGCGTTTATTTACCCTTCGTCAGCATGCTCTTTTTCGGAAGCGATGAACAAGACAATCTGTTTGCGTACCCAATTCTGGGAGACCAGCCCGACAAGAGCAAGGTATTTCGTTGGCGCCGCGACACCGACAGTCGTATGTACTACGCAAACGGGCTTGAGCAGTACTTCTACATGCAGTGGAAATGCATCGAGCAAAACAATCCAAAACTATGGGACCAGGCGTTAACCTGCAAAGAATTCGATGACTACAGCAGTTTTATGCAAGCTCGTAATCAGGCAGATTTTTCACCGGATGAATCTGATGATTTCTCGCCAGGAACGATGAGCGGCTGAACAGTGCTGTTTAGTCTGCGCAGTATTTTATTGAATTACCGAGGAGAACGGCAAGAAGCTGTCGCGGCCTTGGAAGTACCTTCCGAAACGAAGAGCGTTCCAGTTCATTTAAAACATTCGATTAGGTCGCTACTGAGGACTGGAAGGCGCCGACGGTGGTATCGGCGTAAATGTCGTTGTCGAATTAAATTGAGTCGTACTCGGCAAGCCTAACACGCCGCCAGTCTGAAACCCGCCATTCAAGCCTTGCCCAGCGTAGCCGCCCACGAATCCGCTGTTTCGAATCGTGCCTTGAGTGGTAACCGAAGATGGTGGCGTAGATGGTGCTCCGGGAGTGCTCTGCCACGTGTAGCTGTAGCCTGGTGAGTTTAGTATCACGCCAGGCGCAGTGCCGTAGGGAGCGACACCATACGGTGCGATGCCGCCGAGGTTGCCACCATATGGGATACCACCCAGTGGGCCGATGCCGATATTGGGGCGACCGAATGGCGCTCCGGGATATGGATTGCCGGGAACCACCACATATCCGGGGTACAATGGCTGGAAGGAGCTTGTGAACGTCGTCCCCATCTCACGAACGGGCGGCGCGCCGCGATTAATCAGTGGAATAATCGATCCGCTCGGCGTGACTTGAACGCCCACGTTTTGCAATTGGGCGTCGGTCGGTCGACTGCGCTCGAGATTGCTTTTCTTCTTGCGTTGCAGCTCTTCTTGTTTCCACTTGTCGCCGTCGATCACTTCTTCCATGAACATATTGCCGGTATTGTCTTCCACTTTTTGACCCGGCAGATTCTCCGCGTTTGCGCTCGAAATCGAGTTGACCAGAAGCAGTGCAAGCAGCACCGGCAGGGTTTTAGTAGGTGTTTTCATGACGCCTCATCACTTATCCGACTATCTTGTTTATATCATCGATCGCACTCAGAAAATCCTTAAACCGTGTGTGATTTTACGGAGTCGCTTCGGATGCACCAGCGCTTTTTTTTGAGAAAACGATTCAGCTGTTTGAAAGAAGCGCTGGAGATCACTTCAGCTGGCCCGCCGGTTAGGGTTTAGACGCGTTCGGTGACGGTACGCTTGTTGATGAGCCGTCCGTTTCAGAGCCGCCCGCTGAAGAACCGCTCCCTGGCGCAGATGAAGACGTCGTCGAGGAGTCGTCGTTTAAAGAACCGCTCACAGACGGCGTTGACGCCGGTAATGAGGGTCCGGTTGAAGCGCCGCTCCCTGGCGCAGATGAAGACGCCGTCGAGGAGTCGTCGTTTAAAGAACCGCTAACTGACGGCGTTGATGCCGGTAACGAGGGTCTGTTTGAAGAGTCGCTCCATGAAGCAGACGAAGACTCAGTGGAGGAGGCGCCGTTTGAAGAACCGCTCACTGACGGCGTTGACGCCGGTGCCGAGTCACCGCCAGAAGCACTGCTTGCTTCAGTCGCATTCGACCCAGCCTTCACGTTCGTCGGAACGACACTCCCCGACACACTTCCGCTTGTAGTGATGGAATTAGTCCCAGCGCTCGATGAGCTACTCGACGAACCGTCCGATGTGCCACCACCGCCAGTGCTGACTGCCGCATAAGCCGGTTGTCCCTTAATCGCAGCGATAAAATTGTCGAGAATTTGTTTCGTCGAATTGAACATATCGGCCGGAATGTCGACGGAGACCGTCTTGGTCACGCCCATCTTTCCGGCAGTCACTTCAGCGACCGGCTTGGTTCCGACTTTGAACAATGAGTCCATCAGGTTCACCCAGAGCGTTTTGGCGAGCACTTGCATGCCCTGAATTTTCGAAACTTGATAATCGCCGTTTGGTTTCGTCAAAAATTGAAAGCTCACTTTTTTGTTGAAACTGACTTTAGATACGTCTTTCGAGTCGATCGGCTTAATGTATTTTTGCGGCAAGGATATTTCCACCAGGTCGCCGCCTTCTTCCTTGATGAACACCGCAATGCCGCTGACGTTCGCTTCTTTCAGATAGCAGGTGACTGAGTCCGGAAGCGTTGTCGTGTCAATCGCTTTGTAGTGTTTGGAGAGTTCATTCAACGCGGATTTCAAATCAGGATCGTCGATGGAAAGCCTGGTATATGCCGCTTTCGCCTCGCTAAACGCGGCATCGGCTTTGGAATAATCGCCTTTGGCGCTATACGCTTGACCGAGTTTGACGTTTGTAATCGCGGTCATGCGATTGCTTGCGTTTTGGTCTACCTGCTGGACTTTTTGAACTTGAGTGAGAGCCCGTTTAAACACGCCGATTGCAGGCATCGCCTTGCCGTTTTCCAGCGCCGCTTGACCGTCTTTTATCAACTGCGTCCACTTCTCATCGGTGGATACGAAGCTGTTGCTGTCGTCAGCAAAGCAGGGCTGCGTCGCTGCCAGCGCGGCTAAGGTGGCAAGAACCGTCAATGTTTTTCTGCGTGGACTCATTTAAATCTCTCGTTTTGCAAACTACTTTACCTGAGTCGCCTATCATACTGAATATCCAAAGCGCTTACTCTGAGAATCTAAATTTGAAACAAATCACTCCTGATATCATGACAGTTCTTTCCATAGGACTAAACGGAGTGATAGCTTGAACAACATCACCTTCATTTCTTTTTTTATCGGAACCAGTCACCACTAGAGCTAAACATCCAGTCTGCTTGTATTACGCGAACACCTGATCCCAATCTAGTGGTGTTGACTATACACGTCGAGAACGCGCATCACCTGGTGAGCGTCTCTTGACCTTGCGCTAGACAGTGTTCGAGCTGGCAATGGCAGCCGTTTCGCGTCGGCCGACATTGTCAGTTCGTCCAAACCAGTTCTCTAGTGAGGCACCGCGGGCAGTGTCGCCCGGTTTCAGTGCCTCACGTTTTTCAGTACGTTCAAGCGTACTGGTCGTCTCTTCTCGAAAGGGAAACATGAAAACGCATTTCGCTATGCTAGTCGCTTTTTGCCTCTGCGCGATCGCAGTTGGTGAAGCCGCTGGTGCCGGCAATCAAGCCGGGCAACAAGGTGGTCCTCGAGGCGGCGGTGGTCAACCTGGTGGTAACGCCGGTCGCGGTGGTGGTGGTGGTGGTGGCAATCGCCCCTCGCAACCTCGCATCCAGCCTCAGCACCAGCCCGGTCGCCAACCCGCATTCAATCCGGGTAGCCAACAGGTCAACCGACCGAACTTCAACGCCCAGCAGGGCAATCGGCCGAACTTCAGCCCGGGGAACCAGTCGGGTAATCGTCCCAACCTGAACCCAGGGAATCAACCGGGCAACCGCCCCAACTTCAACCCTGGCAATCGGCCGAACTTCAATCCGGGGAACCAACCTCGTCCGAACGCGAATCCAGGCAATCAGCCGGGTAACCGTCCGAACTTCAACCCGGGGAACCAACCGGGCAATCGGCCGAACCTGAACCCTGGGAATCAGCCGGGCAACCGCCCGAACTTCAACCCGGGGAATCAACCTGGCAATCGGCCGAACCTCAACCCTGGGAACCTGCCGGGCAATCGCCCGAGCCTGAACCCGGGAAACCAACCTGGCAATCGACCGAACTGGAACCCAGGGAACCAGCCCGGCAATCGTCC
>JADYXR010000107.1 GCA_021772095.1 Candidatus Obscuribacter sp. | reverse complement strand
CACAAGTGGTGGCATCTTGAAAATTCCAAGCGAGCCTGTCTATTGACAAGATCTGTTGAGGACGATCTTCAAGCACGTTTTTCAGTGTGAACTAACTAGCCGATCTTCAACAGAAATATGAAATCTCTGGAATGCAGAATCCCGAAGTGAATAAAGCGGTGGAATTCTCTCGACCGCCCAGTCATATCGTTCGTAATTCCCTGGCACTGCTGGCGGTATCAAGCGCAATATTCGGAATAGGTGCCGCCATAATTTTCAAACAGTTAGAAGCCACAGCCCTTCTCACTCGAAACCGACTACCTCCCGCAAAAGTTGTGGTCTGGTCACCTGCCGAAGACAAAACCTTCGGTTTCTACATGGGAGAAGAACGAGGAGTTTTTCTTGACGGCAAGACTTTAAAAGTGAATGGGCTAACCGACGATCAGTTAACACGGTGCGCGAAGTATCCGGAGCCGAAAACTATTGATCTACTCAATTGCGAAAGCCTTACGGGTAGCGGATTAAAGCATCTAATTTCTCGCTCGCCGGAGACACTTAAATTTCGAAGCGAAATACAAGACAAATATTTCAAATACATGGCTCAAATGCCAGAACTGGAGAACATAGATTTTAGAGATCTGAAGCAAGCCGATGGATCTGGTTTTCTAGCTCTAACGGAATTGAAAAAACTCAAATACTTGACTCTTGACGGCTGTCAGGTGAGCGATACAATGCTCAAAAACATAAGCAAAATCGACAGCGTCAAAGTAATTAGATTGACGAATTCTAAAGGTTTTGGCGCCAAGGGTTTGAGTCATTTACAAACTCGACCGCTAACATATTTGAACTTAAACGGCACCGATTTAGACGATGACAAACTTAAAGAGCTTGCCGGCTTAAGCGTTTCAGAATTTTCTATTACGGATAATCCTGAGATTAGCAACAAATCTGCCGAGGTAATAAAAACTTTTAAAAATATCGGGTCGATTTCATTTGCAAATTCTGGTATCGACACAACTCAGCGAATGAAACTGGCAGCCCATTTCGGTCTACGGTATGACCTCAAAAAGGAAATGGCGATTAAAAAACAGCAAAAACAATAGAACATTAGATCAAAAACAACGGAATAGATCAGAGAACGCCTTCGTGATTGATGACGAGGTATGGATCGTCTGCGCTTGATGGCGTGCGCGATACCACGACACGAGAACCGGTCGGCGTGATGTATTCATCGATTGATTTATTATCCGAATCGCGCGGTTGCGATTGAGACGCCAGCAGATTGACTATGCGTCGCAAGTGAATTTCATCGTCGAAGATAATCACCATCGATTCCAGGGAACCACGCCGCTTAACGGAAGTTCGCTCAGCATCGAATACACGAATTTCTGAAATGTCCGGATCCCTCAGCAAAGGTCCAAGTGGTCCAAAACCAAAAATTTCGTCGAGGCAATCTTGATATAAGACCGTCTTCTCGTAAGGCGTCAAGCGCGATTCAGTGGAATCATTGAAAACGTGTTGACGAATTTTCTTCCGAATTTTCTCTATCTCTTCAGGATTCCATTTGGGAAATTCTTTTCTGATGTGATTACAAACAAATTGCTTTTTGAGATTGATCAACCGCTGATTCTGTAGCGGTCTCACGCTGGAAACGCTTGTCTCTTCGGGTTGTTCAACGGTATCAGTATCTGATTGCGCACCAAGAGGTTCCTGAAAAAGAAACGTCATGTATGGAGTGCCATTCGGAACAGGAATCTGCGAAACAGAAATTTTGATACCATCCCAGGTGACATAATGATCGAAGTATGCCTGAGCGAGATCTCTCCAGGAGGAAGGTGACGAGCGCGCTTTGATGACGTCGACCAGCGAATGGAGGTGCGCGTCATCATCGAATTTCACCGATGCGTCTTCGAATTCCTCGCTTTTTTTGCGCACCATAGTTAGTTCTTTTGAAAAAACTTTGATTTCTTGAACTTCCGGATCGCGCACCAACGGTCCAAGCGGACCGTAGCCAAACAGCTCATCCAGACAGTGTTGCAGCAAAACGCTTCGTTCGTAACTCGTTAGAGCCTGCGACGCGTTTTCACCAAACACGAATTGGCGCACTCGTTTTCTAGCGTTGCGAATAAGCTCGACATCAAAACCCTCTTCGTCGAGAGTCGGAAATTCAGTACGAATTCTGGAGGCAATAAATTGTCTGCGTTGTTTTAACACGTCGCGGTTGAGAGTTTCGCCGGTGTCAAAAGGCGCGCAGCCGCAGCTGTCGTCGTCGTTGGTCGCCTCCGGACTGGGCGCACCACAAAACATGCAAAGTCCGGCTTTGGGTTGACGGAGCGTGCAGGCTGGACATATCCAGGCGTCTGAAGACAATTGATGCTCTCCGGGCTATGGGTGAAAAAGACTCCTGTGGCATTATAGCCGCCCGGCGAAAAGTTAGGAGTTTCAGTTTCGGTTGAACCGACTTCAAGGGGCGAACTAGACCTCGGGGTCGAACTCAACTTCAGGCTCGACTGAACTTCAGGCTCGAACTGAACTTCATACTCGAACTGAACTTCAGGACTCGACTCAGTTTGAACGGCCTCGCCCTGAATAGCGCCCGGACGCCATGTGCTCGATTACTCATTGCAGTGGAACGAAGTCAGGACGCCGTCGCGCTGAGCGGCTGACGGTCGTCATAGCTGTCCAGCAGTTCGTTGGCTTCTTCATAGCCCTGGCGAATCAAACGACGTGAGCGTTCTGGGTGAATTTCCAGGAGCGTCGTGTTAACCGGTTTCTTGGGCTGAAAAACGTGAATCTTGACGTTTTTGCGACCACGCGATTCTTCCGAGCCTGATGCGATCAATCGGTTGTAGAGTTCTGCGGTTTCGATTTCTTTGCGGGCGGATGCTTCAAGCACAATGTCCAGGCATCGAACTAGAACTTCGAACATGTTGACCGGACAAACATTGATTTTCTCAGGGTGGAGAAGAACCATGTAAACCTCGTCGGCGCCCATCTGAATCGCGGTTTCCACCGGCGTGTTGCGCACCAAACCGCCGTCCACCCAGAGACCTTTGCCCTGAATATGACGCGGAGGGAACGCCATTGGAATCGCCGAAGTCGCCATCAGTACGTCGATTAGCTCGTTGGTCGAAACAATGTCATCGATAGTAATCAGTTTAGTTTCCAAACTGCAAAGGTCGGTTGTGCACCATCCGATTTTGGTCGGACTGGCTTTGAGTTTTTGCAAATCGACTTCGCGTCGCAAAAGATCTTCGAGGGGTCGAGTGTCCAGCAGTCCCAGCTTATGACCTAAAACCAGCCTGCCGATTTGATGAGCCGAGGGCAGCGAGAAAACATCTTTTCCGCGGATGCTGCACCACAAATCTTCGAGTCGCTGAAAATTTCCCTGTGCCATCAGCGTTGCATTGATGCCGCCGATGCTGGTTCCGAACGCCAGGTCGAACTCGATGCCCCGCTCCATTAAAGCTTTGGAAACGCCAACCTGGTAGGCTCCACGCCCGCCACCACCGGGTAAAACAAGGGCTCGAAAAGGACGATCTGTGGGACGAGAACCGGGATTATCTTGAGTCGCCATTTAGTTGCCTGTCTGTCTTCGCTGGAACCCTTTTCCCAGTTTATCTTATAACAACTATCTTGACTCGTTAATACTTAAAATCGCAGTCGTCGCTATGTCATACTGGCGGATACACGGCGATATGGCGATGCATATGTCTTCCACCACCAGATTAAAAACCGGTTTTGCCTCCGATAATATCGAGCATGAGGACACTGCCAAACTGATCATCGGCAGACTGCTCTGGATAGCAGTCACCACCATTGCGTCCTGGGTGGTCGTCGGTGTACTGATCCACTTCACTCATTTTCCCGCCTACCCACGCAAGCTCGACGAGCTCGGAATCTATCAGAGCCCCATTCTCAGCGTTCAGTTCGCAGCAGCGATTTTGATCGCGCATTTCGTTTCGGTGTTTGTCGTGCAAATTTTTGCACCGCGGGCGGTGAATCGTGCGCGGCTGGCGAGTAACACCATGTTTAGTGCCCTGGTTCTCAGCCTGTGTGCGTCGGTCAGTGTGGTGTCGCGCATGATACCGGTCCAGGGAATTCCTTATTTGAACTCAGCCATCCAACTTGCGTACCAGCCGACATTCATAATTGCGAATCTGCTTCTTTGCGGGATTACAGGATTAATGATTTACTGGTCGCGTGAAATTCGTTTGGCTGACATGGTCGAGATTTATTGGAGCCTGGGCTTGATGTTCTTGCTTGCGCTTTCGACGGCTCTGGTGATGGCAGTCGTGTCCGTTTGATGGTTGCGAATGTGAGGCGTACTTTCTATCCTCGTTAACAGTTGGCAAGATATTAGTTTAATACATTTGGAATTCCCTAAAACCCAGTAATGACAAGACTTCCGGGACTTGAAGAATTCTTGAGAACAAAACGTCAATAAGCGTTTTAGCCTGCGCCCGCATGTTAACCTTGGCAAGCGTGCCATTAACGCAGGAGAAGGAAACCATGGACGATCAAGAGCTTAAACAGACACTAGACCGGTTGGAAGAACAGCAGCGAAAGATATTCGAACAGCTGTCCGACTCGAATTCGCAATCACGGCGGCGTGATTTCTGGGACAAGCTGACCGCGATCAGTCCGATTCTCTCTGGTGTTGCCATCGCGCTCAGTGCGCTGCTTTGTACCTATCAATACAATCAACAGCAGATCAAATTGCAAGAAGCGCAGACTGTTGAGAAATTTATTCCTCACTTAATGGGCAATGACACCAGCAAACGCATGGCGATTCTGGCGATGAAGACGCTCGTCAATACTGACTTGGCAGCGAAGTACGCGGCGATGTTTCCTAGCGAAGGAACTCTTTCTGCGTTAAAAACGATTGCAAAAAATGGCGATAATCAGGATCGCAGAATTATTTCGAAGACGTACGAACAAATTGAAGCGAACACCAAGGGCGACTCGTTGAAAAACGATATCGATTCGAAGATCGACATCACATTCGCGGAAAACGCGCCTCCGTCTAATTCGGATCAATCTTCAGCCATCGTTGTTCCTGCCGAGGCAGACACCGCAGGTGATACCGCTGCGGCAGAAAGATCTCATGTTGTACCAAAAGAACATGGGGTTGGTCCTGCAAGAGAACACATACTTGGTCCACAGAAAGAACACGCACCCGCTGCTGAAGACAAAGAGAGCCGCGAAGAATCGCTTCCCCGACGCGAAGTCGAAGCGCGCGGTCAGCAACAGTTGGAACGAGTTCGTTCAAGCGCGATGAAGGAAGAACCTGTTCAAGGGATGTAATTCAACGCGGTCAATTGTTTAGCAATCGCTCGATTCACTAATCTATTCAGGTAGATCTATGTGATAACGGGCAGAATATGCTGGGAAGCGGACCGATTCGGCAAGATTGTGAAACGTAAGAACGCATCGAAAACTGTTTGGATTGCAGCACTACTGGTGACTGTGACAAATCAGCATGCGGTCGCGGAAAGTAGCGGTGACAATCACATCAACCCGAGTTTAATGCAGGGAATCGAACTGTATAAAGCCGGGAGCTATCGCGAAAGCATCTCGAAGTTCGGAATGGCGCTCAATTCCGAATTCGACAACGCCATCCTGCACTACTACATGGCGAATGCGTTTATTAATTTAAAACAGAGAGAAACTGCCATTCGCGAGTTTCGTATCGCCTATGCGCTTGCGCCGCGCGACAAGGCGGGGATCCTCTCGAAACAAGCGCTTTCATATCTTGGCGCCGACAACTACATGGACGGCGTGATCAAAGCGCCCGAAAAGAAAAAGCCGGATGACAAAGTCAAAGAGCCCGCCGTCGATCCTATTTTTGAACGGACACTGCAGATGTTGAGGAAACAAGCAGAAGACGCCGGGCTGGAGAGCAAAATGATGACGCCAGCAGAGGCAGAGGCAAACCGCATTCTCGACGAGAACATCAAGAAATCAAAGACAGCAGCTGTCGACGCCATTCTCAAAGCAAACCCGGAAGAAATCCATGTGCCGGGAGAAGCGATCGATCATTTGCTCAGAGTAAAACGATTAAACGACGAAAAGATGCGCAGGTCCGGGCACGCAATCAGAAAGAGCACTGGCATCAAAGACTCAGCCGATTCGCTGCAAACCTTGCTTGGTGAAAAGAATTCGAGAACCGCACCGCGGCTGGTTCCAACCGGCACGAACCTATATATTAGAAACTACAAGTCGACGAAAAATTGAAGTACGGCGAAGAGTACAAAATGTACACAAAAGACTTGTACAGTTCGGACTAATTCATCGAATCTGTTCTGCATGGTTCGAACAATCCACGAATCGAATTCATTCAAGTGAGTTCGAGTTCTACCACTTCGTCGCCTTGACGTTCTTACTAGTTGATGAAATATTGGTTTAAGGACATGCTTTTTCGGCGCCCCTCCAGGTTCCTCTATCCAGGCGCCCCCGTTCAGCTACACACGCCTTATCTCGGCAATTTCAATGTTCATTCTTTGGTAACCACCTGATCATTTCTCGGTTTCGTTCGCACTGGTTGATTTCGGTTCTACTCACTGATTTACACTTCGCCCGAAGTGCAAAACAACTGCGGAATATCTCCATCGTTTTATAACGAGGTACGAAAAACGCATGCACAAATCAGCTCGAAAGGAAAAGGGTTCGTCTCTTTTCCTGGTTGCACTTTTCGCTTTGATTTTAGTTGCTCTGGTCTGGCTGGGCTTCGAATACGTCATGATGCTGCGGCATTCGAGGACAGCACGCAACACGGTTGATGCGGCGGTGCTCAACATTGCAAAACGCGCACCGGAATCGCGCGTGCCGTGCGACGTGCTCTACAACGACGTGGCTGACAGCGATGGAAAAGTCGGGCTCAGCAACATCAATCGAGTTTGGGGCAAGGCATATTTAATCAACGCGAACGTACAGGAGATGCGCGACGAGGAAGTGGTTTCCGATGACGCGGTTGCTCACGGTGACACCGCCTACAGAATCGCTGAGTGGGTAAACAATAAATTGCAAGCGAAGCTCAGCGATCATCACACGTTGAATATGTATTTTCAACAAACCAGTGGACTACGGCAAGGCATTGAACATCCCGAAGAGATGAAGCTCTCTTCCGAGGATGGTTACAAGTGGGCGATGCTCGGCAGAGGCGGTTCCAGTAATCTTGAGTTTAAACAAGACCAGCTACCCGGCAAGGTCCGCGCCGAAGAGTCGAGAAATTTCGATGGGTCGACCAGTCTAAAAGGATACACGCCGTTTAAAACCAATTCCAAAAACTTTTGCTTCGTTGCATTCAATAAAAACGAAGCACCGCAGTTGGTATCAGATTCAGAATTCATGCATAATCGAAGCGACACGAAGCCGATAAAGGATGCTGGGAACCCTGTATCCAACGCATTCTCAGCGACCGGAATAATCAAAGGTCCAACAACATCTTACAAAGCCTCAGCCGCCGGTTTAGCCAATCCGCAGAATCGATTCACGTTAGCATTGCCTCGCGCTTACATCGTTGTTCAATTTAGAAATCGTGCGAAATGGTATTTCGAAAATAAATGGGTAAACGAAACATCTTACGGTTTCAAGCCCGAAGTTCAAAACGGTCTTCCACTGTACGAAAACAAGATGTTCGTCGGGAAGAAATTCACCAAAGGTGGTGGCTACATCGACGGCTGGGCGTCACTCGGAAATGAGTACAAGGATGCCGCTCTTTCGAAATCTCTAGAAATTAGTCCAGACGGAAAGAAGCTGGCGATGGAAAAAATGTTGCAGAGAATTCGCGAAATCAAAGCCGATTTCTCGATGGCAGATTTGACTGCATTGTTTGCAAACGAAGTCGTGGTGCCGCATGCAGCGAAGTATTATATCTATCCGGTTTATCACACCAAAGATTTGAGCGATCCCGAAATTGTAATGACAGCAGACCTGGATGACCTGCCGAAGTGGATGGATGCCGATAGTCGTCCTGAGGGCAATCACAAAATTGTCAATGACGGAGAAGTCAGAATTGACGAGCCCAACTATTGTTGGGGTGAGCGCGTCATGGGCGGCATGGGAGGCTCCGGCAGTATCGATCATTGGACAGAGATTTCAGGTAAAGTTTGGTGGAAACCAGGCACCGGTTACGGGCAATGTTTGGGCGAAATGAGATATGAACATCTCACCGAAATCTTTTTCAAAGATCACGATATGCCGGCTCAACGGCCAACGACAGCCGATACAGACGATTGGATCAGCACCGGCAAATCGCGAGCCAGCCAGTTTCAGCCACCGGTGTTTCCATCCAGAGCAGAACTATTGCGCGGACCAGTGAACGCAGGACCGAAGTCGGCGGCTACTTTGCATTAGTTGCGAAATGGTTAATGGCTTGAACGCGCGCTCGCGGCTGGCACGAATTCGACGCCTGAACAGAACGTGACTTATTTGCGTTGATCGCGCGCGGCCTGTTCGATCAAATGCATCAGTGTCGTTCTGTTCGTCGTCACACGCTCGAGGCCGTTGTTGCCGGTGGCGGCGGTGTCAGGCTGTGATTTTTTCCAAACACTATGCGGACCTGTCGGACTAAAGTCATCACTCATCTCATCGTCAAAATCGCCTTCCGAGTCGTCACCATAGGCGGTGCCATTTTTCGGGCGCATGACGAACTTGTCGTGTCCGCAATGTTCGCAGACCACTTCGAGATCCGTACCTGAGCTTTCTTGCAAGACCACATGGCGACCGGATGGCGATGGTCCGCCAAATACTTCAGGATCCTCAACATCTTCAACGTTAGCGTTGCGGTTGCGCTGCTGACGTAAAAGTTTTACGCGCTTGTTGCGAGAGACTCGTCCCCATCGACGCTTCTCCATTTTATTTTTGTGGCGATTGATCGCCTCACCAAAAGCGGCGGCAAGAATACCGGCAGGCATTGCAATCAAGCCGATTCCGCAAACTGCGGTGACACCACTTATAACTTTCCCAGCAATGGTTTGTGGGCAAACATCGCCATAACCAACGGTGGTCAAGGTCATGATACCCCACCAGAGCGCGCGGGGAATGCTGCGAAATTCTTCATCAGGTTCCACCACCCACATAACTGTTGATGCTGTTAACAGGACAATGGCGGCGAGAACCAGCGAGAAAATCAATTCATGCCGACGGCTGTGCACCGCTTCGCTCACAAGATCAAACGCCTGCGAATAGCGCGCCGCTTTTGCAATAGCGAGTATTCGAAATAGACGAATAAACCGCGCGATAAAAATGTTGGAGCTGCTGGTGATGAAGAACGGGACGATCACAAGCAAATCGATCAGCGCATATGGCGTCATCATATATTTGAGCCGACCGGTGAAGCCGCGATAAGCTTTTCTCTCTCCGGCGCTCCAGACGCGCAAGGCGTACTCGGTAGCAAAGCAAAGTCCGACTACAAAATCGATTACGTGGAACAACTGCCTGTGCGCATGATAGAACGGCTTTTCGGTTTCAATAATTACAAGAAAAACGCTCAAGCAAATCAGCCCGAAGATTATGCGATTCAAAATCGACAAACCTTCGTGCTCCCACGAACGTTGGTAAAGTTGTTTGTAAACTAAACGCCGAAATTTCATGGAGGACAACGCACGCGATGTAAAGCGCACATTATCCTCCATCTTTGCATCCCTGTCGAGGTTAACGAATTAACCTCTAAGTTTCACTAAGCTAAGACCGGAAAACCCGGTCCTGGCTTAGTTTCGTTTCTACGCTTTGACTAACTGCGGAACTGCTTTGGCGACCATTTGAGCGACTTCGCTCGGAGTCAAAGCGACGTGAATACCATTTTCTTTGAAAGCGGCAATCTTGCTCTCCGCGGTTCCCTTGCCACCAGATATGATGGCACCAGCGTGACCCATCCGTTTGCCAGGAGGTGCAGTAACGCCAGCGATGAAACCGACAACCGGCTTCTTGATGTTGTTCTTGATGAACTCTGCAGCGACTTCTTCAGCGTTGCCGCCGATTTCGCCGATCAAAACAATGACTTCGGTGTCTTTGTCGTCGTTGAACATCTGCAGCAATTCCTGATAGCCCATTCCTTTGATCGGGTCGCCACCGACGCCGACGCAGGTGCTCTGTCCGAGTCCGGCATCCGTGAGGGCAAGAGCGATTTCGTAGGTCAAGGTTCCGCTGCGGCTAATCATTCCGACTTTACCAGCCGAGAAGATTTGACCTGGCAGAATGCCGATCAAGCACTGCCCAGGAGTGATTACTCCAGGGCAGTTAGGTCCGACAAGCTTGGCCCCTTTTTCTTTTACAGCGGCGACGAGCTTTGCCGTATCTTGTGGAGGAATGCCTTCGGTGATCAAGCAGATCAACTCGACGCCTGCGTCGAGAGCTTCAAGACCAGCATCGAGAGCCAGATATGGTGGAACGAAGATGACGCTGGTAGTTGCGCCGGTCTTCTCTACCGTTTCTTTTACGCTGTCGTAAACCGGGACGCCATGCACTTCCGTGCCGCCTTTTCCTGGTGTAACGCCGGCAACAATTTTGGTGCCATAAGCGAGCATGCGCTTCAAGTGCGATGAGCCCATCTTGCCTGTGGCGCCCTGGACCATTACTTTAGTGTTCTTATCGATGAGAATCACTTCTGTTCTCCTTGTAAATTCTTACAATCTGTTTCAGTTTTAAAAAAATATCTGCAGCCGAAACCTTGATTCCGAGCCGCTGGGCCGATGCTACGCTTTCGCGCCCACAGGCTTCTTAGTGACGCTGGTCGATTGTGCAACCGCTTCTTTAACAGCAGCTTCAAGATCGGGAATCAGCTTGAGACCGGATTCGGCAAGGATTTTCTCGGCGACATCCTGGTTGTTGCCTCTGAGGCGAACGACCAATTTGCGCTCCGGATATTTCTTGATGAATTTGACGAGTGCGCTGGCGACTTCATCGCAAGCGGTGATACCGCCAAGAATATTGAGAAGCATCACATCGCATTCAGGATTGTCGTTAACGATTTCGAGTGCTTCAAGAGTCTTCTCTTGATCGGAACCGCCGCCTACATCAAGGAAGTTGCCCGGACGTCCGCCGAACTTCTTGACCATATCCATTGTCGCCATCGTCAATCCAGCGCCATTGCAAAGGATTCCGATGTTGCCGTCCAGTTCGACCAGGTTGAGACCGATCATTTTGGAACGACGCTCGCGCTCGGAGAGGTCCATGGTGTGACGTTCTAACCAGCCATCGAAATAACGCTGGCGATTGAGCGCATCATCATTGACTGTAATCTTGCCATCGAGAGCGAGAACTTCGTCGCCTTCGGTGATGATTAGCGGGTTTACTTCAGCCAGATCGAGATCTTTAGCTTCGAAGATTTTGTAGAGCTTGGAAGCAACATCAGCTACTTTAACAAGCAGGTTGCCGGTGAAACCGAGTTTTCTCGCCAGTTCTCTTCCTACATAAGGATGGTAGGGATTCGGAATCGGCATGGTGATTACTGTGTCAGATGTTTCGATTTCAATGCCGCCTTCAGCGGAGGCAATGAAGATAGCACAGCCGCGCTCACGGTCGAGCGTCACAGCCAGATAGAGTTCTTTCTTGATGTTGAGTTTAGGCTCGACAAGAAGACTTTCGGTTTTAGAATCTTTGACGACCATCTTCAAAAGTGTCTTCGCCAATTCTTGACCTTCGTTCAGGTCTTTGGCGAACTTGATGCCGCCAGCTTTTCCACGTCCACCAGCAAGAACCTGGACTTTCAAGGTGACTGGAAAACCAAAGTGAACTTTGGCAAGTTCTTCAGGTTTTGTGATTCGAACAGACGGAGGGACAGTGATGCCACCTTCCGCAAAAATTTTCTTTGCTTCGTACTCGTACAGATCCAATGTCCTGTCCCTCGCGTGATGAAACAACCGTTGACATGCAGCATCAGCCGCCGCAGACAACATACTTTAGTAGAGATCCGCCCGGATTCCCGGAAAGTTTTAGAAACGCTAATAATCTGCTTCGTAATAATGCAGAACCAACGCTAATGTCAGCAGAATTCGTCGGTATACTTGACTTTATCGCATTCGCTGGCTCGCTCCGTCCGCTTGACTTGAGCGCAGCAGGCGCGAATCGCGGTTTCGATCGCAGTCACGCAGACAGCGCGACGCAATGTCTTTTCAGCAAAGCCAAACCCAGCCGGGCACTTGGCTTCCGGAAGCCCGCACGAACGACTTTTTCTTGAGGCTTGTTACTTATGCGCATTGGATTACTAACTGGCGGCGGCGATTGCCCCGGGCTCAACGCCGTGATCCGAGCAGTGGTCAGGCACAGTATCAAAGGTTACAGTTCCGAAGTGGTCGGCTATCTAGAAGGCTGGCGCGGTCCGGTTGACAATATAACGATGCCGCTGACAATGCGCACGACTGACTCAATCATAAGTAAGGGCGGCACAATCCTCCGCACATCGCGCACCAATCCATTTAAAGAGGATCGAGGCGCAGAACGAATTAAAGAGAATCTCGAAAAGCACAACCTGAGCGCAATCATTGCCGTCGGCGGTGAGGAAACTTGCAGTGTTGCCAACAAACTGTATAAAGAACACAACATTCCGATCGTTTGTATTCCTAAAACAATCGACAATGATTTAAACGCAACAGACTTTACGTTCGGCTTCGACACCGCTGTAAACGTAGTCGCTGAGGCTATCGACAGACTGCACACTACCGCTGAATCGCATAATCGCGTTCTGGTTTGTGAAGTAATGGGCAAACATGCCGGATGGATCGCCTGCTACGGCGGCATCGCCGGCGGTGCTGATTTAATTCTCGTCCCGGAGAAACCCGTGATAACAGCGGAGGTCATAGATTCAATCAAGAGGTGCCACGCCAGAGGCAGAGATTACTCTATTGTAGTTGTCGCTGAAGGCGCACGATTCGATACCGATCCGCCAGCGAATGGAAATGGAAACGGTGACAACCATACTTCGCAACAAGTCGGTTTCGGCGGCATTGGCGAAAGGCTCGCTCGCGTAATCAATGAGCAAACCGGCTATGAGACTCGCGCCACGACCCTGGGTCACATCCAGCGAGGCGGTTCGCCGACCGCATTCGACAGAGTACTTGCCACCAGATTCGGTGTGCACGCAGTTGACCTCGTACACCAAGGAAAGTTCGGGCGCATGGTGTCACTCAAAGGCAACCAAGTCACCGACGTTCCGGTCGAAGACGCTGTAGACACGCTGAAGACCCTTGATTTGGACCTCTATAAAGTAGCCGAAGTTTTCTTCGGGTAGTAACTTTCGGGTAATGAACTGCTCGGGATCCTTATAATAAATGACTCCCACCAATGACGATCGCCGATTCATACAGCAATGCTTCGACCTTGCGTTAGAAGCTGAAGGGCGAACATCGCCGAATCCAATCGTCGGAGCAGTCGTAGTTTCAAAAGACGGCGAAGTAGTTGGAAAAGGCTTCCACCCTAAAGCTGGCGAACCACATGCCGAAGTTTTTGCTCTCGATGAAGCCGGAGAAAAGGCACGCGGCGGCACTATCTACGTTAGTTTGGAACCTTGCTGCCACCACGGAAAAACTCCGCCATGCACAGACCAAGTGATCGCCAGCGGTGTGAAAAAAGTCGTCGCCGCAATGACGGATCCAAATCCTAAAGTTGCCGGAGTCGGTTTCGAAAAGCTGCGAGCCGCAGGAATCGAAGTAGTTGAGCCAGTCTTAGAAGAGAAAGCCCGCTGGCACAACCGCGCATTCATCAAAGTAATCACCACAGGAATGCCGTGGGTGACACTGAAATTGGCCTCCACCCTCGATGGAAAAATCGCAGATAGAACCGGAACAAGCAAATGGATCACAGGACCTGAAGCACGCAAATACGTTCACGAACTCCGCAATAGAATGGACTGCGTACTCATCGGCGCAGCCACAGCCCGACTGGATAATCCCGAATTGAACGTTCGCGATATCTACCGCTCAAGGAATCCCAAACGCGCGGTCATCGATCCCAATTTGACCATCGATCCCGCCTCAAGACTATGCGACGCTAGCACCGGCGGCGATACCATTATCTACTGCTCCGAACAGGCACAACAAATAAGATATCCTTCGACCGTCCAGGTTGTTCGTGTTCCCAAACTAACCGAAAAACTAGACCTGCAGCACATCCTCAAAGATCTAAAATCACGACAAGTATCGTCTGTCCTTTGCGAAGGCGGCGGCAATTTAGCAGGCGCGCTCTTAGCTGAAAACCTGGTCGACGAGCTAATCTTCATCATAGCTCCAGCAATCCTCGGCGACGAAAAAGGAACACCATCCATCGCCTCAGGAAAAGAAATCCGCCTCAACGACATGAAACGTTTTAGCCATCTAAGTTCAACTGTTCTCGGCGAGGACACTGTAATTCACATGAAGAACTCCTCCTAGCCATTGTTAACCGCTTAAGCGCTTAGAAGCCTGATAGTTTAGGAAAGCTTCTTCGGAGTGGCTCAAGATTTTCTCCCAATCTTGATTGTTAGGTTTGAGTCCGAAATCCGTTATCAGAAGCCTGAGCATTGATTCTACAGATGTTCGATTAGCTGGAAATCGAATATCCTTCAACTCTGACCCCGACACCTGTGGATGTTTCAAATCTCCATTTATCTGCAAATGAGATTGCGGATGATTCGGCTCTGGATGGAGCTGATAGTCATAGCGAAAAATAAAATGCTTGGAAAACATTGGTGCATCATCGAACTGATATTGAAACGATGAATTAGAGATCGTCAAAGCTTTTCCAGGTTCCATGAGGTAATACATGAAGAATTTTAGGAACCGTCCATTGTTGAGGATCAGAGCGGTGCTTGATAGTTGATTACCTATCATCGAAGACCCAGCGTTGTTGTACGCTACGACTAGCCGTTGCCCCTTATCAAAGACGGTTGCTGCCAAAATCGTCTGCATAAGCTCTGCAAACAATCCGGGGGTACCTCTTCCGGATTCAAAAAGGTCCTTACATATAGCTTTTACTTCAGAGAGGGACAAGGCGGTAAAAGATCTTCAGTTGGTATAAATCGCATCCATAACAAAATTTCCCGGACGCCATTATCGGATTTTGAAAGTATTCCAGACTCTACTGATTGCAAAAATTGAGGAATTGTCATTCCAAATTCCTTTTTCAAAGCAGCCGTAATATCGCTTTTGAGAGCTTCAGCGGTTGTCGACTGGACGTTTGTGACTGCCATTACATGCACCAAAAGTAGTGTTGTCTTGTTTCCATTATATGCATAAATAGACGTAGTGCAAGAAAAGATTGTTGCAGGAGCGCGGTCTGATTTCTCGTCAGGTCTCAGACGCAAACTAGGTTCTGAGTGTTGGCGGCGGTCAAATAGCGCATAAAGACGGCGGCAAGAATTATTCCAGAAGAAAAAGGAAAGGCTGTCGATGACGACAGCCTTTCCTTTTCTTT
>JADYXR010000106.1 GCA_021772095.1 Candidatus Obscuribacter sp. | reverse complement strand
AAGGACACAGCAGGTTTGCTGAGGGTTTTGCGTCAAAAGGACACGGCAGAAAAGCCTGTTCTCCTTTGGGGTGGCCAAAAGATTGAATTGCCGGAAGACATCATTCCACTTCTTGCTTGTGCGCTCCAAGCAATGTCGCGCGGTAAAGCTGTAAGCCTGATCACCAGACCAGATTTTCTCACTACGCAGGAAGCCGGTGAGATGATCGCTTGTTCTCGCCAGCACGTTGTTGACCTTATAAACGAAGGCAAACTTAAGGCTAGCAAGATCGGCACTCACAGACGGATCAAGCTGGATGATCTATTGCACTTCATCGAAGAAGAAGACAAAGAAAGAGATGCAGCGATGGCTTCTCTCATCGAGCATACAGAAGAGATGGGCGGATACGATCTGAAATGAGATTCTCTTATTCATTGATGGAAGGGCAGTTCTAATGCCCTTCTCCGCCGTATACGACGCTTGTGTTTTATATCCCTTTGAGATCAGGGATATGTTAATGGTTGCAGCGCGCACCCGTTATTTCCCTGTCTACTGGACAGATGAAATACTGGATGAGTGCGCTCGGAATCTGATTGCCGATGGTCGGGCAACACGCGAGGGCATGGATCGCATGTTCAGGGATATGAAGGCTCTTTATAGGCGTGCAACGATACCGCGCGCCGATTATGAGTACTTGATTGACTCTATGACATGCGACGAAGGTGATCGGCATGTGCTCGCGGCCGCTGTGTCCAAGAGAATTGACGTGATCGTCACCTATAATCACAAGCACTTTCCGATAGCATCACTCGCGCCTCACGGAATAGAATCTCTTAGTCCTGATGACTTTATACTGGATGTTCTCGACCTAGGTCCAGAGCTGTTTTTGTCTGAATTCGTCGCGCGCTCACAGCAACGAAACGACTGGGCCGCGCGTAATGGCAAACCTGAAGTAACTCCCGAACGAACGGCCAAATACTTGGCTGAAGGTCCAATGCCTAAGACAGGACGATTCTTGCTTGATGTGTTGAAGTAAATTGATCGGTCGCGCTTTGATTTTGCAGGTACGCTTGCAAAATTACGAGTTACGCGCAAACATTGGAACAGCACGAACGACACTTTGCGCTGTAGTGCCGTATGTGGTGCATGACTCCAGCGGATGGCAGACGAAACTGCCATCCGACGTAGAACATAGCGATGAATTAGTTCCTCAATTTGTGCTGACGGTTCGCTGAGTGATGAAAGCATCCAGGTCGGAAACTCTGTATTTGCAAAGCCGGCCGATCTTAATTACCGGGAGTGGATAACGTTTCGTGCAGTGCCACACGGCCAGAGTTTCTGGTGTCACACCAAGATATGCGGCGGCTTCTTTTCTTGATAAAAGATCTGATTGTATTTTGTGCGTGTTGTGTCGTGGGAATCGAAATTGAGTGTGTTCAGAATATGTTTTGCTATTGCTCGTCATGTCGCTTGTCCTCAAGAAGAAATGATGTGCGGGAGCCTGCCCGATAACCACCGAAGTGACCACCGCCGAAGGCTGCCCAAGCGCATCTTCATGACAAAGAGCATTTTCATTGCAGTACGTGATTCGCTACCTCGTGAAAAGTGTTTTATAAGAGGCTTGCTAAAAAACGCAAACACCTCAATTATTCAAACGGCGATCCACGCGTTAATCTAAAGACGGATTATCGAAGCAATGGTTTCCAGGGTTATTCCTAGTTTTGATAATCACAAGAATGGTGCTTGACTCCCTTCGCCACGTTTAAATTAGGGCGACGGCGGAACGGCGAACGGCATAGGATCGAAACGAATCGCCGCCGTCACCGAAATGATTTTAGCTCCGGGCGTCAAGCACAGGCTCGGAGGCTAGCGGTACGGCTGCGGCTTATCCTCAGTCGCTTCGCTTCTTCCGGTAAACCTCGCCGGAATTCTTTTTATTAGGGCTCCGGTCGTCCAACGTCAGCATTTAGTTCCGATTCAAAATGAACCACGATTAGTGTGTGATGCTTGTTTCAGTGAGGACTTGCACCTAGTGAATCCATCGCGGCGCCGTAAATATAGCAGCCGCAATAGTGGGAGAACTTCCAGCCACAACAAAATACAGCACCACCCGGAAGGCTCTGTCAAAACCACGTCCGGCTAACAACATGCCTACGAAAGGAAAAATGGACGAAAGCGCCAGCAAAAAACCCCAGATGCACGGGCTCACCCACGCACGATTTGTTGCCAGACCGTGATCAGATTGATTAAGTCCATAGGCTTCTAAAACGGTAAAGAGAGCTGAGACGATGGCAACCTTGCTCCACGTTCCGATCTTGGCTTTAACCAGGGGAAAAAATCCAAGCAGAGCACCCAGCAAAAACACAAGTACCCAAGGCCGATTTGAGTCAAAACTGGCTCTAACATGCATGTCGATGTTGACGATTCCCAGAACCATAAGGGTTATGGACAAGATTGTTGTAAGCCAGATTACTGAAATCACAAACCGATCCTCTGGTGTCATTACACCAAGTCTGGCATATACAGCGGTATAGGGCAAACGGACTTCTTTTCCTGCTGCCGCCATTTCTTAAGACCGCCCTTTAAGCCGCCGGTTCTTTCTAGGAAGTAAGTCGTGTTCCGTCAAGATCTGACCCTGGCTTATGCCGTATTTCGCAATTCTGCCGGTAGCTTTCTTTGCCGATGTAACAGCATCTTTGGGTATTTTGGAAAGCTCAATTTGCTTTGCATCGAGAATCATCGGCTCGACTGGCCAACCTGCAGGGATGTCTCGCATCGCATAAACAACCAGTCCGTATCCGGCCCGCGGCTTTTGCTTTAGAATTTCTCGCTCAGAAGATTCGTCATAACTAGTCCAACTCAGTCTATCGATCGGTTTGATTTCAAATGTGCTCACAATTTGATTTTTCCTGATCCTATATCCAGCCCTTCTTTCGAACAATGCCTCCATACGCGTAAACGAGTCGGGCGGGATTTTATCTTGGGTAGTTAATCTCATCTCCAAATTCGATCTCGTGAAAAGCTCTCCTGCTCTTATATTTTTCTTTGCGAAAACAATTCTGCCTGTTGGGACCAGGAACCTTTCCGTTTGCGATTGCGCATAGACGGAATCACCAGAAGAAACTAAGAGTAAGAGAAAGTAGAGAATCATCATGGCAGTCTATTTCGGATTGATGAGTAGTGGACCACAAACATTCGGTTGAATGTTCGACGTTCAATTGCAACTGACCGCTTGTAGATCACTTTCTTGAGACCTCCTTTCTAGTTCTGATTGAACAACAAAAGCGGTTGTATTGTAAAGTTATCCGACCGCGGTTTGGGCGTTTCTGATGGAACCGTAAAGCGACAAATTACCGGAGAGCACAAATGCGACCGCGGATCTTTTTTTTCAACAGACTGAGTTCAACGGATCGCCAGATCGCACCGCACTGGATTTCACTCCGGGTGGCAATATACAATCTATTTAGCTACGCCTGCGTAGCCATCCCGGCTACGTAGTAGCAGACAAAGTCCAGCCGCACGTTCTCCGAATGCTTTGCTGTGACTGGGTCTAACAGCCGCGCACTCTTTGAAAGGCAACCATTTAAAGCCGCACACTTCCCGAAACGTGCCACCACCATCGGTTACACCAGCCGCACGTTTTCTGAATTGATCACCAAAGTGGTGCCTCAAAATTTGTGCGTTCTGATTTGTACAATCGGATCGCTCGGTGAGAAAGTATAAAAGCTAAAAGCGGTTACATGCTCGCTAGCTAGGCGATTTAAGCATTGCTTTATGTTCGGAGTGATAAAGCGAGATGCACCGCCGGTGGTTACCCCTAATATGAAATTTTGACACTCAATCGCTGAAACCCGCATGAATACCGGAAACGCAATAAAATGTGATTTGCACTATCGGACGAACGCGATTGCGCGCATTAAGTCACAATAGCGAATTAGGGGTCTGGGGATCAATGGAACGAAAAGTGCCGCCAAGGTGCTTGGTAAGCTACAATGGATTTGAACACTCCTTCCTGCAAGTTCGGTGGATAGCATGAACGATAAGGAACACTGCACCGATGCTAAGGCTGTACTGACCCGTCGTACAATTCTCAAATTAATAGCAGGTGCACCGCTTGTAGCTACCTTCGGTCTCCTGGCCTCGCCCTTTTTGCGCTTCTTGAGGCCGACGCTCAAGCCTCTGGATATAGTGGGTCAGTCCGACCAGCCCCTGGCCGAGCCACCTATTCCCACTTTTATCGACAAGGATTTCCCGGCGCCCTGGACTTGCCTTCCTTTTACCTTCTACCAAAAATATCTTGAATACAATCCCGAACTGGCAGAAGTTCGCACCACCCCCGGTTTCATAATGCGTACTGCAAAAAATGAAATTGTCGCATTTAGTCGCATCTGCACACAGTGCCGCCATCAGCAACCCGTAAACTTCCTGCGGGACACGCACGAGCATAACTGCATAACACAATCTAAAACTCCGGTGCTGTGCTGTCCTTGCGATTGCAGCACGTTCGACCCTAACGACAATGGGCGTGTGTTAGGCGGACCTGCGTCCCGTCCTCTGCGCCGAATGACCGTTGCTTTTGACGGTGAATATTACACAATAACCGGCCTCGAGCAGAATGGGATTGCCTGAGGTCAGAGGCCTCCGAAGATAAGTAGGGATCGTAGTCGTTAGACGCGCGATCCAATTCGAACTGGCTCATTTCCGAGATAGGCCAAGACTGCGACCGATGTTGGCATCGCCTGTGGTGTCTATATTGAAACTCATTTGCCGACAGTTGCGTTGCAAGTGTCTATCGGCGTAACTTAGGCTTTATCTGGATGGCTGTACCTTTCCAGAAAAAGAACCCACCGGGTT
>JADYXR010000105.1 GCA_021772095.1 Candidatus Obscuribacter sp. | reverse complement strand
TCCTCTTGAATTGGGTTCTGGTGTTGCAACCGAAACCATACCAGGCTAGTCCTGGAGGGGATCACCAAACTTTTCAACTAAACTCGGGACAAGGCCTCGGCTTTTAATCCGGTGATCTGACTTTGAAGCTTCTTCGCTGATTTTTCGTCGATGGTTTCCTGTGTTAGCGCGTCGCGAAGATGACGGCTAGCGGTATGAAGTTCGAGCATTTTGGGTCCGATTTGATCGAGTGTTCGATTTTTCAAGTCGTACAACTTTTCGTACTGATCATCGGTGACAGCATTTTCACCGTCGAGCATCCAGAGCGGACACCCGCCGCCGTGATGACGTCCACCACGAGATCCACCGCCATGACCAGCTCGCATGGCACCTACGGTCATTCCCGGAGGAGGCAGCATGCTGAACGCAATGGACATTTCCTCGCCGCCCTCACCTGGAGGCGGTGGGAAACCAGGAGGCCCTTCGAACTCGAGTCCACCCTCAGGGACATTGAGCACAATTTCGACTTCCTGCATGTCAGACTGATCGGCTGGCTCGAGCTGGGCAAAAGCCGGCTGAGAAGACAATGAGATGGTTGAAACTGCCACCAGCGCGGACAGGTACAACATTTTTGATTTCAACATATAGATCCTCGAAAAAAGTCGTTGATACTCTCTTAGACGGATCGTTCCCGCAAAAAGTTCAATCCTTAACCAAAATTCCTCAAATTAATTTTTGCGGGCGCCATAATCAATAACTGGCCGCCAAAATTGGCGACCTTTTGTCAATGTCGAATGGCGATCTTGAGCTTGACTGCCACCCCCTCCCACAACGAACTGCGGAAGCCAATGACCGAAAATATCTCAACCGGCGCGACCACCGACGGCATTAACGTTCAGTCCTCAAAATCGACCAGCTATCGTTGGGTGATTATTGCTCTTGCTTTCATCATCACGCTGGTCAACTACATGGATCGATCGGCTTTGTCGTATGCCATCGGCCCACTCAAAGACGAATTTCACATCACCGACACGCAGTACGGCTATGTTGCCAGCGCTTTCGCTGTCGGTTACATGATTATGACGACCGGTGGCGGCATGATGGTTGACCGCTGGGGCGCGCATAAAGTCTGGGCTGGAGCCGCTTTGATGTGGTCATTGTGCACGGCAATGTTGGGACTGGCAGCCAATCTTCCGCTGTTGTTCGCCTTTCGAACTCTGCTCGGCTTAGCCGAAGGTCCTCACTTCCCAGCGCTGACGAGGGTCGTCGCTGATTGGTTACCGTCGAACGAACGGGCACGCGCGACCGCGATTGGCTTGGCCGCTGTGCCGCTGGCCAACGTCATCGGTGCGCCTCTGATCACTAACCTGATTACCACTTTCGGCTGGAAAGTCATGTTCGCGATTCTTGGTTCATTCGGTATCGTCTGGGCTGTCGCCTGGTGGTTCGCATTCCGCGATTATCCGGAAAGCTCGAAGCTGGTTGGTGACAAAGAGTTGATGTACATCCGCGGCACCGCGACAGCGGACAGATCGAGAACCAGTGCCGAGATCCGCTCGCACGAATTGGCGGCTGGAACGACAACGTGGCGGTTCATGCTGCTCAACCGATCTTTGATGGCAAACAATTACGCGTTTTTTGCGTTCGGGTATACGCTGTTCTTCGCGCTGACATGGCTGCCCGGCTATTTCAAAATGCAGTTTGGTCTAAACCTTAAAGAGATCGGCATCTTCTTGATCGCACCATGGCTCACGGCCGCAATCTTGCTGGCACTGGCAGGATTCTTGTCAGATTGGCTCTGGCAAAAAACAGGCAGCATGCGGGTCGCGCGTTCTCACATGATCTGGATCTGCCAGTTGATATCAGGGATCTGCTTCATTCCGATGCTGTTTTTAGGAAACGATCTGAATGCTTCGTTGATTATGATCTCGCTTGGCATTGGCTTCGGACTGATGCCGAATGCCTGCTTCTACGCACTCAATTGCGACCTGGCGAAAGATCGCGCAGCCACAAGTCTCGGGCTAATGGACAGCTTCTTCGCCCTTGCCGGAATTTTGGCACCATCGCTCACCGGCTGGTTGTCAGATCTGACAGGCAGTTTCAATGCCGCTTTCGCGCTATTGATCTTCTTTACACTAACGTCTGTGGCAGCCGTTCTAATCTTCCAAAAACCTGACCAGATTGAGCCCAGTGCGTCGGTTTAACGACAACTAGATGCTCAATGCAATCTCGCGGTTTAACAACCACTGGATCGCTCCACACGAGTTGGCGGTTTAAGGCAACTGGATTGCTCAACGCGAACTATTCTTTCGTCTTCCGCTCGCCACGATTTTCCATGTCTTCAAGCATCTTCTGAGCGAACTGGTAATCATCTTCCATGCCCATGACTTTGCCGCGCAGGTCGGCTACTTCATCTTGAAGCATCAGCATTTTCTTCTTGAGATCCTTAATTTCTTTGGCGCTAGACTTCCCGCCGCCGATTCTGTCGGCGATTGATGTGACTAGCGGTCTGAACATAAGCACAGCGAGAATAAACGGCAAAACGATCGCAATGATTCCGATGGTGATGGCAATAGAAGGGTCCATTTGACAATTATTACCGTAACGACTTGACAACACACGTTATAGCGCC
>JADYXR010000104.1 GCA_021772095.1 Candidatus Obscuribacter sp. | reverse complement strand
GACTTGCTCTTGGAACGAGCCTGGTTCGATGAATTATTCACCATTGCTACTTCTACAAAGATCTCCGTTGTCACACCCAATACCAATCCGACTAGGAGCGCCGTCATTGCAGAAGTAACGGTGAGAGAAGTAAATTTCAGTCGTAGTAATTCACGAGTGACGTAGATGAGCGATCCGACCGCCAGTGACAGAAATAGTAACTCCACAGTTGGGTTGACCCATAGGCCTCCCACCACTGCTCCTATAGCAGTAGGCCCTCCTCCAATTAGCCCAAGCATGAATAACTTGCTCCAGCTAACGTCCTGTCCTACTAGTGGTGCCGCAATGCCAAAGCCTTCCGTCGCATTGTGAAGCGCAAAACCAATGACCAGGACAGTTCCCAGACTCAATGCGCCACCAGTAAAGGATTGTCCAATTGCCAGCCCCTCAGCAAAGTTATGAAATCCTATTCCAAGCGCAATCATGCTTGCAATGTGTATTGGATCAGCACCCTCTGTGTGCTTGAGGGACCGCCTCTCTTCAAGGCTAGCCAAGCCAATTAGGCCCAAGACCAGTCCTAGAATAAAAATGCAAAACTGTGGTAAGACTGCTGTACTGCTGGATTTTGCTGCTGACTCCAGTATTTCTATTGCGTGATATCCAACCTCGATAATGAGGAAAATTAAGACACCAGCAGATACTAGTGCAAGCATGCCGCGGAGCCGTTCGGATGCTCGCTTCCATCTGGCTATCGGCAGTCCAAGAAAGATCGTTAAACCTGCAACCGCTCCCAACGCAAGATGCGAAGAAATATTTGTTACTGTGTCCATCTCTCTCCTGGTAAGTTTGCGATCGCTATGATGTCTTGCGATATCTCTGGGTACTCATATCGGATCGTTTCTTCATAACGCAGGAAGTATCTATCGCGTCCAGACAACATGGTCGTCACATTCGTAGAAAGGTCGTTGGATAGATGTCCTGAGGGTACGGAGAAACCGCAGCCAGTTCGCGATAGTGCCCAGCATTCGCGTTAACCTGGTCAGCCGATTCGAGCTGGCCTGATTGTCGTAAGACATTGCTGTAAATGACAAGACAATCGGACAGTCGGCCGTAATTGTGACGCTGTCGAAAGTCTTTAATCGCTTGCAGGAGCTGTTCAATTGCTTCTTCGTGCTTGTTTTGTTGAAGATAAACAAGCGCGAGCTGGTAACGGAATTCTTCCGCTGGGCCAAGAGGCGTGTCGACATGTTTCATTGCCTTCGTCAGCAGTCCTTCAGCATCGACAGGTCTGTCCAATTTGGAATAGAGATTGGCAAGCTTTTGCATACATTTGAGCGTAGAACGATGCTCGCTGCTGATAGTTTTTTCGTTGATTTCTAAAGCTCGCTTCAAAAGCGGCAGTGCCTCGGCATACCTCTGCTGCCTAATAAAGCAGTCTGCCTCATGTTCGAGTATAGGGGCAAGGCTGGCATGCCCCGCATGATAGTCCATTTCCAGCAGGCTGGCTGCCTCGCCAAAGGCGTCCATGGCTTTCTCAATGAGGTTCAATGCCAGGTACGCTTGACCCAGCTTATCCAGAATGGCACCAATACTAGGGTCAGATGATCCTACTGCATTCTGCCATTTTTCCAGAGCGAGCAACAGAAGTCGCTCATTCTCATTCCAGTCACATCTGGCGGCGCATTTGTCGGCCCTACTTCCGAGTACTTGCGATTCGTAAAGCAAAGCAATATTTTCAGCGCCGACTATTGCGTTCATAATCGCGACCTCCAGCATGCACCACATTCAAGCGGACTGAGGCTAGACTGTGAATGACTGACCGCAGCCGCAGGATCCTTTAGCATTGGGGTTCTTTAGAGTGAAACCCTTGCCTTGAAGACCGCCTTCGAAGTCTATGACTGTTCCTTTTACATAAATGGCGCTCTTAGAATCGATGAAGATTTTGACGCCGTGAGACTCTGAGATTTGATCATCGGTAGCCGGATTATCAAAGTCGAGGCCATAGGACATTCCAGAGCAGCCACCGTCTTTCACAAGTACTCTTAAACCAGAATCCTGTGGATGTTCTAACAGCAATTTGCTAACTTGCTGGGCTGCCTCTGGAGTAACCGTGATTACATGTTCTTGCTTTAGTGTGGTTTCGGACATCGTAAATAACCTCGTGGTTTATTGGGCTTCTAGACTTCGATTTCAATATGCGCGTCAACGATCCTGACATTGTATTTAGCAACAGGAGCCGGTGCGGGAGGGCCTTTCACTTGGCCAGTAGTGACATCAAAGATGGCTCCATGCAAGGGACAGGTCACTTGGGTTCCATCTAGCGAACCGTCAGAGAGCGTTCCGCCACGATGTGTGCATGTATCGTCGATTGCATAGTAAGAACCAGCGACATTGAAGAGTGCAATCTTTCTGCCATCGACTTGGACCAGTTTGGAATTGCCAACCTCAAGCTCGCTAGCTTGCAAGACTTTGTGAAATTCCGGCATGAAAACCTCCTATCAGTAATTTCTATGGCAAAACAAGAAGTGCCAAACGTCAAAGGCCAATGAGCATGCCAAATTGGCAACCTGGTCAAGCAAACGACCGAAGAAGTCTATCGCTGCATTTAGCGGTATCAGACTGGCTGTGTCCTGGAGGTCTGCTGGTATTATCGCGGGATCGTCTCTAGCAGTCATAATTCTTCCTCCTACACCAGCGCAAGGGTCTTTATGCTGACTTGGGCAGCAAGCTGTTTGGCAACCGCGATGTAAAATTGCGAGATTCGATGATCAGGATCGAGAGCAGTGATAGGACGTCCGGCGTCGCCCCCCTCCCTTACGGCGGAATCTAGCGGGATTTCACCAAGGAATGGAATATTCATCTCGTCAGCCAAGATCTTGCCTCCGCCGGCACCGAAAATATGTGATTTGGAACTACAGTCTGGACAGAGGAAATAGCTCATGTTCTCGACAAGTCCGAGGATAGGCACATGCATCTTCTCAAACATGGCACAGCCCCGACGGCTATCAAGGAGTGCCACCTCCTGCGGTGTAGTAACGAGAACACCTGACACCTGTGTCGCGGTCGTGAGAGTGAGCTGTGCATCGCCTGTGCCAGGCGGCATGTCAACTATGAGGTAGTCCAGCTCGCCCCAGTCGACATCTCGCAGGAACTGTTTGATTGCCTTATCGAGCATTGGCCCGCGCCAGATGATCGGCGTGTCTTTGTCAACAAAGAATGCAATAGACATGCATTTGACGCCGTAATTTTTCGGCGGCACGATCTTATTTTCACTGTTTGATGTGGGTTGGTAATCTTCAAGTCCAAGCATTAGCGGAACGTTTGGCCCAGTGATATCAGCATCAAGAAGTCCGACACTAGCACCAAGGTGAGCGAGTGCAACAGCCAAATTGACTGACACGGTGGTCTTGCCTACGCCGCCTTTTCCAGAGGTAACAGCGATAATTTGTTTGACGCCCTCAACGGGCTCTCTGCCTGCCACAGTACGGCTGGCAGCCACTGAGGCAGTTGATTCCATTTCGACTTCCCCGACGCCGGGTATTTGGCTCACAACTTCGCGGCAGTCGGCTTCCATCTTCTCTTTAACGGGGCAAGCTGGAGTTGTAAGAGTTAGCTTGAAGTGAACCTTCGAGCCAGATATTCCAATGTCTGAGATCATGCCGAGACTCACTACATCTCTATGCAAGTCTGGGTCCATTACCTGGCGCAGAGCCTGAAGAACTTGCTCTTCACTTATTCCAGTTTGCTTCTTGCTGAAAAACATAGTTTGTGTCCCTTATTAGACCTGCACTGCCCAGTTTAGAGCTTTTATAGATGCTGCAACTCCGGCTGCCAGTCATCGAGAATTGCGCCTTCTACTGGACACACAGAGAGACACGCACCGCAGTCTATGCAGGTAGACTCATCTATATAGGTGTATTTCGTTCCTTTTGTATTTGTTTTTCCTTCGGCCCAGTGAATACACTCGACCGGGCAGACTGGTATACAGTCTGAAACCCCTTCGCAGATGTCTGAAACGATTGTGTAGGACATAGCTGCTACCTCCTATTAAGGGTTAGCTTTTAGTTGCTGACTTTTAGTTGCTGACTTTTTTATTATAGTTCTTTTGACACATTTATGACTGCCGTAAGTAAGCTGTAAAGGCTTTTTTAGACAATTTAATCTCAAAAAGATTTATGTGTGCAATAATCAAAGCAGGAGCAAATAAGTGCTCCTAATGCGTGATCTAAAATGAACTTAGGTTCGATTGGATTCTTTGCAACGGAGGTGGTAATGATGCGAGTAGAGCTTGTCTATTCACCTGGTGTGACAAATTACAAGGAACTTCTTGAGTCACTGCAGATGGTAATTGCCGAAGAGCGGTTGCCGCTGTCGGTGCAGGTCATAGAGGACACGTTGTCGCAGCTAGAGTTTCCAGCGGTGGCTGCAGTACGAGTGTTGACCATGTCTGGTCAAGGAAGGACTTTGCAGTATTTCAACGACGGTAAATTCCATCCTTGTTGGGATGTCTCACTTTCCACTCGCTGTCTTGAAAGCTTACACGAATTCATCTGTAGGGCGTGGCGTGAAGTCACGGTCGAGCCAATTGTTCAGATTCACAGGCAGGTGGCGTAGTACATATTGTAAGACGAACCGTATCGAGATTTTGAGGCTAGAGAGGACAGACAAACCAGGGTGTTATTTGCAACGGATGAACTCAAACCCAGGGATAAAGAGAGCTTGCACCAATGGCCTGAGCACGTGTCAGGGCATGACTACTTTCAAAGGCAATTTTCATGACAGCTAAACAGCCGCTCCTATCCGTTCAGAATCTACACGTCAAAGTTGAGGACAAAGAAATCCTCAAGGGCGTCGATTTGAACATCTATGCCGGTGAAGTACACGCGATCATGGGACGCAACGGCTCCGGCAAATCGACACTGTCATACACGCTGATTGGACATCCTCGTTATGTAGTCACCGAAGGAAAAATTCTTTTCAAAGGTGTCGACATCGTTGAGATGACACCAGACCAGCGGGCGCGGAACGGCATGGCGCTAGCATTCCAATATCCTGTGGCCATTCCTGGTGTATCGGTTTCCAATTTCCTTCGCGCTTCCGTTAAAGCAATCCGCGGCAAAGATGTGCCGGTGAAAGAATTCAGACAAGAATTGAAAGCGCAGATGAAGAAACTCGGCGTCGCCGACGAATTTCTTGGACGCTATATCAATGATGGTTTTTCCGGCGGCGAAAAGAAAAGAATCGAAATTCTTCAATTGGCACTTTTGAAACCGGCATTGGCTGTGTTGGATGAAACCGACTCAGGATTGGATATTGATGCATTAAAGATTGTTTCGGAAGGGATCAACAATCTGTCAAATCCCGAAACAGCAATTCTCTTAATTACGCACTATCAGCGTATTCTTAACTATGTGGAACCACAGTTCGTCCATGTTTTTCAGGATGGTCGTATCGTCAAATCTGGCGGTGGCGAGTTATCCAAAGAACTGGAAGCACGTGGCTATGACTGGGTATTACAGGAACTTACGTCTTCGGCTGTTTCATAACAATCAAGACGATGGAGGGGATCATGTCTGCGGAACTAATTCAAGATCAAACAATCGGCAATATTGGAAACGATTACTCTCAGTATGGTTTCCAGGACAAGGAAGATTACATCTTCAAGTCAGGCAGAGGTTTAACCAAAGAGATCGTCACCAAGATCTCTGAAATGAAAAACGAACCTGAGTGGATGCTCAAGTATCGTCTCCGCGCCCTAGATATTTTCCTCAAGAAACCGATGCCTAGATGGGGTAACTGCAACCTTCTCGACAGTATCGATTTCGAGAACATCTTCTATTTCGTTCGTTCTTCAGAAAAAAGTGCAAAAAATTGGGATGACGTTCCGGAAGGCATCAAACAAACATTCGATCGGCTTGGCATACCTGAAGCTGAACGCAAATTCCTGGCTGGCGTCACAGCTCAATACGAGTCGGAAGTCGTCTATCACTCCATTAGAGAGGACCTATTGGCGCAAGGCGTGATCTTCTTGGATATGGACTCAGGATTGCGCGAACACGAAGACATTATCCGCAAGCATTTTGGCACAGTTATTCCAGCTGCCGACAATAAATTTTCCGCATTGAACTCGGCTGTTTGGTCGGGCGGAAGCTTCGTCTGGGTGCCAGAAGGCGTCAAGATTGAAATTCCGTTGCAAGCATATTTCAGAATCAACGCTGAAAACATGGGGCAATTCGAAAGAACATTGATCATCGCCGAACCAGGCAGCTTCGTTCATTACATCGAAGGTTGCACGGCACCAACGTACTCAACAGACTCACTGCACTCGGCTGTGGTTGAATTGATCGCGCTGCCAGGCTCCCACATTCGTTATACAACGATTCAAAACTGGTCGAAGAATGTGTACAATCTGGTCACCAAGCGAGCAGTTGCCCATGCTGATTCGAAGGTTGAATGGGTAGACGGCAACCTCGGTTCGAAGTTGACCATGAAATATCCATCCATTCACTTGGTCGGACCAAGAGCTCATGGTGAAGTGCTCTCTATCGCTTTTGCCGGAGAGGATCAACATCAAGACGCTGGCGCAAAGATGGTGCACGCAGCACCAGATACGACATCACTGATTATCTCCAAGTCGATCTCAAAGAACGGCGGAAGAACCTCTTATCGTGGATTGGTGAAAGTCTATCCAAACGCCACAGGTTCCAAATCTAGCGTTAAATGTGATGCGCTTCTAATGGACGAAAAATCCAGGTCTGATACATATCCAACCATGGAAATTGACGAGAAAGACGTCACCATTGAACACGAAGCTACCGTATCAAAAGTCGGCGAAGAACAATTGTTCTATCTAATGAGCCGAGGTTTGACCCAAGACGAAGCGACCGCCATGATCATCAATGGATTCTTCGAGCCGTTCACTAAAGAACTGCCGTTGGAATACGCTGTTGAACTGAACCGGCTAATTCAGCTTGAAATGTCTGGTTCGGTGGGGTAAATATCGTGATCTCTTATATCCACTGTCGCCAAGTTTTTTGATTTGGTGCTCTATATTAGCGCTCTAGAGTAAATGTGGAATCAAGGAAAGGCAAATGTCAGAGTCGAAATTGATAAACACCTTCGCACGGGAGCGAGTGGATAATTTGGCTTCCCAAAACGGCGAGCCGTCTTGGTTGAAGGAGCTGCGCGTCTCATCTTGGGAAGCTTACCTTCAAACTCCAATGCCAACCGGTAGAGATGAAGGTTGGCGCAAGACAGAAATAGATAGTCTCGATTTATCTACTTTGAACGCTATCGATCTTTCTACAAAAAATGATCTGAAAGCGAAATTGCCAGATTGGTTCGAGACGGCTTTGACCTTTTTCGATAATCATTCAGGCGTAGTTGCTGAAGTCGGACACTCATCAATTTCAGCCAAGCTGTCAGCTGATCTAGTCAGCCAGGGCGTTATCTTTTGCTCGATTAAACAAGCCTTGCACGATCACGCTGAATTAATCCGTCCGTATCTTTCAAAAATCGGAAGCGATCAAAAATTCGTTTTGATGAATAAGGCCTTGTTCAACAGCGGAACGTTTTTGTACGTGCCGGCCAATGTGGAAATCGAAGGTCCATTCGTCAGCTTGACGCACTTCACTTCCTTGAATGGAGCACCGAACGGCGTTGCTATATTCCCGAGACTGATCGCTGTATTGGGCAAGCACAGCAAAGCTAGCCTGGTAAACGTCTTGAGTTCAGAACAAGGTAAAGAATCCAAATCCAGCTCGCGTTCACTGGCCAACGCGCTTGTTGAAGTGCATGTTGAAGCCGGTGCCAAGTTTGAATATCTCGAATTGCAAAAATTCGATGACAACGTCTTTGCGATCACGAGAACTCACAATCAAGTCGAGCAAGATGCTGTCATCAAATCGCTGACAGTGGCAATAGGCGGCTCGCAACTAAAGGGCGATATAGTCACAGTGCTCAACGCTCACGGAGCATCAAGTGATTTGCAAGGCATCGTCCTTGGTGACACGGACGAACATTATAGTTTCAACACGATTCAAAAGCATAATGCCCCTAATACCACATCCAATATAAACTTCAGAGTCGCTTTGAAGGGCAATGCTCAGTCTATCTATCAAGGAATTATCGAAGTTGCGAAAGTGGCCCAGAAGACAGCCGCATTCCAGAGCAACAAGAACCTGCTATTGGGAGCGGAGGCGCGTGCCGACTCTATTCCTAAACTCGAAATTCTTGCTGACGACGTGAAGTGCTCACACGGAGCTACTGTTGGTCCTGTCGATCGCGAACAAATCTTCTACTTGATGAGCCGCGGCTTGGCAGCACCAGAAGCAGAAGAATTGATCGTTACCGGTTTCTTTAGACAAATTTTGGAAGCTTGCACAATCGGTCGCGCGAAAGAATGGGTTTACGACGTGTTAGCTGAAAAAATCCATCAAGTTTAGGAGTTTAAATGAGCGCTGATTTCAGCAAAGTAGCAAACAAAGCCGATGTTCCGGTGGGTCAGGTCAAGGTCTACACCATCGCCGGAAAGCGCATAGCTGTTTGCAACGTGGAAGGAAAATTTTTTGCCGTAGCCGATCTTTGTACGCACGACGGTGGTCCTCTTGGTGAAGGCGAGTTGATTGAAAACACGATCGAGTGTCCCCGCCACGGCGCGCGCTTCGATGTAGCAACCGGAGCTGTTGTGTGTATGCCTGCTGTCGTTCCGATAGCAACATACCTATGCGAAGTGCGTGAAGATGACTTGTGGATCGGTGTTCCAGCCAGCGCAACTAAGTAAAAGGTCAAGATAATGTTCGACAGCAAAACAATACGAAAAGATTTTCCAATCCTCGATCGCATGGTGAATGGGCGCAAACTGGTCTATCTCGACAGCGCCGCGACCTCGCAAAAACCAACAAGCGTGATCAATGCTCTGACTAATTATTATGAGAACTACAACGCCAACATCCATCGCGGTATCCACACACTGAGTGAGGAAGCGACCGAAGCGTTCGAAACGACAAGAGAAAAAATTCGACTTTTTATTGACGCTGCTGAAAACCGCGAAGTGATTTTCACAAAGAATGCCACTGAAGCAATCAATCTTGTCGCGCAAACATGGGGACGACAGAATGTTCTCACTGGCGATGAAATCGTGATCACACCGATGGAACACCATTCCAACTTCGTGCCGTGGCAACAGCTGGCTAAGGAGCGCGAAGCCAAGCTAGTGTTCTTGCCTCTCACCGACGATGGCCAAATTGACTTGCCCGCGGCAGAGAAATTGATCAATAAAAAGACACGCGTCGTTGCGGTCACCCAAATGTCTAACGTGCTTGGCACAATCAATCCGCTAAACGAGTTGGCGAAGTTGGCGCACCACGTCGGCGCCGTCCTTTTCGTTGACGGAGCACAGGGTGTACCACACCTGCCAACGTCTGTGCGCGAGTTGGATTGCGATTTCATGGCATTCTCACTGCACAAGATGCTGGGACCAACCGGTGTTGGCGTTTTGTGGGGAAGGGAAACATTGCTCGATGCCATGCCCGCTTATATGACCGGCCCCTCTGTGCCAACATGAAGTGAGACGGATTTGGTTGAGAGTTTAGTGTAGCGATCTGAGAAGAGTGGGCAGGTTTTATCCGCCATGATCTTCCGGG
>JADYXR010000103.1 GCA_021772095.1 Candidatus Obscuribacter sp. | reverse complement strand
CGGAGTTTGAGCAGAAGCAGGAACGGGCATCCAACCTACAAGCTTATCGCGAGCAGCTTCAGCAGATCGAGTTGGTATTGCAGCAGATGCTGCGCCAACTGCCCGGTAAAACCGAAATGCCTGATCTCCTGGTGGACATTTCGCAGACTGCGTTAGCGGCTGGCATATCAAACGAGCTGTTCGAGCCTCAGCCAGAGATTACCAAAGACTTCTATGCTGAGAAGCCAATATCCTTGCGAATGGTCGGTACCTATCACCAGTTTGGCGCCTTCGTCAGCGGCGTGGCGTCGTTACCGCGGGTAGTGATTTTGACCATGCACGACATTAGCTTAAAGCTAAATACGCGCAGCGCAGACGCCCCTGTCGGGCAATTAATTTTAGAAGGTACGGTGAAAACCTATCGTTACCTAGACGAAGACGAACAGCCCTCGGCTGCTCCGCAGGTTAGGAGTCCGAAATGAGCCGCGCCCTCGCCATAGTTGGTATCGGCGCGATCATCGCGCTGTTAGGTGGCTGCGCTCAAAGTCGGAGCGAATTGGATGCTTACATCTCGGACGTTAAACAACGCCCCGGAAAGCCGCTGCCGCCTCTGCCTAAAATGCAAGAATTTGAAACTTTCGAATATGCTGCTGATGAGCTGCGCGATCCATTCGCGCGAGTCGCTGCGGATCGGCGTGACGAGCCAGATGCCTCGGCATCGGGCACCGGGCCCCGCCCCAATCGTGACCGCCGCAAAGAAGAGCTGGAGGGTTTTCCGCTCGACAGTTTAGATATGGTCGGGACCATGGGGTCTGAGTCCGACATTTTCGGTTTGGTGAAAGATCCGACCGGCGTGGTTCATCGCATTAAGCCGAACGCACACCTCGGTCAGAACGATGGACGGGTTCTCGGTGTCTACGAGGATCGAATTGAGTTGGTGGAGCTTTTCCCGAACGGACTCGGTGGCTGGGAAGAACGCCGTTCCGCGATTGCTCTGGACGATGAATGATGGATGCCTTTTGGGGGTTGACATGACTGAGAAGAGCCTCTCGCGCATGCTCGCGAGATATTTCGGGCCGAAGCTCCAACAACAATACCGGAAGGCGGAAATCCTGGGCCTCGCAGCTCTGTGCTTCCTTACCGCCGGTACGGCACACGCTTCTGATGTTCTAAGAAACGTCAGCTTCCAGCCTTTGCCTGGTGGAGCGGTTGACGTTGTATTGGAATTGGAAAGTGGAACCGTAGAGCCAAAGGTCTTTGCTACCAGCGATCCACCGCGCATAGCAATTGATCTGCCGGATACCGCCAATCAATTCGAAACTCGAATGTTGTCGATTGCTACGGGTGCTGCCAAAGGCTTGACGGCGGTCGAAGCAGGCGGTCGCACGCGCGTGGTGATCGATTTGTTTAGATCAGCACCTTATGCCTTCCGCCGAGAGGGCAAGACTTTCGTCTTGAGCGTGCAGAACGGCTTTGCCGATGTTGTCACGTCAAAAGCACCGCTCGATCCGGCGAAGATTGTTTCTGGCGCAGCTCAATTGGAGCTCACCGCCGTGGACTTTCGACGTGGCAAAGCGGGCGAAGGACGCTTAATACTTGCCTTCTCGGGCGACAATGCCAATGCCAACCTTCGCGAAGAAGGCGGTCGATTGGTTCTCGATCTGCCCAATGTGGCTCTGCCTGACAAGTTCCGACGCAAGCTGGATGTGGTTGACTTTGCCACGCCAGTCGAATCGATCGACGTGCAGCCGCAGGGCAGCGGGACGCGAATGTCCTTCACAACCTCGGCACCTGATTACGAAAAACTCGCCTATCAAGCCGGCAGCGAATATGTAGTCGAGATCTCACCGAAGCGCGAGGCACCGAAAAAACGCGCTGCAAGTGATCCACCGGTTTACAGCGGCAACCGCGTTACGTTTAACTTCCAAGACATTCCAGTGCGCTCCGTGCTGCAGCTGGTCGCTGACGTGTCCGAACTCAATATCGTCGTTGCCGATTCTGTGCAAGGCAACGTCACCCTGCGGTTAGTTAATGTGCCGTGGGATCAGGCACTCGACATCATCTTACAGGCGAAGGGTCTAGATAAGAGACGCAATGGAACTGTCGTCTGGGTTGCTCCCACAAAGGAAATCGCTGAACGGGAACAGGCGCTTGAGGATGCTCGAATTGCTATGGAGGACCGCTCTGAGGTGGTTGTTGACTACATCTCGGTCAGTTATGGCAAGGCAGAAGAGTTTGCAAAGCTGTTGACTACCGATAACCTCGTGGCTGCGACTGGTGGGTCTCAGACACAGTCGTCAACGTCAACCACGCGCGGCGTCTTGTCGCCCAGAGGTTCAGTTAGCTTTGACGTGCGCACTAACACCCTTATTGTCACCGACATTCCCGACCGAGTTGCAAAGGTTCGATCGTTGATTGCAATGCTCGATAAGCCGGTTAAGCAAGTTTTAATCGAAGCGCGTATCGTCATCGCTCAAGAGGGTTTCCGCAACCAGATTGGTGCGCGCTTCGGGGTCTCTGGAGCTCGGCAGGATGGTGACGGTAATCTAATCACCGTCGGCGGTACCTTGGCTGCAACCAACCAAATGGTCGGTGTCGGGCTGGCCAATCGGCTCGCAGGACGACCAGCAAATCCACTGGGGATTGGCAGTGATTCAGGAGCGGGCGTTATCGCTCCGGCTACGCCTGGGCGCCTCAACTTCAATTTACCTGTAGTAGATTCCGGAGCAGGATCGTTCGCTGCGACCATTTTGGGCGCCGATTACATTCTCGATTTGGAATTGTCAGCTCTGGAAGCGGAGAGTCGCGGCGAATTGTTGTCAAGCCCGAAGGTTATTACCTCGGATCAACAAGAGGCTGTCATTCGCCAAGGTCAAGACGTCGGTTACGAGACTGTCGAAATTACCGGTGGTGTTCTTAAGTCGGTTGTTGCCTTCAAAGAGGTTCTTTTGGAACTCGCAGTCACGCCGCGTATCACGGCGGACGGCCGAGTGTTTCTCACCCTGAAAGTGAAAAAAGACAACGTCGCTGGCTTTATTACTACCCCGACGTCGCGCATTCCCACGATTGACCGGCGCGAGGTGCAAACGGGTGCCTTGGTCGACAACGGTCAAACCGTGGTACTCGGTGGGATCTATGAATTTGAACGCAACGACGATCTAACTAAGGTGCCGGTACTTGGCGACATCCCAGGGATTGGCAACCTGTTCCGCAATAAGAATCGTACTAATAGCAAGGTGGAGTTGCTGATTTTCGTGACACCGAAAATTCTGGTCGACTCCAAATAATCCAACGCCCTATTGCCAAATGAGCATCAAGATGAGTATCAGGAGAGCGACGATGAGCGCCTGGAAGAAACT
>JADYXR010000102.1 GCA_021772095.1 Candidatus Obscuribacter sp. | reverse complement strand
TCTTCAACAGCCTTGTTGAACGGCATCGCGATTTCGAGCGTCAGAGCCGGAAGCTGCTTGATTGCGACGATGCGGTCGACTTTGAGATCCGTAGCGGCATAAACGGTGGAGACTTCGCCTTTGCCGATGATATCGAAGACCGAGTATCGTCCAAACAGAACTTGTCCAACCAAGTTGTTTAGAGAAGGCAGAGTGTCCGTGATCTCAGGCTGCTCGATTTCTAGTAATTGATTGTCGACAGCTGCAGGGCTAGTAATGGATTCACCGACTTGAATTTCTTCGTCATCTTTCGATGGCTCTGCATCGCGTGCCAGGTCGAGCCACGCTAATAGTTCGGTTTGGAATTCTCTGAAACCATCGGCAGCATCTTCATAAGCCAGGTCTGAATCGAGCACGTCAATTACGACGCTTTTGTCCGACATTATGTCGAGTGCTTTATACGTGGTCGAGAACTGGTCCTTACTGTTCGCCGAGTTCTAAACATCTAGAATCACATAACGTCCATCGAGTACCGCACCGCGGGCGATAGCATGAATTCTCCTTGCCTTGGCTGCGGCTTCATCTTCTGCGCGCTCTAATCTTTCGAGCTTCGATAAAAGCGAAGTGAACTCAGTCCCGGCAGCCTTGGTTTCAACAACTGCATTTTTTTCGACATTACAGACGTTCCATTTTTGAATCGCGGATTCGAATTCCTTTATATCAGCAAACGCATTTTCTGTCGGTAGAAGCGCGCGGTTCAAAATTGATTCAAAACTTTCGTCTTTACTGATCGCTGGATCATTCTTCTGTAGCAACTCAACAAGTCCGCGGACGAGCAGATTCGTGGCGGATTCAGATGTTGCATGTTCTATATTGAATCGACTCTCAATCAGTTGCCGAAGCGTGAAGGATTCGTCCAGAACGCTAGGCTTGGTCACTTCTCTCGCGTTTTGATCTAAATGTTCTGTACTAATTTCGACCGAAGATTGCTCTTTGTTCTGCACAGTGGAGACCCTTTTAACCAGCACTAACGGCATGGGCTTTGTCGATGAATCTTCGTTAATTACTTCCATCATCATGGTCAAACGGACCTCTGCAGCTACTGCTAAACGTCCCTGAGCTGTTGGACGAATGCCACCTTCCTGATACCACCAGTATAGTTATCCGCGCCCGAAAGCGAATCACCATAGGCATGACCCAAACGGGGGATTCTTTCAGATCTGCCCGGTGATAAAGTTCAGAAAGGGAGGTACGCCTTGAAACATCGCAGAAATCAGAGCGGAATGCTCACAGAGGCAGTTTCGTCGCTATTAATGTTTATTCCGTTGCTGGTCGTGGTGATTCTAGTCACCATTCAGGCAACACAAGCATATTTGATAGCGAAAAACATGAGTCGGGCAGCGCAGATAGCGGCTCGTTCGCTCGCTGAAGAGTATAAGTCAAATTCGAAACTCGCCACAGATTCATCAGCACAACAAGAAATCTTCGATAATATTCGGATACCACAGATGGTGTCATCGAATCAGCAATTTGCTATTCCTAAAAATGGCTGGCAGACTACGGTTGAGCCAAAAACAGTGACAGTGGTGGTGACGTATATTTCAGGAGTCGGCACTCCGGTGAATCCGCCGTATCCCAATCCTAATATTTTGAATTTGAGCAGCGCATTTAGAATCAGTGCGGACTCGACGTTTCGCATCTCCAAATGATTCGCATTACTACAAAGAATCCGGGCATCAGTACATGGCAAAAGTAACTCGGCGTATTCAGAGAAGCAGATTTCAGTCCCTAAGACAAAACGGTTCAGCGATTGCTGAGTTTGGTCCGGCGCTTTTTATCATTCTTTCAGTGTGTATGGCCGCTGGGTTTGCCGCATTTGAAGCTTCGCAAGTTTTCATGATCAAGTCGACACTCGATTTTGCGGCTCAAACTGCAGCCAGGCGTCTGTCGCTTGCGTACGCGCAAGATCCGGTTACAGCTATGGCTTTTCCTGAAAAAGTATTCGATCAGATTCGATTTAACAAGATGGTTGTCAGTTCGGACCAATTTGATATTCCCGATGGAACTGCTGGATGGAAGACGACAACAACTCCTCAAACTGTAACTGTCGAAGTTACTTTTCAGGGCGGCAAATATGGATTGGACAAATTTCCAAATCATGATCCGCTTGGTCTCAGTGCAAATTTTCAAATAAAATCCGTTGGAATCGCGAGGTTGGAGTGATGAACAAAGTCAGGAAGTTTCGACGAACCTCGAGGAACCAGACCGGCGCGGTTGCGTTGGTGATACCACTACTTTTGCTATTTATTTCGATCGTGATCGCGACGTTTTCGTTTGACTATGCTCATGGATTACTGGTGCGCGAAGAGTTGCAGAATGCCACCGATGCTGGTGCTTTGGCTGGAGCGTACGAGCTGACAAAAACTGTTTTAACTGATACTGACCGAACAAATGCTGAAGCATATGCACGAAAAGTAATGGAGAAGAACCGGGCGGACAATGCGTCGGTGGCAGTTGCTTCCGGCACGACGGTAACTGTAACAATCAATTCCAGTGCGACACCGCGCACGGTGACAGTAACCGTGACCAAGACCGTCGGCAATGTGTTTGCTCGATTAATTGGAGCGAGTACGATGCCGGTAAGCTCCACGTCAACGGCTTCAGTGCTGAAGGCCATAAAGAAAGTTAAACCGAATCAGCTTTATCCAATCGCCCTCAGTCTCGATACGAAGCCCCGCAGTGGCCCTCAAGATGGAGAGGCTCTCAGTGACTTAATTGGCGGAAATCGCAAGAAAACATTTACGATAGTTTTGAATCCACAGAAGGAAAAGAATGCTGCCTGGTTGAGTGATTGGGTAGGAACTCAAAACCCCGAAATTTCGATTGGTCAAACAACCGTCGACTTGTCTAACGGAGTCCAAGCCAATCTCGTCAAAAATCTCAGCCCCGGTGACACTTTGAATGTTCCGCTTTTTTCTGGCGATCCGCCATACAACAAATCGGAAGTAGTTGTCGGTGTGATTGGGTTTCGGATCACCAGGATCAATTTCCCGCAGGAAATCGAAGGAGTTATTCTCGATCCGTTTGTAATTGAAGGGACGCCGGGAATGCCGCCTATATCAGGCTTGGGGAAAAACGAAATGCAGTTTTTAGACGAGAACTCGCCATGGCAAGTGGTGCTCACTAACTAAAATTAGCCGTGCCGCGCAGTGATGACACCAGGTTCATAAATAATTCTCATCAAGAGTGTGTTTGACGTAGCAGTTGGGCAGCTCTTTTTTGAGTTTTTCTAAGCCCGGACTTTTGGCACCCAGTCCGGAACCAATTGTCAGTTTTTTTAAGCTTTTCATCGCGCTCAGATATTGGAAGCACTCTTCATGAATGGCGATCTGCGATATGTGGATGCTGTTCAGTTTGAACTTTGAGAGCGTTTCGATGTCAGAAGGAAGTAAGTCCACATTTATGAAACTCATGTGTTTCACATGATGGAATTGAGATAGTATGTCGAATCTGCGCAATAAGGGACCGCTTAGATTAAGTCGATTGAGTTTCGGCAGGCTGGCAATCAACTGCATATGGTGCGGAGCTAGCGGGGTGGTGCCGCTCAAGTCCAGGGTCTGAAGCCGTTTTACTTTCTCAAGTTGTTTGCAGTTTTTTAGATCCAGAAAGTCGGAATCGAGAATGACTGCAGTAAAAGATTCAGCGGAGAGAAAGTCGTCAAATGCGGAATACGGATACGATTGTTTTATCGCCACGGGTTGTAGACTGTTCAGATCATAGGTGTCTAAGTTCTCCGGATCCGGAGTAGTCACAACAGCGCGTTTTCTAACGGTCGTTATCCACCCGAGCGTTTCGATTGGCATGTGTTTGAGAATTTTCCATCCACTTCCGTTAAATCCAGGACAACGAATGATCTTAAGATCACGAAGTGACTTCAGTCTAAGAAACTTCTCGCATGTGGCATCCGCAAAATCGCAGCAGTCTATTTTGATTGTCTCAATTGTCTTGCCGTCTAGTTTGTCGAATATCTCAGGATCTACCTTCTGGTCCGTGATATCGAGTGTTTTCAATTTCTTCAAATTGAGAACTGAAAAAAAGTTGTAAGGAATCTGTGCGCTCAATACCACTAACTTTTCGAGTTGCAAATTACCAAGGTGTTTGGTCCCCGATTCGGTGAAGGTGCCGTCGAAGATGCCCAGTTCTTTTATCGAAGGATCTTGACCAGCTTGCTGTAGATCAAAGTCATTGCCTCCTCTTACTGAGGCAGCTGGACCGTATCGGTTGATGTTGGTCGATCTGGTGGGCAGAGAATTTGCTTGCTTCCTTTTGACCTTTTCTAATCGAGCTTGTCGTGTCTTCAGATTGTAATTTGATATAAGATGCGCAAACCTGGCTAATTCCCAGGCTTCTGGTTCATATCCTGCGGAACGATTTAAACTATCGATGCCCTTGTTGTAGTGAGCCATGGATTTATAAATTACGCCTCTGTGAAAGAAGCAACTTACAATGGTGGCACGTTGCCTGTGTTTCTGTGCAAGAGCTAATGCTTCGTTGATAGTTTTGAGTGCTGCCTCTTCGTGCCCTCTGAGCATCTGAGACAATGCTAGAGTCTCTAGTGACGGCGCATAGCTTGGATCTTTTTTGAACGCTCTCTGCGCGTTTTCGATTGATTCATCGTATTGTTCTGCGCTCAATTGTTGCCACGCAATTTTGTTTAACCGCACCGCTTCCGCATGGGAGGGAGCAGAGTTAGCGATTAAAATATACGCGGTTGTTGCGGCTACTATAACTAAGATGATGATCGCAGCAATCGGTGCCGTGTTGCGTTTTGGCTTGTTTGCACTAACCAATTGTTTTTCCGAATTGTCGACGACGCGAATATTTTCGAGAGCGTCCTTCAGTTCGGTCATCGAAGAGAATCGATCGTTTCGATCTTTAGCCAGCGTTTTTGCGACTAGCTTTTCGATTTCCTCAGGAAAGGTGACATCGGGTTTGCAATCCACCAGTTTCGGTGGTGGCATAAGGGCGTGCATGTTGATGGTTTCTAACGCTGACTCTCCGATAAATGGTGGTCTTCCAGTCAGCGCTTCGAACATCGAACAGCCAAGTGAATAGATTTCCGATCGCTCATCGTATTCCAAACCCAGGGCTTGATCCGGTGACATGTATGCCGGCGTGCCGACGATCATGCTGCCGTTCAAGAGCGTTGGTTCAAGCGTCGCTTCGCGGATAGTCGCGATGCCGAAGTCGATAATTTTTACGCCGAGAGTTTTCTCGGCGCTATCAACAATCATGATGTTGGAAGACTTCAGGTCTCTGTGAAAAATTCCTTTCTGGTGCGCGTAAGCTAGAGCGTCGGCTGCTCGACTGAAGACTGATACCACACCCTCCAACGAGAGCGGACCATCGTCAGTGATGCTTTGTTCGAGTGTGAATCCTTTGATATACTCCATCACCATATATGGTGCGCCACCATCGATGCTACCAAAGTCCATGACGGAAACGACACCAGGATGTTTGAGTTGACTGGTTGCTTTCGCTTCCATTTGGAAGTTAACCGACTGTTCGGAAGATATCGATCTCAAGCATTTGATTGCTACCTTCTTGCCGAGCAGTCGATCGCGACAGAGGTAAACCACACCGAGGGCGCCTTTTCCAATTTCTGAAAGCGCCTTGTAGCGGTCTCTGGGAAACGCTTCGGAAGATATCTCCAATTCGACTTCATCGTCGATATTTTGATCATCTGCATCATTGGCACCACCTTGCTCTTGCTCCAGGGCTAGCGCGGCGTCTATGCTTTCTCTGATTGCTTGAGGAAACTCACACTTGCACGAATCGCTTCGCAGCACCCATTGAGTTAAACTGCCGGGCCGGTTGAGAGCAATGCGTTTGCCGCAAGCCTGGCAAAGCGAAATTGGTTCGGCATCAGACTTGATACCACTGGGGTCAAAGTCGCAATTGCACGTGACAATCCACTGAGTGAGAGTGCCTGTGCCGTCTTGTTTTTTCGGACGGCGACAAATCGAACATTTTGAAGCATCAGTTTCGGTCATTGTGGTTGTTTAACAGCGAGAGTATCAGTTTTATTCCCTATTAAAACAAAATGAGCAATCGTGATGCGGGCGACGCGCTTCGTTTGCAGGTTTGTCGGAAACCTATCGTCTAGGCGGCGACGAGTTGAAATCACTCAGCCCACTTGCAGAGTGCCTGGCACTTGGTGGACCTTGACGCGAACGGCTTTGAAACTTCGATTCGATAGTTTCGGCAGTTTGACCTATCAGTTTTGAGTTCTGCACCCGAACAAGTAGTATCATACCCTTCAAATATTCTTTTCTTAGAATGTCGGTCATATAGACTGGCCGTCAGACCGCTTTGCAAGCGGCGACGTGTCACGAATATAGTAGGGGCCCTATGAAACCGAGAAACCTTCGTCTAATTACAACACTAATGGCTTTGTCCATTGCCGCTCCAGTTTTTGCCAACGATGCGCCGCCGGTGACTGCAGCGAATGGCGAAAATAAAGATGGCAAGTGCCCGGTCACGGGTGCAGTCACGACAACCAAACCGCCCGTGGAGAGAGCGTATTCGAATGCGGACTGGTGGCCGAATCAGTTGAATCTGCGAGTGCTTCATCAAAATCCGCCGTCAGGCAATCCGATGGGTGAGGATCACAATTACGCAAAGGAATTTAAAAAAGTCGATCTGGTTGCGCTGAAAAAAGATATAGACACCTTGATGACAACCTCGCAGGATTAGTGGCCGGCTGACTTTGGAACGTATGGACCGCTGTTCATTCGCATGGCATGGCACAGCGCAGGCACATATCGGATAGCCGATGGTCGTGGTGGCGCCTGTTACGGCACGCAACGTTTTGCACCGCTGAACAGTTGGCCGGATAACGCCAATCTCGACAAGGCGCGCAGGCTGCTTTGGCCGATTAAACAGAAGTATGGAAAGCAGCTTTCCTGGGCCGATTTGATGGTTTTTACAGGCAATTGTGCGCTTGAATCCATGGGATTAAAAACGTTTGGATTCGCTGGTGGACGAGTCGATGTCTGGCAACCGCAGGATGATATTTACTGGGGACCTGAGACAAAGTGGCTTGGAGACAAGCGATACACCGGTAACAGACAATTGGAAAATCCGCTTGCTGCGGTTCAAATGGGATTGATTTATGTCAATCCAGAAGGTCCAGACGGGAAGCCGGATCCGCTTGCTGCGGCGAAGGACATTCGCGATACGTTTGCCCGAATGGCGATGGATGACGAAGAAACTGTTGCATTGATCGCTGGTGGGCATACACTCGGAAAAGCGCATGGCGCTGCCGACGCGAGCAAGTACGTCGGTCGTGAACCAGAAGGCGCGCCTCTGGAAGAACAAGGACTTGGTTGGAAAAATTCTTACGAAACAGGCAACGGTGACGCCACCATTACAAGTGGTTTGGAAGGCGCATGGACTGCGACTCCTGTGAAGTGGTCGAATGGTTACTTTGACAATCTTCTTGGACTTGACTGGAAAGTTCAGAAGGGACCGGGCGGTGCGTTTCAGTGGACTCCCGAAAACAGCAAGGCCTCAGTGCCTGATGCGCATGACGCTTCGAAGCGTCATCCTCCGATGATGTTCACGACGGATATCGCACTGAAGATGGATCCGGTTTATGGTCCAATTTCAAAACGATTCCACGAGAATCCGGAACAGTTTAGAGACGCCTTCGCAAAAGCCTGGTACAAACTGACGCATCGCGACATGGGACCTGTGTCGAGATTGCTTGGACCGCAAGTTCCAGAAGCGCAATTGTGGCAGGATCCAGTGCCTGTTGCGGACTACAAAATGATTGATGATGCAGATGTGTCCGCGCTGAAGAGCAAAGTTTTGGCGTCAGGACTGACGATACCGCAGATGGTGTCGACAGCTTGGGCTTCAGCATCGACTTTTCGTGGGTCGGATAAACGTGGTGGCGCCAATGGTGCGCGCATTCGCCTGGCACCACAGAAAGATTGGGCAGTGAATCAACCGGCGGAACTGGCAAAAGTTTTGCAGACTCTGGAAAAAATTCAAAAGGACTTTAACGGTGCGCAAACTGGTGGCAAAAAAGTGTCGCTTGCGGATCTCATCGTCCTGAGTGGATGCGCGGGCGTTGAAGCTGCCGCTAAGAAGGGCGGTCATGATTTGCGCGTGCCTTTCTCTCCAGGACGTACCGATGCGTCGCAAGAACAAACTGACGTTAAATCATTCGTGGTGCTCGAGCCCAAGACGGATGGATTCCGCAACTTCCAGGGACCTGGGCTGGAGCAACCAGCCGAACAGATGTTGATCGACCGGGCGCAGTTGCTCAAACTATCTGCACCTGAACTGACCGCACTAATTGGTGGCATGCGAGTGATGAACACCAATAATGGTGCCTCGAAACTTGGTGTTTTCACCAAACGTCCTGAAGCTTTGACCAATGATTTCTTCGTCAACCTGCTCGACATGCACACTACATGGAAGAAGTCCGGCGAGAATGCATACGAGGGACGCGATCCTAAAACGGGAGCGGTTAAGTGGTCCGGAAGTTCAGTTGATCTTGTATTTGGATCTAATTCGCAGCTTCGAGCGATCGCGGAAGTTTATGCCAGCGATGATTCGCAGAAGAAGTTCGTCAATGATTTCGTCGCTGCTTGGACGAAGGTGATGGATCTTGATCGTTTCGATCTCGATCCGGAACTGAAGGACGGAAGGAAACATTTGGGAATGGTTCCGCGCCAATAGTTTATCTGGAGACCTTCGCCAATGATTTATCTGGTGACTGTTGCCATTAATACCTGGCGTCCGTGCCATAAATTTACTGGCGACCTTCGCCATTGATTTGAATTGGCGGTAATTCCCCACCAATAATTCACTGGACATCGTTTTGAAATCGGAACGATAAAAACGAAATCGAGGATTAGTCCCAGAACTTCATTTTGTTCTCAACCGTCGAGAATGTGGTGCTGTCCATCCGATCTATATAAAGAGAACCATTGAGGTGGTCGACTTCGTGTTGAATAATTCGCGCATACCAACCGGTGGCGTCGATGGTGACCTCTTCTGCGAGTTCGTTCAGGGCGGTGACTGATAGGCTGCGATGTCTTGGGGTGAGCGCTGCGTAACCTGCGACGCTCAAACATCCTTCGAAGAAATCGACGCGTTCGTTGCCGATCAGATTTAGTTTTGGATTGATCAGGACGTGAAATGGAACTGGGATCCGCTCGCGTTGAGCCAGTTGGTCGTCGTTGAGTTTGGTCTGTTCGTCGGCTGTATCTTCGATGACTATTAATTGGATCGATTCGCCGATCTGCGGTGCGGCCAGACCCACGCCGGGTGCAGCACGCATTGTTTGTTTCATATTATGTATCAACACTTCGATTGGCTCGGATCTAATTTCGTCCAGGGACAATTCACGTGCCACCGCGCGTAGTACCGGGTGACCAGTTTGTAAAATCGGGAGGATCATGTTATTCGGATTCCAGCGTGAGGGAACTGAGCATGTGTTGAATTTTGCGCGGTTTCAATGGGCTCGTTCGGAGTTTCAGATTTTGTGTTCGTACGTAGTGCAATTTTCAGATTCAGTGAGTTCTGAACCCTCTAAGTTTAGTTCTTGGATTTTTCTAGTTCAACCTGCCAACGATTGGAACCGTTTCAGTTCCGCCGGGGTTTAACTATCTACGTCGAACTAGTTCGGCTCGAGATGAGTGCAGTTTCAGGCGCTAAAGTTTGTAAAACAACCCCTGAAACAATAATAAGGCTGCCATTATATGGATTCGAGACTGATCATTCACAGCAGAACAGGCGCTGCTAGCCGTTTTGCCCTTCGCAGGTCAAACTTGCGCGCCACTGGGCGTCTGCAGGATGAGAGCGGCGTAATGCCGATACTACTTGGAAAGCGATAATATGGCTTGCCAGGAGAGTTTAGAATCCTCAAATAGCCGACTGGCTGGCGATCAACGGTCTACCGCAGCAGTGATGCAACAACAAAACATCTCGGACAAAAGAGCTGGCGGGGTCAAGCTGGATGCATTGACCTCTTTGAGGTTTTTCGCTGCCTGTTTAATCATCGTCGAGCACGCCAAAGGGCACTTCTACATCCTCGATGCGCTGCCTGAAAATTTCATCTGGAACCAGGGCATCGCGTTCTTCTTTGTTTTGTCGGGCTTCATTCTCTGCTACATCTACCCGGAACTTCCCGATCACAAAGGGAAGGTGATGTTCCTGGCGAAGCGCTTCGCCAG
>JADYXR010000101.1 GCA_021772095.1 Candidatus Obscuribacter sp. | reverse complement strand
TGGTGGTGGTGGTGGCACTACGTCCGGTGCCGGGGCCGGCGCCAGATTGTTCTGAGGTTCGAATGGAACGCCCAGGATCGGATAAGTGTATGTGCGACCAAAGTTATAGAGCCCATCTTGGAGTTGGGCTCCGCCAAAGAAATTGATTGGCACCGGCAGCCGAATTTTGTTTCGTGCGGTGACCACCACATATGGTGACCCACTAGGTGGGGTTGTTCTATTAGGATTAGTGACGAATTGGAAATCAGAATTGGCGACGACGGGTTGAGTGACAAAATAACCGTCGGTTCGATAAGCCAGGGTGGTCTGCTGCGCGGCCCGCAAGCCGTCGGCGCGTGAGTTAGTTGCAGCGGCTGCCCGAGCGGAGTTACGTGCGACCTGGTCGAGAGTTGTGAAACCCCAGAGAACAATAACGAGGTTGAAGATCAGGATACTAAAGATGACTAGCAGGACCGCAACCATCGCTAGCTCTAAAGTTATCGTTCCTGCAAAGTCTCGTTTTTTAGCTGATCGCAGATACACTTTATTTTCCTACTTCGTTAGTATTTCTTGATCTGGTCTGATTTCGAATTCCTAAATCTCCGGCATCCTGATGAGTTCAACTCATACCTTTTGATCGAACGATTGTTTATTGCAAAACTACCAAACTTCGCGCGATGGTCTGAAACGCCTGGCGGAGCTGCGAAGCTGCTCCCACCGAAATATAAATTGCTCCATTGCCTGATTGCGCAGCGATACCGTTACCGGATCCATTGCGATTATCACCAAGCAATTGATCCTCAGCCGGCTTGATCGCAGGGTTTTGCGAGAGACCAATTGTATAAATAGGAATGCCCGCACTAGAGGCAGCTCGGGCTTGAGTAATTGCATCCGCTGCAGCTTGCGCGGTGCTCACGGGTAAGTTAGGAACTCCATCCGTAAACAAAACAATCGCGCGCTTAGCGCCAGGTCGGTACTTCGTCGTATTTGTCAGCTCGGCGATCGCTCTTTGCAGCGACTCGGCTATGTTGGTTTTCCCCGTCGGCCCCAAAGGTGGAGTTCCGGCTGCGCCATTGATCGCATCGCGGACGGTATCATAATTCGACTGCGATTGATCGAGTGCGATCAGCGGGACAGGAAATGCTCCGGTACCGCCGCCGGTGTATGCCGAATCGATACTGATATTGGTGCCCGACCAGACACTGGAGGAGGCTGTCCCGGCCGCATCGGCGAAGGTGGACATAGCGAAGTGCCCGTTACTCGAGACATTCATGATGTAAAAGAAATCGCTTGCCGCTGTACGACTCGCTGCAATCGGATCGGCAATTGATTGAACCCCGTTCCAGTAAGCGTTGTAATATCCCGGTTGCGCTGCCGGCAACGACGGATTGATCAAACCGCCGCCTTGACTTTGTTTAAGTATGGCGGCACTTTCCATGTTTCCGCGACTGGCTTCCAAACATGTTTGGATGTTTGGAAAACTAAAGCCGCCAGCACTTGGAACTTGAACAATCATGTCCGTGAATCCGTTGCCATAAGCACTTGGATTGACACCATTACCGTTGAGATTCGATGGAGTAGTTGGATCGAAATTACCAGGCGGCTTTCCTTGCTCCGGTACAAGCGTTCCGTCAGGATAACGGGTCGCTGCTGCCAGTGGCGCCGGCAAACTGCCGGCAGGATAGTTCAATGAATTTGCTCTCAAACCCATCAAAGAATTTGGTGATGGAAAAGCACCTTCAGAGAATATCTTCGGGCTAGAGTTAGATGGTGATGGATAGGACGCATACGCCAGATTCTGAGGGCGAAGGCAGTTCAGTCCTGTTCCCGTAGGTGGTGGCCCGCAAACATCATAAATTTTGCCATTTCCTACCGACGAATAGTTGACGTAATTCAACGCCGGGTCCCAGTAGCGTCTGACAAAATTGACTGGAGTTTGGTCGTCCATGGATCCAGAAAGATCATAACAAAGAATGATGTCGAGTTTCGGCAGACCACCGTCGGAAACCGCACTGACAACGGCTGAAGGCATGATCGGCAAAATTGATGAGGCGAAAACGGTTTTTAAATTGTAGTAAGAGTTGACACGAATAGTGGTGGCAGTCGTTGAACCTGTCGGTTGTGGTGCTCCGTTTTGATCGACCAGCGTGATGTTGAGAATGGCGCTGTGCAACGGTGGATTGGTGCCGACTACGCCATTGTTGTTATTGCAGACTACATTACCCGGCTCGAAGCCAACATCTAAAATACTATTTTGTTGAAACGTTTGATAAGCGACTTGCATTGCCAAATCTTGAACTTGCATGTAAGTCATTCCCTGAGGAGAACTGGCAAGCGCGGCGGTTCCCGCAAGAGCGGCAGCATCTGTGACATTCTGAAGTTCTGACCTGACAAGATTGACTCTGCCGATTTCAAATCCCAGAAGCGAGAGCGGTAAGATAACGAAAAACGCGATGACAAGTATCAATGCGATCGTGCTCATGCCACCAGGCGATCGATGTTTTCTTTTGCCATTGTGCTTCTTGAGCCGTGGTGCGTTTCTTATAGAGGACTGCGAATTGTCCTCGTTGCTATTTCGCTTCATCTTAATTGCTCCAGACTATGAAGTGGCTCAATGGTAGCACCATCTTTATTCTGTATTTGGATTCCATTGGAAGTTCTCAGCGATTGCTCGAGACTGGCTTGCAAAGCCGTTCCTAGTCGGTCAATCCGCTTGGATTCTCGAAATAAGATACATAGTTTAGTTCTAATGGATATGCTTTGGTCAGTCCAGGAATGCTCATTCCTTGCCATGTATTACCGATCGGAACCAGTGGTTCCACTTGTCCTTGCACAACCACACGAGCGAGATAAACATTTTGACTGATTTGGACCGACCCATCAGGTAGTGGTGCGGTTTTGACTTGCGTCGCTCCGCCATTCAATGGTTTAACCAGGATGGCGAAAGTCGGTGTGCCCGATACGCCACTCCAGGCCGCCGCGTTGTCATTGAACACGGAAGTAGCCTTGGCCTGTGCTTCCGTGTAAGATGCCGCGCGCGCCGATTTTTTACACGAATCGATGGTCGCTTGATATAAGAGGAATGTGCGAGTAAACATCGATGCCATCACCAGCATTGGAAGCGCGATGCCGACAAATAGTAAGTAAAGTCCGGCGGGCATTTCCGCGAGTAGACTGCCACTCGTCGATCGTTTTGATTTCGATCTTCGTTGAATAGTCATTGTTTTAACCCCTAGTAATTTGAACATCCACCAATCGGTCAAAACCTTGCTGCGCAATGCAGTTCAGGTTTTTCCATCGTAACCACCAAAATCATTGTCAACTTTTGAACGTGAAGCGGCGGTGAAGCTAACGTGAAATCAGCGTGAAATAGCGCACTTCACGCTGATTTCACGCTCACTTCATGGTGATTTCACTTTAGCTTCACCATCACTTCACGCTCGTTGAACAATACTGTAGATGCGATGGCAAACGCACTTTACTATCACCCCCGACCGCAATGGTGGACGCAATGAATACGCAAGACGAACAAGTCGGAGCGAACGGCGAAGAAGTCATAGCCGATCAACTGACCGCGCTTCTTGAGACAACACCTTTATATAGCGGCAGAATCGCCGGCGAAAGCACTCTCAACAGAATGAGTGCGATTGCCAAAGAAGGCTCGCGCAGCGGAAAGATCAGCTCGCAAAATCTCAAGGCGATGGTTGAAGAAAAGCGTCTAGAAAAAGTTTTCAACAAAGAATTGGAAAGAAGAGAAACTAAACACGAATCGTTTAAGAAAGAACTTCAAAAAGGAAAAGCTCACAAAAAATCCGATGCTGCCGTGAAAAGAGCAAAGAAAGCATCGTTTGCAGCCGCTGTACCAGCGCTTTTCGGCATGGCTGCCGTAACACTGATCGTCGGATTCATGGGGCAAATCCAATCTCAAATTCTTTCTTCCAAAGCAAAACACTTGATCGCCAGCGGCGAAAACGACAAGGCTTATAAATTTCTCCACAAGTCTTTGATCTGGAATCCGTACAACGCAAACGCCAGTTACGAAGCTGGTCGCATCGATGAGCACAGAAAAGAACGGCAGGTTGCATACACGCATTTTTCCAGAGCGCTAAAAGTCAATCCTAATAATGTTGAACTTCTCGATCATAAAGGCGCACTGGCACTCAAGCTCAAGCAGTTTGATGTAGCTGCAGAAACATATTCTCATCTGCTTCAAGTGTCAAAAGCCTCGCGCAAACAATTGCACCACTATGGTAATCGTGCCGTCGCATACTCGCAACTCGCGCAGTACGACAAGGCGATCGAAGATTACACCAGCGTTCTGAAAATGAAACGCAACGATCAGGATTCACTCGTCGGTCGCGCATTTTGCCATATCGCATTAAACGAATTCAGTGTCGCAATCAACGATCTCGATCGGTTGTTGGTGATCAATCCGAAGCATTACGAAGGTTTGCTTCTCAAGGGCTGGGCGCATCAGTCGCTCACCTTGAACAGTGAAGCTCAATCTGATTACGAAGCCGCGACGGCGCTTCAACCGAAGAACGAAAAAGCCTACATGTACCTCGCGAATTCGTACCGAGCGACAGGAAACATGCAAGAAGCGCTCAAGCAATTGGATAAAGTAATCGCAATCAATCCTGCTTCACGTCAAGCTCACGCTGACAAAGGTCAAATTCTTTTAGCCGTCGGACAACACAAAGAAGCGCTTCAACACTTCAAAACGGTGGACAATGTCAAAGTCGAAGAAAACTACTACTCGCTGGTCGATCGTGCTAAAGCCTCTTTAGGTGCCGGTGAAAATAAAGTAGCGATCAATTGCTATTCGAAATTGATTGCGTTGAAACCAGAACTGTCCGAATTATATTTCGATCGCGCCCGGGCTGAAGCATCAATCGGTGAGTATCAGCCAGCCATCAAAGATCTTGATGTTGCAATCAAGCTTTATCCGCACTACACGCAAGCAATGCTCAATAGAGCGAATTGTAATATCAAGCTCGGCAACGAGGTTTCGGCAATCACCGATTTCAATAATGCGATTGCATCTGCTCCGAATTCAGCCAAGCCTTATGTCGAATTTGGAAAGTTCAATCTTGCGAAGAAGCAGTTTGTCACTGCCAGAGAGTGCTTCGAAAAAGCGGTCAAGTTCGACGGCAAAGACAAAACTGCCAGAGAATTGAGTTTAGTAGCTAATCAAAATTTGAAAAAACTGGTTGGCAATAAAATGCTCAACGAAGATGTCAACGCTCTTTCGAGAAATGAAGTTGCCGAAATCAATTCTGCCGACTTCAATACGCTTCTCGAAAATGGCTACCAATCATTGAAATCCGGCAAACTCAATTACGCCGAAACAGCGCTCGACAAGGCAGTTCGCCTCGATCCAAATTCAAAGATTGCACGACGCTATTATGCCACCACTTTGATGCTGGCTGGCCAAGCCAATCGCGCCGAATCACAAGTTTCGATTCTCAGTCAGATGGGCGCTGGTGACGACAATGACAATCGTAAGCTCGCTGCGTCGCACAGAAAAGCGGGCAATTGCCAACGCGCGATCGAGCTTTTGGACCTCCACATCGCCACGCATCCAACCGACATCAACTCGATGCTTGAGCTCTCAGAGTCGTATGCAGCTCTTGGAAATATCGAAAAGGCTACCGATGTATGTTTTGCCGCTATGAACAAATCGAGCAACAGCCCCAACTATGCTAGGCTAAAGGAGCGTTATCTCTCGCTCAAGCATTCGCAAACACGCATGCTCGATCAGAAGGCGGAGAACGCACCAGGCGGACCGGTGGATACTCAGGGATAGGTGCATGCTTCGCAAGCCTCTGTTGAAGGAAGCTTTTCTCTCACTTGTATCAATCACCTTCGTGTTTTTTACAGCGTTCTGGTTGACGCCGGATAAAGAGCCGTGGGGCACGCTGAAGAAAAGAGTCATAGAGCCGGTGAGAGTCTTCTGGTTGTTCTGGGGCTTAGAACAAAACTGGGCACTATTCTCTCCGACTATTCGCGATATTAACTATCACACTATTGGTGTGGTCACTTTGAAGGACGGCTCAAAGCTAATCTGGGAGCCGCCCCGCATGGACAAGCTTAATTTGTGGGAACGTTTCCGCCAGGAAAAATTTCGCAAATGGGGCGTTGATAGTTTGCCTTGGAAGCCGCATAAAGAGTTTTGGCCGTTTATGGCGCGCTATGTTGGGCGGCAAGTTTATAACAAGCGTAATCCGCCGGTGCAGTTTACGTTGCTTTTATTTTGGACGAAAATTCCGCCGCCGACGGAAAGCGATTTTGTTTCGAAAAGCAATCTTCCTGAGCATACGACGTGCAATCACATCTTCACGTATGTCTATCGTGATGAGGATTTGCGATGACATTCAAAGGGCTCTGGGAAGCATGGCGTAAGTTTTGGTTTGAACCACAGTCGGTTTTGCCGCTGGCACTTTATCGCATTTTGTTCGGTGTATTGATTTTGCAATCGCTGCTGATTCACATCGGCACCGAGTTTCTAACTTGGTATGGACCGCACGCGATTGTACCGATTGAAGCGGTAAAAGAATTTTTTTGGCACAACGAGCCACGCTTTGATGTGTTGCTGATGTTTCCGCAAGAAGACGGTTGGTATGTGGGTTATTACATCTCGCTTGTGATTGCCACCATATTCGCCACCGTAGGTTTTTGCACCAGATATAGTGTCTTTTATGTTTGTCTTGGATTAATCACTCTGCACCACCACGATCCATATAACATCAATGGTGGTGACACATTTTTGCGATTGACCAGCATATTTCTAGCGATGTCACCATGTGGTGAAGCGTGGTCAGTCGATAATCTGATTAAACGCCGGCGTGGTATTCTGGTTGATAGAATCCACAGCCCATGGGCGTTGCGAATGATACAGGTGCAACTGGCGATCGCCTATTGCGACACATTTTGGTGCAAGATTATTGGTGCTCAATGGCTGGATGGAACTGCTGTCTATTATGCCGTTCGGCTTGACGATATGTTGAAAATCAATATTCCATTTTTGTTCGATAACTTGTTTTTCTGCAAGATGTTGTCCTGGGGCACAATCGTCATTGAGTGCGCCATGTGGACTCTGGTGTGGTTTAAAGAAGTGCGGTATTACGTGCTGATAGCCGCATTCTTTCTGCATCTGGGAATTGATATGTCGATCAATTTGCCGGTATTTGAATGGGCGTTTATTTTCTGTTTGGTGACTTTTATTGAACCGAAAGATCTGGAGTGGCTTGAGGCTCGCATTAAGCTTGAGTTGAAACAGTTCAAAGAAAAACGTGCTGCGCAAAAGTCGGAACAAGTGAAACCAACTTAGTCGGAAATTGCCCAACGCCGCTATCGGCCATTTCGCCATCAAGCATCTGCCATCGGGCCTCTGACGCGAGCAATCGTGCGCCTTTCTTTCGACAGCCAGAGCCGTTTATCGACTGCTGTTCTGAGGTAACGGCTTACAAGTCTTCTTCAGCTCTTTTAAACGTTTCATCCGTGATGCGGAAAAGTTGTTGCCTGGTTCTTTCTGCAGTTCTTCACACTGACCCAGTTGGAATAGGCACTCAGCACGCATTATCTCAATGTCCTGATAGTGCAAATTGGCGGACTCAAATGCGTCACAAAGAATCAGCGTCTTTTTAAATTCACCCGTCATGAAGATATTCGTAATTTGCGATACCACCGTACCGATGTCCTTCGAGTGTTTGACATACGACACCATGTCCCTGCCGGCTCGATGTGTCTGGTTTAGTTTTAGTTCGACACTGGCTTTGTTCAAGTACGCCCTGTACTCTTTTAAAGACGTAGCTTCCGTGTAGTCGGCTTTCGCGTCCAACAATCTGTCCAGGTTCTCCAGCGCTCTGCCGCGCAGATAGATTGTCTCGCCATCCTTAGGGCTGATTCGGTGTGCGGTTTTAAAGTCTTCGAGCGCTTCGAGAGGGCGGTGCAGGTTCAAAAGTGCGTGACCTCTAACTTTGTATATGGCAGGTGGATGCGGACCCTTTTTAAGTTCAAAGTATCGCGTCATGTCTTTTAGAGTTTCTGCGTAGGACGTCGTCACGTTATAGAGCTGAGCACGATAACCGATGATCAAGGATGATTCCGGGTGCGCCGAAATGTATCGGCTCAGTCGTTGGATTTTGTCGGAAATTTTTGCCGTTGATGCGTCCACCGCGCGCAGTTCTCGCTCGTCGTCAGGCATTGCGGACGCGCTTTGGGTGAGAAAAAAAATACTCATTAACAACAAAAATTGAGCGACTAAAATCGTCCACGAACATATGCGCTTGCGACGGCGAATGGGTTGTGCGGCGGTCATATCGAGCGATTCTTCCGTTTGCATTTAAAACTCAAGCAATTTCAAATTTATTAACTTCTCGAGGTCTTGCCACATGTTCGCTGCAGAATGCGTAAGAAATGGCGATGGTTGATCGATCTTACCAACCAAAGATAAGAGTGGAAACACAGATATCGGTTGTTTGGTCTGCCAGGATCCATCAGCGTTTCGGATTCTTGTATCAGTGCTTGAGAAAAACTCACGTTCGATTCTCAGTTGCAGATCGGATCCATATTTCGAATGAACGATGTCGCACACTTCTTCGATTGCAGAAAACTGCAGCGGTTTATTTCTAAGCAAAGACCAACGGAGAATGCACTGAAGTGAGCGCAGAATGTCAATCTCGTAGAATCGCGGAAAAGTTAGCTTCGCCCAATCGGGATCGATTATTCGATCTGGTGTCGTCAACGAACGAAAAAGCTTTCGCTGAAGCACATATTCCGCGCTTCGATCGAGGGCGGCAATTTCGGATTCAGAAAGATCGTGCGAATGCGCGAGCAACGATTCCATTATATGGATTGTGGAAATCATCGACGACTTGCCATTTGGCTTGGCGTAGGCAGCCTCGTCGCAGTTGTAGCCGCCGTCGGCGAGCTGATATCGGACGAACCATTCGCGAATCCATGGATGCTTTTGGTCGATTTGAACGTCGTTGGCAAGCAAGATTCGATGCGCGGTGCCCAGGGCGCACTGGCATAAAATGTCGGCGATCGGATCGCGCCCCTCCGGGATTTCCTCCTCGGTGGCTGGGAAAAAATGCAGGTAACCATCGAGCGCTTGTTGGAGGAGTTCCAACGCCTTATAAGGAATGCGATTTGCCAGACCCATTTCGTATAAGAGGGTCATGTGCCACCAGGGACTGTTCCATTTTGGCCAGTACGGGTCGATTTTCATGCTTGTAAAACAGGCGTCAGAGTCCAAATAATCGACCGACTGAGAAATCGGCTCTTCGAGAGTATTCAAGCAGTTCAAAAGTAAGGGCACGACTGCTTTTCCAGAACTGGTGCCGTTCTCAAGAAACGCTCTTATTTTGGTCTCGCGTGTTTCTGGGCTTAAGTTCATGATATTTGTCTCATACAAGCTCTTGACTATCAGTTATATGACAGGGCTCTAATAAAGCGCCCGTGCTTATTAACGGAGATTCACGTTAAGGGTTGTCATAACGTTATTTAGACTACATTCCAAGGATGGCTATGAGGTCGCGTTAATGATATTCTTACTTTCTTGGCAATATTCATATACATTCACGGTGGTCGGCTCAATGGCTACAAGCATTGGCGCGCGCAAAAAATCGCGCTGGAAAAGTTTACTCGATTTTCTTGCTGTAGCTGGTCCAATTATTTGTTTGATTGACTGCGTGGTTTTGCCGGTGATGAGCGCGCTATTGCCGTTCCTCGGGCACACTGATATCGCGCATGGTATCAACGACCAGGCGATTGTCTGTTTAGTCCTGGCAATCTGTTTGCCGATTATCATTCCAGGTTACTTGAAACATAGAAGCAATCGCGTTCTCGGCATGTTTGCCGCAGCGATAACGATCATGATGGTGGTTAATTTCTCCGGAATCGAACTGGGCGAGATGACACATGGTGCCATTTCAATCGTCACCGCATTCTTATTGATCAAAGCCAATCGTGAGAACAAAAAACTTTTGGCTGGTTGCGCATGTTCTTTCCACACGGGCGCGGAACACAAGCCCGCAGCGGAACCAGTATTAGCGACTACTGCCATCGGTGGTTTTCAGCAAGTGCTCTTTGCCGGCGCGGAGACTGCTCCTCAGGCGCATGCACATTCGCACCATCATGAGCACGGCGGAAGCTGCGGCCACGATCACAGTCACGATCATGTTCATGCCGGACCGACTGTGCAAGACGTTGTAAACGCGCTTGAGTTGAAGGAACATCTCGAGCCAAATCACTTCGAGCCGCGCAATAATTTGAACTTCGAACCACCAGTGGTGGCAGCCGCGCCTGCTCCTGTGGAACAACATCATCAACAACAAATGACCGTCGCTCAAATGTCGATAACTTCGCCGTTCCCGGCTGTGAGCTATTGCGGCTGAAGATCGCCTGAGCCAGACCATCCTATTAAGGTCCAATGGAATCGCGAACAGATTGTCTTCTGATAACGCCTGGAAGCACGGTGTTATCGATCGGCGGACTACTGCGTCTCCGACGATAGATTTGTATCGACAAGCAGTCTCGACTAAGTCTAGGCTAACAATCTCGATAAGCAATTCCGATTTAGCATCTTGAAAGCAGTCTCGAAAAACGCCTCTACAACGGTCGAGACACGCGTTCCCGAGCCACTAGTCTCGATCGGCAGTCCGAACCAGCCGGTCGAATAGTCGGTCGATTAGAAATGCACAAGTTCCTTTTGCAGACCTTCGAGTGTCTGACCTTTCGTTTCAGGCATGAATTTGATTACGCATATCAATTGCAATACCATCAGAAATGCAAAGACGCCGAAAACGACTGTGCCGCCCAGGCTTGATATAGCGACAGGGAAAAACAGAGCGATCACGAAGTTCCAGAACCAGTGTGTGAAAGAGCCGAGCGATTGACCGTGGTTTCGTAGTTGATTCGGGAAAATCTCGGACAAGAAAACCCACATGACGGCGCCTTGCGACATTGCGAAGGAGCCGATGAAACCTACCAATGCTGCCAGCACTATCGTTTTGTCGAACACGGGTTGAGAAAATCCGATTGCCATCACCGATAGTGACACGATCAGTCCGACCGAACCGATTAGCATCAATGTCCTTCTACCGAATTTATCGATTGCCATCATAGCGCCGACTGTGAAAAGCAAGTTGGTGACGCCTATGGCGAGGAATGTTTGCCAGAGCGCTTCATCGATGGACATGCCGGTTTTTTCCAGAATACGCGGTGCGTAGTAGATGAAGACGTTGATGCCGGTAAACTGATTGAAAGTTGCAAACACAAAAGCCAGCGCTGTGATGAATCGGTAAGGCTTGTGGAACAGCGTTGTGAAGTGAACTTGTTTTTCGCCGACGACAAGCGATCCTTTGATGTCACTAATTACGGTGGCAGAATCTTCAGGGTTCGAATAAATGGAGTTGAGCGTCTTCAGCGCTTCTTCATCCTTACCTTTGCTGACCAGCCATCGCGGACTTTCAGGAATGAAGAACAGCAGAACAACGAACAACAATGATGGGATCATCATGGCGCCAAACATATATCTCCAGTTGTCAGCCAGATCGACGAGCGCGCGGTTCGAAAAGTAGGCGATTAGAATGCCGATGACGATGTTGAGTTGCGAAACTCCGACCAGTCGCCCGCGTATATTTGCAGGCGCCATCTCAGCGATGAACATGGGCGAAAGCACCGAGGCTAGCCCGACTCCAACGCCGCCGACGAAGCGAGAGATAACGAGAATCGCCCATGTTGGTGCGAATGCGCAACCGAGAGCGGAGATGAAATACAGAACGCCTGTGATGAAAAGCGATTTCTTACGACCGAGTGCGTTAGCTGGAAATCCGGCGATGAAAGCGCCTAATATGGTTCCGAGCAGCGCACTGCTTACGGTCCAACCCCATTCAGCATCACTCAAATTGAAAAACGGAACTACGAATTTGTCTGTTCCGGAGATCACTGCCGTGTCGAATCCGAAAAGAAATCCGCCGAGAGCCGCGACAAAAGTGATGAAGTAAAGATTCGGTTTCATCGTTTGATCCAGAAAAAGGGTGACGAAAATCTGGCGCAAACTTGTCAGGAATTTGTTCGGCTGTATGTCTGACGAAACAAACACCATCTTTGATGAACCAGCAATTTGAGACTTTAGCATGTTTTTGCAAGGGGTGGTGGCTTTCAGGACGGTCACTAAGCACGTGACGGCGGTATAATTGGTCGTCATGGAGTTACACATCACATTCGGGTGGCACCTCGACGGTCCATCGTATCCCGAATCAACCGCGGTTGGTGCGTTGGCTGTGGGCCCGATCGGCATGCTGAGCCAGTTGTGCTTGCGTCTCGGTTTGACGGCACGCTTCCCGGCGCAGTCCGTGCGGATCGCCGAGTTTATGTCGCGGCTGCGAGAGCACGACGACGGCTCGCAGTTTTATTCCCAGTCTTTCAAAACCGACTCATGGGGCACCGCGAAAGCGCTTCTATTTTTGCGCGATGAATTGATCGGCAACGGTTGGAATCCCAACCGCGACTCGGCAGCGTCGCCTGCGTCCGTGTCGCCTGCGGCACCGTCTCTTGAGACAGCATCGCTTGAGTCACAACCAATCGAAATACTGCAGCTCGAAACGCCACCGCGTCTCAAAACGCTCGCTGAATTGTCGCAACTTCATGAGACTCCAGAGCGAAACAGCAATCTTGTTTGTCTTGGCGACATGATCAACCCGATCTTCGAGCGACTAACACTTGTCGATCGAATTGCAATAGATAGGATCACTTTGATCGACGAGGAAAATCTGTTGCCGCCCGTTTGGCAGAAACTTTTCTCGACACTGCGCGAGAAGGGAGTTGTAGTCGAGCAATGGCTCGGGAGCGTTTCGAAAGGAAACAACAAACGTTCTGAGCCCGATGGGCTGATTCTGCATGATAGCGATCTATCGGAAGTTGCGCGGATGTTCAAGGGCGAAACGCTTGAGAATTTCGAAAGTATTGACGATGAAAAAATAGTGGTGCGCGAAACAGACGTCGACAGACTGCGCGCGTTTTTGCATACGAACAAAAAGACCAAATTTACTGGGGACGGATCTTTGGTCATTCTCGAATCCGATGATGAAGTGCAGGCAGCGGACTACTTGTCGAGCCTGCTTGCCACCATGAGTGATGACACCGACGATGTTGTTTTAATTCGAGGAAGTTCTACTTCCTTTATAGATCAATTCTTGACGAAGTTAAACTTGCCTGTACTCGGTGGTGCCGATAAGTCGCCGCATCGCGGTTACATGCAGACTTTACCGCTTGCGCTGGAACTGCTGTGGAAGCCGTTCGATCCGCAGAAGATGGTCGAATTTCTAATGCTTCCTAAAGGTCCGGTTAATCCCACTATCGCGGGCTATTTCATACGGTCCATAAAAGGACATCCTGGTATCGGAAGTGGTGCCTGGCAGAAAGCGTGGGAAGACGTTGCTGAGCGTTTGATGGAATGGGCTCTGAAAAATCGGTCGGATCCTGGCGAGTCTAAAGAAGGCGCAATTGCAATCGAAACCAGAGTCGTTGAAGTCGATCCAGTTGAAACCAGTGCCGCGAAATCCGATACAGCCGAACCGCAAGACGATGAACCGAAGAAGTTCGAACAGAGTGAACCTCAACTTATATCCACTGTTGATGCGAACGATGATGTTCTCTATCGCCGCGTTGCGGAGCAATTAGCGCAGCTCAAGGCTTGGTTGGAACCTGCTCAGCTGTTCGATGCGCAAGAAGGAATGCCGACGAGTGTTATTCTTGAGGTATGCGATCGAGTTCGCAAGCATGCGCAAATGCGAGCAAACACTCTGGTTGATTCACTAAGTTTGATTCAACTTCAAGTTTTTTCGATCACCGCTGTTTATGCAGACACACTAGCCGCGACGGTCGCCGCGAGTCAGGCGGAATTCATCACCAGATCGCAATTACTCCGCATGATTGAATCGGCGATGGGAGACGGCTACGCACCAGTTGCACCACACGCTTCGCCCTGGACACCAGTGGATCATCCGGGTCAAATCGTTGACTCGCCTGACACAGTGATCTGGTGGGGTTTCGTTGATTTTAAAACGCATGGTTTTTCGTATCCATGGTCGCAAGCAGAGACGGAATTCCTCTCTAAACACGGAGTCCTTCTCGACAATCCGCAATCGTTCGTAGTGCGCGAAGCGAAAAGTTGGTCAAGACCGATTGACGCTTCCACCAAGCGTCTCATGCTGGTGAAACCACGGACGGTGGCTGGACGAACAGTCGCTGCTCATCCGTTTTTTCATGAGATTGCTTCTGCATTCGAAGCGACTCCGCATAGCGTCAGAGAAAAATTTATTCGCCAGGCTCATCAGGTTTACACCCAACCTGAAACTAATTTGTTAAACAAAACAATCCGAAGCAGTAAAGTCGAATTACGCATTCCTCCAAGTCCACGACCAATCTGGAAAGTAAAGGCGAAAACGTTTGCCGCGCGCGTCGAGTCTGCCACTAGTCTTGAGCGACTTCTTGGTTGTCCAATGAGTTGGCTGCTCAAGTATCAAGCCAATCTGAAGATCGGGAATCTGTTATCCATAACGAGTGGCGAGCAGCTCTCTGGAATACTTGCCCATGCCGTTCTCGGCGGAATATTTTCTGATGAAGATTGGCAGCAGCAAGGGGACATCGAGCAACACTCCGACCAATTATTCGACGAACTCTGCCCTAAGATGGCCGCGCCACTTTTGCTGCCGGGCAGCAGTCTTGAGCGACAACGTTTAAGGAAAGCGATCGGTGAGGCTGCGGTCAATTTATCCGCGCTGATTAAACAAGCTGGATTCTCTTCTGTGGTTTCAGAAGCCGGCAAGAATGCCACCGTCGATGATGTCGCGCTTACAGGACAAATAGACTTGGTTCTCAAACATCCGGACAATCACGACTTCGTGATCGATTTAAAATGGAGTCGCCGCGCACCGCATCGTCGTCGCGAATTAAGCGAAGGAAGATCGATCCAGTTGGCGCTCTATACACACCTGTTGAAGCGTGAGACTGGCATCCCGACCAGTGGCGGATATTACATGATCTCGCAGAGACAGCTCTTCTCTACGTCGAAAGGACCATTTCCAAATCACACGTTTGTCGATGGGCCTAAACTCGATCACACCTTCGAAAGTCTCCTGGCGAACTCGAAACAACATCTCATCCATTTACAAGCCGGCACCGTATACGCTACCGGTCTGAATGCGGAGTCCGAGATGGTGAATGTTGTTGAAGACTTTGGTGCCGTGGACATCGTCGCTGATGACGAACCGGAAGAGCGGGCATCGAGAGTTCCCGACATTACCCTTGCTTTAGAGCCACCATGCCGAATTTGTGATTTCGGTCGACTGTGTGGAAAGAAGGGGTTCGGCTCATGACGAACAAAGGAACCGTTTCACTTACACCTTCTGAGAATGTCGCAATCAAGCCTATCACCGTGATTGCAGCCAGTGCCGGTACGGGAAAAACATACCGACTGTCTCGCGAGTATTTAAAAGGTTTAGGAGCTTTTCCAGATAAAAACAACTCCAGCATCATTGCCACCACATTCACAAATAAGGCTGCCGACGAGCTTCTCGAACGCATTCGCCACGTTCTTTTAGATAGGGGTGAATGGCTGGCTGCCCAAAATGTACTCAGCGGTTACCTCGGCACCGTCAACGCTTTGTGCGGAAGACTGCTGTCTGAATACGCTATCGAAGCCGGCTTGTCACCGGACTTGACGGTGATTGGTGAGGAACGCTTGCCTGCCGTTTTTGCAATCGCTGTTGACTCAGTCATTCACCGATTCGCCGATGAAATGTATGGACCGGCGACGCGTCTGCAGTTGGATAACTGGCGCCAGAATGTTCAGTCCGTCATTGATAGTGCTCGACATAATAATGTGCGTGCCGAAGAGTTGGAAGGCTTAGCTGAAGAGTCCTGGAAAAGTTTGAAAGCGCTTTTGCCACCATGCCAGGAGGCTGATGCGGACGTATTCGATCAACAATTGGCTGAGGCAATTGAAACAGTTTTGGCGCTCCTCCCGGCTCCGGATGACGTCACCCAGAGTACTCGCAGCGTGATTGAAACGCTCAGAGACGTAAACCTTCGCGTGAAATCCGGTGCTCATGTCGTCTGGCAATCATGGGCGAATATGTCCAAACTGACAGTCGGCAAGAACAGTCGTGAAATAGTTAAACCGCTTATCGACGCGGCGCAGTTCTATTCTCGCCATCCTCGTTTGCACAGCGATATCGAAACGATGATCTTCGGAGTGTTCCGTTGCGCTGCTGCGGCAATGCAAACCTATGCCGATTACAAACGCGAGCATGGCCTGATCGATTTTGTCGACCAGGAACTTTTGACGCTAGAGCTGCTTAAGAAGCCGTCCGTGCGCGACTCTCTGCGCGAAAAGGCGCATCTATTGTTGGTCGACGAATTTCAAGACACCAGTCCAATTCAGCTGGCTATTTTTCTGGAACTCGCCAGACTTGTTGAATACTCAGTTTGGGTCGGAGACGAAAAACAATCCATCTTCGGCTTTAGAGGTTCCGATCCGGAACTGATGCGTCAAGCCGTCGAATTTCTTGTCACCAAAACTGGTGGCACTCGCGATGTGCTGGCGACGTCTTACCGCTCGCGCCCAAAATTAGTTTCGTTCACCAATGAATTGTTTTCCAGATGCAGTCAACTGAAGCACATCACGTCGAGCAGTTCGGTTATCGAAACCGTGGACCGCAAAGAAATTGCCGAGCAAAACGACCCGCTCCACGTGTGGTGGCTTAAAGGCAAGAAGCAAGAGCAGGCGTTAGCCGGTCTAGCTGCCGGAATCGCCGATGTTTTGAGAAACGCTGATAAATGGCCGGTACTGGATCGAAATACGAAACAAGTTCGACCGATCAAAGGTTCCGACATCGCGATATTGTGCACATATAACGATCACCGTTTCAAAACGGCAAGAGCACTCGTCGATCAAGGTTTGACTGTTGCCACGGAACGCGATGCTCTCTTGGACACTGAAGAATGTGTGCTGGCATGCGCTGCTTTACGCGCTATCGTTGATTCCAGCGATACGCTCGCCGTTGCCGAAATCGCCAATCTTTTATCGCCGAACTCTGGCGATTGGCTGAATCACGTTTTGGATTTAGAAGGGAAGTCGCGTTTGGACCAATGGTTGAAAGAACCGGGGGACGAACCATCTGTGGACGGACTATCTGAGAACGAACTATCTGAGAACGAACTATCTGAGGACAAACCATCCGAGCACAAATTATCCGAGCGCCAATCGTCTGAGGGCGAACTGTCCGAGTCCTCTGAGTTATCTAACGTTCTTCGTTGTCTCCGGCATCTACAAAGCATCCGCGAAGACTGCATCGATAGGACACCATCCGAGGTGCTCGAGGAAGCTATCAATGGCGAAGGCATCATCGACGGTATCATCTCGTGGGGCAACATTCGTCAGCGTCTTGCCAATCTCGATTCGTTGCGAGGAATTGCCCGTTCGTATGAAGACCTGTGTCGCTCGGCACGCGTACCTGCCACCGCCGCTGGTCTCATCGTGCACTTGCACAAATACGTCCGAAAAGGGGGAAATCAACCGGCCAATCCCGATGAAAACGGCATCCACATAATCACTTACCACAAGTCGAAAGGACTGGAATGGCCGATGGTGGTGCTTACGGATCTAAACCAAGTAGTTCCAGGAACTCCTTTTGGAGTAAAAGTCGAATCAGTGGACGGGTCTGTTGATCCGCTTAATCCACTTGCCGGAAGAACAATAAGGTACTGGCCGTGGCCATTCGGAAAGCAAAAAGCGCAAATCAATTTAAAAGACGCATCTGCGCGAACCCCACAAGGACAGCGCGCCGCCAGGCGAGCCGTTTCAGAAAGCGTCCGTCTGCTTTATGTAGGTATGACGCGCGCACGTGATTATCTAATTTTCGGATGCCGTAACACCGGCTATGGAACAGCATGGCTAAACTGTTTGACAGACGAAGAGTTCGACTTGTCCATCATGACACTCTCCGACCAAGGTGTCGCATACAAAGCCGAACTGATCGATGGTGTGCCCGCGTCAATGGCGCAGTTTACTCCGATGGATGAACCGTCAACGCTAGCTGGTTCCAACATAGTTGCGCAAGACACGTTCGCACCGCCATCGGTGACCGCATCATCGCCGATCAATCACGTTCCATATTATCTGAATCCGAGCAACGCAAGTGAAGTCGACTTCGAAATCGAAACACTCGCGGCGCCTGAAACGGTCGTGATTGGAGACCGCATACCTTTGTTCGGAACTCCTGATATGCGCACTGTAGGCGATTGTGTGCACGCTTTCCTCACCATAGATAACGCCGTCGACGAATTGCAAACTCGCATGGAAGCAGCATCAAGAGTGGTGGCAGGTTTCAATATCGACACCATCGCGAAAGAGGCACTGCCGGTGATGACCGATAGGCTCCTGAAGTTTCTAAACAAAACATATCCAAACGCAGAAATTCGTTCGGAAATGCCAGTATCAGGGAGATTGAAAACTCGGCGAGTGAGAGGCACGGTGGACATGTTGGTGGAAACCGAAGCTGGTTTCATCATCATCGACCACAAAACTTTCCCTGGAAAATTCGAAGAATGGGAAGCGCGCGCAATTACGTACGCACCACAATTAGCTCTGTACCGGCACATGATCGAGCAAGCAACAGGGAAACCCGTAATTGCTCAATACATTCACATGCCAGTTGTGGGCGCAATAATCAAACTGGACTGCAGACTAGGGCCCGTTGAATAACGACTGGTATTACCAGCGGTGAAATGCCGGATGCCCCTCTTTTACGGCTACAAAAAGTGATTTGCTGGTGGCACATACTTTATCCCCTGCAATCAACTCACCAGCGATGGTGGCGCGATCTTCTTTTGAATCGAGCACTCTTCCAATCATCTTGATCACTTTATCTGTCGGAGTTGGTCTAAGAAATTTCACCGAGTGTTCAGCAGTCACCGTGCATGGAGGCGCATCTAATCCGTTTTGCTGCATGAGGTGCCATGATGCGACCCAGTTGCAGTGGCAATCAAGCAAACAGCAGACGAGCCCGCCGTATAAAACGCCGGTAAAGGCTTGATACTTTAAATCCGGCTGCCATTCGGCGATCAAAGACCCGTCATCCTGTGGAAAGCTGCTTATATGGAGCCCTTCCGGATTCGCGGGACCGCAACCGTAGCAAATGCTTTTGGGTGCATATTTCATTTGCAGGCATAGTTCCTCTGACATTTCACAAGTTCCTTATATAGGTGCGGATTAAGATCGTTTGATGATGCGGCGAATCGGTCGCGGTCTAAGCCTATCATCCTGGAAACACTGGTGGGACTGTTAACTCGAGGTTTGCCAGTTTCATGAAATACCACACTGCTAACAAGTGCGGAAGCCGACTACCGAACAAAGACCCGGGTTTTTCACAAACTGACGTGTGACTCTTAAGCGCACCGAACGCAACGCCGGTCAGCTTCTGCGCTAAACATGGGATTGGCAGGTCCAGATCAACATCATAAGCGAGGAAACTATGGCGCGTGCAATTTGGAAGGGCATCATCACCTTCGGAATGGTCAGTATGCCTGTGAAATTATATTCAGCGACGTCGAGCAAAAACGTCTCGTTGCACCTGGTGCATAATAAGTGCGACTCGCGTATAAAAGAGCAGCGGTTCTGTCCAACTTGTGAAGAAGTCGTTGACTACGCCGACTTGGTGCGTGGTTATGAATATTCAAAAAGTGAATTCGTCGAAGTGACCAACGAAGACTTTGAACAACTGCCGTTGGCGACAAAACATACAGTCGAGATTTCTGATTTCGTGAAGCTCGAAGAAATCGACCCGATCTACTACGACAAGGCTTATCACGTTGAGCCCGATCCTGCTGCTAAGAAACCATTCGCATTGTTCATGAAAGCGGTGAAGGACAAAGATGTACTGGCCGTCGGGAAAGTCGCTTTGCGTTCGAAAGAGCGCTTGTGTGTCTTGAGACCCGTTGAGGGATTGCTTGTTCTCAACACACTTCTGTATCCCGATGAAATCTCTGTCGATATGCAAACGCCGCTCCCTAAAGTTTCAGTGTCGGACAAAGAATTGGATATGGCTGAGAAACTGATTGATATGATGACCGGACCATTCGAGCCGGAAAAATATCACGATGAATATCGCGAAGCGCTTTTGAAATTGATTGAAGCGAAGGTCGAAGGCAAGCAGATCAAGCCAGTCTCCGAGAAAGGCAAAAAAGGCGAGGTCATCGATTTGTTCGATGCACTTAAGGCGAGTATGGAGAAGTACGAGGGTCAGGGCAAAGCAAAAGCCACCTCGAAGAAAGCAGATTCTGATAATTCGGAAGGCGAAGAGGAAGAATCAAAACCTAAAGCCAAAACTGCGGCTGCCAAAAAGAAAGCCGCTACGCGCGAAAAAGCCACATCTGCTGCGCGAACCAGTTCTGCCGGCAAGGTCGGTACAACTAAGAAAAAGAGAACCACCGCCGCTGCTAGCAAAAAACAGAAAGCGAGTTGATCCCGATCGCGTCTTAGTCGACTCGACATTATTGAAGCGCAAGGTGGTCTACGGCGCAGACTGTTCTGCGGCGCCGACTGTTTTACGGCGCCGATTGTTCTACGGCGCCGATTGCTCTATGGCGCCGATTGCTCTATGGCGCAGACTGTTCTATGGCGGACTGTTCTATCGCGTGGTCTGTCCTATCGCGCAGACGGTCCGCCCGTAAGCGGTTTGCCTGCAGTTCCAATCATTGTTCCGCTCGTTAATTCGCCGACTTACCGACGTCCGCGATCAGCACCGCATAGGGCGGCAGCGTAAAACTGCTGGCTGATATTGAATCGGGTGCGCTATATGACGCCATCAAAACTTTGGCCTCACTCACAGTGATACCACTCTTTGATAAATCGAGAGTGACCTTGCGAGGTTGATCGGTCATGTTGCAGGCAACCAGGGCTGCGGCGCCGCCTCGCTTTCGCAAATAACTTAGCACATGCTCATCGTCCTCATTTAAGGCGACATACTTGCCATATTTTAAAGCTGTATTTTTCTTCCGCACTGACAACAACTGCTTGTAGAAACTCAAGATAGACGCTGGGTCTTTATCTTCCAATTCCACATTGTGCGTTTTGTAATTGTGTGCCACTGGAAGCCATGGATTGGCAGTGCTGAAACCGGCATTCTTAGCCGCGTTCCACTGCATCGGAGTACGACATCCGTCGCGTCCCTTCTGTTCTGGCCAACCGAGAATACCTATTGGATCTTTAACGTCTTCTTTCCGTTCCGGATCTCGATTTTCCATTCCCAGCTCTTCACCGTAATACATCACGGGAGTACCGCGGGTGGTGAGCAGAATTGCAGCTGTAAGTTTTGCTATCTGATCGTTGTTTTTGCCATCGCCATAGCGATTGTAATGCCGCACGATGTCGTGGTTACTGAACACGTAAGTCGGCTGCCCGCCTACTTCGTTCTCATCGATCTCTGCTATCTTATTCCGGAATTCAGAAGCGGAAAGCTTGTTGATATATGCGAAACGGAAATCCATTGGCAGCTGAATTTCGTCGTTGTTTTTCCCATAAGCGGCAATCAGTTGTTCGATTCTCTCGGCGGTAGTCTCACCGAGAAGAACAGGATTATCCTGATAGTTGTTCAGAACCTTCCTCAAATCGCGCATGGTACCTTTGATCTCAGGAAGAAGCAAATAATTATATTTGTCATCCATATTCGGATCGCCGTAAGCATTTTTCCCTGGCTTTACGGGATTGTCTTTTAGACTCGGAACTTCATATAAGGTGTTGATCGCATCAAGGCGAAAACCGGCAACGCCGCGGTCAAGCCAGAAACGTGCGACATCGTTCATTGCCTTCTTCACTTGTCCATTGCGCCAGTTTAGATCTGGTTGTTCCGGATAGAAGAAGTGGTAGTAATACTGATTCGTCTTCGGATCCCATTGCCATGCGGAATGTCCGAAAAGCGCTTGCCAATTATTTGGTGGTGATTTTGGATCTTCGGCACCACTACTATTTTTCGGAAGCGGACCGGATTTCGGATCGCGCCAAACAAACCAATTGCGTTTTGGATTTGTGCGCGATGACCTGGATTCCTCAAACCATTTATGTTTATCGGAGGAATGGTTCATCACCAAATCCATGATGATTCGGATGTTGCGTTTCTTCGCTTCGGCGACTAATTCGTCAAAGTCAGCGAGCGTTCCGTACTCCGGAGCGATGTCGCAGTAATCGGAGATGTCGTATCCAAAATCGACTTGTGGCGATGGAAAGCACGGCGTAATCCACAGCGCATCAACTCCAAGGTCCTTCAGATAATCGAGTTTCTGCGTGATGCCTTTAATGTCGCCCATGCCGTTGTTATCAGCGTCGGCGAAACTGCGTGGATAGATTTCGTAAATGACCGCGTGCTTCCACCACGGGTCAGTGCTATTTTTTGCATTCGTTTTTTTTTCGACTGATTGCTTTGCTACTGGTTTCGTAGCAGCCTTCTTCTCAACATCCTTCGCAACAGCACTATCAGCGGTGCCATATATGAACACTGACAGCAGTGATAAAATCCCAGCCTTGGCGCTAAGTTTCATAGATCCTCCGTTCAGTCTTGCGATACGAAAAACATTCTCTGTAAGCGACCTTTTCCGAGGACGCGGGAGATGTCTCTGAAAACAAAAAAGACCAAAAATGTGACGGCGATAGCTAATTGATGCGCAAAGGAGCAGAGCAAAAATGCAGTAGGATCGCTCATCGCCGGTGATGCCGCTTCGGCTTTACCGTGATGAAGAAATTTTGCTTCCAGATGCATCAAGACATTCGCGGCGACAGTGAACAACGCAGTTTTGTACAAGACCGGAATAATCAACGGATAACTAGAGAATCGTTTGGCGATGCGCATTTTATCGATGATGAATACAAACTTTCCGAGCACAACCGCGCTGATTCCAGCAGTTGCATAGCTGGTCATAAAGTCATTCTCAGAGCAGCGAGCCAAAATAGTTGCGCATCTGAAAGTTTGAATGATACAAAACGAAGTTGCCAAATAACCCATGACCAGCCCGACTTCTCTGACTTCCTCGAGAATGCGCTCTTTCCAGGAATGCTTTTGGGGCTCGGTCGTGGCAGCCGTAGTGCTCGAATTGATCGCATAGCCGGCATTGGCAGTCGCGAATTCCGCGTGGTTGCCGTCGACTTCGCCGACCGTCCCAATGTTTAAGTCATTGGTCGAATTGTGCTGCGGTCCCGGTATGGTGCCAGTGGTCGGCAATTCCGAGTTTTGTTGCTGGGGCGTTTGTTCCATAAAATCAAATGTTTCGCGGTTGGAGCACTAATGATAGCGCAAGAATGACATATATAAAGGTCCGGTGCGCCCGTCGGCGCTTTACGTTTCGTTTCGAATGCTTGATAACCCGTGCGGGCGGTGTTAATGTGCTCTTACTAACCAGGGAATTCCTGACTATGTCCGTCGAACGGCTCGCCAAAAACTTGACTGCTAATGCTGGTGTCATCAAGCACCATCACCATCATCATGTTTTTTCTGTTGGAGCAGCCTGAACGGATAGACTCAGCCTTGTGCTAGAAATCTTTCAAGAGCCTGCTCAAAAAGCGGGCTCTTTTTGTTTATTAATCCAGAGGAAGTACTTATGACAAGCAGCGGCATAGCCAATAAGAAGCAAGAAAAGTCGATTGACTTATCGAAAAATGAGTCAGGACAAAACGATGAAAACGTTCTATCCATGACGCTTCCGACTGGAAGAATTCAGGACAAAGTAATTGATCTCCTCAATCAGATTGGTGTCGATGTCGCGAAGAATGGTCGTTCTTACAGACCGTCGGTGACGACAAATGGTCTGACGGTGAAGATGCTCAAAGGACAAAACATTCCAGAGCTGGTTGCACTGGGACGTCACGATTGCGGATTCTCAGGCTATGACTGGATTGTCGAGCGCGACGCCGATGTGGTGCAACTGCTCGATCTTGGATTCGATCCGGTGCGTATAATCGCCGCGGTGCCTGATGAAATTGCTGACGACAAAGTAAATCGATTTGCTAATCTCGGCAGAAAAATCGTGGTGGCATCTGAGTATCGCAATCTGACAACGAAATACGTTGAAGCTCAGGGCTTCGAAGCGGTGTTCCTGCAGACATTCGGCGCTACCGAAGCATTGCCGCCGGAAGATGCTGACATGATCGTCGACAACACCGCAACGGGCACCACGTTAAAGCAAAATCGTTTGACCATCGTGGACGAGCTTTTACGTTCGACCACACGTTTTATCTGCAACAAAAAAGCACTCGAAAATCCAGTTAAGAAAAAAATGCTGGAAGAGATGGTTATGCTTATGGAAAGCTGCTTAAGAGCACGCGATAAAGTACTGCTCGAAATGCACTTCGGTTGCGAGGACTTCGAGAAAGTGATCGAACAATTGCCGTGTATGAAGGCGCCGACAGTTGCGAAACTTTATGGCGACCAGGGTTACGCAGTCAAAATTGCGGTGACTAATAAAGAGGTTCCAGCGCTGATACCGAGATTGGTGGCGATGGGCGCAAGAGATATTCTCGAATTTCGTCTGGAGAAGATTGTTGTATGAGCTCGACTATTAAAACGAAAATCGAATCTTCAATTCTTCCGAAAGCCTCTGTACTGGCAAGTCAGCTCTATGATGCGCCGCCCGAGGGTCGTCTCGATTTCATCAGATTAGATTTCAATGAGAGCACCAGTCCTCTGGCCGATACCTATCCCGAAGGCATGCCACCAAGTTTGGTGAGTACGTATCCGGAGTATGGAGTTCTGCTGCAGAAACTCGCTGAATATTATGATGTTTCCACTGACAGTATCATTTTGACGAACGGAAGTGATGAAGCGATTTCAGTGATTTCAAATACGTTTGTCGAACCAAACCAAGATGTCGCCGTCGTCTCTAATCCGTGTTTCGTGATGATTCGAAACTGCTTAAAAATAGCTGGTGCCAAACTGGCTGAAGTAGCGGTACTTCCCAATTTAGAATTCGATATCGATAGTATTGAAGGATGCTTGGAGAAAAATCCGAAGATTGCTATGTTTGCTTCACCGGACAATCCGACCGGAAGCGTGTTGAAAACGGAGACAGTAGAAAAATGGTGTGAAAAGTTTCCGCGAACGCTGTTTGTTATCGACGAAGCCTACAGTGAATATGCCGGCACCACGGTGATACCACTTTTAAAGAAATTCGAGAACCTGCTTATACTGAAGACCTTTTCAAAGGCTTGGGGAATGGCAGGTTTTCGTTTAGGGATGATTATCGGGAATCCTAACTTAAACCAATACATCAATCGAGTGAAGCTGCCTTACAGTGTCAATTCCGCTGCGGTATTTTCCGCACTGCGTCTTTTGGAACGAGAGACCGACGTAGCGGCACGAGTTAAAGTGGCGGTCGAACAGCGTTCGAAGTTAGCCAGAACGCTCGATGCACGTGGTTTTTCAGTACAAGAAACTAGCGCAAACTGGTGCCTTATAGGTGCTGGTATGCAAGCGGCTGCCTTGACCAAATTCGCCAGAGAAAAATCCGTTTTGATCCGCAACCGCAGTACCTCAGATTTTTCCCGATTCGGCGTAGATGCGAATTCTGACCTAGACGCGGGCCGAAGCGGAATCGCAGTCCCACCGATGTGGGGACGGATTCGGGTTTCTGTAGGCAATGACCAGGAGATGACAGCGTTTGACGACATACTCGAACAATTCGGAAAAACCTACGGTTTATTGTTCGATCTTGATGGAACGTTAGTTGATACGTCGAAAAGCTTCGATGAAACAGTCGCCTACCTCGTTGAAAAATTCAGCGGTAAACCCTTCGATTTGAAAGAACTGCACGCGCTTCGTCTAGAAGGCGGCTACAATGACGATTGGGTGGCTTCGACAGAACTATTGAAGCGACGCGGAAAAACGGTCGCGCTGAGCGATGTGGCACGAGCCGGGGAAGAGTATTACTTCTCGATTGCAATCGATCGCGAAGAGCTACTCGTGTCGATTGAGTTGCTGAAAAAACTGCGCCGCCGCTGCCAACTTTTCATTGTTACCGGACGCAATCGACGTGAGTACGCCAAAGTTTGGGGCGAGAGACTCGATCCTCTGTTCGACAAAGTCTATTGCATGGGAGACATCGCTGGACTCGAGGCGAAACCCTCACCGGATTATTTGAATCAAGCAATGTCCGATTTCGGCATTACCTGCGGTGCGTACATCGGCAACTCGGTTGACGACATGCGCGCTTCTGTTGGAGCTGGATTGGTCGCTATCGGTGTGACTACTGGCGCGGACCGGGACGCATTTATTGAAGCAGGAGCACAGGCGATAGTTTCAAATTGCAGCGAAATCGGAGAGCTGATGATGGTGACGAAACAAGTTTAAACGACCGCTATTAGACCTTAACGGAGAAAAACAATGACCACGACATCTGACCAGAACCAATCCAAATCTTCGGAACCAACTCCGCCGAAAAGCGCTTCATGCGCCACGACTGGAGGGACGGCAATAAAAAGAGCCCGAGTCGGCAGCATCCGCAGAACGACCAAAGAGACAAATATATTCGTTGAAGTCAATTTGGATGAGCCTGGTCGACGGGAAATTCGTACTTCTCTACCATTTCTAAATCACATGCTCGATACGCTTGCGTGTCATGGCCGCTTCAGTTTAGTCATCACCGCGGACGGTGACATCGATGTGGATCCACACCATCTGGTTGAGGATTGCGGTATCGTCATTGGTGAAGCCATTTTTCAAGCTTTGGGCAGTTTTAAAGGAATCGAAAGAGCCGCCAGTTTCACTTATCCGATGGACGGCACGCTAGTGCAAGTAGCACTGGATATTTGCGGAAGACGGAACCTCGTTTATAACTTGCCGTTCGGCAATTTCACGATCGGTAACCTCGATCCAAACCTGTTCAAAGAATTCTTCAAAGGCTTGGTCGACGGAATGCGTTCCACTTTGCACATCAACTGCATGTACAAAGACAACGATCACCACGCGATTGAGGCGGCATTCAAAGCTTTCGCGCGTGCGCTTAAGGATGCAATCAAGCAATTGGAAAGTGACGAGTACGTGAGCACAAAAGGAATGCTAGACGAAAACTAATTCGTCGTCGATGCCAACAACGAAACACAAAGGTACAAGAATCAAGGATCGAGAACAAGATCTAGAACAAAGATCTAGAACAAGGATCGAGAACAGGGCTGACAAAAAAAATGAATGCACCGAACAATATTGATAAATTGAATATCGCCACCGCCGTTGATGTCATCGACGCCGCGGGCGGCAACGTCGGCAGCCTCTGTCGAGCGCTTGAACGGCTAGGCGTTGAGTATCGGCGCGTCAATGCGTCGAACCGCAAACTCGGTGACCGACCAATAATTCTTCCTGGCGTCGGTGCCTTCGGAGCAGTTATGGACAACCTGGTAAACAGCCAGCTCGTTGATCCTATAAAGGAAGCGATCGCTAAAGGCGTTCCATTTCTGGGAATCTGCGTGGGTCTACAAGTTCTATTCGAATCAAGCGAAGAAACGCCCGGCGTAGCCGGTTTGTCGATTCTGCCTGGAAAAGTTGTTCGCTTCACTGAAGGCAAGATTCCACAAATTGGTTGGAATTCTGTGGAGTCCACATCATCTGAATGGCCGTCCGGTTTTGTTTATTTCGTCAACTCATACTTCGCCGAACCTGCGCAACCGGATGCGGTGCTCTTTAAATCGGAATATTTTCAGACATTTTGTGCGGCAGTTCAAAAGGAAAACATCACCGCGTTTCAATTTCACCCGGAAAAAAGTGGTGACTATGGCATGACTTTGTTGGAGACGTGGCTTGCCAAAGCCAAGATCAACGAAGCGAAACTTTTGGTGGAGAGGAGTTAACAGTGGAAACCACGATAAACGTTCCGAAAGGCGTCTCGAATCTGTGCAAGCGCATAATTCCATGTTTAGACATTGCATCCGGAAGAACAGTCAAGGGTGTCAATTTCAAAGGGCTTGTTGATGCCGGCGATCCGATAGCGCAAAGCCTCGAGTACGAGCGACAAGGCGCCGATGAGATTATGTTTCTGGACATCACTGCATCCAATGAAAATCGAAAAACGACACTAGATCTGGTTTGTGAAGTTGCCGGACAGCTAACCATTCCATTAACCGTAGGCGGTGGCGTCTCTACCGCCAAAGATGTGATCAACCTTCTTGAAGCGGGCGCTGATAAAGTCTCGATGAATACGGCGGCCGTGAGAAATCCTGGGTTGATTGATGAGGTCGCTAAAGGTTTTGGCTCGCAATGTTGTGTCGTCGCCATTGATGCGCGCATGGACAAAGTTACTGGTCGCTGGAAAGTTTTAATCGGTGGTGGCAGAGAAGAAACCGCACTTGACGCGCTCGAATGGGCTAAAGAATGCATCACTCGTGGTGCTGGCGAAATTTTGCTGACTTCCTGGGATAAGGACGGAACACGAGATGGTTTCGACATTCCTTTGACCAAAGCGTTTTCGCAGCTGTCCATTCCGATCATTGCATCCGGTGGCGCAGCTGGTGCTGACTATTTCGTCGAAGTATTCAATGAAGGTAAAGCGGATGCGGCTCTGGCGGCAAGCATCTTCCATTTCTCGGAATGGACGGTAAGGCAGGTCAAAGATGTGCTCAAAGAACAGGGAGTCAAAGTTAGACTATGATTATTCCAAGCATTGACATAATGGGTGGTAAAGCCGTTCAACTGCGGCAAGGCAAAGAGCATGTGCTGACCAGCGAAAAAGATCCGCTTGAACTGGCAAAAGTGTTCAATAGATATGGCGAAGTCGCGGTGATCGATTTGGACGCCGCGCTCGGTAAGGGCAATAATCGCAACTTGGTCAAAGAGTTGTGCGCAGTAGCCGATGTTCGTGCAGGCGGCGGTGTGCGCGACGTAGAGACCGCTCGCGAACTGCTTCGAGCAGGAGCTAAGAAAGTCATTATTGGCACCGCGGCGACGGAAGAATTGTTGTCGAAATTGCCGACTGACAGAGTGATGGTGGCACTCGACCAGGTGGATGGCACAGTCGTCGACAATGGCTGGCGGACAAGCACCGGCGAGTCGGTCCTCGATCGAGCAAAGCGTTTGTCACCATTCTGCAGCGGTTTCCTCAGCACTTTTGTGAAGAGTGAAGGTTGCATGGTTGGTGTCGACCAAAATGCGGTCATAACATTGCGCGATGAGTTGAAACGCCCGCTCACCGTCGCTGGTGGGGTGGCGAAAACCAGCGATGCTGTCGCTCTTACTGGCTTAGGTGTAGACGTCCAAGTCGGCATGGCACTATATACGGGGCAATTGAATTTAAACGAAGCCATCGTCGATAGCTTAAAATGGGACGCTTCTGGTTTAATACCGACCGTGGTGCAAGATGCCTTTGGCAATATTCTCATGGTAGCGTACAGCTCCAAAGAGTCACTGACTGAAGCACTCTCCACAGGCAAGGGCGTTTACTTCAGCCGGTCACGTCAATCCATTTGGCGCAAGGGTGAAACATCGGGAAATCCGCAGCAACTGATTTCATGCCGCAGCGATTGCGACAATGACACCATAATTTTTCTTGTTGATCAAACTGGTGTCGCGTGCCACAACGGAAGTTATACCTGTTTCACTCGAGACACAGCGAGAACCTTCGATCTGGAGAAACTGTTCCAAGTCATAGCCTCTCGTAAGGCTGGCGATAGCGATGAAAAATCTTACACCCAAAAGCTGCTCGATAATCCAACGCTCTTAAAGAAGAAGATCATGGAAGAGGCTTTCGAAGTTGTTTCGTTCACTTCGCAAGAGAATCTGAAATGGGAGATTGCGGATCTGTTGTACTTCGTTTCTGTATTAGCAACACAAGAAGGCGTGTCCTGGCGAGAAATCGAAAATGAACTTGGAGGGCGCGCGAAATGATCGAGGTCTATGTAGGAAGTGCCGCAGATAGGTTTCTCGCTGATCTAACTAAGCCATTCAACAGTAGCGGTATCGCTCATGATGCTCGACAGACTGAAGCACAAAGCGCGAAGGAAAAGGTCGAGGACGTCGTAAAGCAATTCATTGAAACCGTGCGAACCAGGGGCGACCAGGGGATCGTTGAGATTGCCACCAAGCTCAAAGACATTCCCGCTAATGAGTCCGACGCGACTGCTTCGTCTGTCAGGGCAGATGCTGCGAAAGCAAATCGTTTTTTACTTTCAGAAGCTGCTATCGCCGCAGCGGTCGATCAGGTTGACGAAGCGACACGAAAGACGCTTCAAATTGCTGCCGAACGAATCAAAGAGTTTGGCTCTGCTGTAGTCAAAAGTATAAAATCCACCGAGGTTGATTGCGGAGAATTCCAAACCGGAATCGATCATCGCCCTGTCCGGCGCGTGGCTTGTTATGTGCCTTCCGGCAGATATCCGCTTCCGTCGACCGCGCTTATGACAGCTGTTACTGCGCAAGTCGCGGGCGTTGAAGAGATCGTAATCATCTCTCCAAGATTGGAAAAGGAAATCATTTATGCCGGCACCATCGCCGGTGTTAAAGAGTTTTATCAAATCGGTGGTGCTCAAGCCGTTGCAGCCATGGCGTTTGGCACCGAAACTATTAGATCGGTCGACATGGTCGTCGGCCCAGGAAACGCATACGTCACCGAAGCCAAACGACAACTACAAGGCGTCATCGGCATCGACATGCTTGCTGGTCCCAGCGAAATTTGCGTCATTGCGGATGACAATGCAGATCCGAATTGGTTGAGTTTAGATCTCTTATCCCAAGCAGAACACGATCCGGATGCGCGAGCCTATCTATTAACCACTAATAAAAGTCTAGCGAAAAAAGTCGCAGCACGCATCATTGAAGACGTGAAACGGCTCGGACTGCCTGACTTCCTTAGCGAGTCCCTCGCTGGAAGTGCGATACTGGTTCTCGATTCAATTGATCAATGTTGCGAAGCTGCGAACAAAATCGCCCCCGAGCACCTACTTCTCGCTGTGAGTAATCCGGAAGAATTAAAATTGCAACTCACCAATTACGGTGCCTTATTCCTGGGATACGGATGTACCGTCGCATTCGGCGATTACATGGCAGGACCGAATCATACACTGCCAACCAATCGATCGGCGAAATTCCAGGGCTGTTTATCGCCACTAACATTTCTCAGAGCACAATCGTGGATCCGAGTTAAAACGCAGGCGCCATCACTGGCGGTGAACACAGCAGATTTTGCAAATATCGAAGGACTGACTGCCCACGCTGCGGCTGCAAAAGCTCGTGCGTCGTGCACAACAACGAAGTGAAGAGCAGACTTAACGTCGCAGCGAATTAGAACGCGTACCAGCTTTATCCATCGTCGGCATAGAGGAAGAAGATCCTGACGACGTAACACCCGTTGCCGAAACCGGCTTGATACTCGTATAAGATTTCGGCGTCCCCTCGGCTAAAGTTGCTTCTGCATCGTCCTCCAAAGTAGGACGCTGTGCCAGACTTTCCAAAATTCGTTTTCTATATTTGAATGCGAGAAGCGCCATAACTGGTGTCCCGAAGCAAACCATCAGTGCCGTTAACAGAATAGCAGCGAGTATCAAATTACTGGTCATGTTGACCGACTCGCGCAGCGATTGCAGATTAATTTCGAGATTTTCTAAGTGGCGCTCAACTCCGGCAACTGGCTTTGGCAGCTGCTGAATCGGTCCGCGAAGTTCTTGAACCGTTTCTTCGAGCGTGCCTAGTTTGTCACCCATCTGCGAAATGGTTTTGTGAACAGAACGCATCTCTTGATTGGTCAATGCCAGTTGTTTTTGCGTCGAAATAACTGCATCTGTAGTTTGCGAAATTTCTTTCTTCGTGGATGTCACCGCATTCTTAGTCGCTCTGATTTCGTCTTTCGTAGACACAACTTCGGCTTTGGTTTTTGCTAACTCTTCACGGGTTTCGCCCATAACTTTGTTGGTCGAGAGCATGGCATTCTTGGTTTCTCTGATCTCGCCCATGGTGGCGTTAAGTGTGCCACCCATGGCATTCATTTCGGTTCGTACTTCTCTAATTTCCAGATCGATACGCTTCATGTCGCGACGCAGACCCAGCATCGGTCTTTGCAGTCCGGCAATTGGCGCTTCTAAACGAACGATCTGCTGTTCCAATTTCACAATAGTCTCTTGCATGTTGCTAATTGGCTCATAGAGCCAATTCAATGGATTGAGACTGAAACCGGATTTCTTCTTCAGCTGTTTCACTTCAGCAGAAGTGGTCGCTGCTTTCTTTGGCGCCATGTCCTTGCGAGTGAGATTTACCCCAGCCACATCTTTAACGGCGTCGACGATTTCGGCGTCTGGAGCTTTCGTCTGTGTTTCGACAGGCAGGGTATCGTCATCATCGGCAGCTGTCTGACTGAGCGCCGGAAGAGTGGTAAGAGACAAGCTGAAAAGCAGCATTAACGAAAGGAAACCCCGCTGCGTTTTCTGCGTTTCCGCACACCGCGTGGTCTTGTACCCCCCTAGATTGCACGCCATGGCAGCCTCCGTCGGTTCATTAACTGTTATTCTGTACTTACGTCCAGCATCCTATTGGTCGTAAGATTCAAGAAAGGGAATTACCCAAGGTGAGATGATTCTTGCATAGCATTGATGGGGTCAAGAGGTGCTCGGTATGAAATCTACAGACCGATTCTCAGGACTGGCTGACATTTACGCGGCTTCGCGTCCGACGTATCCGGTTGAGGCGATCGAGTTTATCGTCCGAAGGTGCGGTTTGTCAAACCAATCGCTGGTCGCCGACATTGGCTGCGGAACAGGAATTTCGACGAGGCTGTTCGCCGACCGTGGCATTAAATTGATTGGTTTAGAACCAAACGATGACATGCGTTTGACAGCGCAAAGAGCCGAAGAGCAGTCCCGCGCGAGTGATGCCACAGGTGGTGACGCTGCATCCGAGGATCCAGAAAAGAAAAATCCAGTATATATACCAGGCACAGCCGAAGATACCGGTCTGCCGGATGCCCACGTTGATGCGGTTCTTAGTGCGCAGGCGTTTCACTGGTTCGATCCTGACAAAGCGTTGATAGAATTCCACAGAATCATCAAGCCAGGCGGATACGTAGTGCTGATGTGGAATGAACGAAATGAAATAGATGAATTTTCAAAAGGTTACGGAGATTTATTTCGCCAGCTCCCTGAGACGACAAAGGTTGAAATGAAACGAGGAATCGCTGGAAATCCGCTCCTTGAGTCGACCTTATTCAAAGATGCAGCACGAACAAATTTCGGTAATTTTCAACGCATGGATTTAAATGGATTACTGGGCAGAGCATTCTCCGCATCATATGCCCCTAAGGATGGTGCCGCGGCAGATGCGTTAAGAGCCGGTCTCACGGCGCTATTCGGCAAATTTCAACGTGATGGATTTGCGGATCTACAATATGAAACATCAGTATTTATTGCAAAGCGATGAAGATTAGAAAGACTGATGGAACCAAATTGGCTCAGTCTCGTCTCGAAATAGAAGGCAACCTTGAGTTTTACGATTTGATTTTAAAACGATACAGCAAACGAATAAATGCTATCAAGCGGGCAAGCAGCCTGCTATTAACCGTGGCTTTGCTATTCTCGTCGCATAACTCCGCGTTCGGTGCGGAGAAAGGTCAACAATGCGAGATAGCGCCAAGCTTCGACTGGAATCAGAGTGTTAACGAACTCCGACAACGCAATTTACTGATACCAATCGATGGCTACGAAACTGAACAAATGAAAGGCGCATTTTACCAAGGGCGTGTCGGTCATTTGCACCGTGCCGTTGATTTTGTTTCGCCGCGCAACACGCCGATTCGGGCAGTTGAAGATGGTACCATCGGGCGTTTATTTCAAAGCAAAAACGGTGGTCTGACGATCTATCAAAAGGATCCATCGGGACAGTTTGTTTATTATTACGCACACTTAGAAAGTTACGCGGACGGGCTTAAGGACGGCGATTTCGTGAAACGAGGTCAAGTGATTGGTTACGTTGGAACATCGGGAAACGCACCACCCGACACGCCTCACTTACATTTTTCGATCAGCAGAATTGCGCCGGGCGATGCTGTTTTCAAAGGACAGGCGTTTGACCCTTATGAAGTGTATACAAAGGATCTCACTGCAGTTGGTACAGGATCCTTCAAGCAAGAGTGCCCACCTGAAGTCACGTTGTCTGACAAAACTCGTTTGGACAAAGCCCTGGTGAAGCCGACGCACGGCAGAGATCAGAAACAGGTTGCAGGCAATCACAGCCAATCGGAAAAATATCCGGCGGTCGTAAAATCTGATGCCCAGAAAAACGCTGACGATCGTATGCCACCAAAACGAATTCAGCCACTCGCAAATTCGTTTCCACCACCTTTAGTCAAACCTGGCTCGCAGCAACCGATTAAAAAATTGACAGCGAACAAAGCCGCAATGAACAAAGCCGCAATGAACAAAGCCGCAATGAACAAAGCCGCAATGAACAAAGCCGCAATGAACAAAGCCGTAATGAACAAAGCCGCAACGAACAAAGCCGCAATGAACAAGGCCGCAGCGAACAAAGCCGCAAAAAACAAAGCCGCAAAAAACAAAGCCGCAGCGAACAGCGTGACCGCTAAAAAAGTGAAACCGAAAGTCACCGCGAGCAAATCGACGACTATAGATGCGCGTAAAACCACAGCCAACAAACACGCTGGCGGCAAAAATAGCGTCGGGAAATCAAAAGCGACCGCTCACACACCGAAGAACTCGAACAGAAAAACAGCGCATGAAAGTTCTCACTCTGCCCAATAAATATCGCTTACGTCTAAACCCTTGCTGAATGCGTCTCTTGAGATTAAATTCGCTGCAAAGTTCACCAATTTCCGTCGAACACAGGTACTTGACTGAAGTTCGTTTGCCTCGACTGGCGCCAACTGTGCTACGAAAAGTGTACCCACCCATGGCACCTAATCCGAAACGTTCAGATTATCGTGGCCTCGCCAGTGTTAAATAACGAGGTCCGAAATGATTCAGTCCAAAATCCGCACCGCGCTCATTTCCTTACTAACATTCGGTGCCATGACTGCGTGCGTACAAGTGGCATCGTCGGCGGTACCAGCCACTAAAGTTGGTTCTAAACCAGCGCCCAGGAATCTGAACCAAAAACCTTTTGTCAACGGACATTATGTGCTCGGCCCGACCATCCGAATGAATGGCTATCATTCATATGAACCAGTCGTAGTGATAGTCGATATGAGCAGTCACTACACTCACGTTTTGCAGCTTCAGAAAGATGAGATCGTTCGTATCATGAGCGTTTCCAACTCGGTTGGAAAAGGTGCAACTCCCACGCCACCAGGTCGCTACTACGTCGTAAGAAAAGAACTGGATCCCAAATGGGTTCCGACAAAATCGATCGACCCAAAGCAGACGCCCGTCGAGCCATACAAAATTGACAAGCGAAATGGATTGGGTGTCGCCAAAATCAATTTGAACAAATTCGATATCGCCCTGCATGGTACGAATTCGCCCACCAAAATTCGCAAGGATGTCAGTCATGGCTGCATCAGACATTCAAATAACGACATCATGAAGTTGTACGGGCTGGTGAGAAAAGGATCGGTTGTTTACATCGTGAAGAAATGGCGCGGCAAGGTGCTAAACCAACAAGACTTCGTGATCAAACATGCCAAGGCCAGAAAGAAGACGAAGTAACTTCACAAGTGCTATCATTTGAGCGCGGATCACCAGCATGTGCCCGCTGATTCTGTCTGCGGCTCAGGTGCCTTATGCTTATCGATTGCGCGAAAAGCGAATCCGAAACAATCTACAAAGTGCTGCTTGGATGTGTGGTTCCACGACCGATTGGGTGGGTTTCCACTCAGAGTCTAAGTGGCGTTTTGAATCTCGCACCATTTTCGTTCTTTAACGCATTCTCCGCAGAGCCACCGATTATCGGTCTCGGCATAGGTATGAAGCGTAAGAAATCAGAAGACGGAACAGTATCATTCGTTCAGAAAGACACGCTTGCCAACATCATTGAAACCGAAGAGTTCGTTGTCAACGTTGTGAGTTTGCAACTCGCCGAACAAATGAATCGATCCAGCGGCGAATTCGATTCTTCCATCAATGAATTCGAACAAGCGCAATTGAGCACCGAACCATCGACTGCAGTGAAGCCGCCACGCGTCAAAGAATCAATGGTATCACTTGAGTGTCGCTTGTTTCAGCGAATCGAATTACCAAAGTCGAGTATCGTGCTTGGGCAAGTAATCTGCATGCACGTGAAAGATGAAGTTTGGAACGGCAATTCAATAGTGCATGATATCCTTCAACCAATCGGACGTTTGGGTGGAAGCGCTTATTGCAAAACCGATTCGACTTTTGAAATGGCTAGACCGAGAGTTTGACGCGAGAGAATAAGTAAAATGTCTACACGCGAACTTGTATTTCTCGGCACTAGTAGCCAGGTTCCGACCAAAACGCGAAACCATAACGCGATGTTTTTGTTCTGGGACGACATCGGAATTTTATTCGATCCAGGCGAGGGCACACAGCGTCAAATGACGCTCGCGGGAATCAGTGCGACACGAATCACGCACATCGCAATTACACATTTTCACGGAGATCATTGTCTAGGATTGGCTGGTGTCATCCAACGATTATCTTTGGATGGAGCACCACATGCGGTGGAAGTGTTTTTTCCCGCCAGTGGGCAAGTTTATTTTGAACGACTTCGTCATGCCACCATATTTCATGACGCTGCCACCATTGTCCCGCGACCGATCCGAATTAATAAGGACGAAATAGTTGAGTTGTTCAATAAAAATGGATTGAGTCTGCACGCCGCAGCACTCGATCACAGCGTTGACTGTTACGGTTATCGATTGCAAGAAGCGGATGGGCGAAGCATGATGCCTGACCTTTTGGCGAAGCACGGTATCTCAGGTCCAGCAGTGGGTGAGTTGAAACGAGCAGGTTCTGTCACCGTGGATGGTGTCGAAGTAAAACTCGAAGATGTGAGCTCCGTTAGACCGGGGCAGTCTATGGCATTGGTTATGGACACGCGCCCGTGTAATGGCGCGCGCAAACTCGCTCAAGATGTCACCCTGCTGGTTGCTGAATCCACCTATTTGAGTAGCGAAACGAGAGAAGCGCACGACCACTACCACATGACCGCAGAACAGTCGGCCACTCTTGCACTGGAAGCTGGCGCCAGGCAGCTCGCGTTGACTCACTTCTCGCCGCGATACACTTCACACCAGGAATTTGTAAACGAAGCTTCTCCGATTTTTCCTGACGTAGTCGTTGCGGATGACCTTGTGCGCTTAAGTGTTCGGCGAAGCGCGAAGTAGTCAGAAGAACAAAATAGACCTGAGAAAAGAAGTGGACCTCGAAAACGAACTTCAAGAACGGCTCTCAGTCGGGCTCATCAGAACGCTAAGCACGCATCAAAGATCTATAATCGTCACTGGATTGGTCGGATGGTAATTTACATCGCAAATGGAGACGTTGTAGAACTTTGTTTTCTCGGTAACAAATTCACCGTGTCCCTCGTGAATATGACCGAATATATGGAAACGCGGAGGCGCCGCTAATTCTTTGGTGACAACAGCGAGCAAATCTGCACATCCAACGTTTTGTCCACAAAAATCTAGAATACCTAACGGTGGACCGTGTGTCACTAAAAGATCCAGACCTTCAGGAATCAGATCCCAGTATTTGCGGATTGGCTCTCCACGGTCTTCCATGAATGCCCAATCATAGAAAGTTGGTGTCCACGGGCTGCCGTAAATTTTAAATCCATCGATGATTGAAAGTTCGTCTTCGATGTAAACGCCAGCAGATAGCAGCGACTCCGCGGCTGCTCGATCCTTTTGAAAAAGAAAATCGTGATTGCCGGCAATAACGAGAGGCTTGTGTTTAAACTTCGGAGCTTGCTTTTCGAGGTATGTGTTGAAGCGTGTGAGCTGGCTAAATGTGCCGGTTCCGCTAACATCACCCGCGACGATCAACAGATCGCCTGTCGGAAGATCTACTTCATGGTTGTGAGTGTCGCTAATTGCAACGATTCTCATGCACACTATCTCAAAAGTTTCGTGCGGATTTTCCATCTCTGCACTGGTATCACTTAGTCACAAACAAATTCTATCATTTGTCGTTTTTTTCGTTATTATCATTAGATGGTGATTCGTCTACCACCACGTCAAACTTTGGTGCCTTTTTTACGGAATCGAGATCAACTCTAACTTCAAGAAAGCGACCTTTAGCTACGATGTGGTTTTTTAAGATCAGATGAGCTCCTGTGATCGGAGTGTCCACAGTCTCGAGACTACCTTGGAACGCCTTGTATGAATCCGAAATTTTTTCTGGTAATTTGGGTAAGTTGCGCGAAGTTATTATGGCTGTATCACCAACCTTCAGCGGACCAGAACCCACCTTAATAAGGCGTTGATCTTTGTCGATTGTCCGTTTTTTCTCTCCGGGAATTTTCGCAAATACTTTCGTATTTGAATCGGAAGAATTCGAATTCGTCGAATTGGAATTTGCATCTGCATCTAAGTTTACAGTTGACTTTTCACTCGCACCTGAATCGATATCGGCACTGCTCCCTGCTTTGCCGCTGCCAACAGTTTGGTTGTCAGCGAGTTCTTTTTTGATGTTTTCATAAACGACCTTTTGCGGTTCGGTATTTGCTTGGTTGTTTTGATTTTTAGAAACCGAATTTTTCTGTGAAGAGTTATCGACTTCGATAGGCACTTTTTCGACTGTTGCGTTTTGCAATCCGCTACCGCGCAAAAAGATTTCGTTTACTACGCTTGCTGTTTCTGCCGCACCGGCAGCAGGTGTTGCAGCTTCGATGAAACTCTTCACCAGATCTCTGGCGAAAATATTCGTTTTGGGTTCGTCGATAAACTCGCGTCCGACGATCAAGCTCATTTGCAGGATAACGTTACTCTTACTCGTGTCGGTATCGACGCAAACCACGACGTCGTCGCGTGCTGGTGGGCGAAAATAATGCGTCGCCAGACCGTCTCGTTCGTCGATTGCCCGTTTCTTCAGAGCGAAAAATTCGAAAAAATCATCCTTTTCCGCGTCCTCTAGAGAAACGCCCGGCAGAGACTTCGCCGCCAGCGGCGAGGCGCTGAATACACTGACCGTCGCTGCTGTCAGAATCCACAACCAAAGTCTGCGCATCTCATCTCCGTCTCGATCTCACCGAAATCTCAGGCTTTGCGTGCTGTCGAGAGAATCTAGCCTTCAAGCGCCAGCCAACCTGTTCTCAGAGTAACACGCAATTAAGTTCAATATAACTTTTAACTCAACTAACAAGAGAGGCGAAACTTGAGACCGTACCCAGTTAATCGTTTTCAAGCTAGTCAAGAGATATCTTAAGGTTCTCTAACTGTAATGATCTGATGTGAATGAACATGGGCGTATCCCATGACATATAATGCCCGCTTCAGAGGCGCTCATTTGCATCGCGTTCAAATGAGGCTCAGAACGGAACGAATAGATCAATTGGAAATTTTGTAGATATGGTATCAAACGGAAAGTTCGGCGACACCAACACTAATACCATTCAGTTGCGAGCGATTGCGACGACGCATCATTCCGATTCTACATTTATAAATGAACTGGCACTCGCTCCTCGTGATTGCGCGCAAACAGTTTCGTTCTGCACGAGCGTCGCGTCCATCTCGAGGCGCATCGCCGCCATGCTCGAAAAAGGTTATGAACTCACTGCCGTAGCCGGGCATGACGGCAAACTGATTTCTGCTTTCACTAAAGCTACAAGACCAGATTCTTTAAACGTACTTGGTATCAATGATGCTGATCCAGGTATCAGTCACGCATATAGATTGAGTGCGAACACGTTACAGCACGTCGCGCATAATGGGCACGAATGGCTATTCGGATATTTGCCGGAAAAGAAATATCTATCGCAAGCTTTGATGAAGAGCATAACGATGGAAGCATTGCTTGCGCAAATTAAGGGAAATTGGAAACGTGGTTACCGAGTTACTTCCTTGACCCAGGGCGCCGGTCACTGGATTGCTGTTGCGACTCAATTACCGAACGCCGAAGAACAAAGTTATTTCACCGCCTGCGATGCTGAAGCATTGCAAGAAAAAACCAGGCAAGCCTGGGACGATGGTCGAAAGATCACTTGCATCACATATGGTGGCGGCAAGTGGTTAGTCATTTTAAACAAGACTGAAACCATTGCATCGCAAAAATGGGTGACCAGAAAAAGTTTTGTCGATCTCAGATCGAAAATTCGCGAAGAATGGTCGCGTGGCTTCCAGGTCACATCACTCGCTCGTGGCGAGGATGTTTGGTTGGCCGTTCTTTCTCGAATCAATCAGCAGTAATCTAGAATTTCCGCATACCGGAATTAGTTCTGTCATCAACAATTTCGGAAAGCGGAACGCCCACTGAGCCTGATGGTGGCTTGATACCGAGGAAGGTGGCAATCGTCGGTGCGATATCATGCGGACCTACCGGTCGCGAAACTTCTTTCGCTTTTAAACCTGGTGCGGCGAACATGATCGGCACAAAAGTGTCGTACGAGTAAACCGAGCCGTGTAAGCCAGTTTTCAGATTCCATGGATAGTGCATTAAAACAGCGTGTTGATCGGTCACGATGTGGACGCTGCCAGATCGTTTTGCGTGGAATGTGTTTCCGATTTTAGGCATGTGCGCGTGTCCGAAAGGCATGCGCCCTGAAATGATGTCAGAACGAGTCGCGGCAAAGGCAATGCCCGGATATTTCATGGCCTCGGTTGCGGCGAATGATTCCACTTCAGCCAGATTCAATTTCAAGATCTGTATCTGATCGACGTTTAAATACAAATATGGATAAACGAAAATCTGCAGGAGATCCGCATCGGTAGCGAATTTCTTTTTCAATGCTTCGTTAATGCGTTTCGGAAATTCTTGAGGGTCTATGCGCTTTGCTGGATAGTTCAAGGACTGCATGTACTCACTCACGTCAGCGACACCATGGTCAGCAGACAAAACGATTAAGGTTTTATCCAAACCGATGTTCTTGTCGATGAACGAAAAAAGATCTTCTAGATTTCGATCGACTCGCAGAACATTGTCTTCTGCTTCGAGGCTGTTCACACCCCATGTGTGTCCGACTAAATCAGTGGACGAGAAGCTCACCGACAAGTAGTCGGGTGTTTCGTTCTGTCCTAGCTTTTCTCTGGTGATCAGATCTTTTGTGAAAGCTAAAACTAGTTCGTCACTAACGACCGTGTAATCGAGACCTCTGTAGAATTTTTCCTTGTCCTGGTTGTCCAGCGACTTGGGCATTGTGCGACCAAGGTGCGCGAATGTTCCTTCCCATGGCATGTCATCGCGGTTTGCGCGCCAGTATGACTTTCGATCGTGCAACAAATCCCATGATTTACCTTTGTAGGAATCAGCGAGTTTGCGATCGTTCCAGCTTTTGAGCCAGCCTGGAATTTCTTTGTAATAAAATTCGCTTGTAACAAAATCGCCTTGAGAAAGCCAAAACGCTTTGCCGACTCTACCACCAGGGATGATGGCACTGCGATCTTTGCCGGACACGGCAAAAATCTTGGCGCGGTGCTCGGAAGCGATGTAAATTTCGTCAGCGATTGTGGTCGACTCCAGGTTGGCGGGCGAACGTCCACTGTTCGACTTTGCAGGATCCTTCTCGACATAATTGCTGAGGATTCTGTATTTATCGTCTTCGACGGAGTAGACGAGTTTCTTATTCGCCTCATCCCACCAGTCACCGCCGATGATACCGTGTTGCGCCGGCTGCCCGCCGGTAACTAAAGTGGCATGTCCCGGACCGGTTTCAGTATCGGCGTGCGTGTAATTTGCATTCACATAGTAGACACCGTTGTCCATCAGATAACGGAAACCACCTTTGCCGAATCTACGTTTAAAAATTCGGGGTAAATCGCCGCGTAATTGATCTATGGTTACTTGAAGCACGAGCCTGACTGAACCAGCGAGTGGCGCGACCTCTGCGGCGGACTTGTCAGGCGAGGCATTAACTACTGAACCGGTTTCAACGGCGATCAAGGTATTGCTCTTTGGGACGCCGTCACCATTCGACGCCGCTACAGGTGCCAACAAACCGGCTAATCCGAAAACTGCGCCCACCGCCAACGCGCTGCGCCTGCGGGCTTGCCAAATTTTGCGGTCGGACCTTGACTTTGATTTCATACCATTTCCATGGTGAGGTGCCTGCGAAACTTTAACATGATTGATTTTAGGCTCCATTAAATGGCACAGGACCGGACTTCGCCTTTGCAACGTTATTGCAACCCTGGGCGGCAATAATATCTTCACCGGCGAGAACGAAGGCACCCCAACTAACTTCTCGTAGCCCGCATCAAAGGTTAATGAGGTGGAGTCGATCCCCCAGCTCGGCTACTGCTTCAACGCTAAAAGACTCGTCGCCCCAGCGACGGGTCTTTGCACTTTAACTATCAGGTGGCATTGAAAAGTCCTTGGAAAAGAATTTATCGTTTAGTTCTCTCAACTGGTGCACACTGATACCACATACGGCATTGACACTAAATCCAATACTGCGGGTTATACCGTATGTAGTGCAAGCTCAGGTTCTTTAAAGCTTGAACTTGTTTCGTGCCCACTCTCGATAGCGCGGAAAGTTAGCTCTCACCACATCAGTGTCTTTGCCGTTTGCGCCCATCAATCCTGCAAAACATTCAGCAAACGCTTCACGTGCGCCTGTGTAGCCAGGCTTGGTGTAATACCACAATCTCGATTTTACATCATCCGACATTTTATCCACATCAGACTGGTAGATATCGAGCACGTCTTTTGTTTTTGTAAAAGTGCCGGAACTCTCATCAACAGCGTGACCGAGTTCATGATAAAGCACGTTCGTTACAGAACCTGAATCAAAAACTTCATCGCCAAGTTTCGTTGAGTCTGGAATAATTTTTCGTTCGTAAATATAGACATCATGACCATAACATCTGGCGGCATCCTGCGCCAAGTGCAGACCTTCGGCATCGAGTTTGCCTTTAAGCATATCCGGCCATTTATCGGTGATGTTCGGTGCGATGTTCACGGTGGCACCGCCCGCGTCGAGGATTTCATAAATATTCGGTGGCAGAGTATCGACAATGCGCGTGACAGTATCGATGGTGCTTTGCCCGACAGCCTGGTGATTAAACAACGGTGGAACAACATTGATTCGATGTTTGAATTCCACACGAGTGGTGGCAGTCGCCGGAGTTCTAACCGGCACCGCGCTTGTCGTAGTGGCATTCTCGTATGATTTCACGCCGCTTATGTGGTCGATGTACGCTATCAATTGACCGCATATTTTTGCGACTTTGCCATCGGCATTGTTGTTGAGCGTAGCCACGTATTCTTGCTTCGCAAGCGCGAGTTCGTTCATCTTCATGTGCGTGTTGGCGAGTTCGTAATGCGCCTGCCAGCACGTCGGCTCTTTCTTGATGATGTATTCGAAAAATTGTTTCGCTTTGGAATATTGACCGGCTTTATAAAATTCGATGCCCTCGGTCAGCAAAGTTTCGGCAGCATTCGCCGGTGAAGCGATCAACAACACTGCTGAAAGCACCAAAAACCGCGATATTGCTTTCATACTCGTCCCCCGGTTTGGCAGCTCAGTCCAATAATTCAATGGCAGCGATTATACACCGTCTGCCTGTGGCGATTCGCAGAACGGACCGACTGGACGCCTGAAAGGCTATGAGTCTAAAGCTCTGTTGAGCTTATAGATCAGATGGGAATAAAGGCCTCGGAGGTCACTCGAATGTCTCGACCACATATGGATCCGAAGTCAAATAGGCTCGCGCTGGTCCTAATGTCACTTTATCTGTTTTTGGTCTCGCCGATCGCAACGGCGATTGCTGCTGATAATACGAGCGCGGAGCTCCATTCTGAGCGCACGCACATCATTGCGGCAAATGATCTGGGTCCGGAAGGACCAGAGCCAGGGGGTGCGACGGGTGCCCAGAGTTCTTCAACGAGCCGATTGAAACGGTCGAGCCCGCCACCTGCAGACGCTTCGGACGATTCGAATAAAGAATTAAACGGTGACACCAATCGTGAGCCAGGCAACGGAGCCGATCGCGATGGCGGTCGCTCAGATTACGGCAACTCCGAATCCGACGAGATGCCTATGCCTGCGCCTAGTTTGCTGAAACAAGCGAACCCGACACAGAATGACAGCGAGCCGAATGCCGTGGTCGAGCGCCTTTTAATCTCGGCGCTCAACAGTCGGTGATGGATGGCGGCATCGATGACGAAGGCACCAACCTGCAGGGCGGGGCTGCAGCGTCAGTTGATAATCAGTTTCCGACACTCGGTGGTGCGGCGTCAGCCAATAACAAAAAGCCGCTCAAGGGTACAGCGACTGGCAGCACTCTCAAAAGTGGTCTCACTGAAGTCCAATTGCAAAAATTGGCTAATCACGATCTGGTGCTCATAATCGATCAATCAGGTTCGATGCACACGCCCGACTGTCCGATATCCGGAATGGGGCGAGTGGGCGGAACCGTCATGTCGATGCTGTTGGGTTCGATCGCCTGCGTCAGTCGCTGGCAGTGGTGCAAAGAACAAACTCTGCACCTTGCCGAACAAACGAGATATGTGTCGGCAAAAGGATTGAGTGTGGTTTTGTTCTCCGGTGGTTTTAAAGTTTTTACCAACGTCACTCTCGATCAGATTCCGCAAATCTTCAGCCGCGCGGCTCCGGAAGGCGGAACGAATTTAACCGATCCATTGGTCGCGACCTTTCGAGACTACCTGCAAAGAAGAGAATTGACGCACGGCAACGTGAAACCGTTAGGCATCGCGATCATCACCGACGGTCGGCCCAATAACGAAAACACAGTGAGACAAGCAATCGTTGAAGCGACCCTGCGTATGCGCAATCCCAACGAGATCTCCGTCACCATTTTTCTGATCGGAAACAGCGCTTACACGGGGCAAGGATTCGTGACTGATCTAGAACGTAACCTGCCACGATACGGTGCGCGTTACAACATTGTTCGCGCAGTTACCTTTGGTGAACTCATGAAAGTGGGCTTGGCCAGGGCTCTTGCAGACGCGTTGTAGGCGAATGGAATTACTTCGATATCATGAAAAATGATGTTTTTTCATCAACAGGAGTTCTCCTTCCACTGGTTGTGCCGGCGATAATCGAAGTCGTCTTGATTTCAATTATTTTTGCCTCGCTGCTCGGGCTGAAACATACGCAGGACGAAGTCACCGCCACTGGTGCGTCCCTTGTTAAGTTTGATTCCATATACCATAGCGCTGCGTCTTCCGCATTGAAAGTACTGACAGAAGAGGACGAGACGCTCGTCGCCTCGCTGCGTCCGATCAGAGAGTCGCTTAACCACGACATTACTCAACTGAAAAATTCATCCGATATTCAGTCGCTGGGCACGGAAACCACCAAACCATTCATCGCTGTTCTGACCGATTTGAGCGAAACGATCGAAACCGTCGAAGGTGTGAAGAAGAACGATCAACCGGTCGATCAAAGCATCTTGATGGGAAAGGCAAATGAACTTTTAGAGGAAATTAAAGGCCCGGCTGAAAAATTGCGCGAGAAGCTAAACGCAAAACACAAAGGACTGGTCGAAGGAAATGCCGCTGGTCAAGCGACTCTGCTGGCTCTGTTGGTGGCAGCACTGGTGACACCTGCACTGTCTGCGATTTATGCCTTTATCTTTGCCGATAATTTATCGAAACGTGTTACCGCGCTCCACGACAGCGTAATCAAAATTTCTCTTGGTCGAGGCATTGAAAATACTCTGCCTGGAAATGACCGATTTAACGTTATTCATGGCGATATTCAGCGGCTATCTGTAGCTATGGCCCGCAGCCGTCAGCGCGAGCGCGCGATGATTGATAGCGCCGGCGAAATCATATGTTCGCTGGACGAATCTTTGAAACTCTCGGAAGTCAATCCCGCAATTCACAGCGTCCTTGGTTACGCCGAGGATGAATTGTTGGGCACCAATATTCAATCGTTGATTCATCCTGACGATCGTGACATGTCTTACAACGAGCTTGAATCGATCAAATCAAAAGCGTTTTCTGAAAAGTTTGAAGCGCGGCTCAAACACTTTGACGGCGAGTATCTCTACACTCAATGGTCGGTTAACTGGTCGGCTGAGGATCGCTCAATTCTGTGCGTGATACACGACATTTCGGATCGCAAGGCCGCCGAGAAATTGAAGCAAGACGTTATCGCTATGGTGAGCCACGATCTACGCGCGCCGCTCACGTCCATCGGTGTAGTGCTGGACATGTGCATGGAAGGCGCGGCTGGAACACTTAACGACCGTGGCAAGCGTCTGGTCAGTCGCGCACAAATATCAGTGTCGTCGCTGATTTCGATGATTAAAGATTTGCTGGATATAGAACGTTTCGAAGCCGGTGGCTTAGCACTGAATTACGAAAATTCAAACGCGGAAGAGTTGATTCAACGAGCGGTAGACATGGTGAAACCCGAGGCAGAGCGCAAGAAGATCAATCTCGATATCAGTTGCGATGGTGTTCCGTTCATCTGCGATGGTGAAAGAGTAAATCGAATTCTCGTCAACCTGATCAACAACGCAGTCAAATTTTCCAAAGAAAACAAAACGATTTATGTAACCGGCAAACTGTTGAAACATCGCTCGGAACCGGCTGAAGTCGAATTTCAGATCATCGACGAAGGTCCCGGAATTCCGACGTCTAAGGTTGATACTCTTTTCGATAAGTTCACACAAGTCGGCACAGGTAGTGAAGGCGAACGTTCCGGCAGCGGTCTTGGATTGGCAATTTGCAAAGCTCTGGTTCAAGCGCATCGCGGCAAGATCGGCGTAAAGAGCACCATTGGCGAAGGAACGAATTTTTGGTTTCGTCTTCCTGAAGCAGGTCCAATGGAATCGCATGCTCCTCCTAACATTCGAACAACTCAATGAAAAATACTGCCTACTCCAGCTTTTTGACATCAGCACTGGTGGTGCTGGTTAATCTAATGCCACTACCAGCAATGGCTAGCGAAGATAAGCTTTATGATTACTTGATTCGATTCGGCACGGCGCTAGACGCGTTTCAACTTCGGAGATATCCGGAAGCTGAGGCTATGGCGAGTAAATTGTACGACGATGCTTGTCGCGAAGGCCTGGATAAACCCAGTGCCAGTAAGGTTTTTCATTCGTCATCCGGTTTGGATAAAGTGACACCACTGTTACGAGTTCCAGTCAAGTACGGCACTGTCTATCAGCGTTTATTTATCGAAATTAGAAAATTGCGAGGCTCAACGCAATCGGCGGCTGGAAAATATGCGCTGGCGGGGAAAGAGCTTCAATCGATTGTTGACCAATATCCGGATTTTGTTGACTGCAGAACCGCCCTTTCGATTCATTATCGAAGATTGAAGGATTACGACAAAGCGCTTCAGGAGCTGGATAAAGCGGCACAGAAAAATCCACGTCTGATCTCGATATTCTACTCACGCGTTTTGATTTATCGGGAGATGGGCAACCGCGAGCAAGAACAGAAGGCGGTCGTTGAATACAACCGTCTGCGCGTTGCTCAGGAAAACGAAGTCGGTGATTTCATTCGGGGAACATCCGCAGGCGCTGATATCAAAGCTGATGAGAAGAAAGCAGAACATATGATCGCCGCTCATCCGACTCAATCCAGTCCGATTGCAGTCTATGCAGACATCATCAGTGGTGACCGATTGGAAGATGCGCGGAAGTACGCTTCGATTGCGATCGCCGTAGGATCGCAGCAAAAATTCGGATACATCAGCAGGTCCGATATAAATTTGGATTTGAATTTGTTTCGCGAAGCCGAAGCGGACGCCAGCAAAGCGATCGAAATCGATCCGAAAAATTTGGACACGCGAATTACAAGGGCTCTGGCCTACATCAACTCGAATCGCTTGAACGAAGCACTGAGTGATTTGAATTTCGCCATTACTCATGTGCCGTCCTGGGCGACACCGTACTCCTACCGAGCCGCAGTGTACATCGAACAAGGTGAGTATAAAGAAGCTCTTGAAGACGCTCGCAAAGCCGTCAGAATTGACACGGAAGATCCACTCGGGTTCAACATTCTGGGATTGTGTTACTGTCGATTAAAAATGTATCCGAGGTGAAGATCGCTTTGCTTACGGGCGTGTTGCCGAGCCTGCCATTTGTGCAAATGCATTGCATCGAAGATTCATCGGCATTGTACTCACGCAAGTTGCAACTGGTTCCACGCAGTTCGCTGAGCAGACTGCAGCGTGGATTGCAATTTGCATGCATGAATAAAACCGAGGATGCCGCCAAGGATTTAGAACGATTTGTGGAAAGTGGAAAGCAAGATCGAGACAAAGCAATATTGATGGCTTTTTTATGTCAGTCCCGCGCCGGACATGAGGAGAAGGCAAAAGCAGCATTGCGAGCCAATCTCGCTAATTTGCACGATCCGTCGCTTAGCAGTCTGGCTCGTTTCTTCTTGGGTGAAACCAGCGAAGCGCAAGTATCGAAGCCCACTGGCAGTATTACCCGCGATACCATCGTACACTCTAATCTTGGATACTATTATTTGACCAAAGGCGACCGATCTAAAGCAAAGCCACACTTAGAATGGGCGTTGCTAAAGGGCGATCGCAAAGCGCCGGAATTTATCCTGGCATTGACGGAATTAGAGCGCATGTGCGGACGGCGTTCCTCCGTGAACTTGCTTTAGCTTATACAGTCATAGGTTTAACGTTTAGTTCAAGCTGGGCAGATCGATAGAAGATATTGTTTATTCCTTATGGATGGACGAAGCGTGAAAAACATTCGAAACATCGTTAGTTTGATTCTGTTATTGGGAAGCTTGAACGCAACCATATCCGGAGCACAAGCTGCTTCTGGCAACGCAGAGCAAACAACTACAGAAAAGCTCACGGTTGAAAAAGTTTCAGCCACGAGCACGAGCAGTGATTCCGTTATGGCTGAGTTTACTCAACAGGCTAAGTCGTATGAAAAACTATTTCAGGATGGCAACGCCGAGGCGCTAGCGAATCTCTGGACAAACGACGGCATGCTCGAAACATATGACGGACAGATCTTCCGCGGAACGCAGCAGCTAAAAGATTATTTTACCAAAGATTTTGCAAAGTATTCTTCACGAGCAATGACGGTCAACATTACAGATTTGCAATCTCCGACGCCAGGTGTGGTGGTCGAAAAGGGCACTACGGCCGTATCCGGCAAAGCGCCGTCAAGCAAATACACAGCGCTTCACGTGAAGACGGATAATGGTTGGAAAATGTCCTGGGTAATGGAGACACAACTTCAAGATAACGATGTCGAAAGTATCAAAGCGCTGAGTTGGCTTTCCGGCAAATGGAAATCTGTTGTGAAACAAGGCGATACCATCGAGATTCAAGCTAAGTGGATCGAAAATGGCGGCTTCCTCGAATGCACCACTTTTGATACCGAAGCCAAAGCCGAGGTTCGGCAAATCATTGGCTACAATCCAATGCTTGGCACACTGGTGTCATGGCATTTCGCTCCTAATGGCGGCTTCGGTCAAGGTGAATGGGCGCGGATTCCTGATGGCTGGAGGCAGCGCTCTTCGGGCGTTTCTCGTGATGGTATCAGAACCTATGCGACCTATACCTTGAAACCGAGAACAAAAGACAGCTTTACCTGGCAGTCCACAGAACGTTCTATTAATGGAGTCAGTGTTCCCGACTCGGGAATTCTTGTGCTCAATCGAGTTAGTGAGTAATGATGAGGTTCCATATGAGAAATTCGAAAAACTTGATGGCAACGTCCTTACTCTGTGCCGTCACTTTGACCCTGTTGCAATGCACCATCCTCGGTGCCCCGGCTGACGCCCGTGGAGGAGGAGGAGGTGGTGGTGGCCGTGGCGGCGGTGGTGGTTTCGGCGGTGGCGGT
>JADYXR010000012.1 GCA_021772095.1 Candidatus Obscuribacter sp. | reverse complement strand
CCTCTTGAATTGGGTTCTGGTGTTGCAACCGAAACCATACCAGGCTAGTCCTGGAGGGGATCACCAAACTTTTCAACTAAACTCGGGACAAGGCCGCCAAACCCGTTAGTATGTTTATGTTCCAGTTTCCATAGACATTCTCTGATGTTTATTCTAAGTTAGAAGAGTTGATTCCTTTTATAGCGCCTTCAATAATGAACAAGCTCTCGTTTACCCAAAAGGTCGGCATATTCATCGTCAGCACAAGCGTGCTGGTGATTGGCTTACTGTTAGGGCTGTTTTTTCAAATCCGCGAATTCTATTCCACAGCCGAATATTACTCGCGTGCAAATAAACTCGAGGAACTCAACGCGCGCATTAAGAAAAATCCAAACGATGCTGCTTCCTACGCGAAGAGAGGAAAGCTTCGCTATTACGACGAAGCGTATGACAAGGCGCTTAATGACTACGACGACGCTATATTGTTGGATCCGAAAAATGCCGAATGGTATCAAGAGAGAGCGAAAATCTGGAGTCGGAAAGACGATCATAAAAAGGCAATAGCGGACCTGACAAAATCAATTGAGCTGAAGCCTAATGAAGACAGCCTCTTTGCTCGAGGCGAAGAATACCGCGAGACGCATGAACCATTGAAAGCCCTGGCTGATTTCGATCGTGCTCTTGAGCTTGGCTACAAGCCGCGAGTACAAGCTCTGGTAGAGAAAGCGGGAGTTTTTAAAGACAATGGAGACATCGACAAGGCCATCGACGTTTACAATGTCGCTGTGAAAGAAAAATTTGAACCGTTCACCAGCGACGATGCCTTCGAAGAACTCTCTAAATTGAAAATCGCCAAAGGCGATTTTGCTGGCGCGATGAGTGTGCTCGATCAATTTGTCCAGAAAGCGCCGGACGACGATGATGCCTATGAGAGGCGAGCCGTATTACACACGGCACTCGCGCAGAATGACCAAGCCAGTGATGACTACAAGTCCGTCGCCAAGTGTATTACGCATGATATTGCTGAATACGACCCTCAGAAAGATGGCTATTATTTTCAGCGGCGTGGCGAGGCTTGGAAAAAAGCGGGCAAAGAGAAGGAAGCGGTCGCTGACTTCAAGAAAGCGCTTGAACTCTACAAGAACGCTAGTGAACGAAATGATAGAAGCATTGCTGAACTCTTCGAACTTCTCGGAGACAAGTCGGCGGCGAGCAAAGTCAGGCTGGAGCAAATTAAAGTCTTTACTGTGAAAATTTCGAAAGACCCTGAAGATGCAGATCTCTTTCACGACCGCGCCGGCTTGTATGACGATAACGGAAGTCTAGAAGCTGCTTACAAAGACTATTCACAAGCACTGAAACTAGATCCGAAAAGCTCTGATTATAAAGGCCACGTGGCACAAGCTCTATTAGAGAAAAAACAATACGATGCAGCCACTGTTTTACTCAGAGAGTTATTGAAGGACGATTTAAAAGTGTCTAGTTCGTGGTGCAACCTGGCAGAGATACTGGGACTGGCTGGCCATCAGGATGAAGCTTTGGACGCTGCAAATAAGGCGATAGCACTCGATGCAACCAATGCGAGCGCCTACTATTTCAAACACAAGGTTTTGAAGAGCAAGGGAGACGAGAAGGCCGCTCGAATTTGTTATCAACAAGCGATCGCGCTTGGATACGAAGAAGACGCCGACACCCAATAAGATCGTAAGGTCCTTGCAGACTTCGGAGGTTTAAGACGCATTGTTTAAACTCACGACATTTAAAAATGACGATTGGTGATACAGTGATCTTATGACTCGCCTAGCTGTAATCTTCTTCGTCGCTTTTACTCTCTTGGGAGCATTGTTTTATGTGTGGAAATCAGACACCGACGAACAAGCTGTAGCTGCAACGAGGATGAAGGATTTAGAAGAGAAGATGAACGCGAAAGGAATCGTCGTTTATGCCATTCGTGATATTCCAGAGGGCGCCCTCATCACCGCAGATGCTCTTGAGCAGCGCGCCGTCGCGCAAAGCAAAATTCCTCAAACTGCTCTATCGCTGTCGTCCGTAGCAGTCGGTAAAAAGGCGAAGTATGGAATAATTTCAGGACAGATTCTAGCTGAGCACGACCTCGATCCGCCAATCCCTGGTCTTGGTAAGATCGAGTAGATTCTGCCTTTGGCAAATTAACGAATAAATGAAAATTCTGACTCTCATAACTGCTATAGCTATTTCCTTCTGTGCAACTGATGCACTTGCCAAACCGATGAATACTGCATCGTTGGATGAGGCCGCGCGGTCACCATATGTGGTGCTTGCTTCGTATCAAGGGCATGAACCGCTAGTCGGTCGTTCGAACGAGGACATCTACATGTCGGGATTCATGGCAGATTTCCAGATTGAATCAGTCCTTAAACAACCTTCTTTAGGAGCAACAAAAAATACGGATCCCGCGTTCAAACCAGGCGAGAATTTCAACGTACGCTATCTTGTGCACGATTTGTCCCCATGCATGGCCGACCAATCTTTCCGTTTCACCGAGAGTCTGATGCCGACAAAGAAGTCAAAATGGATTCTATTTCTTTCGACGAACAACGATAAAAACGGTTGGCAAACCTACAGAGGTAACGCGGGGCGTTTGGAAGCCAGTAAATCGAAAGTTAGTAAGGTGAAAAGCTTATTGACTGCGGCCCTGCGGAACTGAGTTTCTTAAGCCACTTAGCTCAGCAACTGCTGAACAAGCGTTTTTGTTTTGCCACCGCTCTTGATACTACTCAGATATTCTTTGGTCGCAGGATTCTCGAGTTTTGCACCTTCGGCGTGGAGTCGCTCATTAAGGACTTCGAGAAGTGGAGACAGGGGTTTCGCTGTTAGCTGCCCGCCTTGCAGTGCGGATCAATAAAACCACGACCATGCGTCGAAGCAGACAAAACAGGAAGCGAGTTTCATTGATCGCACCAATTGCGCCGGGGGGCCTTGTCCCGAGTTTAGTTGAAAAGTTTGGTGATCCCCTCCAGGACTAGCCTGGTATGGTTTCGGTTGCAACACCAGAACCCAATTCAAGAGGAT
>JADYXR010000100.1 GCA_021772095.1 Candidatus Obscuribacter sp. | reverse complement strand
TTGGAAGAATGGTGCCCAGGCGGAGTTCAACAAGTTTTGATTGAAGCCCTCTCCATTCCAGGCTTTTCCGTGCATCATGTTTTCAACAATGTTATTGGACAACATATTGCCGGCTGCCATCGACCCGGTCATCCAGAGACTGGACGCGGACAAATGTCCGACAGTGGCCAGGCGATGCATATTCTGTGACAATTGATCGACAGGAGTTTTAGTTGCTTTGCCAAGCAATGCCGCCATCTGTTCTTGTCCGGTGACGCGTCGACTGAGAAGACCGGCACCTTGACCGCCAAGTCCGCCTACCAGCGAATGAACGTTGGATGTTAAATATCGATCTAAAACATTTGAGTTGAAGGCAGAACCGTTCATGATCTTTGCGATCGTCAGATCACCTGACATAAACAGTTCAGCGGTCGTGCTGATATTGGCTTGAGCGGCACCGCTGACGACAGTCGCCATGGCGGAGGTCACTTCGTTGCGCATCCATTTCGTACCTTCTTTCATCACCGCTTCTTGCATGCTCTCTTTCATGGCGGCGCGCAAAAGCATTTGTTGTTCTGCCGGAACCTTACTGCCGATTGCCTTCAAGACATTGCCGATGATTTGATCGTCGACATTCTTTGTGACATTGGAGAGCACCACTTGTTGCAAACCGACGCGAATTTCTTTTTCAATCGCTTTCTTGACTGCCGCTTTGGCAACATCATCGAGAGCATCGAAGGCAGCGTGAGTCATGATCTTGGTAGCCGTGGTCGTCGCTGCGGCGCCACCGATTTTGGCGATCGCCAACAATTCAGCCGGACCGGCAATCGAGGCACCATTGATTGCGCCTTTGATGGCATCATCGACGGCGTCATGGGTGTCGTAATTTTTGCCCAATATGGCCGCGTTAGCTGTCATTTTAAAAGCCGCACCACCAGCCACGAAAGCAGCAATCAAAAGTGGTGACGCGGCACCGCCGGTGAGGACAGTAGCGGCGGCAGCGGCGGCCATGATCACGCTATCAGTGATCAAATCCGCTTGCGCTTTGTATGCGGCCACATTGGCATCGACGCCATCAAAGACGTTGCCGGTTAAGCGTTGAATTTCCATGTCGTTGGCTCGCTCGTAATTGACGTTGGCAGTCGCCATCGTTTTTTCAAGACGTCCCATCGAGTCCATCATCTGCACGCGCGATGAATCCCAGCCGAAATTAGCACCGGAGCTATCAGTTCGTTTTACCTGCGCGCGGACGATATCGACGACTTCCATTTGATCGAGTTCTCGATGAGTGAGCGCCAGCTCAACGCGCGCGTAGTCCTTAGGCGCAGCCACTTTCCGGATGTCTTCCGAGGCGGTGCCACCATATTTTTGGGCATATCGATCGAGAACGTCATTTCGTTGAGGCTGCGTTTTGATCTCGCCTAAAACCTTGCGCAATTCGTCGCGAGGCAAGATGCCCAGATGCAATGCGCGAAGACGATCTTCGGTATTGACCTTGCCCTGGTCGAGAACCTTTTCCATAAACTGCTTGACGTCGCCTGACCAGTAGCCATCCGAGAAAGTCTTATCAAGGGCATCTCCGTCAGTAGCTTTCAAATGACGCAAAGAGCTTTCGTTCAGTTTCAAAATCTCTTTGGCCATATCTTTTTGCGAGAAATAAAGTCCTCTCATAGTGCTCAATGAAACGTGTCCATCTTTGACAATCGGATCGACAAACTCTTTTTGAACCTTAGCGTCCCACTCGGCCTTTTGATAAATCGGATGATTTTCGCCGTCAGTTGGAATCGGGAAGCCCGCTTTGACCGCGTCGTCAAACGCTTTGGCAAACGCCGGTTCGTAATTGACTTTGTCATTTGGATCGAGTTTGCGACGCAACGCGTCAGCTTGCGGTCCATTGAATGCATCTTGTAGCAATGACACCGTGGCGCTGGTGCTGTGACCCATCTCAGCGGCTTTCGAATACAATTCGAAGACAACGTCTTTCTCAGGTGCGCGGCTTGGATCGCGGGCGATTTGGGCAAGCAGATGTTCTGCCGCTTTTTGACCACTCGGACTGGATTTCAATGTCTCAGCAACCAGTTTATCAATACTGTTCCTGTACGTTTCATCGGTCGCGTAGCGCTTGCGTTCATCAGGCTTCATGTTGACCATCGCGTCGAACATCGCGCCCCGGTCGGTCGAGAATGTATGAACGCTGTCTTTCAAAGCCTCTTCCAGACCGCGGCGAACATTCGCTTGGGTGAGGTCGTACGCGGTGCCTCGATAGGCGTCGAGTGCCGCCAGACGCGCCGAACCTTCGCCGTTTTTCTTCATCTCGGCGATCTGTGAATCGCGCTCGGAGGTGCGCATATCTTTGAATTGCAGAGCCAGTTGTTGACCGTCCAGGAATGCTTTTAAACCGGTGGCATCGGCACGATAGGCTGTGGTATTTTCGTGAAGCTTGAGACTTTGCCGAACGGAGTCACTCAGGAGTTCGCCTTTCGGTTCCGGCTCGCCGGCAGCCATGGCAAGCGCTTCCGCCTTCGTCACAAGCAACATTTGATCGGCAGGCAGCACGCCGTTTTGATGCTGGCGATAAAGTGACTCTCGATACAAATCGAGTCGCGCTTTTTCCTCTGGTTTCAGTTCGCCTTCTTTTTTGTGGCGCTCCGATTCAGGAAGTTTATTCAATTGTGTGGCTAAACTTCTGCCCAATTCGATCGCTTGAGTTTGTTCTTTAGACGGACCACCCTCGCCAATCTTCGGCGACAGTACTCGACCTTTATTGATGTCGGCTAACAGGTCTTGCCCCGATTTCATTTGTTCGTATGCTTTGAGAGCCTGACGATCGCCCTCGGGCAACGCATTTCTAAAACCAGAACGTTTGTCCGGCGGCTCAGCTGCAATCTTGTCGGCAAGCGCCTTCCCGCGATCGACTTCGGTGCCGAGCTCCTTCGCTTCCGTACGTTGCCAGGCGTGGAATTGTTTCAGCAGCGCTTTATTATGATCGCTTAGCGTTCCTGATTCGGAGGCCTGGAACTGCGACAATTGTTCCTTCTTATCAGGCGACAACTTAGCAATGGCGGCATCGCGAAGGGCGCCTTCCAAGCCTTTCAACGAGTCATTGATTAAACGACCTTCGTCGATATTCCGATCGAGTTTTTGTCCATCTTTAATATCTTGAACGAGCGCTCCTGACTCCTGGAATTTTTTGAACGCATCGAGAGCCACTCGACTGTCTTTAAATTCTTTCGTTTCCTTGACCTGCTCGAAGGCATCCAGAGCGCGTTTAGCAGCCTCTGTCGGCGCAGGCGCCGCCGGACCGCGAGCAAGCTGTTCACCAGTGGCGATATCAAATTGTTTGAGGGCTTCTTTATCGGTTTTAAACGGAGCAGTATCTTTCACGCTGTTGTACGTGTCCAGCGCTTGTTTTTCCAGTGGTGTCAGTTTATCGACTGTCTTCGTGCCGGCAGAAATCTGAGCCTGCAGCTGTTCGCCACGGTGGGCTTGAAACTGATCGAAAGCGAGCTTGTCCTGAAAAGGTAAGCCCTCTACTTTGCGTTCACCTTTATCGATTGCCGCTGCAACTTTTTCACCGTTGGCAATTCGTTGGGCAATCATGCCACCACGATCGATCTGGTTTTGCAAAGCTTGTCCGGCTACGATTTTCGGATCGAGTTCTCTACTCTGAAGCAGGGTGTCGAACTGCGCTTGGGTCAGATCACGCGTTCCTGCCAGAAGCGATTTTATTTCGTTTGGTGATTTACCAAGTAAACCATCGGCATAATCGAACTTATTCCTTAATAAATCCGATGCAGCTTTTCCTCTTTCATACGACTCGAAGTGATCTGTCATAAACTGATCGTTCAAGCTGCGCATGGCTTTGTCACTGGAAAGCAGATCGAAACTTTCGCGATCGATTGTTTCCACCGCTTTCATATGTTCTTGTTTGTCAGCGTTTCTAAACCACATCGTCGAGACGTTGCCTTCACCCATCTCATGAGTGAAGCTGGCTCCAGCTGCCCGTGCGATGTATTCCACTCGACGCCTTTCGTCTGCAAAAATCGCTAAATTGCTGCAGGTGCGATTGAGTTTGTCGAAATACTCGAGCGACTCATTTGCTTTCTTGCCTTTCTCGCCTTTGTCGTCGCGAAGCGCTTCCGCTTTGATTTTGGCATCGTCACCAAATTTGCCTTCCAGTGCCATGCGAATGTCCAGACCTTCGCGAACTTTGACGCGGTCAGCATCGGTCATCTTCTCGAATATTTGTTTAACTTCTTCAGTCGATGTTCCGGAGCCCCAGTTGCCTTCTTCCAACATGGTGGCAGCAGTGAGGTGCCCGTCTTTCATGAACTCGCGTGCTTGAGTCATCAGTCGACCAGCATCGTCGTTACCCTTCCACATGCTGTTGTGATATTCGTACGCGCCCGGCTTGCCATCGGCATCACGCTGGGTTGCACCAGGTCGAACCAGAGCTTTTTCAAGTAGAGCGTCGCCGCCCATGTCGGTGCGGAAGTAGTCGCGACTGGCTTGACTGGTGCGCGCTTCGCCGCTGAACTCTTTAAACAGTTCCAGTCGCTGCAGATGCGGTGCGACTTGACCACCGCGCCCGCCGGAATATCTGGATTTATATTCCAGAGCCAGCTTCATCAGATGGGCTTCTTCTTGCGGACTTCTGGCTTCCTTACCTTTGGCTAGATAAAGTTCCATCGCGGCTTTATGCACTTCAGGCGCATTTTTCCAGCTCGGGTGTTCCTTCATGCGCTCGAGAGAAGTCTTTCCATCGGTTGCGTTCGCTTTGGAGATCTGATTTAAGGTATCGAGTTGTTCTTGATTGAGAATGCCGACCTTGTCGCGAATGTCCTTTTGTATCTCACTGTGCCTGCGTCCGCCTGAGTTGGCAGCCATCTCCGCCAGGGCACCGCGCATGGTGACATCAGCTTTTTCGGCGTAATCAACAGTTCGAGTATAACCTTCACGAGCCAGGTGTCCGTGCAGCGTGACGCCTTCGTAGCCGGTGTCGCCCCATTTGTCGGTTACATATTGACCGATGTCGATGCCTTTGTGAGCGGAAAGATGATATTTCATCATCTGCATCTCTTCACCGGACAGTCCCTGGAATCTGCGATTCAAGTCATCAAAACGTGAATCCTGCCATGGCATCGAGTAGTTCAGAATCCAGGTATTATCCTTGACGTCTTTGATACCATTGGCCTTGCCTTGCAGATCCTCGCCGCCCCATGGAGGCTTACTCCAGCCGCTCTCCAGGGAATAACGCTGGCGTCCCAGACTGTCGCCATTGAAGTACGTCATGTCGCCAGTGATTTGATCTACGCGCCAGAAAGCGATTTGTCTTTCGGCACCACTGGTCCACTCTTTATCGCCGCTCAGACTCCAGGTTTTGGCAGACGGACCTTCACCTTCAACGACGGTGCGTAGAATCGGCAGACCATATCTATCGGTTCCGTTGTAGCCAAACTGAGTAACAGTGCCGTCGGCTCTTATGCTACGACTCAGCAAACCGTCAGAATTTCTGATCGTCATGCCGCCATTCTTATCGTAGGTCGAAACGATGTTGCCGTCCATGCCGCGTGTTTCGCGCATGGTCACCTGCGTTTCGCCGACGTTTGTGCCGACCAGATCGGAGCTGACTGAGTAAATCCGTTCGAGATTTCCTTCCGGATTAACGAAGACAGATTCGTTTCTGCGATTGTGGGCGCCTTCCTTCTGATAGAAAGCTCGTCCGTGTTCCGTCTGCCGATTCCACTTCACTCCTTTTTCATCGGTGTAACTCTTCACGACGGTATTGCCGCCTTCCGACTGCCACTCCAGTTTGGTGACCCGGCCGTTTACGTCTTTGAATTCTTTGAGCAGATTATTGTTGTCGTAGGATCGATAAGTCCCGTTTGGATAGTTGATTGTGGTATCGACTTTCTCGCCTTTGTCAAAACGAGTTTTGGTAACTTCACCGCGCTCGTTTTTCGATTCGGTCATCAATATTTGACCGGCGGCATTCTTCTCTTGCTTGGAATAAGTGCCGTCGCCACCAGTGAGTTCACGCCGGGTGCCGTCGACGGCTGCGACATCGAGCGTGCCGTTGGACCGATTGAAGTTGACCGTTTCTTTTCGCTCGGCGCCAACTTGTTTGCCGGATGGATCGTAATCGCTCCAGGTGACACCATCATTGGTGGCGCTATAACTGCCGTCGTCTTTGACAATTTTGTTGGGCTTACCATCAGGACCAAACCCGGCGATTTTGAGCGAGGATCCATCCGGGCGACTGACCGATGCGGTGTTGGCCGCCGCGTCGAATGAAACAGTCGAGCCTTCCGGTCGCAAAGTTCTGGTGCTGCCATTCTTCTTTCGCTCGGTAATCACACCTTCAGGTGAGACCGAAACCGCCCCCTCGAATTGTTCGACTCTGGTTTGACCGTTCTGCGTGAATTTACGAGTCCAGTTCTTTCCATCAGTTGAAGTCAGCGTCTCCGAAGGTCCCTTACCTGCAGGCGCAGTGATTCTTACTTCAGAAACCATATTCTTGTCGTTGCGAACGATATCGTACTTGGTGCCTTTGGCACCATCGACGTGAGTGATCTGGCTTTTGCCGTCACGCCATAAAACCGCACCACTCGCTTC
>JADYXR010000099.1 GCA_021772095.1 Candidatus Obscuribacter sp. | reverse complement strand
TTGCCGCCACAGTACGAATTCTCGCCCGAAACAGAACATACATTCTTGCAAAGAAGTGATTATCAGGTCGTACCGTCCGAAGTTGCGGAATCGCTGATCACCAAGCTGATTGTGCTGGGCGTGATCATCTACTTCCTGCGCAAGCACTACGACCCGGCCAATCTGGCCTTGCCGGTGCCGCCGGAATTGCCTGGTTCGCTTGCCGGAGCGTCGGTAGCGTTCTTCGCCTTCGTCGGGCTCGATCTGGCCACGACGACCGCCGGTGAGGTGAAAAACTCGAAACGCAACGTTCCTCTCGGCATGCTGATTGGTCTTGCATGCGTGACAATGCTGTACTTCCTGGCCGCGTACTATTTGACCGCAGCGGTGCCCTACTATAAGCTCGGCAACGGCGGCGAAGGCGACGCCGCTCCAATGGTCCAGGCGCTCGAACTGCTGGGCTACAAGTCGGCGGCCATCTGGGTTGGTCTGGGTTCCACCATCGCTCTGGTGTCCGTGGTGCTGGCTAGCGCGTACGCCACGACGCGCTTGCTGTTCAACATGGCGCAACATGGTCTGATGCCGAGCGCTTTCGAGCAGGTCTCGGAGAAACGCCAGGTACCGGTTTTGGCAACGCTGGTCGTTTGCTTCGGCATCGCCATGCTCACGGCCCTCATGGAGGTCAAAGAGCTGATGCACCTGACTAACATCGGCACCATGACCGCGTTTATGACCATCTCGCTGACCGTGCTTATCCTCAGCATTCGGGAAAGTGAATGGCGCACCAAGCGCGGTGTGTTGAAAGGCACGTTCTGGGTGGTGGTTGCGCTCGCCGGCATTGCCGGTCCGGCGCGGCTTCTATTGGAACTGCCCTGGGAAGCATTCGCGCGACTGATCGTGGTCTGGGGCGCCGTGATCGTTCTGTTCGTCACTTACTCGCGCCACCACAGCCTGGCGCGCAAGCAGCAAAACGCGGATCACGACGCTTAGTAAGCGCAGTGAACGCACCATATCCGGTGGCTGGGCGCAAAGCAATTTGCGCCCAGCCGCCTTTCTGAGGCAATGTTGCTAACCGGCTCTGTTTCCGCCTTTGCTTCAATTTATTTTTACTATTGCATTTAGTGAAACAGCGAGGGGTCTCGGAGGCTGCGCAGATCTAACACGGTTTATCGAACTTGCCTTTCGGCATTTCGCTTTCGTATTCGAATTTTATTCACTACATAAGCGGCGTCGGGATTCGGCAAGTGGAATATTTTCAACCGCTAGCGCTTGAAAATATGCCGACACCATTACGTTTCCAGCATTTTAGATAAACTCCACCACGGCCGATGCCGTGCCCGCCATTTGCTCCACAAAATTCGCGAGAATAGCGCGAGCACTTGGCAAGTGTTTTTCAATAAAGGTTTTGAAATATCAGAACATTTATTCTTGATTTCAAGAGCTGCGGTTTAATAGCTTATTCCTGATTCTCTCTTCTCTCTGCACAGGTATTGTTCGCAAAACCCCCCGTCTTTCCTCACCACAATATCGTGTGCAATTCCATTGGCGTGGATTAGTCTTGCAGTCCATTCCATTCCATTCGGCTAAAAGGCACCGGCGAGAGCGTCTTGACGTAACTCCCGGCCGCAGTCGGTTTCCAAAAACAAGAAAGGTAAAAATCGAAATGAGTCGTTCTCGCAAAAAAACTCCTATCTGTGGACACACCACTGCCGAAACCGAGAAAGAGGACAAGCGGATTGCAAACCGCTCGTTCCGTCGTACCGTGCGCCAGCAGCTCGGGTCTCGCGACGCCGATGCGGTAATCACCGACATTCGCGCGGTCAGCAGCGTGTGGTCTTTCGATAAGGACGGAAAACAGTTCCTCCACGAACCGTCTGAAAAGGACATGCGCAAGTAGGAGTATTTGGTTCGGATTGAACCCGGTGGGTGGCTCAGCTTCGGCTGTGTCACCCATCGTTTTTTCGTTCTCACTCTGCCACATGCGATAGTAATGCACCGCATACGGTGCCGAACTCAAAAATCTGAATCACCTGCGAAGCGGCTTCCAATCGAATTTCCAATATCAAAATCGCTAACAACTTGAGCGCGCGTTCATAAAACAAATATGAATTTCTTGGTTTCAATAGTTAGAGCAGTTTGGACTAAACCAATGGAAAGCCACTCATATTCGAGGTTAATGAACTTAGCCATGGTAAACAAATCGCACAGCGAATGTTGCGACAGGAATGGAACGAAGCTTACGGTGACTATGCATCTATATCTCCACCTTCCATAAGCGAAACCCAACCACCCATCACGTCCTCCAACCTGCATCGAAATCCTCCTGTGTTTTAACGAACACTAATTTCATATGGGTCGAAAACAGGCGTGCACAGGTTTCAGCTGGAAGCCCATGCGGGTCTAGATGCAGCTCTCAACGTTTTGCAGCACTGGCGTCGAGGGTCTCGTATTTGTAGTCACTCTGACTTCTTCGGAAGGCAGCAGTGCAGTGCCGTTTTCTTTTGAACCCCAACCAGGAAGAGGTGCTTATGGTCTACGTCGTGTTCGCATTGGTCGTGGCTTTGGGCTGCGTTTCGCTCGTTACGGCGATCGCCGGACTCTGCAGCTATTTCGCTCCCGACACGGCGCCGTCGTTTCTGGAGCTGATGGCAGGCGTGGCTACCTTGGCTATGGGTGCCGCGATCATCGTGTGTACGGTTTACAGCCGACTGCCCCTTTCCACGGAGGCTTACGCCATTCCCGTCACCTTCTGTGTGATCGGAGTCGCATTCATCATCAAGGCGCGATCGGTCACCGAAGCTTAAAAAGCTCGCTCGCCTAATCTTGCAAATAGGCGACGGTGCGTGCAGCAACCAATTCGAACGAATCCAGCAAATCCCGGTTTTCAGCAGCCAATTGAGCACCACCGTTCGTTCGAAATCAGGCAAGGAAAGAAGAAACGCTCGTTTTGAGCGCGACTTCTAAAACCCCATCGAGGATCTGCATTGAACGACATCTACCTGACGTGGCAAACCCAGGCCCCGACCCGCGCCGGACTCTACATCCGCACGGACGGGTACGGCAAAGTACAACTGCTCCAGGCGAGCATCGAGAGCTTCCTGGACGGCAGCCGCCGCGTCAATCTGACCGATGTGATCGCCGACTACGTGCGCGGCCCGCTCGACAAGCTCGTTCGCGAGAGCATCGACGTGCTGCCCGGCGACCAGGGCGTCACCCGCACCAGCTTCCTGGGTCCGATCAAATTGCCCCAATTCCCGACGGCACAGGAGCTGTCCCAGTCCGAGTTCGCGCTGCCCACCGAGCCGGGTATCTACGTTCTCAGCCGCGACCTCGGTCACTGCTGGCTCCACCAGCTCGTCGTAGTCAACATCCACCGCTGCCTGCTTGGTCAGACGCAAGTCGACGACGTGTACGCGGTCGATCTGCCCAGCCTGGACCGGCGCGAACTGAAGGCTGACGAGCGTGGCGTCATCCTCACCCTGGCCATTCCTCGGGTCGCCAGCCTAAATCTGCAGATGCTGAGCGCCTGAACAAGTTTCTCGAACACCCGGTGCAATGCCGGTTGTTCGACCACATAGTCGCAGTGCTCGCACCAAATGTGGTGCGAGCTTTAGTTTCAAACACCCCGGAGAGAGTATGGTCTATAACACGAGTCACTCACTTGCTGCGCGGATCGGTTGCATCGGCACTCAGCCTGTCCCGGTGCGCCAGAAGCGCGACGCTTTTTTGGCAGCACGTGGACAAATCGAGATCCTCGTCCTGCTTGGCATTCAGTCAGCCAGCCGATTGGCCCATGGGCGCTATCAAGCGGCGTTGGTCTCAGACATTCCGCGCAAAAACGAACTGGCTCCGATCGCCCAACAAGAGCTGATCGAAACCGTCGAAGCTCTTAAGCAGACGCTGCCCGCGTTTGCCACCACCCTGGATCAATGCAGCTGCCTCACGGTCAGCCAAGCATCACCGCTGGCGGTGGCACAGATCGCATTCGAACTCGACGAAGCAACGCACCGGCTCACGTCGGTGAAGAAGCTGCTCGCCGATTGGAAAACGGCGCTGGCAGACTATGCGCGCGCCACCGAGCTGAAAACGCGCAAGCCGAACGCCGTCACTCAGCAACCACTGGAACCGCTGGATCCCCCGGATCTGACCTAACACGAAAGGGAGACATGAAAAAGCAATTCTGCTTCGACTGAGGCGGTCGCTAATTAACCTCCGGTTCGGAGGCTAGACCGCGGAGAAGGAGCCCCTGTGGCTCCTTCTCTGTGCCCGGGCGTCATACTAAACGCCTTAGTAATACCCATCGCCAACTCCGTGCTTGAAGAGAATATTTTCAACCGCTAGCGGTTGAAAATATAAAACCGACTCCGCCGCCAGCGAGTTTGACCTCTTTGGTTCAACCGTTAGCGGTTGAAAATATTGAACCCAATGACTCCCATCGACCGGGCTCTCGCCCCCGGATTTCAACCGCTAGCGGTTGAAAATATAAAACAAACAAACCACCACCGCCGACCGCACTCCCTCCCTATGGGTTCCCAAACACAAATCGCTGCTTCGGCAATCAGGCTAGCGACGCTTGCCCAGCTAGCACAGGTTTTATGGTCCCTTTAGCTTTGCAAGACCTTTGCCGCGACCGCATCTAGCGCGACTCCTGAACACAAATTATGTTTGACAGCATCCAGACATATTGTTTATGAGCGAAATAAAAACGAGCCCAGTTGTCAGGTTTATTGGTTCACAACCATTTCACCGCGTAAGGTGAAAAGGTCATTTCTATCTTCACCTTTCTGCAAAAAATCCTCTCAAGAGCTAATTCTTACTCCATCGCCAAACAACTCAACCTCTCAGGCCATCACATCGGCTGTTTCGTTGAAGTTCGGCTGGGACAGATTTAGCTCACAAGGTGTTGGAAACATGTCACTAAAAACCAAACTAGTAATCCTTGGCGGCGGACCAGCTGGACTCACTGCGGCAATTTATGCAGCACGTGGCCAGCTCAACCCTGTCGTCATCGAAGGTGTCCAATCCGGTGGTCAGCTGATGGCGACCTCTGAGGTGGAAAATTTCCCGGGCTTTCCTGAAGGAGTTCAAGGACCGCAACTGATGGACGACATGCGCAAACAAGCGCTGCGATTCGGAACTCAGTTCATCTCAGAGAACGCCGTCTCCGTGCGCCTGGACTCGCATCCATTTGTGATTGTCACGGAAGAACAGGAAGTCGAATGCGACGCGTTGATCATCACGACCGGCGCAGCCGCTCGTAAAATCGGCATTCCGGCCGAGAGACAATTGATGGGTCGCGGCGTTTCAGTCTGCGCCACTTGCGACGGATTTTTCTTCCGCGGCAAGGACATTGCGGTTGTCGGCGGCGGCGATGCGGCGATGGAGGAAGCGATCTTCCTGACGCGATTCGCCAAGAGCGTCACCCTGATTCACCGTCGCGATAAGTTTCGCGCCTCGCCGATCATGGTGAAACGCGCTCAGGACAACGCCAAAATCAAGTTCGTTCTCGATTCGGTGATCGACGACATTCTCGATGGTGGCACAGGTAGTGTCACGGCTGTTCGCGTTCGAAACGTCAAAACTGACGAAGTCACCGAACTGCCATTGACCGGCGTCTTCGTTGCCATCGGGCATGAACCGACCACTTCGCTCTTCCGGGGACAACTGGAATTGTCCGAGCACGGTTACATCAAAACGACCGAAACGCGGACGAACATCGTCGGCGTATTCGCGGCAGGCGATGTTCAAGACGCCAAGTATCGACAGGCTATCACCGCAGCCGGAGCCGGTTGTATGGCTGCTCTGAATGCGCAATGGTACCTCGACGACCTCGAGCAAGAGCAACTCGCTAGCTCCGCGTCGCATGATTCGCCGCCACTTGCGTCTGGGGAAACAGCCTCAGCAGCCGAATCGCTAACCTCTGGCGATCCACAAACTGAACAGCCACCGGCGGCACCAGTTCAGTAAGCCTTACCAGACCGCGCGTTAAATAAACCGGCGGTGCTCGTTGCACTGCCGGTTTCCGCCGCTTGATCCAATCGTTTATCGCACCGCATCGAACGCACTTAGCGCTCGAAAAAGCAAAAACAAACGCGGTGCGTCCCAGGAGTTCCACATGAAAAAATTACTCGCTATCGTCATCGCAACAGCTCTTGCAATTTGCGGTGTAGCCCTTGCGACTCGCACCACCCCTGATACCACACAAAATTTGGCAGTGACTGGCGCCGGACTGCTTAAGGTGATCATAGACGTGGACCATCCGCCGGCGTCAGTCAACGTTCTGTCAGGCGGAACCATCACCCTGACGAAGCAGGGACGCGCCACCGGACAGGTTCAAGTCACCACCTTCGGTACCGACGGCCGCGGCGAAATCTTCATCAAGCTGCCCGGCGGCCCGATTGGCACCGTCGCCACTTTGCGCACCATACGCTCCGGCAACGGCATGATTCAGATCCGGCAACCACCATCCCCCGGCGGTCGAGGCTTCGCGACGATTAATGTCTTCGTGCATTAAAACAGCGCGCCGCCTGACACCATTACGTCGAATCCAAAAGTTTTGATTGCTCAGCAAAGCAGGAACCATGCGGCTTTCCGCACAGCACCAGCTGTAGGTTCCGCTTTGCTTGACCAAACATCCTACTATACGCCTACACAGAACCGCAATACTTGGACTATTCTCCGATCGCCGGTAGTTGGTAGCATAATTCGGCGCGAAGCGAGCCTGCTGTCTGGTTTAATCTTTCCAGAGCGGAGACTCGCTAAATTTTTCGGCGCGATACCGATTTGCTCAGA
>JADYXR010000098.1 GCA_021772095.1 Candidatus Obscuribacter sp. | reverse complement strand
GTTTTGCTCGACAGTGCTCGTGCCCACGCTCTCGGTTTTTGTTTTGCTCGACAGTGCTCGTGTGTTGGCTGGGTCGCAAGCGACAGTTTTTTTGCTTGCTCGGTGCCCCTCAAGCAAGCAAATTTGTTGGGTGGCATATTATATTGTGCCGTTTTTCAGCGATTTTCGGAATTATAATGTGCCGCTTGAAAAGTACCGGTGCAATCGAGCGATACTGCTGCTCATTTGTTTGCGAGAACAAAAATCCGGCGGTCGTTCGTTTGCGCGAACAAAAATCCGGCGGTCGTTTGTTTGCGCGAACAAAAATCCGGCGGACATAATTGCTCCGCCGGATTCGATGTTTTTTTCCAAAGACGCTTGTGAGCGCTTACTTCTTCTTGGTTTTTGTCTTTGATTTTTCTTTGGTGTCTGTCAGGACTTGACCGCGAACTTTAGCAGCGGAGCCTGGCATGAGAGTGGCTTCGGAACGAGCTTCGCCGGTGAACTCTTCTTTGAGTTCAACAAGGAATTCGTCGCCTGGTTTGACGATTGCTTCTTGTCCTTTGGTGACCGTGTCTTCGATCAACCAGCTGCCGGGAATGCCACTCAGGAAGCCCCATGCGAAGCCTTTGATACGACGGTGACGGACGTTGGTGCCGACTGGTTTCATGAATGCGAACGATGGGTTAGCAGCGCCTATCACTCCAAGAGCTACAGGCATTGCGCCGAAGCTGAATACACCTGCCGGAGCGAGTGCGAAGTTCAAACCGATACGAATCGCTTTGTACTTAAGTTGTTGTCCCCAAGGTCCAGTGATTTCACCGACATCGTTGACTCCGAGTTCACGACCTTCAGCTTTGTTTCTGATGATTCTGGCTTTGCGAGCTGGTCTTGCGTTAAGGGCGATGTGCTCTTTCTTGTCGTTGACGATCTCATCGAAAGTGATACCAAGAACTCCGGAGTTTTTGTACCAGCGTTTTGGTGTAACCATTGAGTGCATAACGGAACGAGCAGGCAGATTATAGTGAATGTGACCTGTGACCATCGCGCCTTTCTTAGCCACGATCCGATCGCCGATCTTCAAATCATATTTCAAACGAGCTTGAAGGCTATCGCCCTTCTTATTGTTTTTGCTATTTAGCTGCGAAGACATCACAACAGGAAACTGTGCACCCGACTTGATCTTAGTTTTGCCTTCATCAGTCGGCAGTTCTTCGTAAGCGATAGTTTCTTCGACTTCGACGGCTTCATCGTTGTCGATAACGATTACTTCGCCAAGAGTTTCACGAACGCCTTGCTCTACGAAACCTTGCTCGAGAAGAGCAACTCCGCCATCCAGACCTTCACCGACGAAACCGCCGATGCCGTCTTTATTACCAGTGGATTCTTTTCTTTCGCTGGTAGCGCCCGTGGTATCAGCTAATTGCTTGCCATCGTTATCCGATTTGGTGGTGTCAACTGTGGTGACAGTCGTTGTCGTTGCGTCGGTCGTGGAAGCCTCCGTCGTTGCTGCGGAGTTCGGTGCAGCTTCAGTTTTTGTTTCAACAACTGTCGTGGTGTCCGTAACCGCCGCCGCAGCGTCGGTAGTTACAGCCTTGCTGGCATCTGTATCAATCGTTTTTGTGGCGACATCATCAGTCTTCGTGGTCGTCGGCTCTTTCGACGTTTCGACTTCGAATAGCGATGTTTGCTTTTCTTCAGTGACGCTTGGAGCCTTCACTTCAGCAGCTTTGGTTTCAGTCGCGTTGATTTCGGTCGCTTTGGTTTCAGTCGCTTTGGTTTCAGTCGCTTTGGTTTCAGCAGCTTTGGTTTCAGCAGCTTTGGTTTCAGTCGCTTTGGTTTCAGTCGCGTTGGTTTCAGCAGCTTTGGTTTCAGTCGCGTTGATTTCAGTCGCGTTGATTTCAGTCGCTGTGGTCTCAGAAGTTTTGGTTTCAGTCGCTGGTGTTGCGGCTGACTCAACAGTCTTCTCTGAAAGCGCTTTGTTCTCAGAACGAATAAATTCGTTTGCTGCACTTTCCCAGCCGCTAGGGGCTTCATCAGCACCCTGGTCAGCATCGCTGCGGGTAGTTGCTGGTGCCACACTGGTCGTTGCAGCCGGATTGGCAGGCAATTCGTCTGCCATCGCAGGCAGTGGCAGGTAGAAACTCGACAGGAGAAACTGCATTGAAAGTAAAAGATTCAAGCAGCTTGTCTTACTAAGCTTGATTTTGGAATTGAACAAACGAGAACGGTGCATGGAAGTTTCCCCTGATGCTTCAACGAACTTTGCCTGACGCGCCGCTTGACTACAACTGGTCGTGGCGAGTAGATATTGTAACCCACATACAACATTACTGGCATCTTGGAAACACGCTTGCAAAGCACGTATTAACGTTGCAGAGCTTTGATTCTCCATAGGCTTGCAAGATATGCGCCGATGAAAATGACAACCCGATCAAACGCTCTCTCCATGCCGGAAATTGCATATCGAGAAGACTTCAAAAATATATCCGAAAGAGCAATTACCATCATGTTCTTTAAAGTAAGTAAAAGCTCCAGCGGCATTTGCCGCTGGAGCTAATTTTTATTTCCTATTCAGTTCGGCAAGCAATCCTTATTTACAAGAACGCTTGCGGCCAATGAAACTACATTCCTGCGCCGAGCAACTGGAAGGCTGCCCATGCTTTCGGATTGCGGTCTGCTGAAAGTGCAAGCAACTGAGCTTTGCGCAGCGATTGTGCGCTGCTCAAGCCGGCTTTCTTGTTCTTATAGAAGTTGCCGATTGCAGCTGTTCTGGTGTCACTAGGTTCGTTCCACAAGCTCATCATCACGTTCTTGGCACCAGCATAGCGCAGACCGCGTCCGAAGACTTGAACTGCTTTGCCGGTCTGGTCAGAACCTGTGATCGATGTGCCGCTGAGTACGACCAGGTCGTTTGGAATCGACAACTGGAACAATCCGACGGCGGTACTATCCTTGGTGACTTCGCCTGGTGCGAATGGGAGCTTCGTGCGAGCTGGATTATCGTCGGTCATCGGGATAGCCGATGAGACGTGCAAGATTTGCTTGTCTTGTGAAACTCTTTGCAGTTCCTCGAGACTGGCCGATTGAGTCGAGAGTGTGGAACATGGCGACGGGTCGATAGCATTAAGAATGTTGGTCGACTCGGTTTGCTCATCAGCACTGCCATTGGCAGCAACCAAAACGCTCAAACCACTGGCGATCGGTGTGGCACCATCGAGAATTGCACCCATCGATGTCGAGAGACTCAACAAATGGTTTTCAACAAAGTACTTGCCATTCTCATCAATCAACGCTGCGAACGGCAAATTGAACAGCACCGAATCCGGTATTATCACGATTTGCTTATCAGGCGTGGATGGAACGAAGTTCATCACGGATGGTGGCAGCAACTGTTTGTACAGAGTTTGCAAAACAAGTTTCTCAGCCGCTTGCGATTCGGTAGTCGGAGCGCCTGCGTTCGTCACTATCGGAGCGATCGAGTTGACCAGCTTTTCTTCGCCGACCGGCAGTACCGTGGCGGAGATTCTACCGATTGGATCGATTGTGAAAGCAACGCTGGATTTCTCGCCGACTAGATATTCGATAACAGTGACTTTCCGTTTACGAACGCCGTTGATGATGTCTTCAACAGTGGTCGGATAAGGTGCCACCATACGGGCGAGAGTTCTATTCTTCGCACCGAGTTCGGAGAAGCGATTCAACCAGCTGCTCCATTCTTTGGTCAAACGATCAGGCGTGGTGGAAGATTCAGCGGCATGCAGGTGAGCTCTCTGATTCAACAAATCGGAGTAGATATCGCGATCTTCTTCACGGACGGCGACGCCTTTTCTGATCCATGTATTGATGATTTGTTCTTCTTTCAATTGCTCGGCAGCGAGAAGCGCTTTCTCAGTCATTTGTTGCGACGCTACCAGAGCGATCAATTGTTGACCGAGACCTCTGCGCGAGCTGACAAAGTGGAATTGTTCAACTGCCGGGAAGTAACCAGCTTGTGGTGAGCGGAAGTGAGACAAGGCATTATCGAGTGCTTCCTTCGCTTTCTCGGTTTCCCGATTAGCGAGTTCGAGCTGAGCGATAACTGTGTAGACTCTCCAGAGCGAGGAGTCATCAGCGAATTTGGTGCCCAGTTCCAAAGCTTGATCGGCGTACTCTTTAGCTTTGACAGGATCAGACAGTCTCAATGAAACTTCAGCAAGTGAAGTCAGCGTGCGCAAGATCACCAGCGGATGTGAACCTTTTACTTTTTGATCGCGTTGATAGATCGGCAAGATTACCTTCAAGTGCGTGGCTGCCTCGCGATACTTGCCGCTCGAAAATTCAGCAGCTGCAATGTTTTGATAAAGCATGTATTGAATTCTTGGTTGTACAGGCTTGATCATGTTTTGCGAGTCGAGAGCGCGCTCAAAAAATGGCACCGCTTTATACGCTTCGCCCTTGTTGGCGACCAGCATGCCGAGTGCGTTTAAACATTCGGTTTGCGCATAATACTTGGAGTTCTTTTCGAAGTAAGGAAGAATCGCTTCAATCATTTTTTGAGCGCGATCGTTTTCACCCATCGCGATCAAAGTGAACGAATATCCCATTAATAGATTAGAACGGGCTTCACGCGGAAGGATTTCATCATTCATCTTGCCTGCCAAACCATAAGCCAAGGCGTAGGTTTGACCAGCTTCAGAATACTCGCCGAGAACATATTGAGCGTTGCCCAACACCGAATATGCACTGACCATAGCGCGATTGTTTTTCGCTTTTTTGGCAATCGCCAGAGCTTTTTCAGCTTCCTCACGAGAGGCAACATAGAACCCGGCTTCGCTCATCAAGCTGGAAAGCTTGCTGCGCATAGTTAATGCAGCAGGCAAATCTTTAGACTCTTCGAGATATCTTGCAGACTCCTGGAAGAAACGAATACCATCAACTACTCTACCGAACTGCAAAAGCAATCCACCGGCAAGCCGCATCAAATCAGCAGCTTCGGCAGGATCTGTATCTGGTTGATCGACCAGATGCTTCATTGCCAACTCGAGTTGCTTGATTGCCCAGAGCGGATTTTCTAAACCGAAATATGCTTGGGCAAGCTGAATACGAGCGCGCCCCAAGTTTTTCTCATCGTTAATACCAGAGAGAACTTCAACAGCATTTTCGCCGAGGAATTTGGCTTTGACCCATTTCCCTTGCGTCAAATAAACTTTGCACATACCGGTGAGAGCGCGTCCCTGACCGGCGGAATATTTCATTTCCAGAGACAAACCATAAGCTTCTTGCCAGCGCAAAAGTGCATCGTTATATCTGGCACTCTTGAAAAAATTGTCGGCATCTCTGTCGAGCCTTTTAACTTTCTCCTCGTTCTCGCCTGTTTGCGGAACTTCGGCATACTTCAATACTTGGTTGATCGGCATGGGGCTGACTTCTTTCATGTCAGCGCGCCCCAGTGTGCTGGCGCCTCTGCTTCCTGCATGGCTTGTCGTGACAGGACGCCTGGTCGCTGCTGGTCTGGCAACCGGCGGTTTAGCTATCGGCTCTTCCATTTGCGAAATCGGTTCTGGCTCGCCCTCAGTTTCCTGCGACATGGCACCGGGGACAGTGCTACTCATCAACAGTGTGGCAGCCAATACAACAACGCTTAGCTTACGGCTATTAATCATGTTTCTCCACTCAATAATTGAATGTTTTAGGATCCGATGAAGTATTCGTCTTGAAATTCGTGAGCCCGTGAGGGCAATTCAATCGCAACTTCAATTGCCCGTCGATGTTCGAACGCTTGAATACTCGCACCAAGCATAGGGCAATCAATAGTCATTTTTCCTGATGTTTTGGCGTCCTTTCAAGATATATGCACAAAATCTAAGGTTGCTAGGAGGGGAACAAATTTGAAAATCCCCACGCTGTCGTGCGTGACGTCAAGTGCGCCGAAGGATTAGAAAAACCCAAGCTATAAAGCTAAGTGACTATTATTTAGAAGGTTTACGTGTAAGATAAACCAAATTTCAGAATCGTTATGCAGAGCAGAACCCAAGCCCTCACCGTCGCCAGAGAAAAAATATTCGACGTAGCCGTCATCGGCGGCGGTATCGTAGGCGCTGGCATTGCGCAAAATGCGGCTTCGCGAGGGCTTTCCGTAATCCTTATAGATAAGGGAGATTTTTCGTCCGGCACGTCGAGCAAAACCACGAAGCTCATCCATGGCGGCTTGCGATATCTCGAACAATTCCAATTTAAGTTGACTAAGGAACTGTGTAGCGAGCGCGCGCTGCTTGAGCAGCTGGCGCCGCACCTGATCAAAGACTTCAATTTTGTTTTGCCAATCGCAAAAGGTAGTGGCATCTTCGGTCTGAAGGCACAGGCTGGATTGGCGCTCTATGATTTGATCGCCTGGAAAAAACGAAACGTAAAAGGTCATCACAGACTAAACTCAAAAGAAGTCGTCGCCGCAGTGCCGTCTATTGCCGGCAACAAAATCTCAGGCGGGTTGCGTTTTCACGATTGCATCACCGATGATGCGCGGCTGGTTCTCGAAGTGCTCAAGTCCGCAGAAAATTTGGGAGCCGTGCTGATCAATTATGTGATCGCGCAAAATTTCGAATTCGAAGGCAACCGCATCAACGCACTCGCCTGTCGAGATCGGGTCAGCGGACAAGAATTCAGAATCACCGCAAAAACCTGCATCAACGCTACCGGGGTCTGGTCTGATGGCTTGATGGGCAAGATCGATCCCGATTGGAAAAACCACGTGAGACCGGCCAAAGGCATACATATAATGTTGCCTAGCTCCGCATTCGATACCAACACGGCATTGTTTTTACCGACCGAAGAAGGTCGATATGTTTTCGTAATTCCGTGGCAGAGAGCACTTCTTGTCGGAACCACTGATACCGCATATGAAGGTTCGCTCGATAATCCGCTGGCGAGCGAAGAGGAAATTCAATATCTACTTAATGTGGTTAACCAATACAGCAGCGAAAATCGCAGACTCCATCGCGCCGACGTAATCGCCTCATGGGCAGGGCTGCGACCGCTGGTTTTGGATGTTGGTAAAAACCAAACCGAGTCCAACACCAGCAACATTTCGCGAGAATACAACCTATTTGAAGGTAAGGGCGGCATCCTTGGTTTAATCGGCGGCAAGCTCACCAACTATAGAATCATCGCCGACGAAGCGGTCACCCGAGTGATTACAAAACTCTCGCACGACCATATCGCTTCTCTGAAGCCATCCTCCACAGATCGAATCATGCTTGGAGGCTGGACCGATAAAGATGACTATCTCACAACCTCCGCTGAAATCTCGGCGCGAGCGCGACGCAGTTCGATCGAACCGGCAACCATCGATCATTTGATTGCCAGCTACGGAAAAGATGCGCTCAAAGTAATCGAACTGGTCGAAGGCGATTCATATCTCAACAAGCGCGTCTGCCCTGACTTTCCGCCGATCATGGCGGAGGTGGTTTACAACGTCAAATTTGAGATGGCATTATGCCTGGAAGATATTTTGTACCGACGCATGCGTCTGGGTATGATTCACCAGGGGCAGTGCCTCGATGCAGCGCCGAAAGTGGCGCGTTGCGTCCAGGCCGTTCTGGGATGGGACGAAAACCGCACAGCCGCAGAACTGAAGGCACTTACCAGTACACTTGAAGAGCATTTAAATTACCAAACCGCTGTCAAAAGTTGAGTAAGATAATCGACGAGGATTGTTCAGAGATGAAAAAACTAAAGGTTCTGGTTCTTGGCCAATTAGACAGAGCTTTAGCCGAAAAACTGAACGCGATAGCGGAAATAGAATATGTAGATCGTGAAGAACGGCTACCAGAGGAGCAGATCAAATCTCTTCTGGCGGACAAAGATGCCGTAATCAGCGAACCGCTTGACACTATATCTAGTGCCGTGATGGATTCTTCTAAACAGTTGCGAGTGATCGCTAATCGGGCGGTTGGTTTCGACAACGTTCACATTCCTGATGCCACGCAGCGCGGAATACTGGTGACCAACACACCCGGCGTACTTGATGCTGCCACGGCCGATCTAGCCATGGCGCTTCTGCTTGCCACCACTCGACGAATCTGCGAAGCCGATCGGTATATTCGCGAAGGTAAATGGACCGGTTTTCAAAACGACCTTATGCTTGGCCCCGATCTCTGGGGCAAAACCATCGGAATCGTCGGCATGGGAAGAATCGGCAAAGCCTTTGCCAAACGGGCAAGAGCGTTTGGTCTAAAGATCATTTACACGCGTTTTTCGCCGAAGGACAAAATCGATAGCCAGCTCTGGGGCGATTATGATGCTGTCCGAGTCGACTTAGATGACCTCTGCAAAAACTCAGATTTCATCAGCATACACTGCCCTTTGAACAGCCAGACCAAAGGTCTGATCGGGCAAGCACAGCTCGATCAGATGAAACCGCAGTGCGTTTTGATCAATACCGCCCGTGGTGCCATCATCGATGAGCAAGCGCTGGTATCGCATTTAGTGAACAAGAAAATCGGAGGCGCCGGTCTCGATGTTTTCGCCGATGAGCCCAACGTGCCGGAAGAGCTGCTCAAGCTAGATAACGTCGTTTTGGTCCCTCACATCGGCTCTGCCTGTTTTGAAACCAGATTTCAAATGGCGGAATCAGCAGTGGATTCCATTCTGTCGGCATTTTCGGGACAGCGCCCCAATCATCTGGTTAATCCGGAAGTTTGGAACGAACGCACGCAAAATGAATTGGCTCAAGTAAAATCAGAAGCCCGCTAAAATGGTCAATCAACAACTATTAAACAAACTCTGGTTCACTCAAGTCTCCGGGCTCATCATGTGGCTCTGCGTGACTCATTTGAATACGCTGTTGGTTTATCTAAGCGACACTCTTCTTTGTTATCAACTCAATGGCGTTGTTTATACCGCTGACTTTTTGCTCTATTACAACGATGCCATAATGGCGTTCCAGTGCCTGCATGAGAAGTTCAACGTCTGGGATCCGCATTTGCAAAACGAGTACATGCAAAAGCTCATCCCGAATATCGAATTGAAGAAGATCTTTTACTCCCAATATCCGCCATATCTAATGGTACTGGTGATGCCGCTTGCGCTCGTTCCATTAAAGACGGCCCTTGGACTGTTTGAACTTCTCGGACTGGCCGGCATCATCTTTAGCGTCTACTCATTATTGGCGACGACGCTAAAAGGAAAGTTCGAGAGATTTTACACATATGTCGCCGTTCTGGCTTCCTATCCCGCTTGGCTCTGTTTTCGTCTTGGTCAAATCGGTTTGATAATTTTCCCGGCGATGATGTGGTACTGGATCGCACTCGACAAAAAATATTGGTTTCGCGCCGGTTTGCTCGGTGGCTTCTGCATGCTAAAGCTACAGTACGCACCAATCTTGTTCATCACAGGAACATTGTTAGGCGGCGTACGTTTTGTCTCCGGCTTCGCGGTCATGGGCATGGTCTACCTGCTCGGCAGTATCGCAGTACTCGGGTTAGATAACGTTTTGCGTTATCCGGAAGCGCTGAAGATGGGCGAACTGAGCGGCGGAATGATTGCCGGAGTTTCGCCTGAAGTACAACAAAACCTGCGCGGTCAGTTGGTAATTTTGCTCGGCAACGACGGGCAGATCGTTCACTTAATCGTTGTCGCTGTTTGGGGCATCGCCACACTCTTCACCGCCTGGCTCTGGTGGCGGTTTAGAACGACATCCGTTCAACTTTCAGAAGAATTGAGACGCCGCAAATTTATGATTCTTGCTTCCGTCACGATGCTGCTTCAATTAGTCACCAGCCCGCACACTCATCGCCAGGATTACTTATTCGTTTGCCTGCCCGCCATATGGCTGATGTACAGCGTGGTTGGACAGTATCCGATTGGCGAAGCGGCCATGCCAGGAATCAAAAACAAGAGTTTGATTTTGATAATCCGTTATATGTTGATCGGATTTCCGATTTTGAGCTGGATATTTTTTACCGCGCCGACAGTGGTCACAACGATTCATGAAAAATTCGGAATCACCATTCCATCGCTGCCGATACAGCCGTTCTTCGTCTGGGCGGTAATCTTTCTGATTACGCTTGCTCTGTTGATTAAGGATGCAAACGAGAGCGAGGCGCCCAACCCGCCTGGTTAGATTCTTGCCTTCAAGTCTCAGCTTCGGGTTCACAGCCAAGTTTTGGCCCCAGGTAATCAGCTGCAGTACTCAGCTTCAGCACTCAGCTTCAGTACTCAGCTGCAGTACTCAGCTTCAGTACTCAGCTTCAGTACTCAGCTTCAGTACTCAGCTGCAGTACTCAGCTGCAGTACTCAGCTTCAGTACTCAGCTTCAATACCTTGCCTAAGTCTCAACCTCAAACCTCAGCTGTAAGTTCTCACAGATTCTCAGGTTCAAGTCCTTAGACTCAAGTGCTCGCTTTAGATATTCGAACCAGCTGTCGAGCCCCTCGCGCCTTCAGGCTCTCGGTCTCAGTTTCGAAGCTTGCGAATTATGTCAGGTATTCATCCATATCAAGTTCAGATTCATCATCCAATAGAATGCTCGGCTTGAATCGCTGCTTCTCACGACGACGAGACTCCGACCTTGTAGCCAGGTCGAGCTTCGGAATCGCTTTGCCCTTGCCCTTTTCGCCACCAGTGGTTTTAACACCGGTTTCGACTTTGGAGGAAGTAGAGCGTCGTTGGTTGTAGACTTCTTGCGCCTCAGCCTGGAGCAAAACGTAATTCTCATATCGCTCACGAGCCACTGGCAGCGGTGCATCAGGGTTGCGCTCAACCGGCATAGGTTCGTCGTCTTCGACGATATTCTCAATCACCTTGCAGTCGGTTTCGACCAGATGCATGCAGTTAGAAAATTTGCAGTCGTTTGAATACGCAGCAATCTCGGGGAACTGCCACATCACATCGGCGGGCATTGGATATTTAATTTCCTGAAGATTGAAACCAGGCGTATCGGCTACCCAGGTCGGCGTTTCGGGGTATCTACCGGACAAAACTTGATACAACTTGCTGTATGTAGTGGTTTGTCGACCCACACCAAAGTCATTGTCCATCACTCCGATTTTGAGCTTAAGCGAAGAGTCGAGTTTATTTAGAATGCTCGATTTACCTACTCCGGAAGGACCTGCAAAAACCGTGATCTTGCCCGCCAGCAGTACCGATAGCTCATCCAAACCGCCCCCTGTTATTGTCGATAAAAGCACGACATTGTAACCGAGTGGTTCATAAATTCCCCGTAAGGTGGAAGATTGCTCCTCATCTATTAAGTCACATTTGTTAAAACACAAGACCGGCTTGGCATCAGGTAATTCAAGCTGAAAGTGAACAATGTAACGGTCGCACCATAGCTGGTTCCACTCAGGTTGGCGTACAGCCTGTACAATTACAACCTGGTCCACATTGGCCAGGGGTGGTCTGGTTAGCAGACTCCAACGATCGCAACAACCAGTAATTGTTGCGGTGCCTTTATCGAAGTCGACATCAACAAGCTCGACCCGATCCCCTGTCAGAATGGATACATGTTCCTTTTTAAGGCGCTTACGCGCCTGACAAAACAGCGATGCCATCGACTGTGTTTCGAACACCAGGTAACCACCTGCGTGACTTCTGAGAACAGTTCCTTGGGCCATAAAAACTAAAACACAACCCCATTTACGACTCACTGTGAAAAAACATGATTGACTTAAGGATACACCAAAGCGGTTTGCAAACCATGAATGGAAACGGAAACTCAGACCTCAGCCACATCCGCAATATCGCCATTATTGCTCACGTCGACCATGGCAAAACGACATTAGTCGATGGATTCTTGCACCAGTCGGGCGTCTTCAGATCGAACCAGGAAGTCGCAGTCTGCGTCATGGATTCCAATGATTTGGAACGTGAGCGCGGCATCACAATTCTTGCCAAAAACACAGCGGTCAATTATAAGGACCATCTGATCAACATTATCGACACCCCGGGACACGCGGACTTCGGCGGCGAAGTCGAACGTATCCTCGGCATGGTGGACAGCGCGATTCTAGTTGTAGATGCGGCTGAAGGACCGATGCCACAGACACGTTTCGTTCTGAGAAAGGCTCTCGAACGCGGTCTTCGTCCAATCGTCGTTATCAACAAAATCGACAGACCAAACATCGATCCGCGTCCTGCAGTCGATAAAGTTTTCGATTTGTTTGTTGAACTCGGAGCCGACCACGATCAGCTCGACTTCCCTTATATCTTCGCTTCCGGCGTCAAAGGCATCGCGACCAAAGATCCTGAAAATGATCCCGGCGAGAATTTGACACCACTTCTCGACATGATCCTCGAGCATTGCCCGAGCCCGAAAGGGAATATCGACAAACCGTTCAAAATGCAGGTCAGCATCCTCGACTACAGCGACTATCTCGGACGAATCGTAATCGGTCGTATTTACGACGGCACGGTCAGACCCAATACTGAACTTGCTGTATTAACGGAAGATGGTCGCAGAATTACTGGAAGAATTTCCAAGCTATTCACATTCATTGGACTGAAACGGATTGAAGCCACCGAAGCCTTTGCCGGCAACATCGTGGCAATCGCAGGCTTTCCTGACGCCAACGTCGGTGACACCATATGCGATGTCTCAGTCACTGAAGAAGTTCCACGTACGCCTGTCGACGAACCAACAATGAAGATGTCTTTCCTCGTGAACGACAGTCCATTCGCCGGTCAGGAAGGCAAATTCGTCACATCGCGCCAATTGCGCTCGCGTCTATTCAAAGAATTAGAAACGAACGTCAGTATGCGCCTTGAAGAAACCGACAGCACCGACACGTTTATCGTAAGCGGTCGAGGCGAGCTTCACCTGGGCATCTTGATTGAAACAATGAGACGCGAAGGTTTCGAATTCCAAGTTTCAAGACCAGAAGTAATCTTGAAAGAAATCAACGGACAAAATTGCGAGCCGTTCGAAAAACTGATCGTCGACGTCCCGGATGAATACACCGGCGCCGTTATGCAAAGTCTCGGACCACGTCGCGGCGAACTGCAAAACATGGCAGTCGAAGGCACAACTGCGCTTCTCGAATTCGTGATTCCAACTCGTGGCTTGATCGGATTCCGCTCAGAATTCTTGCGCATGACGCGCGGCAACGGTGTTATGACTCACGCATTCCTTGAATATCGTCCATACTGCGGTGATATCGTCAGACAAAGAAATGGCGTTCTGATCGGATGGGAAGAAGGAACCGCAACTGCGTATGCCATCCAAATGGCAGAAGACCGCGGAGTATTCTTCATCAACCCTGGTGTCAGAGTTTATGGTGGCATGATTGTCGGCGAACACTCCCGCGCACAAGACCTCAGCATCAACGTTTGCAAAACGAAGAAACTGACCAACATGCGCTCCGCCGGTGGTGAAGTCCTGGTCGCTCTTCAAGCTCCAATCGAAATGAACCTCGAAAAGTGTCTCGAATACATCGAGTCAGACGAGCTTCTAGAAGTTACGCCAACCAGCGTTCGCATGCGGAAGCGTCAACTGAAGAGATAGTCTTCCGTCAGGTTCTTCGCTAACAGAATTTTTTGGTCGGTCGCGCATGCGGCCGACCATTTTTCTATTTTCTAGAGCAACCCTGGTATGAGCTGAAAGCTTCAGTGCCCTTGCAAGTCCTGACAGGAGGAGCTTGCAGCGCTCTCGACTGAAAGAATAGTCGCTGCAATGTAACGAGATGAGTGCTCGTCAACTCCAGCATGAGGGCTTGCCGAAACTCGCACGGTGTCTGTGTTTGCGGTCTCTCAATCGAAACTGCAAGCTTGGATTTGACCATCAGGTCGGCACTGGCAGTTAGAACACATAGCGGTCGCGGGTATAAACCCTACGTCTAGTGAGCTAGAAGGCGTAGCTTTGCAGACATTCATTGAAGCCGAGTTTGAGAATGAAAGGAACGCAACTCATCCCATCCTCTGTAGAGGAAGACTCCCGCGCGATTTCGGTTGAACCGATCGGAACGGGATTAGCACCAACCATGCAAGTGTCGCTGGCGAAGCGCATCATACAACCAGGCACCAACAGGGTTGTCTGTTTAGCGGCTCAAACGACAGTGCCGATGGAAGCCGACGACATCGCCTCGTGCTCCGACCTGGCGCTTCGACTTTCAGACGGAACCAACGTCAAAGTGTCGATGAGTTTCTTCAACGATGTGGCTCTGGGAGCTGGTTTCGATGCAGCATCGCAAACCGCGTTCGAGGGAGCAACCGCCCGAAGAGTTTACGATCCGGATTGGTACGACGCTAATCGAGCGGAGTATCATCGCGAGAAAGAAGGCTCCCTCAAATTATTGTTTGTTTTCGCGGCACTATGCGCGGTGACCCTCGGCAGTTTCGTCTACTTCATTCCGGGCGGAATCGACAGGCTCGCCGCAGAAATCGTGGCGAAGATGCCACCATTGCCTGCACCAATTTTTCCAAAGCAGCAACTGAAAACTGAACCAACAGTCGCTCAAACAAATTCAACGCCAACAAATCTTTCACAGCCCAATAAAAAAGGTAAGCGCTCTTACGGAAATAGAACCGCAAAGGCGCAATCGAACAAATCAACACGCAAAGCAGGCAGAGCATCACAAAATTCGATGCCACGAGTGGCGCGCTCATCGTCATTCGGCTCAGGCTCCGGACTGATTCCGCCACCACCTCCAACGGCGTATGCAATTCCCGTCAGTCAAATGGCTATGTACAACGCGCCACCATATGCGATGCCTAGCATTGTCGGTTTCGCACCAGCGAAAAACATTTCATCAGCACCGAAAAACAAATTCCTCAATCTTGAGATTCCAAAACAAGCAGCACCAAGCGTTCCTGTTTCTGTTCCTGTCACAGCCAAATTACCGCCGTCATCGAGGCCTGCGCTGTCACAGCAAACACAGGCACTCTTTCCTGAACCGGCAAGAGCTTACAGCCATCCACGCCGCTCTTCCACCTCATATTCAGAAAAAGCCGACAATTCATCAGCCACTATGGGCGGTGCTGCCCCAATAACAGCTCCAGTTCCGGGCGATCGTCCGCAGGGCGGACAACAACCGCAATTGGAAAGAATAGAATTGTATTAGTCCAGGGAGCCCTGACATATACAGGGGAAACCCTGAAGCGAACAGATTGCCTTTCCCAGTCACACGCGTGAACCGATCGTCTAACATCAATATAGTGAGCGCAATAAGTGGTGGCAAAGCAGCCACCGATTCAAGAGGCTTCTAGATGAAACTGCCAGGCGATCTACTGACGGGGATGAGACGTAGGGGTCCAAGAGGACTCACGGCTTTATCCTTTTTTATTATGATCACGGCAGGCGTCAGCGGCATCATCTGGGGCACGTGCAAATCCGATAAGGGATGTGCCGAACTCTATTTTAAGAATCACGCAATTGCGTTCTTCGAATGGCTTCGTCCTCCCTGCACGGGATGCGGTCTTGGCTAAACCACCAATTTCGACAACAATGAGGGGCTGCGCATGAAATTGCCGAACAATTTGCTCGATGGGATCAGTGGCAAAAAGAATAATGGGGTGGCGATATTTGCCGTCGTTTTAATGGCGCTTGCCGGCATGGGTGGATTGTTTTGGGGAATGTGCGCGAAGTTCGCTCCGGAAACCATCAAAGGATTAACGCTTCCCGATGCCAACGTCCCTCCACCCGATCGGTTAACCAGATCGGAGCCCTGCCCAGCATGCGGAATGGGCTAACCATCGGGACTGCGGCTCATGACTGAAATTTTCGCGGGCTTGTCGATGATGCCGGAAGATGATTTCAGGGAATCGGTATATCCGGTTTTCGAAGAAGGCATCGTCGATTGGATCGAGTGGTCTTTCGATATGGGATGGGGAGAGCGAGGAGTTCCCAGCTGGCTTGATGGGCTGCTTTCCTTTTATGGTAGTGAAGGACGCCTGAGCGGGCATGGCGTGCAATATTCTGCAATGTCAGACAAGTGGACGACGGTGCAGGATCGTTGGTTGGAAAATTTAAAAATCGAAGTCGCCAGTCGGCAATATGCGCATATCTCGGAACACTTCGGATTTGCACGAGCAGGTGACTATACTTTCGCGGCACCATTTCCGGTACCACTCTGCAAGCGTGCAGTCGAAACTGGTCAGGAAAACCTCCAGCGCATCCATCGAATCACCGGAGGTCCAGTCGGTATTGAAAATTTGGCAATGGCATTTGGAACTCGAGATGTCGAGGATCAGGGTCGTTTCCTGGACTCCCTAGTCGCTCCTATTAATGGATTTCTTGTGCTCGACATACACAACATTCATTGCCAATCAATCAACTTCGGCATTCCGATTTTGGAACTGATTCAATCGTATCCTCTAGAACGAGTGATGGAGATTCACATCTCAGGCGGCTCTTTCAGCGAATCCAAAATGGGTTATACCGATAAATCCATCCGCCGGGACACGCATGATGGACCTGTTCCATCGGAGTTGTTCACGCTATTGCCGGACGTTTTGAAGCTTTGCCCGAACGCAAAGGTGGTTCTATTAGAACGGCTTGGAAACACGTTCTCAAATAAGGCGAGCAAGAAAGAATTCGCGAATGAGTTTCGTGACCTTAAGAAAATCGTCAGTAAAGTGAACGAAAAGCGTGCCATCACAGGCGGTGCAGTTCCATTCGAAGTTCCATTTCAAAGAGAAATGACTAATTGGGTTCGCGAGAATACGGATACAGGTGGTAACGTCGATCCACAATGCCTCGAAGAACTTCAATCTACACTCTTCATGCTCCTTGCAGACAATCGAAAAAACGCCGAATCAATCAAAGATGAGCTAAAGCGTGACAAGAGATTCACGTCAGTCTCCGACTACATCGATTCGATGGAACTTCGCATGCTGGAAGTAGGACAAGAGCTAATTAAAAAGTGGGGCGTTAAAACCGTCAATTAGACTCCGACGGTCACGAGACTGACAAGCGACCATCGATCCGCTCAGCGGCTCTCCGTCGCTTGCTTAGGTCCTCATCCCGGTCTTCAAGACTCCGGCTGGTACGAGGTTCGCACGCTCGGCTCCGTGCACTATCGAATCAAGGTATAGCGGAATCATCTCTTCTGGTTTTCCGTCAGCGAAAACACTACCTCGATGCATTACGATTACACGATTGCAAACTTGTTTGACCATGTTTAAATTGTGCGAAACGAATAAAACTAGATTGGCACTATCAATAAGTTGCAGCATTCTACTAATTGCCTTTTCGACGAAACGCTCATCACCAGTGGAAAAGACTTCATCGATTAACAGAATGTCAGGTCTGATCGCAGTTGCAATCGAAAACGCCAGACGTGCCACCATGCCAGACGAATAATATTTGACGGGCATATCGATAAACTCTTGAAGTTCTGCAAATTCAATAATTTGCGATTCCAATTCTTTTAGTGGTGGCACGGCGCGACCGAGCATAACCCAGTTGATCAAGATGTTTTCGCGACCAGTCAGTTGAATATCGAAGCTGGTACCGAGTTCTATTAGCGGTGTCACGGAGCCTGCGACATTAACGCTGCCTTCGTGAGGCGGGTAGATGCCGCTGATGGTCTTCAGAAGCGTTGATTTGCCGGCGCCGTTTAATCCGATGACACCTACGACTTCGCCGGCATCTATATTCAGATTGACGTTTTTTAGTGCGTTGAAGGTCAGCTCAGTGTGATGATTTCGTTTTGCACTAGTGAACTGAAGAAACCATTCTTTTAGACTCGCAGAACTATTGCCGTACATCGAGAACGTCAAAGTGGTATCACTAAGTTTCACATGTGGTTTCATAGATTACAGGCGATAAACGATATCGCGCTCCCTCCACAAGTAAACAAACGTTCCAACGGAGAGCGCCACCACCGATAGTGCGATTGCGATCGACCATTCTTGCACGGAAGGTAGTCGACCATCGCAGACGAGAGCACGCAATAAATTGAATTGTTGAAAGAATGGATTGAATTGATACCACTCACGGAAGCGCTCAGGCACTGCCGATACCGGGTAGAGGATCGGTGTGAGATAGAAGATTCCGCCCAGTGACACGGCGACGATGTGAGCGATATCTCGAAAGTAAACCGTGCTCACCGCTAGTAGCATAGTGATACCAAGCGTGAAGGCGACAATGGGAACGACCGCAAGTGGCAAAAGTAAACTAGAGAGTTGAAACGGCAGCCCGAGCGCCGCGCCGAGGATAGCCAGCGCAAGAAGACTTAAAACGAAGTTAGTGGCTTCGGTAGCAACATGCACCAGAGGGAAGATCAGTTTTGGTACCGGCAACTTCTTCAAATAAGATTCGGCTTCCACAATCGAACCGCACCCAGAGGTCATCGTCGCACTCATGAACGACCAGGGCAGCAGACCACTGAACACATACAAAGCGAAGTCGCGAGGCTCTTTGTTGAAGAACACCGAAAAGACGACGGTCATGATTGTCATCATCAGCAGCGGGTTTAGTAAGCTCCAGAAAAATCCGAGCACTGAACGCTGATATCGACGCCGTAAATTGTTGATGACGAACGTCGGCACACAGTCTTTGTAACGCCACAGCGAATTGAGCTCTCGCGAGGCTCGCACAGAAAGTGGATCTCGAAAGCCATGCGATAGATATACATCGGTCATCACGGGCTGTGCCATGTGAAACATTGTATCCGCCGCAGAGCACTGATCGCGTTTCAATGAGTGCAATTCAATCTTTCAAGCGCGGCATCCAGCGAGCTTTTCGTTCGGCTGCTAGTTAAGCGAAGTCAGGCCAAAAGTATCGCGCAGGTACGTGAGTTACCGTCCATACAGGCGACCGAATGGATATACATCGGGATCGAGTGCGCGAATCAGAATCAACATTGACTGGTCAAGTCCGATTGTTCTTTTGAGTCGGTCGCTAGATCCGCTGATTGATGATCGATTGATTTGATCCGATTAATCGTTTAGTCCGGCTTGAGGAATTCAAATTCGAATTCAGATTCAGCTGGCTTATCTTCTTTCTTCGGCTTGCGCAGGTCCATGATATACATCAGATAGCTTGCCAGCGAAAGTACGCGCGCGACCTGTTTTGGATCGAGCACTGTATTCGGTGACATGCCTTTGTAGCGACCGAAGAAACCGGCGAGCAAATCGGCGACGCCTTGATTGTCAGTTGCACTGTATTCCGCGTCGAGGAGTGGACCACCTTCTGGATCAAATGCTTTGCGAACCAGTGCGACGCCGGTTTCTTGAATGCTGCCAGAAGTAGCGAGCTTGATTGCGTCTTCTACTTCTTGCACGGCTAAGTTGATTGCTTGACCATATTGCGCGCGCTCGTAAGGCTTCCACGTAGCGTGATAAATCGCCGGGTGAAACTGCGCCGCGATGAAATCACCGCACGGAGGTTCTGGAATTACAACGGCAACCTTATGCAGCCCGAGGAGTCGATCGATGCGTCCTCTGACGATATGTGGAAACTCATCGAGGTCGCGTTGGAAGTCATCCACTTTCAAACTAGGTTCGAAATAAACATTAGCATTGAAGTGCGCAGCGACCGATTCCGAAACGAACCACTCTTTCAACAAATTACTGGTTTCCAGCGTCCAATCCCAGTTTGCCTTTTTGAGCTGCGCCATAATTTCTGGTGTCGTAGCTGGTGCCGCAATTAACTTGCTGCCCTTGTGAATCTGCGCTTCCAATCCTTGCTGCACTCGCTCCTTCGGTATCGAGACAGTGAGCCCGAGAGCGGGAACGGTGGGGAGCTGATTCATAATCCATACCTCGATGTGTCAAGTCGGTTACGTGCTGGGTTACTCGTTCTGATTATCTTATTGATGCCGCTTTGATTTGTACTGAATGTCGCTATCGCTCTGATGATCGTTTCGAACTGAATGGTCGTAATCGTAGTGAATGAATGATCGTTATCGTTCTAACCGATCGCCTAGCGTGTTTTCCTTTTCATCATATCGTCTAATTTATCAAGCGCACCAGCCAGTGAAACACGCTCGAAATAGTTTAAATCGCCATCTGTCGATGTGAACGCCGACTTCGCTCGTTTAATTCTTTCGAGTTCGTCGGTGATATCTTTAGCCTCATTGCTATTCAATTTGCCCGATTTGATGCCGACGCGAATCAGTTGCTCGACATTTTGTTGGCGGCGATCGATGTCGCCCCATGCGAAACTCTGGCCCTTCAGTCGTAAGTCGACTTCCGCGTTTAAGCGGTCAAGATCTTTGACCAGCGATTCGGTTTCCTCTAAATCGTACCCGCCCTGCGAGTGCGCGAAAGCAACTTTTGCTTTTTGGATTCGACCGAGTTCTGTTTTGAGATTGTTAGCGGCATCGGTTGGAATTTTCTTAGAGGCAATTCCTTCAGTGATTCTTCTTGAAGTCTTATCGATTCCCTCATCCAAGCCAGTCCAGGCGCGCTTGCTGCTGGTCAGATTGGTATCGATTGCGGAGTTGAGTTTATCGAGTTCGTTTTTTAACGTCGTTGATTCAGCAAAACTCAATCCATCACCCGAGTATCTGAAACTCAATTCCAATCGCGAGATGTCCTCGAGTTTTTTCGTAAACTGTTCGACTTCCTTCAAATTGATACTGCCTTCTACCACTGCGTTGGCGAGTTTTCTGTCGATGTCTTCTTCCAAACGGGAGATGTTTGGTAGCGTCACATGCGTGTCGCTCATTGCAGATTCAATGCGAACTCCTAAGGTTTCTAAAAAGTATGCCAGGGTAACGGACTCACCGCGGCTGATACCACCATCGGCATTGTAATCACGATCCAAACCTTGAATGCGCGCCAGTTCCTTTCGCAACTCTACAGCTTCGGTCGCTGATAGCTTACCTGCCGTCACTCCGGTAGCAACTCGCATTTGCAGTTCTGTCATGCGACGTCCAAGATCCGTCGTCGCAATTTCTGAATCCTGAAATTCACGTTTAACTGCCGCTTGCAAAGTGCGCAATTCTTGCACAAAATTCAATGCATCCCGGCCGGAGAGTGTCCCGCTGGAACCTCTTGATTCCAGAGATTTTACGCGGCTCAACTCGCTTCTCAGATAGCTTGTCTCTCCATCAGTTAATTTGCCTGATGCGGTGCGTTCGTTGATCTGATCGCCTATCTCAGTTTTCAAATCGGTGGTACTGGCACCAGATGCGGTGTCTTTAATTGCACGTTCAACTTTGGCTTTCAGTTGTTGAAATTCCAGAGCGATCATCAAACGTTCGCGGTCACCGATGGCGACACCTCTTGTTTGTAACGACGTCATCTTGGTGCCGATCAGATTAAACTCGTCGAGAAAACGTTTGCCATCGTCTGGCGTAAGCTTGCCACTAACAAGACCAAAAGAGATTCGTTCGTCGAGGCCAGTCTTCAAAGAATCCAACTGTGGAACTTCAACGGCGCGGTCATGCAGGCTATCCGATAAGCGCTGACCAAGCCGTTCGATCGAAGTTGCTACGGTCAGCGTTTCATCGAGCGGGTAAATGCCCTCTTCATCGGTGCGTTGGTAACCGCTCCATTTGTTTGAGATTCGTTTCCACTCTTCGTTCAAAGTAGTGGCTTCTGTCTCACTTAATCGCCCTTTGGAACGACCGGCGGTGATTCTGTTATTGATCCTTTCAAGCTTTTCATTCACACCAGCCCAGGATTTCGAGGTGTCAGCCAAACGTCGTTCGAGACTGGTGGCAATTTTTTCGAGATTTAATGCCAGCGCTTTTTGTTCTGAACTACTCAAATTGCTTTCGGATTTGGACCAATCCTTTTCCTGACTGTTGAGCTGGGTGAGATGCTCCTTAATTTGATAAGCTTCGGCAAGCGTTAATTTCCCGGACACCAAGCCCCTTGCAGCGCGAGCTTCTACGCGTTCTTTTCTTTTGATAAAATCAGGGGCGGCGGCTGTCGTTGTGATTGAAAACTTGTCGATTGATAAAGAAAGTTTTTCGAGCTCCAATGCCAGTTCCAATGATTCCACACTGGTCAAAGGTCTGCCAAAACGTTTGAGCTTCGCTTCGTGATTAGAGATTCGCTGAAACTCTTGTCGAAGTTCATCAGCCTCTTTCGCATCGATCTTTCCGGATGCGGTACCTTCACCGATGCGCTTTTCCAGGTCGGCCTGGAACTTATCGATGTTCGGCATTTGATACTGCCGATCATGCATCGTCGCTTCCATGCGACTGCTCACCGTATCTAGTGCAAGAGCCAATTTCAACGACTCATTATCACTGACAACGCCATTTGCACCGACCGAATCTTTTCGCAGTTTGACTCTGTTTATTTCGTAAGAAAACTCTGTTGCTTCTTGCTCCGTCAATCGTCTCGACACGTGAGCATCGTTGAGACGCCATTCGATTTCAGTCAGTCGCGAGTCGAGGTCGGCACTAGATACGGTGCGATCGCGCAGCGATTGTTCCAGGCGACGGCTGAGAGTATCGAGTTGAAACACCAGTTTCAAACTCTCCCACGTCGACAAACTGTCGGACGATGCCTTGAAGGTTGATTCGATGTCTGCAATTTTGTCGAGATCATCGAGAAACGTTTGGGACTCAGCGCGCGTCAATCGCCCGGCGTTGACAGCGTCTTTAATCCGCCGCTCAAGCTGCGCCTGCCGCTGATCGATATTGACAATGCCAACGTTTGAGGGCATGAATTTCGAGATGTCAGCACCAGACGCGGGTGCGATCGAAAAGGTTGAAACGGTGACCGAGAAAGCTAACAAGCTTGCGATAGGCGAAACACGTCTCATTTTTTTCTCCCTGATATTTGACAAGTTGACCGCGCAACAGCGCATCAACGGACAATCACTTTGCAACACGGTTTGGCAAAGCAATCCATTTTACTGCACTCGTGGGAGATAAGAGCTGAAATCTCATCTCGCTGGTGAAGTGCCTTGTTTGGTCGGCGTGGCGTAAGAAATCTTGTAAATTGCACCGGCATGATCATCAGAGACTAACATCGAACCATCAGGCATGAGGCAGAGATCGACCGGACGCCCCCAGGGATCAGCATCTCCGAACTGAAATCCATCCATGAAAGTTTCGTATTTTGTAGCTTTTCCATTTTCCAGGGTGACTTGCGAAATCCTGTAACCTATCCGTTTATCACGATTCCACGAGCCATGCTCGGCTATAAAAATGTTTCCTCGATACTTTTCTGGGAAAACATTACCAGTATAAAAGCGCATACCAAGCGACGCTACGTGAGGACCAAGTGGCATCGCCACCGGAGTGAATTTCAAATCCTTAGCTGCCTTGATGCCGAACTCCGGGTCAGGAACGTTGTTTCCGTAACGGAATGGAAAACCAAAATGCATTCCTTTTGCAGGCGCGCAATTGAGTTCGTCGGGTGGAAGATTGTTGCCGAGGTGGTCACGGCCGTTGTCGGTGAACCATAGTTCTTTAGTGGTTGGATGCCAATCGAAACCGACGGTGTTGCGAATTCCTTTTGCGAAAACTTCCAGCGCACTGCCATCAGGCTTCATTCGCAGAACTGTCGCGAAGCGCTCATCATCAGGTCGCACGCAAACATTGCACGGCGCTCCCACTCCGATGTAAAGCAAACCATCCGGACCAAACCGCATGTAGCGGTTGCCGTGCCAATCTAGAGCAGGAAGCTTATCGTTGACAACAGAACTTTTAAACGATTTCAATGGCTGGGCAAGCTGTTTCTCAATGTTATCAAAACGAGTAATCTTCGAAGTCTCGCCGACGAACAACGCGCCATCGCGCACGGCGACACCGTTTGGCAAATGCAACTTGGACGCGACTGTGACGACCTCGTCAACTCGGCCGTCATGATTTCTATCGGGAAGCGCATAAACAGAGCCGTTGCCAGTTGTGCCCACGAACAATGTTCCAGTTTCACTCAAAACCATTTGCCTTGCTTCGGGCACCTTATCGGAGTAAATACTCACTGTAAAGCCAGGCGGTGTCTTGAGTTTCTTGATTTGTGGTTGCGCCGACGATTGCATCGCGCAACTTGCTTGCAACAGCAGAATCACGATAAGAAAAATACCGCGACACGAAATTTGCAGAAATTCCACGACCGACTCCCGATTTGCTCAATGCGGAAAGCATACCTTATGTACTCACATGCGTGAAAGCTGACGGCACGGAAGTGAGCGACTCGGCCTTTCAAGAGGGCGCCTGGCTGGAAAAAACATAGCGGAGATGAATCAGGACTGATACTTTCCCGAGGTGCAAAAATAATCAGCGGACATAGCGCCCCTAAACTGGCGCTATGCCTGCGGATTGTTTTGATTAACACACGTCAGGGCCAATCAATCAGAGACTCAACAGTCTTTTCAAATTAGCGCTGACCATCCCATTGACCTCGATCTCCCTGCCATTCGCTGGCTTGTCTATTTCCTCTAACGTCGTATGAAACACCTGTTCTAATAGTGGTACTGACGCGATCAAGTGATTCTGCGATTTGGCCTACAGAATCTGTTTGAGAGATATTATTTGCAGTCAATGCCTGAATCTCAATTCCGATGCGCTCCAACTCTCTATTTACCTGGCGGGATACGCGTGGATGCAACCTTCCGCTGGCAGTGCGCTCTGCGGCCTTGGTCTGCAGTGACGTTCTTCGATTGATCAGTTCGGTTTTAACGATTCGATCAACTTTAGCACTGAAACGATCAAGATCGCCGATAATTTTGTCAGCTTCAGCTCGCTCTAATCGTCCACCGGACTGGCGGAAAGCGGCTTCAACAGAAGCAATCCAGGCTAAGCTGCGGAGCAACTTTGGACCTTCAATGGTGCTGATGCGGCGCTTAGCGATATACTCGTCTATTCGCACCTTGAGAGCTTGCTGCTTGGTGTCTATAGCAGGATACTGAACGGCAACAGGTCCAGATTTGTCTTTCAGCTCAACGACTATACTGTCCAAACCATTTTTTAGAACATCGAGCTCGGATGAAGTCAGTCTTCCGTCAGCGCGATAGGATGTTTCAAGTTGTTCCAATCTTCGGTAATCAGCCTTCAAATCAACGGCTTCGTCAGACGTCAGACGTCCGTTGGCAGCATTGTCATCGATGCGTCGCAGAACGTTGCTCTGGCGAAGATCGAATTCAGCGCTACCGTTGTCATTTTGCGATCCGTCACCACCGTGCCATCCTCCGCCACCAGGGTAGCCACCATCACGGGTAGTACCATTATTTATCGACGCAGCAATTCTTTGGTCCAAATTGGTTAGGTCAATTGCCAGCGCAATCGTCTCTCCCAGTTGCAAACCATTCGATCGTGCTCGAGCTTCGGAGTCGGCAATGCGATCGACTTCGACTTTTAAGTCTAGATATTCACGCCTTGTGATTCGGTTTGAGTTAACGCCGTCTTGAATTCTTTTGGCCTCGAAAACCTGCTGGCCATCAATACCGGGCCACGCCTGGAAATCTCGAGTCTGTGAAACAATGTTGCGTTTCAAATCATCGATCATGGAATTTAGTCTTACCATCTCACCTGAATCGATAGAACCATCAGCTCTAAATTCACCTCGATCTCTGACAGCATGATCATATTCATCTTTCAATTTTTTTGCTTCTTCGATAGTCAATCGACCGTTGGCCAAATTGGTGGTGATGCGCTGTTTCAAGTCCGCGAGTCTGACTTCTGAGTTATCCGCAATGACGTTGGTTGTCACAGAAGAATTATAAGTACTACTCAACATTTGATTGAGTGAACTTTCGACCTTATTTAATTCGGCGTTTAAACTAGCAATTTCAATCGAACCTAGTTGTCCGCCCCTGGATTGAGAACGATAACTTGCTTCCATCGACTTAACGCGTTCAAGCTGAAGCTTAAGACTTTGACTCTCCGACGAGTTCAGCTGGTTCTGATTGATTGCATCAATAATTCTATTGGTCAGTTGAGATTCCCTTGTGGAAACCGAGTCTGAGTAGGTGACTCCTGATGATGGGGGTGCAAACAGGTCTTTAAACATGTCCGACCACTGATTGGACCACGCCGGTTGAGTCGTTGAAACTAATGTGAGTGAAGTAGCAATCAATGCTGCTTGCAGAAAAGTACGTTTAGTGCCCATAAAAATTCTCCGTTCGATTTTAGATTTGTCGCTTACGACGCATCAGAGTGATTTGTGTTTCCTGAAGTAAATTTGGTTTTTGCAACTTTGCAAGTGACGCCGTTCGGGGAACGATGGCTGGTCGGCAAAGGGTTGACCTGCCTAAGTTCGCGAGTTTTCAACCTCCGGTTCATCTTCAACGTGCAGCGTCTCAAGAAGGTGGAGGTCTCTCTATAGCACGTAGCACATACCTGTCACACAGCTGCCAAAAGTAACAGACACTCATTTATACACGACACCCGGATGCAGCAGAATACAATATCCTGGTTGGATGCGCCACTATAGGCGGTGCTTGGGAAATTACGAAGTAGAGCGTCATTCGAACTTCATTCCATCCATTCTTCATGACTCGAATGCGTCAAAATTTGACGGATGCTAACAGTTTGCAGGCATCGGTTCGAAACGGCAAACCCTCGATATTTCACGACAGACTTGGATTGATCAACAAGGAAGGCATATCTTATATACTTGGGAAAGTTGACAAGACGCATCTGGGCCGCGACAACTGCTGTGAAGAGGGCGCATGGCTCGAAAAACCTTACCCGGCGGTGGTTGGCAAGCCATCCGGTATACACTCAAAAAGGCCTGGCAGGTTGGTCCCTGGAGGTTGTGGAAACGCATGCGTTCGCGCAACGCCTGCAAGACGTGCGCGCTCGGCATGGGCGGCATGAATGGTGGCATGGTTAATGAAGCTGGACATTTCCCCGAGGTTTGCAAGAAGAGTTTGCAAGCGCAAGTCGCCGATATGATTGGCGCACTGCCAGCGGATTATTTTGATAAGCACACGCTGGAAGATTTGAAACAATTGACACCGAAACAAGCCGAGGACGCCGGACGAATAAGTTATCCGGTTATTCTCGAACCCGGTGCCACCAAGTTTAGAACCATATCCTGGAACGACGCGCTCACTCTGATTGCTGAGCGAATGAAAGAAACGCCACCAGATCAAGCGGCATTTTACGCGTCCGGTCGATCGTCCAACGAAGCGGCATTTCTTTTGCATTCATTCGCGCGCGTTTACGGCAGCAATCACACGATGAATTGTTCATACTATTGCCACCAGGCGTCCGGCGTCGGTCTAAAGATGGCGCTGGGAACCGGCACCGCCACAGTCGATCTGGAAGATTTGTCGCACGCGGATTTGGTGTTTTTGATTGGTGCAAACCCCGCCTCCAATCATCCGCGATTGATGACGCAACTTGCAAATTTGCACGCGCGCGGTGGAGAGGTGATTGTAGTCAATCCAATTCGTGAGTCTGGTTTGGAAACGTTTTTCGTGCCATCGCAAGTCAAATCGATGTTGATGGGATCAAAGATCGCAACTCAATATGTACAGCCGAAAGCCGGTGGCGACGTTGCTTTCCTTGTCGGCGTGCTTAAGCAGTTAGACGAGCAGCAGCTGGTTAAAACAGATTTCCTGGCTGCGCATACCGAAGGACAGGAAGACGCCATTCACTACGCGCGTGAAGTGAGCTGGGAACGGATCACCACCGATAGTGGCGTGGACCGTGCCACCATTAGCGCTAGCGCCGAAAAACTTGCAAACGCCAAAGCTGCGATCTTCGCCTGGGCTATGGGGATAACGCACCACAGGTGGGGAGTGGAAAACGTGTTGGCACTCTGCAATCTGGCTCTGGCGACCGGTCATATCGGTCGCAAAGGCGCAGGTGTGATGCCCATCCGCGGTCACTCCAACGTTCAAGGCATCGGTTCGATTGGCTTTGCACCTTCACTACAAGATGGTGTTCGCCAAGCACTGGAAAAAGCATATGGTGGCGTGGTACTACCGACGACACCGGGCTATGACACGTACGAAATGATCGAAGCGGCTGACGAAGAAAACTTACAATTTCTCTTCAACCTTGGTGGCAATCTGTGGGGATCGAATCCTGATCTCGAATTGGCAAAGCGTGCCATGAACAACGTAAAGACGACCGTTTTTCTGTCTACAAAACTCAATCCTGGTCACTTCCACGGACACGGCAAAACAACACTCATTCTGCCCGTCTTCGCGCGAGATGAAGAACCACAATCCACGACGCAAGAATCGATGTTCAACTTCGTGAGACTGTCTGAAGGCGGCACTCCCAACGTGGAAGGCACATTGCGTGCCGAAAGCGACATTATTTGCGATATCGCTGATCGCGTTTTGTCGTCGCACCCGGTTGATTGGCAACGTTTGAAAAACCATAACGAAGTTCGCAAACTAATTAGCGAAATAATACCTGGTTGGGAACAAATCGGCACCATCAACGATACCAAGGGTGAATTCACGATCCCTGGGCGGCTGTATCATTCACCGAAATTCAATACCGCGAACGGGAAGGCGTTGATGCACAAAACTGAGCTCCCTGAGCTCGATGCCGACACCTTGACGCTCATGACGATCCGCTCCGAAGGACAGTTCAACACGGTCGTCTATGAAGAGTACGATCTTTATCGTGGCATACCTCACCGCTTCTGCGTCATGATGGCGGAAGCAGATATCAAGCGACTGAATTTGAAAGACGGTCAACGGGTCACCGTCAGTGGTGAAGCCGGCAGCCTCGATAATATCGAGGTCGTGGCGGGCAACATCAAAGATGGGGTGGTCGCGATGTTCTATCCAGAATCGAATGTTCTGATCAAAGCAAATATAGATCCGCGTTCAAGAACGCCTGCATTCAAGAGCGCCCCCGTGTGGATTAGGCCCATGGGCGCATCCGCGCAGCATACAAAATTACCAGATGAATCGTCGCGGTAAGAGTTCCTTTTCGGGCTCTACGTACTAATGAACTGTTTACATCGCGCAGATTTCATTGGCAGCGGTGCGGTACGCGACATTCACATTGAAGTGAGATTGTCATTGGCCCGAGCCAGCGACGCGCCTTATCGCTGGTTCTGGTCAAGGAAATGGCAGTCTCGCTAAGTTTTAGCAGAATCGGCAATCTTGGAAACGTTCGGGAAACCACAGCGTTATACAATATACAAAACGCATACCTTGAATACATGGAGTAATGATGAGCCAATTAATCGTGATCGGTTATGACAATGAATATCAAGCCGAAGAAGTCAGATTGAAACTAATAAAATTGCAACAGGAATACCTGATCGATTTGGAAGACGCAGTCGTCGCCATCAAAAAGAAAGACGGTAAAGTCAAACTCAACCAAGCAATCGACCTTACCGCAATCGGTATCGTCCAGGGGACGTTCTGGGGAATGTTAGTTGGCCTGATTTTCATGAACCCATTACTCGGTGCCACTATCGGTGGTGCATCCGGAGCAATTAGCGGCGCGATGTCAGATCTCGGAATCAACGATAACTTCATGAAAGAGATCGCAAGCCACTTGCAGCCAGGAACTTCAGCATTGTTTGTTCTCGTAAGAAGCGCAACCCCAGATAAGGTTGCTGCAGAACTTTCGAGCAGCGGTGGTAAAGTGATCCAAACATCACTTTCACACGCTGACGAAGCGAAATTACAGGCCGTGCTTGACCAGGCGAAAGCTGCGTCACTAGAACCTGTTGCTACGCCAACTGTTTAACGTACAAAATTAAATAACGCGGTTCCTAATTCTTCGCAGAACAATCAGTGGAGAATGCCGGGACCGCGTTTTAATTTGTGGTGATCTATTTGTGGTGACTTCTAACGCAACAGAGGTATTCATGTCATCTGATTCGGAAAAACATGCCGCAGCGGAAGCTGCGCTCGCCTATGTCGAAGATGGAATGGTAGTCGGTCTGGGCAGCGGTTCCACATCACTAATTTTCGTCAAACTTCTTGGCGAACGCGTTAAGTCCGGTTTGAAAATCACTGGAGTACCTACCAGTGAAGAAACTGGAAGACTCGCAGAAGAATTAGGCATTCCACTGGTATCACTTCAAGACGGCGTGCAGCCAGATGTAGACATCGACGGCAGTGACGAAGTTGATGTAAATCTATCGCTGATTAAAGGTGGTGGCGGCAAATTGTTGCGCGAAAAAATCGTTGCATTTGCTTCTAAAAAAGTGGTCATCATTGTCGATTCAAAAAAACTTGTTGACAAACTTGGTGCTTTCAAGCTGCCAGTAGAAGTCGTTCCTTTCTCCATCGCTGTTGTCGAGAACGCAATCAAAGACATTGAGGGCAAGCCAGTTTTGCGCAAAGAAAAAGATGGTTCAATTTACATCACCGATGAGAACAACTGGATTCTCGATTGTGATTTTGGTTTGATTGACGATCCGAAAACTCTCGATGAGAAATTATCATCAATACCAGGAATTGTAGAACATGGATTGTTCATCAACCTTGCAGACATTGTGTTGGTTGGCGAGAATCGAACGGTTCGCAAGATCGAGGCTCGTTCGAAATAGTGCTGCGACATCAGCATACAGCAGGGCGTAAGCAAAGTTGGGAAACAGCGGACACCGACATTCGTGAGTTTGTCGAGAGACTAGTTGGCGACGTTAGCGAATTGCTGGAACCGTCAGGATTCGTTGGTGCATATTTACACGGATCTTTGGCTGCGGGATCGTTTTATCGTCCCAAAAGTGATTTGGATATACTCTTCGTTGTTCACGGTTCCATGTCGGTGGAACAGCGTCGAAAGGCTGCACACGCACTATGTAATCTGTCGGACGCGCGACCAATCATTGGTGAAATTGAAACTTCGATAGTGTTGCTCTCGAACACTTTGAATTTTCAGCATCCTCTTCCCTTCGAGTTTCACTATAGCGAGACTCATAAAGAGGCTTTCAGAAACGACACCGCCGACTTCGCAGAGAACAGCAAAGATTTCGACATGGCTGTATACTGCTCGGTCATTCAGAAGCTCGGCATCTGCTTGAACGGCGCGCCAATAGACACGACTTTCGGAGACGTACCTGTTGAATATTATCGCGCTGCCATCGTTGATGATTTAGATTGGATTCTGGAAAACGAAAATATTCTGGAATCGCCGTTCTATGGCGTGCTCAATTGCTGTCGCGTATTGGAACAGCACCAGAATGGTTGGCAAAACTTTTTCACGAAAGACGAAGGCGGCGAATGGGCAATCAAAAATTTGCCTGCCGATTATCACGCAATTATTTCGCAAGCACTGGCGTGTTACCGCTCATCAGAAAATGTTTCCGCTGATGAACGAAGAACAGATGGACACGATTGGGATCGCGCAGCGTTACTATCGCTTCGCGATTACGTTCGGCAGCAAAACATCGGAAGTTAAACACACCCGACAAAGTCCGCTTATTTCGCAGTCTCGTTTTTCTTGATTTGCTTGTCGATATCGCGCATTTCTTTTTTCGTTTTGCTGACTTCTTTTTTCGCTTCAGAATCTAGCTTCTTCGATGCTTTTTCAATGTCCTGCACGTGATTCTGCATCAACTGCGCCGCTCGAGCGATCGCCATGTTGTCGTAGTTCGGTCCTTGCGTGGTTTCCTGCAGCGCAGTGATGTCCTGTGGCAATTGAGCCAATGTGTCAGTCATGATTTTCAGCTCAGCTTTTGCTTCATCAGTAGCGTCATCAGGAAGCACTAAACCAGTGATTTCCGTTTGAGTCATCTTGGTTAAATCAGATATTTGCGACATAAAATAATCAAGGAATTTTTTTCGCGGCGGCAGAAATCCCCCCATACCAATCATCCCACTAGGGCTCGGCATCGCTGGAATAATGATTGGACCGATTACATCCGGCTCGCCGACAACCACCATGTTCTGGCGTTGAACTTCAATGAAAATATCCCACGCGGATCGTTTTAAGTGGTGCAACGTCTTGGATAAGTCGCGAATTCCTGTTCCCAACGCAACGGCTTCACCTTGCACATGACCCTGCAAATCCTTTTGCTGATCGAGCGGTGTTTCGGCCGGTGGTGTCGCGGGCGGGGCAGGAGCGTCAGCTGCCAAGGGCGCATCTGCATAAGCCACACCGGCAAAAGAGATACTTAGAAGCGCTGCCAGGGCAACTGTTCTGCGAATAAATCTCACGTCATGTCCTCCACCAAATGTACTGTTGATTTTAAAACTACTAAGAGGTTTTGTCATTTTCGCTAGCTATATTGTCAACTGGATTAACTAAACCTTGTTCTGAATTATGTTCCGAATGAGTTGGATCTCGTTTCAATCGAGTTGGATCTTGTTCCGAACGAGTTGCGTCTTGTTCTGGAAAAGTCAGGTCTTTCGCAGGTTCAGTTGAGCCTTGCTCCTGATCAGGTGGACCGTTCTGCGAGTCTGACTCTGCATGAGCAGAGCCATGCTTCTGTGGATCAGCTGAACGCGCGCCTTCTCTGATACTTAACGGGTCAGCTTGTGTAGCGTCAACTTTTACCGGTTCTAGTGCAGGGCTATCATATACGATCGTCTCATCGCCAGTTGCGAATTCATTCTTTTCATCGCCGATCAATGTGACGGCGTTAGCATCTGAAGATTGCGATGGAAAGACGCTCTCAGCGTTACGGTCACCAGGAATAAGATTGCCGTCCAGCACGGCTCTGTCGGGTGTGTACGGAAACGGCAGCTCCTCCGGCGGTGTGTTATTAAGTAGTGTTTTGTATACAGAGGTCATCGTCAGGTGCGCAAAAATTTGAGCGGGAACCATGCCTAAAACAAAAAACAATGATGCAATTCCATTGATGAAGACCAGCATAACGCCAAGCAAAAAGAGCTCCCACATCGCACCGGCTGTGATGGCAGCGCTCGCTTTCAGTGCTTGAATTGGACCCAGTTTATGTTCAACGATAAAGTATGGGAAGAACTGAAACATGATACCGAAAATGATGCCAGGCACCACAAACATCAGCAAACCAAAACTCACTACCCATGCGTATATCAGCGCGGCGCAGAGAAAAGCCAAAAACCTGCCGGCAGGTGTCCAAAAATCGTCAGATGAAACTGATTGTCCATTCACCATTCGAATTTGAATGTTGATCAGACCTAATGGCAATATGATCTTCAGAGCAACCGAAAGCAGCAAAAAAATGACCGAGAGAAAGGCGACGCTGGAGTTAAAAGCAAGCGCCATACTGGCCATATCCGGCAGAAACATCAGCAATAGCGAAAGAGAAGCAAGCCGCGCATACGTCCAGAAATTGTCTGACAGCAACTGCCAGCCTGCCGACATCGAGTCATCTAGCGTGAATTTTTCAGTAGCCATTTTGATTCACTCGAGATCGGTCGCTTCTCATTTCGATAATGTTCTTTGATCTTTTGCGCTGGAAGGCAGAACTTGCAAAAGTTCGCCCCAGAGAAAACCTTGCGCAAAGTGAATGCCGAGGTCTTGCAAAATAGGAAGGTCCTCACGACGTTCAACACCTTCTGCCACCACTTCGGCGCCAAGCGATTTAGCAACGTTGGTAAGCCGCTTCAGCAGCCGAACTTTACCCTTATCTTCGGATATACCGGTCACGTAGGTGCGATCGACTTTAACCACATCCGGTTCCAGGAAGATCAAAGTTTCCAGTGAATTTCTACCAAACCCGATATCGTCAATTGCCACAAGAACTCCGGCGGAGCGCAGCTTCTGAACGTGTTCTCGCATGAATGACGGATCACCAATGAATTGTTGTTCGCTGATTTCGACGCAATAAACGCGACCTTTGTCTTTTGGAAAAGCAGCGATTAAAGTTTCAATAGGAGTATCGAGAATGGTGGATGGAAACAGATTGACGTGAACTCTCATGTTCTCAGCGATGTCAGCCGACATCTCGACGCAGAGCCTGAGGCAGTTCATATCGACGTTTGTGAGAATGTTGTTTTCGATGCAACTTCTAAACAGATCGGCGGGATTTTCAAAGGCACCATCCGGTCCACGCGTGAAGATTTCGAAACCGGCTACTTGTTCTGTGGCCAGATCGATGATCGGTTGATACACCGTTCTGAAATTACTGATGTCGAGTAGAGTCTGGATCGTTTCTTCATTGCTAGTATTGATGGAAGCATCGGCACCACCACCTTCTCTAGCCAGTGAGACTTTGTTCTTGCCTGTTTGTTTGCTGCGGCGCAACGCTCCGCGCGTCAGAGAAATAATTTCTTGAACGGACGACACTCCATGCGGAAGCATTGCCACGCCGAGACTGACTGTGACTGGCTCAACTTCCTGCAAGCTGTGCAACGGATGTTCTGAGACAGCGGTGCGAATGCGCTCCGCCACACGCAGCCCGTAAGCGAGCTGTGTATCAGGCAAAATCACGATGAACTCGTCATTACCATCGACGCGCGCGACATGGTCGGATGGTCTCAAAGTTGCAAGCACTCGACGCGCCACATCTTTTAAAATCACGTCTCCGGTCGCCATTCCTAATGACTCGTTTATCCTTTTAAAATTGTCGCAGTTTACCAGGACGGCGATCATATGTCCGCCGGAGCGAGTAATTTTATTTTCCTCGACCGAAATTACTTTCTCCAAACCGCGCAGGTTGAGTACTTCCGTGAGCATGTCCGTGCGCGACAAGCGTTCGAGTTGTTCTTTAGTGGTATTAAGTTCGGTGGTCAGGTTTTTAATCGTGGTGGCACTATCGCTATCGTTTTTTCCACCCATCGTTCTCAGAATGAGAACGCCGGCACCGCCCAACACCATCAGCACAACGATCCATGGATAAGGACCAATCATGTGATTGTATTCGGCAGCCTTATTTTTAACCGCTTCAAACTCGTCTTCCTGCATCCGAACGATTTGTCGGACGACCTCACGAAGTTCTCTGTTCTCGCCGCTTTTGACGACTAGATGATCCGCTTGCGGCTTGCCTTGCTTTTGACGAACCTCAGCTGATTGCTTGAGTTCATCCATCAAGATTCCAACGCGACCTGATAGGTTTCTGTTTTTCTCTCCAAAAACAGAATCGCTTTGACGCATCGAGTTGAGCACCATCATGTGGTGCCGAACACTTTCGGCTGCCCCGTGAAACGCGTCGAGCTGATGTTGGTCGCCAGTGATGATGTACGTGTGATGATTGAGTTCGACGTCTCGCAGCGCTTCTTGAGTAAGCTGCAATTCTTGAAAAATGGAAACTCGCTGCTCAAGCCAAGTTTCGAGGCTCTTACCGAGCGGAAAAATAGCGGGCACACAAAAGACAAACCAGACCCAAACGATCGCCAGAGCGGCTGTGAATGCCAAAACTGTTTTGAAATTAAAGCGACCCATGAGAGAAGCGCTGTCCCGACTTGAAGTTCTGCCCGAGCATCACCGCGCGTGCGGCCTACCACCTAGTATTAGGTACACTCTATCAGTAGCAATCAAACCTGTTCGGGCGGTTATAAGACACACCGGAGGGCTCATCGCAGGATAAGCACAACCACCACTAACGCCGTGATTGCCAGGATGACAGCGATTCTGTAGAGTCCGGGATTGGATCGGCGGAGTTGCCCTGTGATTTCGATTAGCTGATGCGAAAAATGCTTGTAATGCTGGATTAATGTTTCCAGGTCGAAACTCGAGCCGTCTGCCGACTGCGGTTTGGGTTGCGGAATGGTTTTATCCGCCTGAATTTTTCGCAAATCCTGATAACTTTGCCTGGCGCTGCGCGGCTTGTCCGCGTTTGCGCCGGCCGTTTGAATCTCTGAACTAGATGACGAACTCATAGAATCAGATTGCTGCGCAT
>JADYXR010000097.1 GCA_021772095.1 Candidatus Obscuribacter sp. | reverse complement strand
TTGCCGCCACAGTACGAATTCTCGCCCGAAACAGAACATACATTCTTGCAAAGAAGTGATTATCAGGTCGTACCGTCCGAAGTTGCGGAATCGCTGATCGCTAATGCCGAAGCGCAAGCGCGATCGATCACATTGCAGACTCAGGCTCTGGAAAAATCGCCTGCTCTCATCGAGTACGAGAAAGTGAAAAAATGGGACGGCAAGCTGCCGAATACCTTCATCTCAGGCGGCGCAGCGAACACGCTTTTCCAACTGAAGTAGTCGCTAATGGTTCCAGTCAATTGCCCGGGGAGCACCAGAGCTTCCTTAGAATATGCTCATGAGATTAATAATCTTGATTCCTGGGCATAGTGAAAAAGTGGAATAGTACGGGGTCGAGAAGAGATTGATGCGTAACGAAAGTACGCTCCCGGCAGCGAAAGTGGACGAGCTTGCACAGCTCCTTCAGACGGGATGCTTTGAAGAATTCATGCGCCTATTTAAACTCAACACGCGAGAGCTTCAGGATGAATCCGAAGCTAGCGAAGCCCCTGTCGAGCTTGCCGAACTCGTCAATAAAGCACTTGTTCTGAAAAATCCTGAAACCGACATGAAGCTCGTGGTATCTCAACGAACCGCCGAGCAGAAACACCTGATTATGATCATGGATAACTCCCGCTTCTGGGGCGATAGTTTCACAATCACTCGACAGATGTTTACTGTCTAGTCGACGTAGCGAGAAATAGCCCACTGAGCGTGTTCCACTAACATTGGATCTTGCTCGGCGTCGGCGAAACGTTTCAAACGCCGCACTACATTTAGTACCACATCATCAGCGACTGTTTTGGTTTGTTCACCATTGGAAACTTTAAACAGCTCGTTGCCCAGCACGACAAGCGCGTTTCGCAACAGTCCGCGCCGCTTCGGTCTGCGTAGTGGCGTAGTCTCAAATCGCTTTCTGAATTCTTCATCGGTTGAAATATCCAATAAATCAGGAAGATATAGATAATGCCCGACACCTGATTCCGGGCGGAACTCCGACCAGGGAGTTTCCGGTGGTCGACTGTTATAAGGACAGACTTCCTGGCAGATGTCACAACCGAAGACCCAGCTTCCAAGCTTCTCTCTGAGTTCTATCGGAATGCCTTCTTTGTTTTCAATCGTCAAATACGAGATGCAGAGATTGGCATTCACACTGCCTGGTTCCACGATCGCATCAGTCGGGCACGCCGCACCGCAGCGGAAGCATTGCCCGCAAGTTCCATTGTATTTTTCGTCGGCTTCGATCTCAACATCCACAAAAAGTTCAGCCACGAAGTTATAGCTACCGGACAGCTTTGGTCCGATGATCAATGTGTTTTTTCCCGCGAATCCTAAACCGTGTCGATTGGAGAAGCCCTGTTCATAGAGGGCTACAGAGTCGGTAAATGGTTTGCCGACAATGTTGAGAGACAGTTTCTCGGAAAGCAAATCTCTCAGTTCTCTCAGTTTTCTGCGGATCACAGCGTGATAGTCGAGTCCGACCGCATAACGAGCGACGTTGCCATAGAACGCTCCGGGCGACTCGGGCTTTTCTGTGTAATAACTGACCGAGACAATAATTGCGGAGCGGCTGCCCGGATACAGAAGCTGAGGACTCGTGCGCTGCTCCGGGTTGCGTTTCATGTAATCCATGCCAGCCGAATATCCGCGGTCGAGCCAATCTTTGTAGTGAACCAGCTCGCTGGAAAGGGGCTCCAGAGCGCCAATAACAGTGTTGCTGAAACCTTTGGATGCAGCCAGTTCCACTACGGATTGTTTCAAACTCATTTGAGCAACTCTGGCAAGGCAAGCACTTTCTACTACAATGAGGGCGGAAAACCAATCTCAGCATGATATCTATGACTCGCTCAATATTCAACCAGACAACGGCACAAGAATCATTTGAACTGAATGATCTGACCTACGACTTGCCTGAAGAACTCATCGCACAAACGCCCTCAGAGGTCCGTCACCAGTCGAGATTGCTTCACGTGGACAGAGCGAGCGGCAACATCGAACATCGTTCGTTTTCCGATATCAAAACGCTTCTGAAAGAAGGCGACGTTCTAATCATCAATGACACGCGCGTCGTGCCTTCCCGGCTCTACGCCAGAAGAGACAGCGGCGGCACGATTCGATTGCTGCTCATCCGTCCGCTGGCAGAGAAAATAAACCTGTGGGAGGCGCTGGTGACGCCGATCAAACGACTGCGCATCGGTGAGACGCTTTCGCTGGTCAGCGACGCTCCGACGGAAAGCAAGATCACGATCACAGACATCATCCTGGATCAGGATGGTTTTAAACGACTGGTGGTCGACCTCGGCAGAAAAGAAGACGTCTACAACATTTTGCAAAGCGTCGGGTATGCGCCATTGCCACCATATATAGTGCGGGCGAAACCGATTAAAGATCGAGAAGCAACGGAAGATTCAGAAGCACACGATGGTCCGGAATTAGCCGAAGCTCCGGTTGCGAGCGCAAAATCCGCGGCTCTACACTCGATAGACGAGCACGAAATTGATGCAGTCGAGCCCGACAAGATTGGCGAGCGGCTCTGTGACCTGGATAGATATCAAACCGTTTTTGCCAAAAATCCTGGAGCCGTAGCTGCGCCGACTGCAGGTTTGCACTTCTCTGTGGAACTGTTGGAAGAACTTCGCGCCTCGGGCGTCATTGTAGAACCAGTCACACTGCACGTTGGACCCGGCACGTTTAAACCGATCTCGACCGACGTCGCCAATCACAGTATCGAAGCAGAACGATTCAGCGTCCCGCGCACCACTGCTGATGCCGTCAATCTCGCCAAATCCGAAGGTCGCCGCGTGATCGCCGTTGGAACAACCAGTCTGCGCGCGCTGGAAACAGCAGGCGCGTCGGGCGTTCTTCAAGTCGTCGATCAGGCGGAAACGAGACTCTATGTAAAACCGGGTTTTAACTTTAAAATCGTAGACGCGATGGTTACCAACTTTCACCTGAGCGGCTCGAGCTTGCTCGTTCTAGTTGCAACATTTGCCGGCAAGGATACGATCCTCTCAGCCTACAAAGAAGCCGTTGAAAAACGCTATCGTTTCTTCAGTTACGGCGACGCGATGTTCATTTCATAAGAACGCAGAACTTTATTCAGGACAGAACGCAGTCCCGTTGCCACCACGTGCTTGTACCAGCTCGGCTGCCAGATCGGCTTTGGCGACTAGCTCTTGGGCATTTGTTCCATGACCAGGGAAATAAGCGATGCCTACACTGGCTTGCACAAAGATCTTGTGCCACTGGTGTTGAATGCAATTATCCTCGAACTTCTTACGCATACGCTCGGCGACTATGGTGGCACCACTTCCTGGTGTTTCCGGCAGCACGACAAGAAAGCGCTCATCGCCGAAACGACCAACCATGTCCACATCCATTCGGGTTGAAGTGAGCAAGTGTTCGCCAACCCAGTAAACTGCGTTGTCTTGCGCGATCGAGCTGTGATCGCGACCGATGTTGTTAATTCCCTGGAATGCTACGCACAACACTGAGAGCGGTCGATTGTAGCGCTTACTTCTGCGCATCTCCCGATCGAGCTTTCGCATGAAATATTTGAAGTTATAAACTGGTGCCAGGTCATCGTAGTACGCGATGCGCTCGACGTCTTCGTGACTCAAAATTGTTTTTTGTTCTTCCGGTTGGGAGAACATAGTGCGTTCGGCGGGGCGATTCAACTCGGCAATCGCCGCGATATGCTCCTGCGTCAAACTGGAGTTCCGCAGGTCGCTAAGCCGTCGGTGGAACAGATTATCTTTGATTACCGCTTCTTCGTACCGGTCTTGATGGCTCATAACATCCTTGAAACAAAGACTGCACTACTCATCTAATACATTTCCCCAAGATTGCATTTTTAAACCGTATAAATAGAATAGAAAGCACTAAGCCTGTCAAACACAAAAGACTTCCGATGGAACGACAGCCGAACAAACTCTAAACACCGCGCGCATTTCTTTAACTGAGCTTCCGACCTTTCATGAATCGCCGAGCCGCTCGCAAAAGAAAGCTCGCGAGAGAACGACAAAGCGGCCGCTTCAAAACGGCGTAGATGAGCAGCTCCAGCAATGTCCCCATTCTGACTGAATGAATGTCGGGTGCTGGTTTCACCGCGACCGTCACCATGTTTGTTCGTTTCGCGCGATGCGCTTAATGATTCAGTAGTGGTTAAACGTTTACGTTGACGCGCTCGAGCAATTGCAAGCGCACCATATTCAGTGCCTCGTTAGCTGTTCTATGGCGAATCTCTGTTCGTCCAAGACGCGCAGGCAGTGACAGTTTTTTGCCGACGTAGGTGTCGCCCATGGCAAGTCCTAGATAAACCAGACCGACCGGCTTCTCTTCCGTGCCACCGCTGGGACCAGCGACCCCAGTGATACCAATACCGATATCAGCACCGGAAATTTTTCTTACACCACGCGCCATCGCTTCGGCGCATTCCGGGCTGACCGCGCCGAACTCGTTCAATATTTTCTCGCTCACACCAAGCACACTTTGTTTTGCTTGGTTTGAATAAGTGACGACATTGAGCGAGATGTACTCTGAGCTTCCGGCGACATCAGTCAATCGCTTGCTGAGCAATCCACCAGTGCAGGACTCCGCACTGGAAATCATTAAACCTTGACTCTTGAGCAAATCACCGACGACCGACTCGAGTGTGGAATTATCCAAGCCGTAACAGTAATTTCCACTGCGCTCCTGGATGGCGGCAACAAGAGGTGCGACCATCTCCCGCGCATTTGCCATATCATCGGATTTGCCGGTGACGCGCAAACGACACTCGCCGTTACCGGCATAGGGAGCGACCGTTGGATTACGTCCGGCAAGCAAATCTGCGTACTTTTCGGCAAGCGCAGATTCACCGATTCCAAAATGTTTGAGCTCAACGGAGAAGATCGCAGCGCCGACAATCTTGGATTGAAGAAAATCGACAACGGTTGTCGCCCACATGTTCTTCAATTCACTTGGAACACCTGGAAAGGTCATGATGTAGCGGTTCTTACTTTTCAATTCCGGCACAGACTCGATGCCCGCTTCTTTCAAACGCTCCGGTGTAATTGTCCAGATGATACCAGGGGCAGTGCCGGTCGGATTAGGCAGCAAATCTGCTCCAGACGGTCGCAATGCCTGTTTCTCGTTATTCTCCGGCATAACGATGCCGCGTTCTGAAAAGAATGAACGAATTACTTCGAGTATTTTTTCATCCATCACCATCTCCGCGCCCATAACTTCAGCGATGCATTCCATCGTCAAATCATCAGGCGTCGGCCCAAGACCGCCGGAGGTTATTACTATCTCAGAGCGGGACAGCGCGGTCTTCAGCAAGTTACCGACCCGGCGTTTATTGTCACCGACAGTGGTGTGGTAGTAGCAATCAATTCCAAGCCGGGCCAGTTCATCACTCAAAAATTGAGAATTTGTATCGAGAACTTGACCGAGCAAAAGCTCGGTGCCGACTGCAAGAACTTCAGCAATACTCATAGTTTCATTATCCTGCAAGACATTGTCATTTAACCATTTTGCACACTAATTGTGGGGAAATGTCAGGACGAAGTTCACAAACTGCCATCGCAGCGAACTCGCCATTTTCAGAACCATTGCAGTCGAAAAGATCTCGTTTATTTCACAACAAAAAAGAATTCAGGACCGCAGCCCTGAATTCTCACTTTCCCATTCAACAAAAATTGTTTCCTACACCGCCTTGTAGGCAGCGAATCTCGCACTCACTAAATGCATGATGTTTTTTAACAAACTTTCAGGTCGTTCCATCTTCATAAGAGTAAGCCGCGCGCGATGAGCGACGTATGGATTGGAATCTTCTGCAAGTTCGTTGAGTGCATCAAGGCTCAGGTTGGGATTTTCGGCAAGCCGAAAACGAACATCAGGATGGTCGTCCTGACAAAGAGTGGCCACTATGTCCTCTGTCACGTTCGGATTCTCCGAGACGGCTGCACGCACGTCAGGAGATGTGTGAGACGCGAGAATTTCTAGAAGGAATGGCTTCACATTTGGATGTTCAGCAATTTTTTCCAGCAATCGCGTGTTGTCTGTACGAGCGAGGTGCTCGAGTATTTCGGCAGGGGTATTCGGATCACTTGCTATACAGAAAGCAAGCGGCAGACACTTGGTCGACATCGAGTAATTGACTCCGAATGTCATTAGAAATACTTCCAGTAGTTCGTCTCTCTTTTGCATCAGGGGTTCCTCAGTTCTAGTTTGACGACTAAAGGTTGGCTCTGAACCTTTATCTTGGTTGTATATCAAACCCCGACTCAGCAGCTTGACATTTTGTTCCATCATTTAATTTTTGAAGCGATCGAACGGCAATTGGCTCTAAGTCCGGGTTTCCTGAAGTGCTACGAACGCATATCTTTACAGCCTACGAATCGCAGTTTTTGCGTTATAGCGCGAAAACCCAGATCCGATGCCGTTTTCAATGTAAAACATCAATGAAAGTTTCACAGAGATTTCCGCAGCAAGCGTGATGCAAGATCCGCGCGCTGAAAGGATTTTGACATGGTTGATCATTTACCGTGCTATCACGACCTGAGAAGCGCACTTATTTACGCCAACCAGCTTCTTACGCAAATCATTGCTTCAAACTTGCCACTGTTAGTGGCAGGATGAATTTGGTCTGGGCAACGAAGTTCATTAGATATTGAGTGAGGAATTATGCAAATCGTTTCTTATCGCGGACCTGGGATGGCAGGCGGAGTATCGCCAGCCTTAACACGGTTAGTGGCAGACGACAGCGCACACCACACATGGTGGCACATCGAATCGGACACTATTAAGTATTCCAATGCCGCCGGTCAAGTGGTTACAAAACAACCGATTCCTAAAGCAGTTATCGAAGGGCATTATCGCTACTGCAATGAATTCATCTGGCCGATCATGCACGACCTGCATCAGTACGCCACCTATAGATCCGAAGACCGAGCACTTTACGAACGATTCAATAGAATCATGGCAAGAGACATTGCGTCGAATCGTCCAGCAACGCGTGGTCAGGCGCCCGGTAAAATGTTCGTGCAAGATTATCAATTAGCGCTGCTTCCAAAGGAATTGCAGCGTCTCGACGGACCGCGCTGCGGCGTGTTCTGGCATATTCCCTGGCCGAAAGCGGTGCCTCAAGAATTCTTGCCACCGTTAATCGATATAGCAAAATCAATTCTTTCTGCCGAGTTTATCGGCTTTCATACTCAGGAATACTGCGCCAATTTCTTCCGTTTTGTTTCGAAACACATCAATGGTGTGAGTGTTTCGATTCGCGATCGCGTCGTAATTCGTGAACCGAAATCGCATGCGGTTAATCCACAGCACTCGCTATTTTCATTACCCAATGCAGAACGCACATCGGTTGATGATTTGACCACGCGGGTGATTTCCGCACCACTTGGCCTTGACGTCGATCACTGGCGATCATTGGCTAAAACTCAATCTAAGACGGTGCTGCACCCTGCGTTGATCAACACAGATTTCGTTTTGTCCGTCGATCGTGCGGACTACACAAAAGGTGTGATCCCGCGGATGGAGTCTATCCATCACTTCTTCAACGATCATCCCGAGATGATCGGCAAAATCACTTTTGCTCAACTGTGCACGCAAACGCGACCAGGGCTCGAAGCGTTCGATAATTATTGGAACGACATTCAACGCATGGCTAGAGAAATCAACAATAAATATAAGAGCGCAGATTGGCAACCAATCTTGAATTTGAAGGGACCACTAAACGGTCAAGATCTTTCGGTGCTCTACAATCAAGCTTCGGTCATGCTCGTTAATCCATTACGTGATGGGCTTAATTTGACCGCCAAGGAATACGTCGCATGCCAGTCGGGAAATCCGGGCGCGCTTGTGCTTTCGCCTCATGCAGGCGCTTACGAGGAACTCGGACAATGGACGACGACAGCCGATCCATATAATACGAGAGGCATGGGTCAGGCGGTTTTTGACGCACTGCATTTGTCGAATTCTGAAAAGAGATCGCGGATGAAAAACATGACCGATGTTCTGAAAGCGAACACAATCTCAAGCTGGTGCGATCAATTCAAATTCTTGCTTGAACCACAGACCGGCGACGTGAAGACTGCTGCAGAAGCGAGCGGCTAATACTTGCGGACTAAACGCGCGGATTGAACTGCGGACTGAACTGCGAACTAAACCGCCGACTACACTGCGCCGAACTTAGTGATACGTTCTTTGCACAATCATTTGAAGACCTGGTTTTACCGGGTCTTCTTTGTTATACATGCGTTCAGGATCAAATTCGCGTCATGCCAAATAATGGCGCTCTCGACACGCGTCGTCAGCACCACTGGAGGAACATGGAAACAATGAGACTTAGTGACCGCCGCCGCCGCTGGCAGCGCCTGGTGGCAACGTTGCGGTGTGGACGTCGTAGTTGAAACAGGCCCAGACACCGATCGCGAAGACCGACATTCCGAAGCATACGAAAAAGAAGATTAGCCACTGCTGACTCGTGTTGCTGTGTGCGCCGCTCATCTCAACTCTCTCCTGCTATTCAAAGCCCGAGCCCCTTGACTGGCTCTGTAAACAACACCCTAAGTATAGGGCTTAATTCGTTCCTAAACAGGCTCTGATTAAGGGGAATTACAAATTCCCGACACGACGGGCAAGTACTGTCCCTGTAAGCAGTTCCGGCATCACCCGTTCCAGCCTAATTGACCGGCGCTGAAACCGGCGCAGGAATTTCTTCAGGTGAAGGCTGGGCATCGACACTCTGGAGAAGGGTAGTTATCGGTTTAGTATCGAACTTCTCGCCCTTTTGCTGCATGCCGTAGATGATTAGCGCCCGTTTTCGGGGCTCGTCCACGACGCAGGCTACCAATCCGGTCCCGCCTTCCTCGCCGGCAAGCCGCCCGATTCGGTAAGGAATCTGGGTATCTTCTCGGAACACCCACGTGCCTTCTGACTGAACTCCAACGAATCTCGACTCCGAACTGCCGCTGATTATCAGACCTTGCTCGAAAGTTTGAGTCAGCATCTGGTTAGCGTCCATTTTTTCGCGAGTCGGGCACGAGAAGAAAGCGTATCGTTGCGCTCCGCCGTCATAATCGACCGCCACGACCTGAAACAGCCACAAGTCGATGCCGAGCACGTAGCGCCAGTCCTCCGGCAACGGCTCCGGCAGCAAAATCATGGTTCGCGCCAGTTTTGCCGTCGATTTTGGATCGCTGGAGATGTCGAATTGCTGCTTGAACAGCGCGGTGCCTAAAATCACAGTAGCTAGAGACGCCACCATTCCGAGCGCGACGAAAGCTATTAAAGCTTTAGACCAGATCGGCAACGGTTTTGGTTTTGCAAGCGTGCTGGTCATGCCTTCCGCCGTTATGACAGTTGTATTCAAACCCTGGACTGCTCTGCCAAGAACGAACCTTGGACTCGGTCTGGACTAAAACCTGGATCGCTCGCCCTGAACTGAACCCATTGAACCGCTGTAGCGAAACTGATTGCTTGCGATGTTTTGATTGTGGTTTTAAACCAGTGTTATTAGTTTAAACCCAAACGCTTCTCGTACGAACAAACCGTGTTGGCTAGCAACTGTGCAACCGTCATTGGTCCGACGCCGCCTGGAACAGGTGTAATCATCCGCGCAACCGAACTGGCAGCGGCGTAGTCGACGTCGCCTGTGATCACTGATTTTTCGTTGTCGCCTTTGGTGTAGTGAATGCCTACGTCGATGACGACGGCGCCTGGCTTGATCCAATCGCCTTGTACGAATTTCGATTTACCGATGGCGACGACAAGAACGTCAGCATTTCTTACGACCTCTTTGAGATCTTTAGTCCTGCTGTGGCAAATGGTGACAGTGGCGTTCTTTTGCATCAGCATCAAAGCGACCGGCTTACCTACCAGATTCGATCTGCCGATCACAACGGCATTGGCGCCTTCAAGTTTGACACCATATTTGTCGAGCAAAGTCATGACACCAGCAGGAGTGCACGGACGCAATCCAGGTTTGCCTGTCAGCAATAAACCAAGATTGTAAGGGTGCAGACCATCAGCGTCTTTGTCGGGTCGCATCGCTTCCAAAATTTCTGATTCAGAAAGATGTTTCGGTAAAGGCAGTTGAACCAAGATACCATCCACGGTATCAGAGTCATTCAATATTTTGATGCACTTCATCACTTCTTCTTGCGTGGCATCCGCTGGATACTTATGCAAGAAGCTCTCGATGCCTACGTTTTTGCAAGCGGTGATTTTGTTTTTCACATAGAGTTCGCTGGCCGAATCATCGCCGACCAGAACGACCGCTAATCCCGGTGCGCGATTTCCCTTTTCGGTGTGCGCCGAAACGCGCTCCTTCAGTCCGCCTCGTGTTTCTGCTGCGCAAGCTTTTCCGTCGAGAATTTCAGCTGTCTTAGTTTCTGGCACGGTAGTTTCCTTTTTAATTCGGGGCGCTCGTATGTTGAAAACATTTTTCTAGATCGAGATCTGGTCCGCACTTGCCACCCAGGGTGAGCGAGACACCATCGCCGTCTTCGACGATTCCTATAGCTTTGAACGGGTTGTGCTCGAATCCCTGCAATCGCTGCCACGACTGTTCGGAGATGCACGCCACAAGCTCGTAGTCCTCTCCACCATAGAGCACCCAGTCTAATGGATCGCGCCCGGCTTTTTGAGCCGTCTCCAAAGTTTCGTCATGAACTGGAACGTTTTTTAAGTCGACGCGCAACGCCACGTTTGACGATCTGGCAATTTGGACCAGAGCATCTGCCAGTCCGTCGGATGCGTCCATCAAGGCTCCGGCTCCGAGTGCGGCGCGATTCAAAGCCCATGATTCACACAATCGCGGCAGTGGGCGTCGGTGCCGAGTGACGCACGTACCGCCGGAACGGTTGGCGCGCCAGACGCCCGCTTGTTCGGCCGCGGACAATGTTTCCGTTTCGCCATGCTCCAAAAGATAGAAACCAGCAGCACTGGCGCCGAAGTCGCCTGTCACGATCACCACGTCGCCGACTTCAGCGCCACTGCGCGTAAACACACCGTGCTCATGCGTTTCGCCCATGACTGTTACGCTGATGGTCAGATCCCGCGCCTTGACCAGGTCTCCGCCCACGATTCTTGTGCGATAGCGATTGGCACAGTCGACAAAACCGCCATACAACGACTCCATCTCGCGCTCGCTCATAGTCGCCGGGAAGCCGACACTGACAAGCAAATGACGGGGTCTGCCGCCCATCGCCGCGATATCACTGAGGTTGACCGCAATCGCCTTCCAGCCCAGGTCGGCCAGACTTGTCGTTGCCAACCTGAAATGCGTTCCTTCGACCAGAGTGTCCGTGCTGACCAGCAAACCCGACGGCAGAACCGCGCAATCGTCGCCAATGTACCGGCTGCCGGTCCACGACTTAATCCGCTGCACAAGCTGATGTTCTGGGGTTTCTGAGCTCGAAGAAATCTTCATGGTTTTTCCGGTTTTTTCTTGTGGTTGCAAACAGATAAAATGCTACAATCAAGCCCATAGGGTTGTCTCTATATGTAAGAAGAAGGATATAAAATGAGTCCTATTGCACAGATAGTCGTGAGCGTTCTAAACCTCTTCAACTTTTTAATGATCATCTGGTGCCTTTTGAGTTGGTTTCCAAACATCAACTGGTACGACCAACCCTTCAAGACCCTGGATAAAATCGTCAGACCGGTGATTGCACCTTTTCGCAAGATTATTCCGCCAATCGGCAACATCGATATCTCGCCGATCGTGGCTTTATTGTGCTTGCAAGGACTGTCCAAGCTAATCATCACTATGGTACCGTAAGCACTTCCTTACGCGAACATCAAAACCGCATATGCTTTCTAGAAGAAGTTTCCTTTCCTGTGTTTTTGGAAGCCTGGTCTTATTTGAGTTGAATGAATGCGCTCCTGCAAGAGCCGTAAAACTCATCAAGAAGAAGGCAAAACAAGTTGTCATCACCGGCCCGCATAGCTTGTCCAAACAGGCGTGGCCTCCGGCAATCGTTCCTGACCATGTCGATATCGACAAAAAAGGATATCTCTGTTTCAGCGACCACTTCGGTCGCTTTTCGATTGTCGATCTCAGAAAAGCAGGCAGCGCCAAATTCCCGCCTAAGGTAATTGCTGAACTAACACTGCCCTGCAAGCGCGTTCTGGCGCTCAAGGTAGCAAAACAGTCTTACGCATACGCGCTCGCCAAGGAGCCTGCCGAAGGACCGGACGCGAAATACTATTTGATTGCAATCGATCTGGTCAAGCCAGAGGCACCATCTGTGATATCACGAACAGAACTGACCCAAATCGAAGACGCGGATCTGCTCTTCGCCGACAAAGACGTTCTTTTCGTATCCGGAAAAACTCGCGCAGGCGAACACTTGATCGCAGCCTACGCGGCGCCGGGTAAAAGAGGCTCCACCGAAGCCACTCTTCTAACGTCAATTTCGACAAAGTTGCCTATCCTTGGATTGGATTACACGAAGCGTGAATTGATTGTTCTGCAAGACAAAGGTTTGACCACTCAATTAGATTGCTACAACATGGCGCAGATCAGTTCGCCGCAGCAGACAAACTCGCTTGAAGTGAAGGGCTGCTACGACAGACTCAGTCGCGTTGGAGACACACTTATACTTGCTGGCGCCAGCGATCAATCCAACCGGCAGATGCAGGCCACCACGATCGCCCTGAAGCCCGCACCGCATGCGGTATCAACCGTACCGCTCGACAATACCGAAAAAATTCTTTCTGTGACGGCACAGAAAGGACAATATTTAGCGCTGGCGAAAAGTTCAAACGGCAAATTGATTCTCAATTCTTTGAACATCGACAAACTCAATAACCTGTCGAAGAGCCAAACGATTGATGTGCCAATTGCCAAAGCTTCGTCGGTAGAAACGGCGACCTTGATCGTCAACGGCAAAGAAATGTACATCGCGTCGGGTTGGTCCGGCGTTCAAGTTTTAAACAACACGACCGGTCAGTGGTCGGTCGCATACAACTACAAAATTCCACGCCTGGCGGCCGCCGGCATAGCCACATGGGGAACGCAGGCAGTCCTTTGCGGGGCGGAATTGATGTTGTATAACATCGCCGACCCGGAGCATCCGCAATTGGTTTCGAGCGCGCCGTTAACTTCGTCGGTTCGCACCATGGTTGGTGCAGGCAGTTTCATTCTTTGCCTCGAGAAAGAGTCAGTGACACTACGAAAGATGGCAGAACTAAGCCGCACTTTAGCCAGCGTCAAAGTGCCGGACAAGTGTCGCACCCTCACTTTCGACAAGTCGCAACATCGCGCGTATGCGGGCGACGCGATGGGCAAACTGACGCGGATTTATCCGGTAAAGGTTTTTTCCGACAATTTGGAAGCGCAAAAGAGTTTCGACCTTCAGGGAAATTTCACCAACATCGAAGCGGTTAACGGTGCCTTTATGGCGGCCGACATTCATGAAGTCGCCCTATTCACCATCGATTCGCAGGTCAAAGAAGTAGGCAGACGAAAATTTGAAAACCTTGCTATCAGAGACATTTGCATAACCGATCACAACTTGCTTTGCACCGCGGTGGATCAAAACTCGAAAGGTTTTCTCATCGTTCTTTCGAAAGTCGACAAGGAACTAAATATCGAAGGACGAATTGAACTTCCGCATAATGGCACCGCGCTTTCAGCGACCGCTACTCGAGCGGTCGCGGTCGGACGCGATGCGACAGGCAAAGATCTGGTCACGATTATCGATATCACAACCTCCGCCAGACCGACAGTAAAAGCGTCGTTCAGCGTACTCGAGTCGGCTTCTGCAGTGGCAGTGCAAAGTAAAATCGCACTCGTCGCTGGTCGCGGACTAGAAATCGTAACGCTCTAACGTTTTTTGACTAATTAACGCCCTCTTGTCTAATTAACGCCGGGCACAGGCTGTTCCGCCTTCGGCGCAGGAGCGAGCGGTGTCGCAGGAACAGGCGCTGGTGTCACCACACTTGGTGGCGGAGGCAGTTCCGTCGGTGGCGCCGTCACATCTCTTGGTGTGCGCGGTTGCTCAATTTGTATGATGAAATCTTCCTGGGTCGGAATATTTGTTCTTTCCTTTGCAGGAGTGTTGAATGGCGGTGGATTCCAGGTTGCCGTCGGTGCCGATAACTGCGTATCACGAAGCTCTTGACGAAGTTCGAACAAAGCGCGCTCCGTTTTAGTTTGTTGTGAAGACAGGTCCATCAAAGACATGAAACCTAAACCGACAAGGACGAGCAGAACGAGGAAAGCGACAATCCATCCGGACATTGGCGCACGATCGTGAACGACATGAGCCGGAGCATTTGCCGGCACCAACCGCTCACTCTCAAGCTGTTTAACCGGAGCAGCCACATTGCGAGTGACGATCGTCGTTTCATCGTTGTACTTCACGGTTCGCACGCCATCAAACTGGCTCTCGCGCTCTTTTCTTTCGAGAAAAGTTTCGTCGACGACATCCCTACTGTGCAGATTGGACAACTGTCGGTCACGCTCTCTAAGGTCGAGCGAATTGTCGTCTTCCGTAATGGGCATATCAGTCAAATTGCGCTCGCTTTCCCGGTTGTCGAGAAAGTTCTCGTCGTCGCCTGCGCGCACACCAAAATTGCGCTCACGTCCTCGTCTCTCGAGTTCGAGCTCACGCTCGCGTTGAAAACGATCGCCTGCTTCTAATGGCTTTGATTGAAATGATGCGGACATAAAAACACCTGTGATTTACTTTTCGGGAACTACATACTTAGAGTCGAATTAAGCGCGGTGCTCACTGTCGTAAGACCGCGGTCTACCTGGGTCAGTTCGTTTGCTTGTAACGAACCACCGCTCTTGCGAAGCTTTAATTCCTTGACCGCCAGCGTGTTGAGCATGTTGCGCAATCGCAATGCTTGTTTACCAGAAATCTGACCTTTGGAAAGTTCAGAGCTGATTTCGTCTTCAATCATCGCGCGTCGCTTCATCGCGGCATCAAGATTGATTGTCGTTCCGCCGACAAGCACGGCGGCTGGATCGGTAGGCACCATCTGCAGTTCGTACACGCCCATCAAGTCATTAATGCTTGCTTGAATCGAATCATAATGATCGGCGAGTTGAAGGAGGTATTTATAACTTGGTGCGATTTTTGCGTTCAATTCTTTCTCGATACCGTTCAAACTATCGAGTTGAAAACGCATCGTGTCAGTCTGCGCAACCGTCAACGTGCCAGTCGATTCGCCCGCTGCGATCAAAGAGCTGACGCGGGTTCTGCAACCCTTCAAAGTAGTTTTGAAGACGTCGAGGTCATCGCTTAATTTTGGAGCAACGCCGAGTTTCGGAGCCACGGCATCATGGATGGTGGCATCCATCAGTGCAATCCGAATGCCGGCTTCAGGCATCGACGTATCTTGCGTATAATCGTAGGCGGCTTGGGCAGCCGAGAATGATGATGCAATAACTGCTGTCAATGTGACACCGAAACTGATCGCAATCAATCGGCGATGTGAATTCAGAGTTTGTAATTTTTCAATACTTTTCAGCATAACCATTACCTCAGTTTCTCTCGTATCACTCGCTTTCTATTCGACTACCCGCGTTCTATATATATATAGCCCCGACAGCGTGTTTCGATGCCACCTCAGTCTGTCACCCGGGCACTGGTTTGGCTTAACAGCATCCTGCCTGAACGACAACGGAGCACCACAAAAAGCACCACAAAAAAATGAGAATCGAGCATTAGGACACATAATGCTCAACTCTCATAACTTAATGATTGGTGCGCAGATTCTCACCTGCTGCGCGTTTTGAGGACCTACATATCGATCGAAGACTTCAATGCGGCACTAACTTTTCGTAAGTCGCTATCTACTTGAATTTGTTCGTGCGCCTCAAGGGCGCCATTGCTTCGACGCATCGCTACTTCTTTTCCAGCCATGCGATTGAGCATGCCGCGCAGCTTGAGCCCGTCCTTGCTGTTTAAGACGCCATGGGCGAGACTGGCGCTAATCTTGGTTTCCAGAGCTGCGCGTTCTGCCATAGCGGCGTCTGAATCAAGCGCCTTATTGCCAGTCATTACGGCAATCGGGTCGATTGCAACGAGTTCTGTTTCATATGTATCCAGTAACTGCTTCAGACGCGTTTGCATGGCGTCGTAGTGCACCGCAAGTTGCAGAACATGACTGGCTTCTGAAAGATTGGGGCTGGACGAAAGTTTGCTTCCGCGCAATGCTTTTTCGAGCACGCTCATGCCATCAAGCTCGCTTCTGAGGGCGTTTGCTTGCGATGCGGTGATAGAGCCTGCTGTCTGTCCAGCAGCGATAATCGTGCCCAGTCTTTCTTTGCGTTCATTCAATGTAGTCTTAAAATATTTCAGATCGTCATCCATTTTAGGAAACGAAATATCACCACGGGTGGTTACACTAACCGTCGCCACGTCACTCGCGTCCGGCAAGCTTGCGTCAGGAGAATAGTCATAAACGGCGTGTGCCGGAGCCATCGAAGATGCGCAGATTGCAGTCAAAGCAATGGCGCAGCTTGCGGACAATGTTCGGTGATTTAAATTCGCTGCCCGTAATTTGGTGAAACTTTCTAGCATGCCTGGGACCTCTTCTAAAACGCCGAACTGATCACGAGTAACTCATGCATTCCATATAGCCCTGACAACGACTAGTGATGCTGTTTTCCAAGCTTGCGAAAAAAGAGTCAAGCATCAGGACACTTGATGCTTGACTCTCATATCTAATTTTTCGTTCGTAGAAGTGCATGAGCGCCGCGTCTACGGAACCTGATTACCGAGACGATCCGACCGGAACACGTTGATCTTCTTTCGCCTGTTCATTAGCAGCCGCAGCCGGACCTTCAAACTTGCGAATAATTTGGTTACGGTGTCTCCATGCAAACACAGCGATAATAGGCGTTCCCACCGATACCAGCAGACCAATGGCGACAATCGCAATCAATATCAAAGTACTGGTTGTGTTGACGACGGTCTTCAATTCGTTCAAATCGTTTTTCAAAACGCCAAGTTGATCGCTCACGCCAGCAACCGGCTTTTGCAGCTGCCTGACCGGTTCTTGTAGACCGGCGATCGGCTCATACATACGATGGAGTTCTTTCTCCATTCGCGCCAACCTGCCGTCAACCGTTTCCATTTTCCCGGCGATATTATTCATATTGGTTTGCAGCTTGCCCATGTTGGTATCAAGCTTGCCCATGCCGTTGTTGAGCGTGCCTATGTTGCCCTGCACCTCAACCATCTTGCCGCGCAGACCCAGCATAGGTTTCTGCAAGCCGGCAATCGGTCCTTCCAGACGCATAATCTGCTGTTCCAAGTGAATGACGCGCTTTTGCATGTCGGTCACTGGTTTCAGCAGCCAACCGACTGGATTCGGAAAGCCGATTCCTTTCTTCTTCTTCTTTTTCTCTTCAAACTTTTCTGGATCAACGTTGACGCCATCAATCTCATTGACGGCTTCAATAGTCTGTCGATCTTCTTTCTTCAGATGATCGGCTGAAGCATCCTTCTTAACGGTTTGAACGGCGACTGCCGTCGTCTTCACTTCCGTATTTTGGGTGGCAGCATCTGCGGGTGCTTGAAGTAAGCACGCCGTGAGCGAAGCCGCATATAAAAGTGTAAGAGTCCTGGTAACCATAGCGTTCTCCAATTGAAGCTCCCCGCCCTATAGCATATAAAAACGGGGGTCATGTTTCACCAAGCGCGGCAGCCAGAGCCATTCTTAGCTCCAAGACCTTTCGAGCTCAATAGACGCACGACCGCGCAGATGGGCGTCTTGCCCGCTTGCGTGGGATTCGCGAAAGTTCGCATCACAAAGGTAACATCAGGCATTCCAAGTGGCGTTTCGTTGAGATTTCAGGCAATTTTTTCAGGGAATGTTAGAACGTAAGTACTGAACAAAATCAGGTTCAGTACTACCTGGATCACATGCTTAATACTGAAGCTTTAGTAAAGAGTTGATTTTCTTTGTTTATTTCCACAAACATGATGTGATTTCGGGTAGAAAGGAAACAAGTAGGATTTTATCGTGGCACAAGCCTGAAAGGGAGGACGCATGACCACCGCCCCGACCAATACCAAGAAGAGATTTCCCCGCCTTTCATCGAGCGCATTTGAACATCCGGCCGACCGCGCCGCGCTAGATGTGGTTAAGAAGATTCCGCTTCTGGACAAAGTATTTGCGAAGCTGATCGAACTTGGTGCGGAGCGCTATCTGCGCGTGTTTCTGACGGGCTCGTCGGTCCATGTGACGCCAAAGCAATGCCCCAAGATTTATAAACTGTTCCGCGAAGCTTGCGACATTCTCGACGTACCGGAACCCGATCTTTATATCATGAGCAATCCGGTGCCAAACGCATTCACGTTCGGTTTCGAAAGACCGGTCATCGTCATTCACTCCGGCTTGATTGATCTCATGACCGAAGAAGAATTGATGGCGGTGCTCGGACACGAACTCGGTCACGTAAAAGCAGGACACGTTCTATATAAAACGATCGCATTGTTCCTTCTAGAAGTCGCCAGAAGCGTCTTCGGAGTAGGCGGAGTGTTGGCGCAATTCGGTTTGCAAGTCGCGCTCTACGACTGGTCCAGAAAATCTGAACTTACTGCCGACCGCGCAGAACTACTCGTCGCGCAAGACATCGATGTCTGCATCCGAGTCAACATGAAGCTCGCCGGTGGCTCCTGGTCGATCTACGAACAGATGGATGCCGGAGAATTTCTACGTCAAGCCGACAACTACGAAGAGATGGACTACAGCACACTCAACAAGCTGTACAAACTGTTCCAAGAAATTTGGCGCTCACACCCGCTTCCCGTCTACCGCGCCAAAGAAATCAAAGCGTGGGCCGAAGGCAAAGCGTACAAAGAAATCATGGCCGGTCGCTATCCAACCAATGGCGAAGAGATCGGCTTGAGAGAATGCCCGCACTGCAATTGCAAAATCAGTCCGTCCTTTTTCTTCTGTCCGGACTGCGGCAAGAGCGCTCGCGTTTAATCGCGTGTAATCGCATCGCGTTAATCGCATAATCTCGCCATAACGAAAAACTAAAACGGGGATGCAATCAGCATCCTCGTTTTGCATTGCAGCGCGTCGTCGTTTTGAATTTCACCGTTTCGAGTACACCGTTTTGATTTTCACCTGCATCCTTTCTCCATTTCATTTTCGTGCATCTTCTCGACACCATTCTGAGTCCCCCCACTTTTTCTGAAATCAATTTGAATCGAAAAACCGCTAAATTCGCAAAAAACCCCAAAACCTGTTACTGGCAAGCAACGGCAGACACGATCAACTTTTGGCCCCTTAGGTTGAATCAACATACAGGCAAAATCCAAGAATCCAACCCAAAACCCGAAACACTGACAGGGAAGGCTGTTCAAGCGCTTTTTGCCCAACCCTGAAACGATCAACAAATCGGCAAGACAGCCGAGGCCGCGAAAACATGTCCACGACTCCGCGGATGGCTGCGTGAATTTTCAGCGCGGTCGGCGACGTAATTCTCAGCGCCGCCACATAGATTCAACCGCGAGCAATGGCACCAGCAGCGGCACCAATCGCACTACAAAGAACGGGGGCGCCCGTGGTGGCACCCCCGATTTGTAATTCGTGTTTCTTGAGCGTTTTTAAGCGCTGCTTGAGCGTCTAGTCTTCGTCGCCGCCGTTGGATTCTGGTTCGGTCTCGACGTCGACTGGACCGTCATCTGATTTGGCTGCGCCGAGTGTTTCACCGCAGGCGGGGCAGAATTTTCTGTCGCGTGCAGCGGGCGCATGGCAGCGCGGGCAGTCGTATCCAGGGGTAGGCTTGAAGCCTGCTTTTGCTTCAGAACGTTGTGCTGTTGGTGCAGACGCATCTGTTGGTTTAATCGCGTCCATTTCAGCTTTCAATATATTGATCTGATCTTCGTATCCGACCACTTCGCTGACGCGCTCTTGAATGGTGTCTTCGCTGACGTCTTTGCCACCATGATATTTGTCGACAATCAGTCGGCCCAGATCAACTAGCTTGGACGATTTTTTCTTCTCCAGATCGCGAACTTGCGAACTGAGATTGAAACTCTGGAACATCTCCTGTCCACGTTCCTGGACTTTGTTGACTTCCTTGCTGACACCGGTTACTAAATCATCGATTATGCTCACGTTTCACTTCTCCTACTCGCCATGTATCAAGTTATACCTCAGTCGGAAGCATGCCTCCCTAGGATTTTTCCTGAAGTAAACTTTGCTGTGAATCAGGCTTTTTTGGAACCGTTGGTATGGTTCCTCCGTCAGGTCCGATGTTCGAAACCCGGACGAGATTTCTACCGTCCTGCTTAGCACGATAGAGCGCTTCGTCTGCTCGTAAGAACAGCTCGTCCGCCCCGTCTGCGTGCAGTGGGTAACTAGCCACGCCTATACTAGCAGAGAGCGCGCCGGGTCCGTCAATTTCGGTTTCGCGAATCGTGCGACGCAGTCTTTCAGCAAGTTGTTCTGCCATATCAACATCAGTGTTTGGCAGCAAAACACAAAATTCTTCTCCGCCGTAACGTGCGGTGATGTCAATCGATCTTGATGATTCTCTCAGAACAAAACCAATCGATTTGATCGCCTCGTCGCCTGTCATGTGACCATAGGTGTCGTTGATTTTTTTCAAGAAATCAAGGTCGATTACGGCAAGCGATAGCGGCTGACCATAACGTTTTGCGCGCTCGAATTCTTTGATGAGCGAATCGTTGAACGAGCGCCGATTGGCGACACCGGTCAATCCATCGGTGACGGCTTGTCGCTCGATTTCCATGTGCAGCTCGGCGTTTTCAATCGCGACGGCGACCTGGTCGGCAAGACTACCGAGAAGCGAAATATCGTCGATGCTCCACTCGCGCGGCATCACGCAGTCTTGTAGAAACACGCACCCTAAAACGTGATCGCGCACGACAAGCGGAATAATCAATCCGGAACGCATGCCGATGATGTTGAGAAATTCGCGATTGAAACGCGCACCATTGACCTCGAGGTCGATGAATTCAGGGCTTTTCACATCAAGCGCCATGCGCGTAAATTCCAATCCGTGATCGGATGAAAACTCGTCTTTAACCGACGCGACATTGTCGGCGTGGTATTCATAAACTTCAAATCGATCCGGTTTGCCCGCGCGCAACAGTGATGTGCGGCTCAATCCCCAGGTCGTACAGATTTTTTCAACGATCGTATCCAGCACTTCCTGAATGCGAACAGAACTTCTAACCAGGTTGCTAATCCAGTAGACAAGCCGTTCGCGCTCAACCTGTTTAATCCGAATAGAATCGCGAGCAGTCAAATCGTGAATCAGTTTGCGCGTCTGTTCTTCGAATTGTGCGGTTCTGTCCTCCATTTCCTCATACTGGCTGCGAAGACGATCGTTCTCGCGCGTCAGTTCGGAGTAGGACCAAACTCTATGAATGATTAGTGCAAGCGGCACTTCGGAAAAGAGTTCATTGACTGCATTGAGACTATCGCTGGCCGGATCACCGATTAAAACTACGCCGCACAGCTCGTCATCATGAACGAGGCGATGGATGGAAATCCGACTGAACGAATCCGTCAGTTTTGGCGGCAATGTGGTCAGATCCAGTTCGGTTGCGTTCTGGTCGATGCTTTCGTACGACTCGGCAATCTCATCGCAGATCGCGGCTATTCGTTTCTTATTAGTACCAAACGTTTTGAATTGGGCAAACGACTCCATGTCAGTGTCCCAGATCATCAGCGCCACCGCGCTGCTCTGGCTGGCATCCATGATCATTTCGCCAATTGTAGACAGGCTGGGCTGAAGCTCCTTAATCGAAAGAAGCTTGATTATCGTGGCGTGCTTGTTGTTATCACATGACATACTCAGATTTTGTGCCCGTTTGCTGTTCGCCTCAATCCGCCAAAATCCCGAAACTACCGAGGATGACGAGACAAAACGATTCTTATGACAGATTTGCCCGGATAATAACGAAAATAAGCGAAAACCCCAGAGACTGCTGGTCAAATCCCGATAAAATAGTTATGTGGAAACCAACAGCCGTTGCTTACGTCAACGCATCAGTGGCAAGAACAGGAAGAAAAACGATGGTGATGAAGCAAGGCAAATACGAGCGTCCCGCAGAACCGAAATCTATGTATACCTTTCCGGAGAAGGCGGCGGCGGCAGGAACGTATTTGCCCGCGATGATCGGTTTCTTGATCGGCATCGTCTACATTTTGGCCAAGGGCCCCGGTTGCGACCGATCCTTTTTTCGTTTCCACTTCTATCAATCGATTTTCTTGTCAGTTCTGCTTTTCTTGATTCAAGCGTTGGGAACTGGCATGTCGGGCATTATTATCGGAACCATACGATTGTTTGAGGGCATGATTGGCTCAGGCACCGTAGGATTTCTGACAGAGAATTTGACGATGGTCACGTATGTGCTGATGGCGCCGTTCGTGCTGCTTGTGCCTTACGGCATGATTATGTCGCTTCTCGGGCGGTACGCTGACATTCCATGGGTGTCGCGCGTTATTCGAAGCAACATGGCAGGCAGATAGTAAGTAAGGCCGGCGCAATTTTTCTGAGCGCGGTTATGGTGAAGGTTTTGAAACCAGCCTCTCATGCTGTTAAACGGCGGTCCGGGCGATGCGCCGGTTGCGGTGATGGCCGCGCGCTGTGTGGCGGAGCTCCTGGTGAGCGAGGCGACGTAGGGCGACGTGGAGAGCGACGCGGCGATGAGCGATGTCGCGATGAACAAAACCGCTCCAGAGACTGCTGTTGTCGTGGTTTTGCAGTCGCAGTCGCAGTCGCTGCGAATTTTCTGAGTATCTCTTTGATCCTTTGTCAAACTGCGGCCGCGCAGAGTATTTTGCCGCCGGCGCCAGGTGCGATCGGTGGAGGGAATCCGCTACAAGGACTGGGCAGGGCCGACGATCCCTCGCCTTCTCGCTATCAAGATTTCGCCAAACAAAATTTGCAAGATGTGCCCAGCACCAGGTCAGGTGGCGCGTTTTCGTCAGACTTATTGAACAAGTCGACACTGGATAATTCGGATGCCAGCCTCGGAGAGAGCCTTAACAAGCTGCTTGCGCCGGACGGGTTGAATTCACTCAGCGGGTTCGGCACGGAGAACTCAGGGGGATTCGGCACGGGAAACGCCGGCGGGCTCAGTACCGGGGAAGGCGCAGGCGGAGAGGGCTCCGAAGCTAGCGGCGGTTTACGTGGCGGTCTAAAATCGAATTCGCCGGAATTTACAGATCGCGGCGGAGGTGGTCTATCAGCTGGTCTAGAAGGACTTGGCGGAGAGACTTCGAGTGCAAGTCAAACAACATCAGAGCAATCGATCAGTTCTGAGGCATTAGAAACTGGAAGCGGGGAAACGGCACCCCGAGCGGGTGCATACGGTAGTGCAAAAATTCAGGGCGAACGAAACTCGTCGATTTCAGAGAACGCTTTGCCTGGATCGGGGAATGAGGGTTTGCCACCAGAACCGGCTGGATTAGCAGGATTATCGGCTCCACTAAAAGCACCGAGTCTAGCGACGCCGATAAAAACCACCGATTTGTCTGCCCCGCCCAAAGCAGAGGACTCGAAGAAGCGAGCGTCCGGCAGCGCGGATGCGAAGGCGAGTCAATCGGAACATGCCGCTACCGGTGGTGCCAGTGAAAAAGATTCCAGGGAATCGGCGGCAATCACCCGATTGCTGCAAAACCCGAATGCGTCACCGATGAGCAAAAACGTTTCCGACCGCATCCGTCAGGCACTGCAGAATCAGGGACGTCAACTGCCGCAGACACCGGCGAAAACAGCGCCAGAGCAGTTTCATCTCGTGCCGGCACCACCGCCAATGGCTGTCGCCATGCCGCCCGCCGGTCCCACTCCAGAACGCCAGGCGTTGGGCTTGATGCAGCGTGGAAATTATGGACTCGCCGAACGGCAGCTCAGAGAGCTGGTTTCCACGGACCAGGATAATTTGCACGCGCGATATTTGTTCGCTGTGGCGCTGGTCTACAACAAAAAATACGATGAAGCGAAAACCAACTACGCGCTCATCATTCGAAAAGCGCAGGACAAAAAATTGGTGGAGATGGCGGAAGTCGGGCTGCGAAAACTAACGCATTGAGTCCCGGGCAATTGTTACAGCCGAACTAATCAAGAGTCATTGAGCCGCGCAAAACGATATTATTGGTTGGAGCGTTTGTCTTAGGATTTATTGGCGTATATAAGATAAAAGCACCCGCTCGAACTTCTTGCCTGGCACAGCTTTTACTAAATCATGAGCGACGAAGATCACAGAAAACCGACTTTAGGCGACCGATTCGGCCGACGCCATCCTGGTGGCGGACTGTCTGCCACGGGCTCGAATGTGATCGTCCCTGACGCAGCGCATCAGGCACCGCCACTGACGCAGCAAATGTCGGGCAGCCTCAAAGAAAAACCGATTTCCTATTTGCTGCAAATGGCAGATCACTACGAAGTCACCGGTGAACTGGTGATCGCCGATCCGCAGTACGCAGTGACTATACAATTCGGTCTCGGCCAGCCGATTCACGCGTTTTCGCCTTACAAAACAGGCACCGAAGCCATTCTTGAACTGTTCATCTGGAAAGACGGCAACATCTCATTCACCGAAGATGTTCAACCGCAGAAGCCCAGCGTGGAAGAGAACACACCACAAATTATTACGCTCGGCGATGAGTACGTACGAAACATTGATTTTCTTCGGCAGCTTGAAATTACCGATCAGGCATTTCTTCTGCGTTCGCCGATTAAATTGACCGACGCAGAGTTCGAGAAGACCTTGCTGGGCGGCGCACCGCTTAACAGGAAAGTGCAGAAAGAGTTTTACGGTAACATCTACGGCACGCTCAACATCAAAGACATCTCCGAAAAGATGAACTTAACCGAGAGCAAGTGGATGGCGACGGTAGCCAATCTTTTACGACTTGAATTGATCCTCACGCCGACTGGAAAGCGTTTGGATGAAACTAATTATGTCGAGCCACCACCAAAACCAAAAGCACCTCCGCCGGAGTTCAAACCGCTAGTGGTGCCGGATTCATCATACGACGAGCATCGCACAGATCCCTTTCCAGTAGTGCAACCATCTCCTTCAGGAACGTGGCCGACCATTCCGCAAGCCGGCGCTCCAAGCGCTCCAGGAGCGTGGCCGGCATCGACTAATCCGGGCGGTCCGTTGATGCCACCATCGGCGGTGTTCCAGACTGGCAGTCCGCCACAGCAACCCGGATTCGGCGCGCCACCGAAGCCGGTACCACCAGCTTTTGCACCGACAGCAGCGAAGGAGGAGCCTCCGGCAAATTCGTGGCTAAACGCGACTGCTCCTGCACCTGCGCCAGGACATGCACCCGCCCCACCAGTTCAACATTCTGTTTCCCCATCACATGCTCCGATGGCTCCGCACTCATCAGCGGACGCGTCCGAAGCGAACACGTGGCTCAGCCACAGCTCTCCGTCGGTGAATGCGACAACCACTGCGTCGCAACCTCAAGCGCCTTCAGCAAACTGGTTAAATTCTGGCGCATCTTCACCTGCTCCGACCGCTCCGACGGCATCACTTGATACAACTTCGCCGCCAAACTCGCGGCTAAATCCCGGCTTGCTGCAATCGGCTCAGTCACAGCCTTCAGCATCTCCTAACGCGAGTAACCAATCACAAGGCGGCTTGGGTAGCAGCCAATTTCCTTTGCCACCGGTTGTTTTCCCTCAGCAGACTCAAGGCGCGGAAAAATCATCGGCACAGGCACCACATTCGATGCCACCGCCACCACCGATTCCGGCCCTGGCGGAAGTGCAAAAATCACTTCAGATCGGCGTTCCTCAAGAAGTCGTCACCTTCAATAGCGCTTTGACGGAGCGCGTGCTAGCTTCGATGATCCGCACAGACAGCGGCATCTTCAAGCACGATGCTTTGATGTTCTTTTTGGAACGCGAATTTGCGCGTGCATTTCGTTTTTCCAATAGTTTCACTCTGATGTCCATGTGCATAACAAGCGCAAATGGAAGCGTCATGTCTAGTGATCCCATACAGTCATTGGTGACCGCGCTCGATAATATGAAACGCGACATCGACATGTTCGGTCACTTCGGAGAACGTGGATTCGGTTTGATACTGCCGAATATTGACAGTGCTCAAGCGTGCGGTTTTGCCGATCGAGTGTTGCAAACTTTGCCGCAACAAGTTCCGCAACTCGCGCAGTTCGCGCCCATGCTTCACTTTGGAATAGCGGCTGTGCCGACCGATGCAAAAGACATCACCAGTTTAATCGCCGCATCGCAACAAGCAATGATGGAAGCCGCTCGAAGAAACGTCACACGAGTCAGATATTCCGAGTTGACCAATCACTAAGGTCGGGATCAGCCTCTGAATTGAGCTGAGACATTGGTAAGGAGTTCTCAGTGATTCTTCTCATCGGTTAGCTTCTACGATTTCTCAACGTTTAGCTTCGTCGATTACGCAGCGAAAGTCTCAAACCCAATCAGTGAAAAAATCTCATCAAGTTTTTCTCGCGATCGATTGTGAATCGCTGCGAGCCCAGAAAATCCTGACCGACCGCACTGCCGGCGCTACCACCAACAGAGATCGGAAAGTCTTTCTTCCAGATCGGTCCTAATCTGCATTCGACGTTAATCGTTTGCAGGGAAAACGAGCCGCCGACGCCGCTTGCCGTGGTACGTGGGGCGTCATCAGGAATACGAACTCCGATATCGGCAAGATCTTTTGCATTGAAAGTAGAGGCGTAAGCACCGGTGTCCACTAAAACTTCCAGCTCTTTTCCATTGATGAACATTTTGACGTAATCGCGCATGCCGCGACGAACGCAAGGCACATCGTATAACGAACTTACCTGTGATAGCGACGGCTTAAAGGCACTGGCCTTGCGCAAACTGATGTAGTGCGAATTGTTGTCGACTTCACACTGATAGCCCTGAATAAATTCCTGACCGACCAGCGGCAACATCGACAAGTCTTCTTCAATGGAAACCGGAGCCAATCTTGTCAGACCACCCAGTTTTATTCTCATAGTCTGTCGCCACACCGGCACTGGAGCACCGGCCCAGCCGGAGGCCTGTCCGTTTGGATTCCCTCGTGGAAGTGCAACACCAGCAGCGGAAAGATGGTTCTTTCCAAAATGCGCATTTGCGCCTGTGTCGAAACACGCTTCAATAGGGCGATTTTCGAGATACACGGTAACTCTCATGTGACCAGAAGGATCAGTAGTAAATGGAATTCGAACCTCATCAGGCAACTTGCTGAAGTCTTCGCCCGGAAAACCCGGAGAGCGACTGAGCGCCCCCGACAATGCCGCAGCAGAACTGCTCACGCTTGGCGGTGCAGATATCGAAACCCCCGCGCTTTGCGGCGAGTCGCCGATTCCAACAGGTATAACAAAACTTGGATCCAAACGATGCAACATTTGCGCTGCAAGCCCAGCTTCGTGCACCGTTGGATATTTGTTGACGACGGTGCGGTAGATGGGACGCGCTTCTAATGGACGATTGAGCTTGTAATAACAGCATCCCAAATAATAATATGCCGCGCCTTCTTTGCCTGGAGTGCGCACCGATTCGAGAAATTTGTTTGCCGCCGCACCAAATTGCCCGGCCTTGTAGAGCTTCATTCCAGCATCAAAACTTGTCGATTGCGCAGAACCAGGTTCTAAACAAACGACAAAGACAACCGGCAATAACGCTAGAAGACTGGTTTGTATAACGCGTCGCAATCGCATCAAATTATGCCTCAAGCCTGGTCTAATTTCCCCATTCGTTCACCGAGATAAACAAAATGGCGGCGCGGTCAATGGTTTTAAAGGTTACAGACTTTGCGCACTACTTGGTTCGGAAGAGTTTGTTTGAAAGAGTTTGTTCGGAAGTGTTTGTTCGGAAGAGGTTTACTAGCTACTGATTTAGAAAACGCAAACGTTAGTGACTTACACAACTCGCCGATCATCAGGCGCAAACAAGCCAACCATCACAGTCTTTACTCGCCGTCAGCAGGAACCACGTCAACGATAACAATCTCAGGTCTGCAGAAAAAGCGCAGCCGAGGAGCGCGTTCGCGTTCCATGCCGACACCACGGGTGATGACATAACTTCTTCCATCTTCCTGCGTCACGCAGCAACCGCCGCACCACTCTCTTGGTGCCTGTGAGAACGTCAACAGTGGTCCATAAAATGGTATTTGAACCTGTCCGCCATGCGTGTGTCCGGCGACAAACAAATCGCCTTCGGTAGCCGTCAGCATGAAATCCGGACGATGTGCCACCACGATGTGGAAGTTTTCGGTTTCCGGGATCTTGTAGTTCAGTCTCCAAGAATCTTTAAGCGTCAAAGCCGTAAGTGAAATACCGTCTTTGGGCTCAATCGTGTTTGGTACCACTATGGTATCACTGGTCGGGAACGTGGTCACCGGAAGACCTTTGAAGATCTCGGTCCACTGCTGCGGACGCTCGGCATCACCTTGCGTTGCGTAGATTCCCAGAGGCGCGCTCACTTTCAAATCTTGAAAAATCTTGCGCAGTTTTGCCACTTGATTGTCGTAATCACTCGCATAAGCTTGAATGTAGTCGCCGGGCAAAAGCACCATATCTGGTTTCGCTGCCATGATTTGTTTAAAAACGCTTCTCTCGAAACCACCGACGTGATCGGTTTGCAAATCAGACATGATGGCGATGCGAATTGGCTTATGCACTTTATTGGAAACAACCTGCTCATGCCGAACTTCGAGCCAACCGGGTTCAACAATAAACGCATCGACACCGACTACCGCGAGCGTCACGGCGAAGACCATAAAAACAGAAGCGAACTTTTTATATAGCGGCCAGGCGAAATACGCGCTCGCCGCGAACAAGCCGACACCGCCGATGAAGACAGCCATAGCCAACAAATTGAGGGCGTCAAAAATATCGCGACCGAGGAAAAATGCGACCCACAGCCCGACTAACGGATAGACGGTCCAGACTGCCAGATAACTCCACAGGCGTGTTCTCAGCTTCGAAAGCACAACTGAAGCAAGAAGTATGTACAGCCCGAGAAAACCCGCGTACAGCGCGATGGTCGAATCCATCGCGTCCAGTCCCCAGAAAATTGACGATACAGTCCAGTCCATCTCTCTACCTAAAATAATTGCAGTCGCCGGTAAGTCCATCCCGATTGCTCGGTTCCTTCGACTCACTTCCTATGTTGTTCCTCGGAATCGCTTGTCAGACGCGCGTCTTGACAACTAATTCCAAGAAATTTATCAAGCCCTCAGGATCATCTGTCATGATGCCATCCACGTGCATCTCGAGCAATCTGGCCCAATCTCTTTCATCGTTTGCGGTCCAAACATTAATCAAAATGCCTGCGGCTTTTGCTTCGTCACATGCATTTTTTAGCAAAGACTCGTAGTTCGGGTGCCAGTATTTCGCACCCATAGAATTCGCCATTCCAACAATGTCGTCCGGAATTCCATCCAACAAAATCGCGTAATACCAATCCGGCCGTTTTTGCTGCATCACTTTCGTTAATCGATTATCGAAAGAACTAAACACCACATGATCCATATGAGGATATTCGCTGAGTAGTTCGATCAAGTCATCTTCCAAGCCCGGATAGTCGATCGGCATGTTTTTCAACTCGATGTTGAGCATCACTTTGCCATCAATCAACTCGAGCACATCGGTCAACAGCGGAATTTTCTCACCGCGAAAATCTTTGTCAAACCACAGACCGGCGCTCAGTCTTTGCAGTTCATCGAAGCTGCAATTTTTCAGCGGTCCGGCACCATTGGTGGTTCTACCAATATCGTGGTCGTGAAACACAACGATCTCGCCGGTGCTGCAACGCTGCACGTCAAGCTCGATTCCATCGACACCGAGTTCGAGACTTTGACGAAACGCCGCCATCGTATTTTCAGGCGCCCATTCGCGACCGCCGCGATGAGCATAGACTTTCGTTGGGTGTTTCGTCATCTAACCGTTTTGTGGCTATCTAATGTTTTTGTTTGATTGTCTCGATGCTTTTTGGTTTTTATTTTTGGTTATCTGGATGCTTTATGTTTGCTCTGGATGCTTTGCGTTTGGTTATCTAAATGTCAAAAACTTTTTGCGGTTTAAACAGTCCCATATTGGCTGTGACAACCAGTTTCGGTGGTTTCACGATGATCTGCTCAAGCGGAAGTTCGATACCATGTTCGATACCAAATAATCCTTTGATATTCTTGAGTGTGAGATAACCCTTCTCCACAGCAATCTCAAAACGCATGTTCTCAGTCTGTTTGATCACGTACTGCCCCCACCGTTCTGCCGTCGGATGTTCGTTGACAATATTTATGACGTTGGCATGACGAATGACGTGGCGCACATGTGACGCAATCGCGCGAATCAAACCGGGGATCTGATCGCGTCCACCGAAAGTGTCGACCAGAGCGCGATCGACGAAATAACCATGCAGTGAAGTGTTCTCAGGACGATCCTCGAGAAATCGAATCACTCCGGAAAAGGGATCGCTAGCCGCTTTCACGATGCGTTGCGCCGTATGGGTCAGGTCTTGTTCAACTTCGGTCAATTTTTGTAGTAATTGTTCTGGTAATTTTTCTCTGGCGCAACAGTCACAGGTCACAGGCTTACCTCTCTCAAGAACTTCGAGTCACGTTGTCACTACGGGCTGCTTCGCAATTTTTACGAAGGTCCATCATATAGTTATTACGCATTTCTCATTTTTGCGCAAGTCAAGAACCGAAGATCCGTGCCAGGACAACGATTAAATTACCCTTGATAAATAAGGTTTACAAACCCCGGGATGTCCCTTGCCAACTAGCTCGGCTGGCTTCGGGCGCCAATCTAAGTCGAAATAAACGTAGAAATCCTGGAAATCCTGGATAATAGACCCACCATCGAGGGTCCACAGGCTTATGTCCAAGAAGTTCGTCGACATCATCATACCGGCCCGCTACGCATCGACCCGATTCCCGGGCAAACCGTTAGTTTCAATCGGCGGAAAGCCAATGATACAGCGCGTTTGGGAGCAAGCCAAACAGTCCACGCTTGCCGATCGTGTCATTGTCGCGACCGACGACGATCGCATTGCCGCAACCGTGCGGGGCTTCGGCGGCGAAGTTCAAATGACCGGCTCTGACCACGTCTCCGGCACTGACCGCCTGGCGGAAGTAGCTCGCAATTTGCCTGACACGCGAATCATCGTCAACGTCCAGGGCGACGAACCGCTGATTTCGCCACTCGCTATTGATGACGCTATCAGACCTTTATTGGAAGACGAAACCGTCGAGATGTCCACAGTGGCGTACCACGTGGTCGACGATGAGAAGTGGCAGACGCCACAACTGGTCAAGGTCGTGCTCGACCGCCAGGGTTTTGCCCTCTACTTCTCGCGCCACCCCATTCCTTATGAGCGTGAACCCGGTCCACAAGCCGCTCCTCGCCTGGGGCACGCCGGACTTTATGTCTACACAAAAGAATGCCTGCTGCGAATCGCCGCTATGGAACCGACTCCACTGGAGTTGACCGAGAAATTAGAACAACTGCGCGCCCTGGAAAACGGCATAAAAATCAAAGTCGTCATCAACTCGCACACCTCCCCTGGTGTCGATGTGCCTGAAGACATTGCCAAGGTGGAGGCACTTTTGGCGGTGCCTCTCGTCGTTCCGGTTATTGGTGTCGCTTGATCGGCTTCGGCTACAATATGACGAATAACAGAACCAGCAATTAAGAAAGAGGTTTTTCATGGCAAGAAACAGTTCATTGGCGGCTGCCCTTGCTCTTTCATTGCTGCTCGCAAACACCTGCCAGGCGGCGCAAAAATATTCGCACGCCGATTCGAGACAGCCGCGGTACGTTCCGGCCTCGAGCGCGGAAGGTTTGAAACCAGCCGGCACCATGGCTCCTAAAAACATTCCTGACTTCGCAGATCGCACGAAAAGCGCAGCGCCTATCGATGCCGAATATGGTGGCGGCGGCGGCACCGGAACGGCATTGAAAGCCGATCTAGCTTCGACCACTATTCCGGTTGAAACTCGATTGAAACTAGTTTTAGAAAGCGCTGTCGACGCAAAAGCCAGTCAGCCAGGCGATTTGTTTGAAGCACACGTCAAAGACGATCTCTATATTGGTATGACTTTGCTCTTGCCTCGCGGCAGTTTCGTGCGCGGCAGAGTCGCACAAGTAGTCAAACCCAGAATGCTCAGCCGCGCCGCCAAGATCGGTTTGCGCCTGGAGCAGATTGTGACACCATCGGGCGAAGTGATACCACTGGACGCGTCGATTGAATTTAAAAAAGGTCTTTCCAATAAAAAGGGTCAGCTCGATCCTGGCACCAGCTTCGGTACCAGAGTGGAAGGCAACGTAAAATCAGTAGCCGGCATCAATAAAGATGGCACCTCAAACGGCGCTCTCGTGGCAGCCAACATCGCCACTCTGGGTGCACCGGTTATCGCGACAGCGATAGGCACTTCGGCAATCGCGTTGTTTTCTCAGGGCGACAATGTCAGCCTTGGACCCGGTCAAGAGATTGAAGTCTTACTGACTAATGATCTCGGTTTGCAGATCAACTAGTAATACGTGAGATCAATCTGCGATGCTTGGGTTTTCCCACCAATGCTTGACAGATCCTCTGTTCAGCAAGTACACGCATCTGGATCATCAAACTAAAATTGAAAAAAACGAGAAGCGACTTCCCGTAGAAAGAACTGGCGTGAAGCGATCAGTGAAGTGTGATGATGTTGTGTTTAACTACCCATTTCAGACTCATACAAGGTTCAGGGAACATCACCCAAGCGGATTTACCCGCTAACGGAGATTACTTGAGAGAAGCGGTTGAGCGCGAACTTATGACACGTTACAACTGATAGCCGATTGCCAACTGAAAGGCACCAGATTCGGTGCCCACTCAAGGGTTCTCATCAACTTACGCTCGCCTAAACTCCGATCCACAGAAAGCCGATAGCCGCGCACAAAGCAGCCAGGGAACAGCCGACAATCATAATGCTGGAGCGCTTCTTACGCAGCAAGCCCAACATGGCGATGCCAGATACTAGCGCCGCAGCAACCGGCAACGCGGAGTGAGCAGGCTTTTCCCGCAACGGCGGACTCACAACTTTGTACAACGACTTACCTTCTTCGATTTCACAAGGTAGCGTGGCTTCTTGCATTTGATTAGGTTTCTTCGCGATTGGCGATCTGATGGGATCGGCTTCTTGAGCCTGACTGTCAGTTGTTTGAACTTGACTGTCGGGTTTCTTCAAGGTTAGCGAACTGTGTTCGTCGCACGCGAGGCTCGCCTGGGTGGTGCCGGCAAATGCAATCACAGCGATTGCGATCATCAACATAGACCTGACATTAGTATCTAAAGTGCTGCTCTGCATGATGCGTTTTCTCTGCATAATACGTCCTCGCCGTTGGCGCAATAGTTGAGACCTGGAGCCGAATCCAAACCAGCCAGCTTTTGGAAAACCCGTACTGAATCCAGCCTATCATTTCAATTCGAATAGCGCTTATAACTCTGACCAAACGCCAGGTCATCTTCTCACTCGCCAGGCTATATACTTACGCTGAACCCTCAAAGGAATCTAGTGCCATGTTAAGAAACCTGACCGCTCTGGCGGTGCCTACAGCTGCGATTGCCGCCCTACTTTCGAGTAACGCGTGTGCCGCTGCTGACAGCATGGTCAACTTCAATTCCAAAGGCGTTTCGTTCAGCTACCCCATGTCGATGGGCGGGAAATTCTCGTCAAAGAAAGTCCCGGCTTTTCCACTGCCATCACCTGATGAAAAACCAGACGACGTCGCACCCGCACACTGGGAAATTACTTTCGGAACATCAAACGGTCACATCTACGTTTATCCAACCAGCGATGCCAAAGTCAAAAATTTCAAGGCGGCATACCCAACGAATGCCACTGCCACCAAAGATCTTGCAACACTTCTAAAAATCAAAACTGCTGCCCCGAAGAACATCCCATATCTTCCCTGGCAAGATGCGTCGACACCAATTAACTCACACGTGAAATATCTGAAGTTCAAAAACGGCTCTGGTGTGCGGTATCTCGCCACTTATCAGATCGAACCGGAAGTGGTATCAAACGACGGCCTGGTTTATTCAATGCAAGGCTTAAGCACTGATGTAAAATTCTACGTGTCCGCGTTGATCCCAGTGAAGAGCAAGACACTGCCTGAGAAAAGCGATGCCTCTTCCTGGAAAAAAGAAAAGTACGATGCCTTCAGCAAAGACTTCGCGCAGTATTCCAAAACAGAAGAAGCAAAATTGAACAAAGTAGCCGACAACGCGTTTACCCCGCCGTTGGCTGATCTAGACAAGTTGATCGAGTCCATTAGCGTTCAGTGAGCCAGGACCACACCAAACCGTTTCACTGGCGCTGATCGCAATCTGTTTGCAAAATCTATTTATTCTAAATCGGTGGGCACTACATATGGTGACTACGCAAGCTTGCTTGCGCATGACTATTCACGCGTTTTGATTATCCAACTAAACCATTTTTGCTATCAAACCAAGCAAATGTTTGCTGTCGCAGCTAACCATTGTTCGCTCATCGATGCCTGACATAGTCAGATTTAAAGCACGTCAGCCGCATCAGCTCTCATATTATCGCCACGAGATTTATCTTTGCGTGCTCTGAGCAGCGTCAGATTTTTCTCGAACGTTCTGTTCGCTGGTTCCAGCGTCAACGCGCGTACGAACTCTTCTTCAGCTTCTTCTAAATAGTTTCGCTTTTGATAAATCACGCCGATGTTGTTATGCACCCACGCATTTTTCGGATCAAGCTTCAAACAGCATTTAAGCTCTTTGAGCGCTTCTTCATGCTTGTGTTGATCGATCAAAACATTGGCTAAATTGTAGTGCGCCTGAATCGAATAGAAGTTGGTCTCAACCGCTTTTCTGTAATTTTCTTCTGCGTCTAGAAAATCGCCTTTGCTGCGAAGCAGGCTGCCGATGTTGATCCGCGCGTGAATATCATCCGGACGAACAGCAATGTACTCTTTGTACTTATCGATCGCTTCATTGGTGCGACCTTGCAATTGAAAGATGTAAGCGCCCAAGTAGCGCGCTTCCCAATAATCCGGTTTCAGTTGGCAGGCTTCATTCAAATCGTTTAGCGCTTGCTTGTAATGCTTTTTGCTCAAGCAATAATTTGCGCGCTTGTAGTAGAAGTGCGGATCGGTTGACCAATACAACTCGGCTCTCTCAGCCTCTTTCTTCTCTTTCTCGATGTCTTCAGGAGTTTTTTCGCGCTCTTCTCCGTCTTCAGTTTCCTCGGTCTCTTTTTCGATCGCCTTCAGATCTTCGGGATCAATTTTCGGCTTCCAGGGATTGTTGTGCTCGGGCTTCCGAACATGCGGCTTGGGAGCAATCGACTTTTGTTTGCTCGGAAATTCTTCAGAGAACGATTTCGGCTGGGTCGGATCAGACATGCCACCAACGAATGGTGCCAATTCGAACTCATCTCTCAGAGATGATTTCTTGGCGAGCGCGTCGGCTACCGACAGGCTGAAACAAGCCAGAACTGCCGCGGTCGTTGTAAGTGCCTTTCTTGAAGGTTTTCGCATAAAGAGCCTTTCTATTCTACATTGCAACCAAATATACTACGAGGTTGCCATGCGACAGGGGAAATGGAGTTTATCTTGGACGATTATGGACCTTAAACAATTCTCTAAATGTCCCCTGGTTGGGTTTCGAGTATCAAGGTGACCGGCCCGTCATTCACGAGAGCGACGTCCATGTGCGCGCCGAAGACTCCAGCCTCAACAACGACGCCGTGTTTGCGAACACATTCCTTATAGTGTTCGTACAACCGATTGCCCTCGTCCGGTCGCGCCGCTCGACTGAAGCCAGGCCGACGCCCCTTTTTCCAATCTGCTATCAAAGTGAACTGCGAAACGATTAACGCTTGACCACCCATGTCGAGCACGGACAGGTTCATTTTGCCCTCGGCGTCAGAAAAAATGCGCAGGTCGACCGTCTTTTGAGCCAGGTATGTGCTATCAGCGTCTGTGTCTCCTGTTTCGACACCCAGCAATATCAGCAAGCCTTTGCCAATCTTTCCGACCGTTTTTCCGTCAACTGTTACGGAAGCTGAAGTGACTCTTTGGAGAACTGCTTTCATTCAAAATCCATATTTTCTGACAGTCATAAATTCCAGAGTGCAATCCGAAACTGTGCGCCCGCCCGAATATCGTTTCGCAACTTCTGCCAATATTTGCTCAGCAGCTAAACGGAGAATTCATGTTATCACCGCCCTTCGGCAAATTAGCTTCAGCGCGTCTCACGTTCAATAGAAGTTGCCGTGTACAATAAAGGTCGCGGGGTGGAGCAGCCTGGTAGCTCGTTGGGCTCATAACCCAAAGGTCGTAAGTTCAAATCTTACCCCCGCAACCAATTAAAAAGTCACTGAAATCGGCGGTCTCCAGGAGGCGCCGATTTTTTTATTGGGGTATGCAAAATTTAGTGCCTTACCCGTTGCCTTACCCTAAATCTCGAGAGCCTACTCCGGCGCCAAAATTTCTATTTCTCCAGATTACTGAAGATCAGTCTGCCCTCTTGAGCCTTGTCGGTTTGTTCGCTTCTTAACCCTGAATTTGGCAAGCTTTATAGACTTTTCTTTTAGCGACGTTTTGCCGTGCAGATGGCAAATAGTTTGAAGGCGACAGGAACATATTGTTTGCGCAATCCCCCTGAATTAGGGGTACAATGATATCGGTAGCGCTTGCGCTAACCCCCTCTTTCCGAGGGTTATTGTAAACAGTTTGCTTGAGAGTCGTTAAATGGGCATTCCAAAATACGTTGAAGACCTACAGGCGAAGGGGCGTTACGCATTCTCGTACCCCGCCTTAGTGGCTGCGAGCGGCAAGACAGAGAAGGCTGTCGAGCGCGCTCTAAGCCGTTTACGACAGCACGGAGCAATTGCTAATCCGCGCAAAGGATTCTATGTAATCGTTCCTCCAGAATATCGCGTCGCCGGTTGCTTGCCTCCGACATGGTTTATCGACGACATGCTCAAGTTCATGGACGAGCACTACTATGTCGGGCTATTGAGTGCGGCTGAATTGTTCGGAGCAGCTCATCACCGACCGCAGGAATTTCAGGTCGTCACAGAGCGCTCTCATCGGCTTATTGAATGTGGACGAACCAGAATCCGCTTTTTCTCCAAACGAAATCTCAAGAAAACACCAACCATCAAACAGAAGACCAGAACTGGCTTCATGCAGGTCTCCACACCAGAAGCCACAGCTCTGGATTTGGTCCGATACTCATTCGAACTTGGCGGTCTGAGTTCCGTTGCTATCGTGATCGGTGAACTCGCTGAGAATCTCAAGTCTCGTGAACTGGCCTTGTCCCGAGTTTAGTTGAAAAGTTTGGTGATCCCCTCCAGGACTAGCCTGGTATGGTTTCGGTTGCAACACCAGAACCCAATTCAAGAGGA
>JADYXR010000011.1 GCA_021772095.1 Candidatus Obscuribacter sp. | reverse complement strand
CCTCTTGAATTGGGTTCTGGTGTTGCAACCGAAACCATACCAGGCTAGTCCTGGAGGGGATCACCAAACTTTTCAACTAAACTCGGGACAAGGCCGCCACTACCGTCGTTTGAGTAATTCCTGTGGTTTGATTACGATCGTGACTGTGACTCATCTTTGTCGACTCCATATGTTGTGTTCAGTCCAGGTTTTCGTCGCTCTGTTGCGACAACAATGTACTCGACGTACAAAATGCGAACCAGTGGCAACTGCATTTTCAATGTCGGTGAAGTCCCAACACCTCGGGTGTGAAGCCAAAGCTCTCATAGCATTTGATGAAGGCATCAAAGCGAGGGAGGAGAAAACGGTCGAAGACCTATTTAATGAGTACATCGATAGGCACGCTAAGAAGAAACGAAAAACCTGGCAGGTGATGCAAAAGGATTTCGCACGCACAGTGCCGATGACGCTGAGGAAACGGAAGACCATGCAAATTAGTAGCACCGCCGCTCGTGATTTTCACTCTCGACTCACCAAAGAGCGAGGCCCCTACGCTGGAAATCGTGCCGTCCAACTATTGCGGGCCTTTGAATCATCGAGACTTAAAGACAACGATGAAGCACTATGCCTTCAGCAATAAAGATGCGGAGAGAACTGTAAAACAGCGTGTCCACAAGAAGTGGATGAAGGGCTCCTCTCGTGGTAAAACTGATTCTGGTCATCAAATGAAATCTCCGAATAATCGCCACTGCAACGTTACTGCAACGTTGTCCGTTTAGATTCAATAAACGATATGTTTGAAATTGGTTTCAAACCAAAGAAGTCCGCGCTGCCTGCACCGGTAATTGGTATCATATGCAGTGAAAAAGCGGGAGCGTTAAACAAATTTGCGGATGATCTGAGGGGCGTTGAATAACGCTCCCTGTCTGGTTTTTGAAGAATCGATCTCTCAAATATTTTTTGCAAATTAGTCAAAAAAAACAAACCAGCGGATACACACTGATACTAGGTTTTTTTGGGAGAATTATTTATGCCTGATACAGATACACCCATTTATTCTGCGACTAAGATCGTTGACACAATTAAGCGAGATGACACCTTCGATGCGCAAGTATACTTGGCCGTAGACTACATGAGCATGTCGCCGAAGGATTTTAAAAGTGTTGTAACTGAGATGCAGACTGCTGCGAAGAAGAGTGGCATTCACAATATTTATGACAACGATTCAAAGGGACAAATTGATCTTTATTTAGACGATACTTTTGTCGATGATACAAATCTGCTTCGGGTCAACAGAAACATCGCTCCGAAAAGTGAACCATTGGATGACCCCAAGCTGGAGCGTGCAGCGGTAAATTTCAACAAGTTGCTTGGTGTCTATACAAATACTGACTCAAAGCAAAAATATAAAACACAATATGCTGCAGGCGCTGCCTTAGCGGAGTACGGCAGCCGACTCTCGCCTGCAGACGAAGTAAAGCTTCTAAATAGGGCAGAGGAAATCAACATGGAATTTTTTGATTCGGAACGACCGAAACTTAGAGTATCTACACGTGGTGCTCATGACGTGAAGGATTTAGTTTTCGAATTTCCCATCAACTCTACAGGACGACTGGACGTGACCTACCGCAAAAATCTGATGCGCGATCGAACTTTTCGAAAATAACTTTTTGGGTAGTTGATTCGAGGATATGTCTTCGCAGGTACGGAAGAACGCAAAAAACGCAAACAAATTGATCAGTTCGAAAGTGTAAGGTCTTGAAGTTCGTAAATTGCCGTGCCACTACCCGTGGTGCAAGAAACTGAGTGATATTTAACTTTATGCCTGACGCAGAAACAATTAATTCTCCTTTTAGGTTGTCTCCAATTCCGCTTTTTTCTCGTTCGTAGCGCTGAACCAATCGGCATGAAATTCACATCCCAAAAGCGTCGCAGCCACGAATGGCATCATGCTTTTGACAATTTTTGGAATAGAATAGAATCTCTCGACATAATTTCACCATTCCTTTGCTGCGCAGCGCCCCTACTGCCGGAGACGGTGTCCGGTTCAGAGCTAGCAATACAACTGTCGATCCAAAAATTTTGGTCGTATCTCGCAGTTAGTTCAGGCTACTTCCACTATTCTGCCGGGAAATGCAGCGCGTTTCTCGAAACCGAAACCATTAATGAAATTAAACTGTATGTTCACAGGCGCGACTTTCCGTGAATATATAATCGGTTCAATATTGTCTCTTGCGGAGAATGACTTGACAGACTTTTACACAGACAAGACGCAAACAAGTTGGTTCGGCAACATTGGAAATTCAATCTGGGCTGCCCTTTTGGGTTTCCTCTTGTTTGCTGGGGCATTTCCGCTAGAGCTGTGGAATGAGTCGCGCGCAATCAATCAGGAAAGAGCTCTGCAGGAGGGCGAGAAGAGTGTCATCTCGATTGAGTCAATAGCAGTGAAGCCGGAGAATGAAGGCAAGCTTGTTCACATCGCTGGAAAAGCTACGACTAAAAAACAGCTGCGAGATCAGGAGTTTGGCATCAAAGTAAACGCGATCAAACTGAATCGAACTGTAGCGATGTATCAATGGGCTGAAGATACACACTCGGAATCTAAAGAAAAAGTCGGTGGCGGAACGGAGACTATAACGACGTATAGCTACGATCCGAAGTGGAGCAATAAGCTAGTTGACTCGAACAGTTTTCGCCATCCCTTAGGCCACGCGAATCCCCGTTCTTTCGAATTCAGCGCCCTTAGCCAAGTAGCGGAATCTGTGACACTCGGTGCGTTCACACTGACCAGGGGAATCATCGATCGACTTCCTTTAAAGCCGTTTCGAGTACCAGTAAACACAACAGTTGCCACCGTGCCAGCCGCACGAAACAATAAGATCACCGTTGAAGACGGACACTTCTACTTCGGCTCCCATCCTGGCAATCCTGCGATTGGCGACGAGCGGATCGCATTCGAGTACGTGCCTCCTACCGATTGCTCAGTTGTAGCGAAGCAAGAACAAAATCGACTAGTCGAGTACACCGCCAGCAATGGCAACAAAATAGAGCTGGCACAGGAAGGGGCTGTGTCGGCGCAGGATATGTTCAAAAAAGCAGAAGCAGACAACAACTTCATCACGTGGGTATTACGTGTTGCGGGTCTCGGGTTTATGTTCAGCGGTATGCTTTTGATGGCATCCCCGATGCGAGCAATTGCAAATGTGATTCCATTATTCGGTGACCTTGCCGGATTTAGTATAGCGATATTCGCGTTTCTGCTCTCTCTAGCGTTGAGCCTGGTGACTATTTCCATCGGCTGGATCGCATTCCGGCCTCTACTTGCATTTTCTTTACTCGGCGGAGCCGTAGTTTTGGTCGTCCTCTCGCTGCGAATGCGTCGCGCTCAGAGTGGTCGGTAACCACGTAACGCTTATTGGTCAGACGGCACGAAGCATCGTGTGTTTGTTGTTTCTGCAGTACCGTATGTGGTGCAAGATACTTCACGGATGATCAAGGAGGATTTATCTCAGAATGCTCGAGTCGAAGCAAACACTCCGCGCCCCTACCCCGTAATAATTGTGCAAGCGGCTCTGCACAATTTCGAAAAGCTTGCCTGGCCGCTGTCTATACTTTGACGGTGGTCCGTCCTGACCCCAGAAATAAAAGAACCACCGGTTGGTATCACCGATGGTTACTTGGTTTAAATGGACCTGTCTGCTACGACTCGAACGTACGACCTCACGGTTCGTAGCTGAAGTGGCAGCCGAAAGTCGCAATCGGTTACAGGCTGGGCGTTTGCGGGCTGCACTTCCCTACATGTAAATGTTGGGAAAGTTACTTAGAATTCGCGTGACTTTGAGTAATCTGTATGAGCTTCAGGAGAGCACCATATACGGTGAAAATATCAAATAGGATGCAATAGTTAAGCGCTCTTTGCCTTCCCGGTCTCTGGCTTGTCAGGTCTTTTCTCTTCCTGAACTACCCATTCTCCATCAACCCATTTTTTGATGACGTAATAATTGTCACCAGGCTTATTCAGACCGTACTCCTGTTTTGCTTTCTCATAGTCATCATCTGTTGGCAAAAACTGCAACCATCCGTCGCCGATCACACCATCATGACCATGACACCATGTTTTCACAGCAATTTCGCCGTTGTCCAGCATCATTGCTGATTCGTTCATTGTGCCTTTAGAGGCCTCGCGCTCAGCAGCAAAGGCTTCCCGCTCTTCAGGAGTGCATCTTGGTAGCATAGCCAATTTCTCTTGAAGTCTGGTGAACCTGTCTTTTTCGTTTGCTTTTTCTGCAGTCATTTTTAAATCTCCTCTAAATACCGGAGGCAGTTGGGAAAAGCCTGTTTCATTTTTTGAGAATACGAGTTGTTCGAAGTGAGCCCTATTGAATGGGCGTAACTATCGGCGAATACTTCATCTCTTGCCCTTACAACGGACTTAAATTTCGTGGATAACTGCAATTCGTCAAGAGTTTGAGGTGGGAGTTTTGCAATATCCTTTCGATAAGCAGTGATGAAACCAGGGTCGTCTGAGATCCAAGCGCCAAGTGAATCAAACTTCGCATTGTATACATGTCCGAATTCATGCCGGAAACCAAATTCAAGATCGTAATTCGGTACAAATTTCCCAAGCTGAGGAACCTCTTCCGCTACATAAATCGTGTTTTCAGACTGGTCATAGCAGGCTCCTAAGCTGTTCTGCTCTGGAAACTTGTCTGCCACTCGCCGGATCGGCTTAATCGTCACATCATTGTTTGCGAGGAAACTTCTCTCTCCGTCGGAAAGTCCCTCTACAACTTGTTGAAGCTCAGCGACGAATCGCTTAGATGGGGGGAATTTGTCTGTGATTGGTTCTCGTTTCATTCCGCTCTCGTCCAGCCGCCTGGGTCGGCCGTCGTCCAGGTCATCGGCCTTGGACATTAGCATCTTGGTTTCATCTTTCATAGGTCTTTTCGGAATAGGCATTTTTGCACCAATGCCGGTATCGCCTACTGGTTGAACCAGCTCATCTACAGCGTTGTTAATTGCTTTCGCCGCTTTTTTGATACCTGGTTTCGCAGCTGCATGAAGGGCCTTAGCCTCAATGGCGACTGCATCGAGCACTTCAGTAAACTTCGACGCTTTCTGTATTGCACCTGCACCACCAGCTCCAATAGCGCCGCTTTCAAGTAATTCGGTAATCAGTTTTGCTTTGACTCGTTCTTGTTCACGCGGCGGGACCTGGTTCCATTGTGCATCTAGCTTCTGTCCAGCGGCTACAACATCTCTAAAAGGCTTAGCATAATCACCTGTATAGCCAATGTTGAAAAGATACTGATCGGCCGCCTCGAAAAGCCGGACGCCTCCAACGATACTCTGACCAAGCGCAGCCCCGAATTCGTCGCCCATCTTGCCAGCTCGTTCGTTGTCTCCAAGTATGCAAGCGGCGCCGAAGTCAGCTATTTTAGCCAGTCCTTGCGCTACTTCGCCGGTGCCCTGGACGGTGCCGATTAGACCACCCCAAGCTCGCTCACGCTCGTCATGCTGGTACTGCTCGATGCCAGGCATTAAACCAGCGCCGAGCACCTGGAATTGCTTATCCATAGGCAATTGTGAGATCTTCTGAACAACAGTAAGCCAGCCCTCCGGCGTATTTGTCGGTCTTTCCTGCGCGTAGCGCTCGCGCATTTTAGGGGAATACTCTGCTGCCAGCTCTCGGCTTAGCTCGGTAAGCTTCTGTTTCTGCGGATCACTGTCTGGAAGTGCATCAGCATGTTTTCGGACCATGGCTACCGGTTGCATGGCTGGATTGCCGGTCGCCTCTAAAGCCATGTGTGTAGCCGACTCAGAAATCAATCCATGTTTTGCTTGCTTTTGCGCTTTTGTCCTCGCTTCAACCTCCGGCGTCAGGGCGACAGCCATGATGCTTGTCGGGGGGAGATCTTCGGCTATCTTGTGTCGTTTCTTCTGTTCAGTAGTCTCAACTTTTCCGTCATCATGCTTGATTCCGAAAGACTGGCCCTTTTCGCCGATTGCTAGTAGGTCGCTCATTGAGTCGAATTTGTTGGTGAAGGCGTCTAGTGCCGCGTCTCTCTGCTCGGGTGTCGCGTTGCGGATCTGGATGGCGTCAGGCGGTTTCTCCAGGCGGTCGTTGCCCTTCTGGTCCGTCTCCTTTACCTGATCTCTGGTTTTTGCTTGGTCTGACACGACAGGGCGCCTCAACAAATGGCACCTCACCAGTATAAGGCAGCGCGGCGGCGGCAACCAGAGGGTAACACCGAATCCGCGCCTGGAGATCCAGACTACGATGATTTTCATTCGACGCCACGGCTCCTTAAAGCCTGAACAGTCTCACACGCTAGTACACAAGTTGATAGATGGAAATTGGGTTCAAGTGGATGTGGGTGATCGTGGTGAATACTGGAAAAGTTTTAGCAATCGCAAGTAAGCACCGTAGACGGTGGCAACTAGATCGTGCATCACCGATTTTCGAACTTCGTCCAAAGGTAGCGGCAAAGTAGCGGCAAGAATTTTGAGGGCAAAAACAAAAATGACAGCCATCCTTCAAGAGTAGCTGTCAATCTGGTTTTTGATGGACCTGCACGGTACGACTCGAACGTACGACCTCACGGTTCGTAGACCTGGAGCCTTGAATAAATTTGATCAGACTGACTCACAACCTTGCCTGTGAGCCTGATGTGCCAGTGGAAAATACAATCTTCCTTTGGTTCTACCGAGGTTTATTTCATCATACTCAATCTTTCTGCCGAAGGGGGCCCAAAAGGGGCCCAGACAAAAGATGCGATCCTGAAAACTTAAGCCGATGATGGGATTCGAACCCGCGACCTACGGTTTACGAAACCGTTGCTCTACCCCTGAGCTACATCGGCGTGAGGCTCCTATTATATTTCGGATAAGCAGGTTTGGCAGGCGATGTGACGATGGCTTAACAGCTTCGGCGGTGAGGACGGCTCTGGCGGGGTTGTCGGTTTGTGATTTAATGCGCCGGTTTATATAAGAGGAATATCCCGCGCAGGCTGACAAGATGTCGCAATTGCTGCCAGTGAGACGCTTTCGGGAATTCAACCGGCTTGCCCTCAGCGACTCGTTGGATCTGGACGATTTTTGAAAACTTGGATATGATTAATAGTGATACCAATACAGATGTACAGGACTACCTGCGGTGGTCCAAAACAATTGTCTGGGCAGGGCGGTGAAAACGACCCCTGCATAAATCGGTAGAGAATAAGGAGAGTTGCACGGCAATCCTCTGGCATGGTGGCGCCTATGGTACCACTTACCGGGTTGTCGGTTTTGTGTTGCGCGTCTATCCATGCGGTTCTTCGAAGAATTGCCAAATTTAAATTAGAACTGTTCTAGTGCAGAATAGGCTTGTGGTTCGAGACTTTTTGTGAGAACTAAACGTTCAAAATGCTGATGAATAGCCGTATTTTGTGTCCTGGAAATTTCTTTCTTAAAACAAAAAAGGGGGACTTCACAGCGTCGCGTACTGTGCTATATTTGTAAATGAAGACGGTGAGTGGCTTGAACGAAGCCACTTTGAGCCGAGGGGCTATGCGGAAACACCAGGTTGGCGCCCAACCGGACACAACAGCATGCAGCCCGCTAAGCGTGAAGGACTAGCTGAAGCGCTAAGAAAATACTGAGCCTGTGCAACAGGCAGCTAGACAGTAGCTAATGAACCATCGCAACGCAAGTTGGATGGTTCTTTTGTTTGGCGCAGTTTTTTTGAACGCCACTGTATGCGGTGACCAGGTCCGCTTGTTTGGCAGCGCAATCGAATCGATTTAATGCACCAGAATATATGAAATGAATATGACGCCGCCGGATGCAAGCGTTTTGAAACGCAGTTGTGGCGCGCCTCTTAAGATGTCGCTCACCTCTAGGGATTTATCTCGGGACTATGGACGATTTTTCAGATCTTGGATATGATTGATATTGATACCAATACAGATATACAGGACTACCTGCGGTGGTCCAAAACAATTGTCTGGGCAGGGCGGTGAAAACGACCCCTGCATGAATCGGTAGAAATAAAGAGAATTGCTCGGCAATCCTCTGGTATGGTGGCGCATATAGTACCACTAGATCGGATTGCCTGCTTTGCGTTGCGCGGCTTTCCATGCGGTTCTCCGAAGAGTTGCGTAATCGATTGAGCAACTGTTTTAGTGCTGAATAGGCTTATGGTTCGAGTGTTTTGACCGTGGTCGAAACTTTCAAGATACTGATGACTAGCCGTTTGTGATAGGGCAAAAAAATCTTTCTAAAAACAAAATTGGGGGACTTCACAGCGTCGCGTACTGTGCTATATTTGTAAATGAAGACGGTGAGTGACTTGAACGAAGCCACTTTGAGCCGAGGGGCAATGCGGAAACACCAGGTTGGCGCCCAACCGGACACAACAGCATGCAGCCCGCTAAGCGTGAAGGACTAGCTGAAGCGCTAAGAAATACTGAGCCTGTGCAACAGGCAGCTAGACAGTAGCTAATGAACCATCGCAACGCAAGTTGGATGGTTCTTTTGTTTGGCGCGGTTTTTTGATTTCGTGCTGCGGTCGTTTTGCGCTTCGTCTGATTGCGCTATGCTGCGCACTTGCCAGACAGGCGCGATAGCGAAGGACGGCGGATTACTGGTGCGATGCAAACGGTTCTCAAAGAGGCGGCGGGGCGCGGCACCCCTTGTGGACAGAATGCGTGGCTTCGCCTAATTCTGAGTTCAGCCGCATACATTTTATAAGATGATTCTCCCAGTCGAGTGCGCGAGCTGAATGCTACGATCCGCACATCTAGGGTCTTTCGTCGATTTTTGGAGTATATCCAAAAGGAGTCAGCATGAGCAGCATCAAAGTAAAATTCGAACGACTTCCTCACTGCCACGAGATTCCCAAATATGCGACTCCTGGAGCCGCCGGCATGGACTTGACGTTGGCAAGTGACGACAGTATCGAAGTCGGCGCCGGCAAGCGCGCCATGCTGCCGACAGGCGTCAAGCTGGAAATTCCAGTCGGCTATGAAGCGCAAATCCGACCACGCTCCGGACTAGCTGCCAAGCACGGCATCAGTCTGACCAACTGCGTCGGCACGATCGACTGCGACTACCGCGGTGAGGTCAAGGTTTTGATCATCAACCACGGTGAAGCCGCTTACACATTCACTCCCGGCGAGCGCATCGCCCAGATGGTAATCGTTCCTGTTCCCACGGTCGAACTCGAAGAAGTCGACAGCGTGGCAGTTTCGGAACGCGGCGAAGGCGGTTTTGGTTCCACCGGAAAGACAGAACTAGTGGCAAATCGCGCTTAGGTTCTGATATTTCCCCGTTAACCGCCCGTGAAATCTGCTAACTGTTTGTGATAACCCGCCACAAAACGTTGAACTAGTGGGCATTTGAAGGTAGGATCGGTGTTTCAACGCCGAGCCTGGCGATTGTCGAGAGGAAATCGTTTTGTCAGCCCGCATAAAAGTTGCTATTGCCGGGGTCAACGGAAAGATGGGACGCGCCAGCGTTCCGATGATTTTGGAAGACCCTGAACTGGAACTCGTCGGCGCCTTCGGTCGCCCTGGTGCCGGTTACATCGGAAACAGCATGATTGCCGGCTTTTCAGGCGGCGGCAGCACCGCTGTCATGGTTTCCAATGGCATCGAAGATTGTTTTGCTGCTAACAAACCTGATGTATTGCTCGATTTCTCAATTGCAGAACCTGCAGTCGAGCACGCCAAGTACGCAATCGAACACGGTGTCCATCCTGTGTTGGGCGTCTCCGGCTTGGCTCAAGCTGATGTCGAGATGCTTTCCGCGCTTGCCAAAGACAAAGGCGTCGGCGCCATGATCGTGCCTAACTTCTCTATCGGCGCCGTTCTTATGATCGAATTCGCCCGCCAGGCAGGCAAACATTTCGGAAATGTCGAAATCGTCGAGATGCATCACACGAAGAAACTCGACGCCCCATCAGGCACTTCGATGTATACGACCAGAAAGCTCGCAGAAAATCAGAAGACTTACAATCAAAAAGAAGTAAACGAAAAAGAATTGCTCCCCGGTGCGCGAGGCGCAGTGACCGACACAGGTGTTCGCGTGCACTCGATCAGATTGCCTGGTTTAATCTCACATCAGGACGTGATTTTTGGAGCCGATGGAGAGCTGCTGTCCATCAGGCATGACAGCTTCAACACGAATTGCTTTATCAAGGGAATTATTTTGAGTATTAAGTCGGTGACCAAAATGTCGTCGATGTTAGTCGGACTGGAACAATTGTTGTAAAACTGGAGGAACGGAAATGAAAGGCAGAGCGATGCGCGTTGCGATACTTGGAGCTACCGGTCAGGTGGGAAGAGAGTTTCTCAAGGTGCTCGAAACGCGCGACAATTTCCCGATCGAAGAATTGCGTCTGCTCTCTAGTTCGCGTTCCGCCGGCTCAGAGATTGAGTTTCGCGGTAAGAAAATCAAAGTGATCGAAGTAAACGAAAAAGCTTTCGAAGGCATCGATATTGTTTTGGCATCAGCGGGCGGCTCGGTCAGCAAGCAGTGGGCACCAGTGGCGGTGCAGGCTGGATGTGTGTTCATCGACAATTCAAGCGCGTTTCGAATGGACAAGGATGTGCCGTTGGTTGTTCCTGAAGTCAACGGTCACGCGCTCAAAAATCACAAAGGACTGGTCGCCAATCCTAATTGTTCTACTGCGCAGCTTGTTGTCGTTCTCAAAATCATGCACGAACTGGCAGGTCTGAAGCGCGTTATCGTCTCAACCTACCAATCGGTGAGCGGCGCCGGTAAAGAAGGCATGGATGAGCTGGAGAAACAAACCAAAGCCCTGGTAAATGAAGAACCATACGCACCGAAAAAGTTTCCAAAACAAATTTCGTTCAACTTGATTCCTCACATCGATTCATTTGCAGAAGATGGATATACAAAAGAAGAACTCAAGGTGATCTACGAAACACGCAAGATTCTCGAATTGCCCGATCTACCAGTCACCTGTACCGCAGTGCGCGTGCCGGTTTTAGTTGGTCACAGCGAATCCGTGCTCGTCGATCTCGAAAAGAAAGTCAGCCCTGCACAAGTCAGAGAATCGCTTGCTAACTCTCCGATTGTTGAAGTGTGGGACCAGCCGGAAGAAGGCATCTACCCGACACCAATCGACTGTGCCGGTGAAGATCCAGTCTACGTCGGTCGAATTCGCAGAGACACATCATCTGAGAACGGCATCAACTTGTGGGTCGTTGCGGATAACCTGAGAATCGGTGCTGCACTAAATGCGGTGCGCATTGCTGAATACATGGTGGCAAACAGTCTGGTTGGTCAAAAGGTAACCACGTAAACCAAGACGCGCACTAATAAGGGGTTTAGAGAAGTGATTGGAACTGATGGATCAAAGTTTGGGCGTTTGGTAACTGCGATGGTTACTCCTTTTGGGGATGATGGCAAGATCGATTACAAAGCGACCGAACAAATTGCGAATCATCTGATCAAAAGCGGCACCTCGTCCATTCTCGTCTGCGGAACCACTGGTGAAAATCCGACGTTGACCGACGAAGAAAAAGTCGATCTGCTCAAATGCGTGGTCGCTGTTTCGAAAAATCGGAGCCGAGTGATCATGGGTGCCGGCACCAATGACACGGAGAAGTCCGTAAAAATGGCGCAGATTGCCCAGAAGGAAGGCGCTGATGGTTTGCTGGTTGTAGCCCCTTATTACAACAAACCAAGTCAAGCCGGAATCGAAGCACACATCAAAAAGATCGCGTCAGCTTCCACTTTGCCGATTATCGTTTACAACATACCTGGCAGAACGGGAGTCAATATTCTTCCGGAAACCATGCTCAGAATCGCAGAACAATGTGACACTGTTCACGCAATTAAAGACTCGACCGGTAATGTCGATCAGTCCGCGGAAATCGCCGCGAAAGCGCGCGACGGATTTCGCATTTACTGCGGCGATGACTATTTGACGTTGCCGTTTCTATCGATTGGAGCGTGCGGTGTAATCAGCGTCGCCAGTCATTTAATCGGAGAAAATATCTCCGGATTGATGGCTAAATTTTTCTCCGGCGACGTCGATGGTCCACGCGCGATTCACTACAAATATCTTCCATTGTTCAAAGGTTTATTCACCGCACCAAATCCGGTGTGTGTGAAATACGCCTTGAGTAAATTGGGATTGTGCAAAGAGCATGTTCGGTTGCCGCTGGTTCCGCTTACGGACGAAGAAAAGACAGCTCTAAAACAGATTCTCAAGGACACAGGCGTGCTTGAAAATCTTTCTTACGTATAAACGCCTGGAGCTTTCAGTCTTGAAGCTTTAATTTTGAAGCTTTTAATCAGGTACAAATCCCCGGAGGTCGAGGTTCGCAATGAGTGGTCCGCTAAAAGTTATACCGCTAGGCGGACTTGGTGAGATTGGCAAGAACACCATGCTGATCGCTTACGGCGACGACATGATGCTTGTCGATGCCGGGCTCGCGTTTCCGTCTGAAGACATGCTCGGAGTCGACATTGTCCTTCCTGATATCAATTACTTGCTCGAGAATCAGGACAAATTAAAAGGACTTGCCATCACTCATGGTCATGAAGATCACATTGGTGGCATCCCATATATTCTCAAAGAGATGCCCATCCCTGTCATCTACGGACCGGCACTGGCACTTGGTCTTCTTGAAGGAAAGTTTAAAGAAGCAGGATTGGAACATCGCACTTCTCTCCGCACTGTTAAACCAAGACAACGAGTTAAAATCGGTTGCTTCGAAGTTGAATTCATTCGCTGTACACATTCGATTGCTGATTCGTTTAGTTTGATCATCAGAACACCGGTTGGTGTTTTGATTCACACCGGTGATTTTAAATTCGATTTTACGCCGGTGGATGGCGAACAGTTCGACATTGCCAGTCTGGCAAACGCGGCTGAGGAAGGCGTTCTTCTTCTCATGAGCGACAGCACGAATACAGAACGCCCAGGCTTCACTCCATCCGAGAAAACAGTTTGGAATAAACTGAACGAAGTATTTTCGAATGCACGCCGCCGAATCATCGTTACTACTTTTGCAAGCAACGTGCATCGCGTGCGTCAGGTTTTGAACGCGGCGATGAAATACGATCGAAAAGTAGTCATTCTCGGAAGATCCATGCTCAACTTCGCGACCATTGCGCGAGAACTTGGCTACATGAGCTTTCCTGATGGATTATTGATTCCGGTAGATCAGGTTAAGGAACTGCCCGAACACAAAGTTGTGATCCTCACGACAGGAAGTCAGGGCGAACCAATGTCTGCTCTCACCCGAATTGCCAATGACGAACACAAGCAAATTCGTATTCAGCCAGGTGACACCGTCATCATTTCGGCGACCCCGATCCCTGGAAATGAACGTTCAGTCGCTAACACTATCAACGCACTGTTTCTTCGCGGAGCCGACGTTGTGTACGGAAAGGACTCTGGCGTCCACGTTTCCGGACATGCTTGTCGCGAAGAACAAAAGCTGATGATCAATATCTGCAAACCAAAATTCTTCATGCCAATTCATGGTGAATACCGAATGCTGGTTGGTCACGCTGACCTTGCCATCGAATGTGGTGTCGCTCCGGACAATGTCTTTGTTATGGAAAACGGCGATGTTCTTGAAGTCACCAAAGACAAATCTGCAATAAACGGTCGTATTAAAGCCGGAGTGATTCTAATCGATTACAACCGAGAATGGCGCCTGGACGAAGAGATCATCGAACAACGCAGACACATCGCTGAAGATGGACTGATCACAGTTGTGGTTCTGTTGGATGATGCCCATAAAATTGTCGCTGGACCAGACGTATACATTAGGGGCGTAATTTTGCCTCGTGGTGTTCCAGCCGAAGAGTTTGTTATCAAAGTGCAAGAACAGGTCAAACACATTCTGAGCAATCACAAATTGATCGACAATTTGAATACCCAGGATCTAAAAGACTTCTTGCAAGGCGGCTTGGCATGCTACTTCCAGAGTGAAATGAATACAGAACCTCTAGTGCTAATTCACGTTAACACGGTCGGTGACACACCAAAGGCGCCACCACTGAAAACAAAATCAGTTGGCCAGGAATCTTAGCAGCACGCTGTCTTCGTCCTAGAGCGAGCAGACCTTCACAACTAGTTCTCGATATGTTTATAGAGAGAAATCATAATGACGAATTCCAAAATCGATAAGGATGCTGACATTCACAAAACGGTGTTTGTTAGCTGCGACAGAATTGACGCTTCGGATCCTCAAGCCCTGATCGCTGAACTTCGACGATGTGGATTCACTGTCGGGCACTCTCCGCGCGACCCATTTCGCAATTATGATCCGGAATGGGATGATCACAGTGTCGTAGGTTCCGACGCTTTTGTAATCGTCCTTGATAGGGGCTGGGATAGTTCAAGTGCGTTGGCAATGGAAGCGCAAGAAGCGGAGGGAAGTCTCGAAGGCTATGTTCCGATCCCTATGTTTTTCTACAATCCTTCAGCCGTCATACCTGCGCCTCAAGCAATCGGCGTGTTGCCATACCTGAAAGAAGAACTCCCCCCAAATCCTACGGAAGCGGTTGCATTTCTGATTGAGCGACTCAGATAATCAGTCAGCTAAGTTGCCCTTGGCATGGCAAATAGTCTTATTGTACCGACGCGCTCAAAAAAAACTTCCTCCTTACATGTGGCAAGGAGGAAGGTTTAGTTGTGGTGGACTAGTTAAGGAGGAAATTAGGCTCCAGCGGGTGTACCGCCAGCGCCATTCAGTAATTACATAATACCAGCGGCTAAATGACCTTGCCGTTAAAAAACTTGAAGTGCCTTAGTCGCGAAGTGCCGTATGTCGTGAACTTAGAGTTGATTAATGTGTTGGTCTTTGAGTCCAAACCGAGGAGGTCGATTTTGAATCCAGCAACGAACCACCCGGATAGAGGAAGTCGAGTGCGCCGAATTCGCCAGTGGTATCACTCGCGCGAGTGTCACCGGCGGTGGAGAACTCAGGTCCTTTGTCGGCTGTGATTTTTACGTTGCTTGGGCAGAACAAATAAACTTGTTCGCTCAGCTTGTGGAAATCGCCATCCAGAGCCGCAGATGCACCAGCGACAAAGTCGACCAGTCTGCTTGCGTCAATCTTCTTCATGTTCTCCAGCGAGATAGTGGTGGCAGCGCGTCCGCGCAAACACTCCACAATATCGACTGCTTCTTCGAAAGAAACTGGTGTGAAAACGGAAATTTGTGTCCCGTGCCGTGAGGGAGTTTGATTACGCATAGACATTTGCATCATTCTCCGATCAGCAAGCGCTGGAAACAAATCGACCACTGGCTGCACGGATTTTGCTCTGGTAGCGAGACCCGGCTTATCAGTTAAATTTTTATATTCGTCACTCATGTTTGCCCCTGCCAATCCACAAGCGTATAGCGACAATCGTATACGCGACCGCTCGACTCACAATAATATTTTTTTGAAGGTGCCATTCCTGATGGTGCACGGCAATAATCCAATTCTAGACAATTCGGAGCATTGTGCAAGTACTGCAACAGATGTCTAAGATATTCCTTAAGGTGTCCGCACACCGTAGATGGTGACTTCCGAGACTTTAGTCTTTACGAATTTCCCGTGAAATTAACATAGCGTAGCCCGCTAGACATCCATTATCTGACTAAGGAACATATCTGAAAGAGCCGCGCAAATCTGCAAGTCATCGGCAACGGTAACTTTGATGTTGTATTTATCGCCTTCAACGATCTTGACTTCGTGACCGCAGCGCTCAAGTATGAAGGCATCATCTGTGGCGGCAACGTTTTTTTCCGCTGCGTCCTCGTGAGCTTTCAGCAACCAGTCTAAACGCCCAGCCTGAGGGGTGTGAACCGCATATAGGTTTGAACGATCCAGCGTTTCTTTCACCGTATCTTGCTCTACTCTCTTTATGGTGTCAGATACGGGTACTGCAACCGTACAGGCACCGTATTTGATGACTGAGTCGATGGTGGCGTCGATGAGAGATTGTTTGATGAATGGTCTGGCGGCATCGTGAACTAGTACGTAGTCGGCTGAAACTTTGTTGCCGGCTAGCTCTCTAAGCCCGCGGAAGACGGACTCCTGACGAGTTTTGCCTCCTGGTACCACCCTCACTTTTTGAAGGGCTTCCTCGGGCAGTTGGGCTACGAGTTCGCTGTTGATCTGATTTTGAATATCCTGGTGCGCGACAACGATGATTTCGGCAATTCGTTTGTTTTGTAAGAACGAACGAAGACACCACATATATAGAGATATACCTTTTAGTTCAAAGCATTGCTTATGTTTTGCATCAGACCCTGACGCAAAACGGCTGCCTATGCCACCAGCGGCGATTACAACTGCCAGGCGGGGATTAGTAGATGGAGTGTTCAAACAAACCCCTACTGCAGGGTGGTAGTCTCACTGGTGCTGCTTGAATCTATAAATGCGCCGGATGAATCTTGCTTGGCTTCACCGGTGGTGGCTTTGCTTTCATTCACCTGTTCTGATGCTGGCATGCCGATTGACGGCGAATCTGGATCCGGCGACGCATCGAAGACCGCTGCTGAGTTGACGGCTGCAGCCTCTGCAGTGGCGAAGACCAGGTCATCGCCTTCCAGCGACGCATCATCGAATGGCAGGTCTTTCGCTACTCCGTCTTCGCCTGAGAGCTCTGTACGAAAGTGCTTGCCGTCTTTAGATAGACGGAAATATTCCTGAAACTTTTTAGTGGTCGTGAGGATCGGTGAGCGGCCCTCCTCGCGCTTATTGATCAGTTCGCGCTCGACCAACTCTTTAATATGATCGTAAGCGCCTGCTCCGCGAATTTTGATAACTTCCGATTGCATCACCGGTTGCTTGATTGCGATCGCAGACAGCGTGCGAATCAATGCAGTCGGCATGTCGATCGGAACAAACTCGTCGACGAGATTTGTATATTCATCCTTGACCTGAATGATATATCCGTCGTCATCACTAACTTCAAGGCCGCCATTTCTGGCCTCGTAATCGTGAATCAATTCAATGATCAATTGCCTTACGACGTCGACGTCGGCATTGACTATGCGCGCCACGTTGGCAGCTTTCATCGGTTTGTCCGAAAGGAAAAGCGCTGCTTCGATTTGTGCTTTTAATAGATCGTTTGCCATTACGTTACCACCGTATCCGGTACCGGCGAGGTTCCTAGGCCAATGAACAATGGACCATAAAACTCTTCCTGGTATAAATCTATCTTACCGGCATTTGAAAGAAATAGCGACGCGAGGAACCCATCAACCCAGTCTTTGTGTTCGTCCATTAAGGAGACCATTCGCATCAAGTCGATTCGTTCGCCCAATTTTAAGATTCTGGCAAGCAAAATTTCGACTTGAACGATTGTCGATTCAACATCCTCATCGTGAGCCAGATCCAGAAGATCGTCTACACAATCGACATCATGTTGACCGGCTAGCTCAATCACCGCCCGAGGTGGCTTACGATCGGCTCTAGATTTTTCAATGCGTTCTGCTTCTCGCAGAGCTTCGATCAGTTCTTCCAGAGTTACCTGGCGTTTGCGAACTTGTCGCTTTTGAGACCGTCTCACGATCGCTCTTTCCAGATCTTTTAAAGTGATCTGTCGAGGCTGATTGGAATCGTAGCCGCCACCATCTTCATCCTCGAAGTCGATGAAGTCGTCTCCGACTGGATCTTCGGCGGTGAAGTTCAACAACGCTTCGGCTTTCATGCGAAGAAGCACGCAAGCATGGAAAAGAATCTTGCCACTTTGACGCAAGTTCTCTTTTGGTGCCGCGGCAATCAATTTCAAGAATTTGTCGGTTACGTCAATGATGTCGACGTTTTTCGGATCGATTTCACCCCTTTGCGCAAGTCGAACCAGAATTTCAATACCGTCTGAAGCCGCGACTTCTTGCCCGTTGGCAACATTCAAAAGCTGCTGCGCATCAACTGCCATGGTGATGCGATCGTAATCGGCAGCTTGAGCCAATTCGGCGGCCGAAGGTTCGTCTGTTTTAAACAAAACCTCTTCATGCGTTATAAAAGGAACATCCAAAAGTGGATTGTCGGTCGTGCCGTTGAGTGCCTGGTGAACCACGGCGGCAAGGTTCGCCTCTAGTGTCGGGTTTGATGAAACGGTTTCGCTGGTCGTACTCACTGACCCAACCGCTTCTCTCAGTGCGTCTAGAACGGCGGCTTCGGGTGCAGTTTCAACTGCATTCGAAACGGTCTCAACAGATGAAGTCTCAACCTCAGTCTTCGATGCGGTTTCAATAACGGAAGTTTCAATTGCAGAAGTTTCTGCTAGAGCGTTCGTTGCCGTTTCAACAGTGGAAGTTTCAGCTACAGCGTTCGGCGCCGTTTCAACAGTGGAAGTTTCTATAGAATCGTTTTCAGCCACATCCTTCAATGCAGTTTCAGCAGCTATGGCTTCCACTGATTCGATGGACGAAGTTTCAATTTCTGTCGACTTCGCCTCAACAGCCGCAGTCGACGCGTCTTCGAGCGCCGAATCTAAAGCCGTATCGAGAGCCGCTTCCACCGCAGCGCTAACTGCCGCTTCCATCGCTTCCATTTCCGCATCGATTGCTTCAACCGCTTCTCTACGCGAAACCTCAGGCACCGGCTTTAGTGGCTGAGGATCGGTCACCGCGGCCGGTATCGCCAATCCAGCGTCGGTCATGTTTGTAGTTATGGAAGGGTCTGAAATGTTATCCATAGGACTACGCTCCTACGGCATGTGCTTGAGGCATTTCAGGAATTTTGATTTCTTGAATGCCGACTACACGCGAGTATCCATCGGCTCTTAGCGAAACGCCGATGGCATGGTCGGAGTTTTCAATCATCGGGCGACGCAGACTGACTACGACAAACTGCGCGGTGGCTGATTGTCTCTTCACCATCTGTGCCAGTCGCTCTGCGTTGGCACCGTCAAGCATCATGTCGACTTCGTCGAATGCGTAGAACGGAGCTGGTGCGTAGCGCTGGAAGGCAAATACGAATGACAGAGCCGTCAGTGATTTCTCGCCACCAGACAAGGCTTCGATGCGTTGCATCTTCTTGTCTCTTGGTTGCGCTCTAATCACAAGACCACCATTGAATGGTGCATCCGGAAACTCTAATTCAAGCTTGCCATGTCCGTGGCTGAGCTCGGCAAAGATGTCCTGGAAGTTTTGGTTGATAGCATCAAACGCTTCCATAAACGTTTTCTTCTTCAACTCGCCATATCCATCAATACGTTGATTGATTTCAAGTTTTTCTGATTCGAGCGTGGCGAGGTTTTCATCCAGCTCATTTTGACGTTGTTCGGTAGTATTGTAATCTTCCAGAGCCTTCATGTTGACTGGCTCTAGAGCACGCATACGTTTTTCCAAACGATCGCATTCACGTTTCAACTCTTCAACAGTTTTACTGTTTGGAGGTTCGTAATTCGGATTGGTTTCCAAAATGGTGGCAATCTCTTGCTTCACTGAAGCAAGTTCTCTGGTCACATCGAAGTGAGCCATTTGATGCTGTTTGCGTTGTTCGATGATGCGAATAACTTCCTGGTCGAGCTTGGTTTTCGCTACTTCTTCGGCGGTGACATCATCGTGAATCTTGTCTTTCTTGGCGCGCAATGATTCCAATTCATCAGAAATTTTGCTGACCTTAAGTTCCATATCGGCGATGTGGAGATTAAGAGCTGCGATGTTTTCTTCGTAGATTGGTTTTTGAACGCTGACATCAGTAATTTCTTGGGCAACGCTTTCCAGCTGTTTAACAAGTCCTTCGAGGTTATTGTTCTCGACGGTTTCTTCGGTTTCGATCCGATCGATCAGTTTTTGAAATTCTTGATACTCGGCTTCTACGGCGGCCAAATCGGAACGACACTCTTCCGATTCAGTGATCAGTTTTTCGATCTGAGTTTGTTTGCCCTTATCTCTGATTCCATCGAGCGACTGCTCCATGGTGGCGATACGGCTCCCCATCTCTTTGCTTGATTCTTCAAGAGTGACCATCTCAGTATCGATCTCGTCAATCTCATCGCCTTTGCTGCGCAATTGCGGTTTGATCGCTTCAATAGAAGCATCAAGATCGTCTGACTGTTGTCGTTGATTATCGATCTCAGCTTTTCGCTTTACCAGTTCGCCGCGCGCTTCGGTTTGCTTCTTGCGTTCGTCGGAGAGCTGCTGAGTGAGGTCTTTGACGGAGTCCTTCAACCACTTCACTTGATCGACAAGATTCTTGGCTGTCTGCTTAAGAACGCCAAGATCCGTTTCGCCTTTGTTGGAGAAATGCAGTCTAGATTTTTCTTTACCGCCAGTCATACTGCCGGCTTTTTCGAACAACTCACCAGTCAGCGTAGCCATTCTGGCTTGCGTGATCATCTTGCGGGCATTGTCGATGCCATCGACAACTACAGTGCTTCCGCAGGCATATTGAAACGCTTTGGTGAAGCGCTGATCGAAATCAACCAGGTTGTAGGCAAAATCAACTACGCCCGGACGCGATGGCAAAAGACCTGGTGGTTGCGTTTGAATTTTATTCAAAGGAATAAACGTTGCACGACCAGCATTGTTGTTGCGCAAATAATTGATGCAGTCTTGAGCGACTTGATCGTCATCGACGACGATGTGGGATAAACGACCGCCGATGCAGGTTTCCAGCGCGGTCTGATACTCTTCGTCAACAGAACCAAGTTGTCCGATCGTGCCGTGGACACCACGAATATTGGCACCAAGAATCGCTTCAACGGCGCGGCCGTAACCGCTCTCTCCAGCGACTTCTTTTTGTGTTTCCAATTCCATGATTCGTTTTTGAACTGTTTGAAGACCATGAGTCTTCGATTCGATCTCTTCTTGAGTGGAATCCAATTCGGCTTCGAGCTGTTCTATAGATCTGTCGATACCGAGCACAAGCGCATCTTGATCTAAGTGTTTCTTATGAATGAAACCCATTGCGTTTTTGAGACTGGCTGATCTGGTGATCCGTTCCGTCGCTTGTTGTCTCAATCCTTCGAGTTCTTTTTCCAAACCGCGACGTCGCGTTTCCAACTCGGTTTTCTTAATTGAGAGCTGGTGGTTTTGTTCTCTCAACTGTTGCAGATCGGTGTGGATGGTCGAAACTTTCTCGCTGGATTTATCCTTCTCCTGGCGATAGACCTCGATCTCAGCCATTACAGCGCTGTACGCGCCCTGGCGTTCCATGAGAACCAGTTCGACGTTTTTCTTATCTTCTATATGCTGCTTTTTTTGCTTCGATAATTTGCTGAGGTGTTTCTCAATCGTTTTGACTTGCTCGTTGAGGTTCTTCAACGTCTTTTCTTTCTCGCCAATCGCGCCCTGCAAGTTGGAGAGTTTGTTTTCTTCCCGAGTCAATTCGCCGCGTTTGGTCTCGAGTTCTTGCCTGAGAAGAAGTTGTTCGTTGCCACCTTTGTCTTTGATCTCTTCGTCGATGCGTCCCATTTCGGAACGCAGAGAAAGAAGATTGACTTCCGTTTGGTGCAAACGGTTTGCCAGTTCTGATTCTTTTCCTTCCAGACGCTCGATTTCGGCGAGCTCATTTTTGGCGCGCTCTTCCAGTTCCAGAGCTCTGACGAAGATCAGATCGCGTTCGATCGTTTCTTTCTTCGTTTTCAAATCCAGATATTTGAGTGCTTGATCTCGATCGGTGCGAAGGATTTCCAAACGCGCGATGATTTCGGTAAGCACAATTCTCTGGTGGTCGATTTTCTCCGCCACCGAAGTTAGTTCTGATTGAGCCTGATCGATTCTTCTGTCGAAGTCAGCCACACCAGCCAATTCGTCAATGATCTTACGGCGCTCGGTGGCGCTCATCGTGACGATGCCGGTGACGTCGCCTTGCATGATAACGTTGAATCCGGTTGGACTGACGTTATGTCTTCCCAGGCGATCGTGTATGTCGGTCAGGGTAGATCCTTTACCGTTCAACAGATACGAACTGGTGTAGGTGAGGTCTTCCTTAACCCTGATGCGACGGGTGACTTCAATCTCTTCGTTATCCGGGCTGATGAATTTCACCCGGACTTTTGCTTCTTTTCGGCCACTTAAATTATTTAGAAGATCAGGCAATCTTTCTGCTCTCATCGATCTTGTCGATGACAAACCGAGAGCAAAAAGCAGGCTGTCAATGATGTTGGACTTGCCCGAACCGTTGGGTCCCGAAATCGTGGTGAAGCCGTCTAGTAGCGGAACTAGCGTCGACTTTCCGAACGATTTGAAGTTGTCTAACTCGATTTCCTTGATTCGCAAAAGAGTCTCACGCTCCAGCATCCCCAGCGGCATTACACTATAAGCTCAACCTGGTGTCAAGCATTATGGTTTCACTATTGGTGCCTGAAGTTTCCTTTTCGAGTGGTGGCATATCCACGGAATGTCCATGAGATGCACCTTTTCCAGCTACTACCCGCCATAATTTTACTGGTATCGCCGGTGGTTTGTCACCATATATAGTTCGTCTGATAGAACTATTTTTGAGTCCGAAAATATCTCGATCGATCCCGATCGCTTATCTATCGATGTATGCAATTGGGATCGTTTCTCCCTCTGGAATTGATATGAAAGACATGTTACGCTTGATTTTTGGTAACTTTGCGAACCTGTCAAGATATCCATTTTCAGAGAGATTTCGGCTGTGCAAACTCCTAAGAAGGAAAAGCAGGCATTAATTGGCGACTTGCTCGTGCGGTCCGAATTGATCAGTCGGCACGACCTCACCAATGCGCTTACGATTGCCAGGCAAATGGCGTTGCCTATCGGACATATACTTTCGGTCAACGGTTTTGTCTCTGAAGAAGAGCTGTCTGCGGCGCTCCGAGTGCAAGCTCTAATCCGCGATAAGCTCTTACCGGAACAGCAAGGCATTGATGCTTTGACGTCGGTTCGTCAGAAGAAAGTGCCTCTAGAACGGGCTCTCGACGAAGAAAACTGGAGATCCGAATATTATGAGTTTACCAACAATTTGGGCAAACTCCTGATTGACGCCAATGCTGTTACAAAAGAAAAACTTCAAGCCGGGCTTGCAGCCTGCCATTCATCAGGACTTCCTCTTGCTCGTGTTCTGGTGCTGCAAGGTGCGATCTCCGAATTTGTGGCTTACGCAGCGCTTACAGCGCAAACTCTTTTGCGCGACAAGAAGATTGCCCGCGACCAGGCCGTCGGAAGTCTGCGCCTTACCTCGCTTCACGGGGACACGATTGAAGACTATCTAGAGTTCGGTGGCTTGCGCAAAATTCGTCCCGACCATGTTTTGCGTCTTGGCGAAATGTTTGTGCTTTCCGGATTGGTTTCAGAACTCGATCTGCTTTCGGCAGTCGAAACTGGATTGATGGAAGCGCAACCAATCGGCCATATTTTGGTTAAGCATAAACTGATTAGTGAATCGGCTATTGATGCCGCTCTCAAGCTACAAGATCTGATCCGTGAACAAAAAATCGATCCGCTTAAAGCCGTCGACGTATTAAAAGAGTTCGCTTCAAAAGGTGGGGCTTTCGACGACATCGTCTCGCGAATTGCAAAACGAAAAGTGAAACCGGCTACGGCGGGCATGGCAAACCTGGATGCAAAACTGCTTGAAACCGTTCATGGGCTGGGCTTTGTGTCGGAGACAGAACTGGCGACAATTTGTCGGGAAGTGAGCACCAGTCAAATGTCGGTGACCGAGTATTTGACTCAGAAAACACGCGTAGACGACGACAAGATTAAAGCGGCAATGAGATGCCGTGAGTTAGTTGATATAGGTACGTTGACTCTGGAGCAAGCGATCTTCGCGGTGCACATCTGGCTCTGGAGCGGCGGCGACTTTGATCAGGTGCTGGTCAATATCGGTTGGCTGCCTGGCAAAAAGACTAACGAATAATCAGCCTGGATGATTTAAGTCGCGTTGGATTTATTAGGCAGCGTTGGATTTATTGAGCCGTGTGGGATTTATTTAGCCAGGTTGGATTTATTAATCGCGTTGGATTATTTCTATTCCAGTTTTTTGATCAATTCTCGTGCACTGGCACTGTCACTATCTTCCGGTAGCGCTTTGACGAAAGCTCTCAACTCGCGCAAGGCATCAGTGTTTTTGCCTGCCTTGAGAAGAACAAGACCAAGATTGTAGTGCACTGATTTTAGCGACGGATCCAATTCGATCGCTTTTCGATATCCGTCGATGCATTCCTGAACGGAGCCGCCCTCAATTTGAGACGCTATCCAGGCGCGGTTGTAGTGAACGGCAGCGTCATCGGGAAATTGTTTGATCCATTTTTTCGAAAATTCATCGGCGATTGGCATTTTATCCGACGAGATCAAAATGCGAAGAATCGCGCCCATAGCCGATTTTCGCAAGCCCTGGTCGGGTTTTAAATCGAGTGCTCGTTCAAATTGAAGTCGCGCGGCGTTGCCGTCGCGGTTGGCGTCCAGCAATCGACCGAGGGTGATGTGGGTGCGTGCATCGTTCGGCGCTAACTGAGTCGCCTTCTTGCCTTGTTTGATCGCTTCGTCCAGATCACCGAGTTTCTCATTAGCATGCGCGAGTTTAATTACGATGTCAGCATTACCGGCATTGAGCACGGACAGCCGTGTCAGGGTCGCTTTTGATTCTCTGTATTCTTTATTTGCCAGCTGCGCATCAGCGAGCAACAGCATTGGTTGCCACTCTGTCGGCGCCTCAGCTTTGAGTGTTTGTGCGACTTTCAAAGCTTCGGACTGACGGCCGGTTTCCATCAACGCGCGACCATATGCAATACGGCCGGGCATAAAATCAGGAAGTAATTTTAATGACATTACGGCGTCTTCCAGCGCAGCATCAGGTTTTCCGATGGCTAATGAAACCAGTGCGCGGTTTGAGTAAGCACCGGCATAGAGGTTATTTTCTCTGATTGCTCTGCTGAAACATTGAAATGCTTCTTTGTAATCGCCTTTGCTGGCAAGGATCGCACCAAGGTTGTTGTTGAATTTTGGATTGACGGGCACCATTTTGGTGGCATCGGCAAATTCTTTTTCGCCGTTGTTCAAATCGTTATCGCAAACTTTATCGAAGCCGATTACCGAGTTCCAGTCCGCTTTGTCGTAAGTCTTCTCGGTCGGCTCCCAGCCAGGATTCGGAAGAACCAGACCAAGTTCGTCGATCACTACCAGCGCTTTATTTTTTTCCGAAATCGGATTTAGTAAATCTTGAGCCTCTGCGTGCGTTGTTGCGAGTTTATCTTTCTTCGATTTTTTCTTGGCATCAGAAGCCGATTTGTCTTTCTCCGTCTGTTGTTCAATAGTTTGTTGTCCAGGAATAAACCAGCCCAGACTCACCATATACGGAAGCTTTTGTTCCGCCAGATATAAGTAGATATGCGCGCGATTTTCGTTTCGATAACGCTCTTCCGTAATTCGAATTCGATGATCTTTTTCCAAACGCAATCGAACAGACGGACAAATAGAGATTAGCGATTTTAAATCATTGGGAAGCTTCATCGTACCCGGAGCCGCGGGAGCCTCAGCTGCGGCGGGAGGCGCGGTCGTTGTGGCAGCGGGAATAGCAGAACCTTCTGCCGGAGAAGTAGAACCCTCAGCCGGAGCCGCTTTCGAACCAGTCGTCACAGAAGTATCGGCGGCAGGCGCGGCGGTTGTATGGGAAACCGGAGCCGCAGGATCTGCCGGAGTAACCGGAGCCGCGACCGCAGGCGCCGATTTATCAGCTCCGCCAGCAGCGCGTGTAGAGCGAGCCTTTGCCGGCGCGCCCTGCCCCCACGTCGGATGAAAGCATCCGATCACAATTGCGCAGGTTACGGCACCGACCAGCAAGCGCGCAGCAGTTCGATGAACAAAGTGCATTTCAAATCCAATCAATCAGAGATGTGACTAACTTTCGTTTTGACCACCGGAATCACCAGCATGTTCCATCCCAAGCCCAGAAGGATAACAGAAGTTTGAGGCAACTTAGGACGTTTCTTGAACAGACTTATATAAATAAGGTACGTTTGCACAAACGACAAGATCGTCGCTTTCACCACGAGCATTCTGTCGACAAGGAAACTCTGATGTCAAGTCCGATTGCATATGAAACCGAAGCCGTTTGTCCATGGTCGGGAGCCAGAGCCGGCATTTTAACCACTCCGCATGGTGTCGTTAAAACGCCTGTATTCATGCCTGTTGGCACAAGCGCTGCCCTCAAATCTATGACATGGGAAGATGTAAAACGCTGCGAAACAGAAATCGTTCTTTCCAATGCGTATCATCTCTTTCTGCGTCCTGGTCACGAGTTGATAGGCAGCGTCGGTGGACTGCATAAGTTTATGTCATGGGATATGCCGATCCTTACGGACTCAGGTGGCTTCCAGGTTTTCAGCCTCAGCGATTTGCGAAGCATCACCGATGATGGCGTTCTATTTCGCGATCACAGAGATGGGCGACAACATTTTATCGGCCCGCAAAAATCGATGGAGATTCAAAACGCGCTTGGCGCCGACATCATGATGGCCTTCGATGAGTGCGTAAAGAATCCGGCGACTTATGGCGAAGCAGAAGCGGCGATGAATCGCACTCATCAATGGCTTGAAATCTGCGTGGACAAACACGCTTGCAAGGACACGCAGGCGCTCTTCGGTATCATTCAAGGAAGCATGTACGAAGATTTGCGCAGAAAATCGGCTGAGGTCGTGACATCGTACGACCTGCCTGGCTATGCGATTGGTGGTGTGGCTGTCGGCGAAGCAAGAAGTGAAATCGAACGCGTGGTGATGTTCACAAGCGTTCTAATGCCTGCGGATAAACCACGATATCTAATGGGTGTGGGAACACCATGGGACATTTTGTATGCCATCAGATGTGGTATCGATATGTTTGATTGCGTTTCGCCGACACGATTGGCCAGGCACGGAGCAGTGTTCAGTTCTCAAGGTCGCCTGTCGTTGAAAACTGCCACCCACAGCAGAGACTTCGGACCACTCGATGAAAATTGTGATTGCTCTACTTGCACTCATGGATACAGTCGCGCTTATCTTCACCATCTCGTTCGCTCAGGTGAATTTGCCGGTTCGATTTTATTATCGATCCACAATGTTCGCTATTTAATTCGCGAAGCGAAAAACGCTCGGCAAGCTATTCTCGACGGTACTTTCCGCGAGTACTATGAAAAACTATCGAAGGTTCTGCTTGCCGAATCAGATCGAACTAATGCAGGCACCTGAACAAATTTCAATACAAACTTAAGAGCGAATCTCGTCTTCATCTTTGACTTCAAGAAGCACTGCATCTTCAGAATGATTCTGCGTAATCAGCGTGGCACCGGCGTCTTTGCCCATGTTGCCCTTCAATGCCATCAATTCCAATTCGATGTCTGCTTGACCTTCGAAGTTTTTGAACTTCTTCTCGAGCGAGTCGCCGCTTAGTTCTGCGTAAGCAGCTGCTTTGGCTTCTTTCTCGGCGACTTTCGTTTCCATTCTTTCAAAGGTAGACAGCGCGCCGGAGGCCGATGACTTCGACAAAATCTCATTGGCTTTGGACGTGGCTTGAGCAGCCTTGTCTCTTGCGATCAGCACTTGTTTCTTCGTATAAGCTTTTTGAACTTCGTTTTCCAGCTCTGTAAGACGCTGACGCAGATTGGATGTAGCTTCTTTCTGCGATTTCAATTGCACTTCTAAATCTTGTGCAGCCTGGGCGTACTGCGTTTTGCGCTGCAACGCTTGACGAGCAAGGTCGTCGTTGTTTTGTTGAACCGCCATCGCGGCGCGGTTTTGCCAGGTAGCCGCCTGGTCTTTGTTTTTCTGAAGCTGCTGCTCCAGCTGCTTTTCAGTCGCGATTGCTTGAGCCACAGCCTGCCTGACTTGAATCAGGTTTGATTGCAGTTCCTGATAGGTTTGTTCAAGCATCATCTGGGGGTCTTCAACCTTACCCAGTAAGGCATTTACCATTGCCTTGAAAACCATAGCGATGCGGTCGAACATTCTCGGAAAGCTCCTTTAAAGCTCTGGCTCGAGGCCCAGATTTAACGCCAGTATAGATACTTAAGTGTAGCAAATACTCAATTTTGTTATTCCCAATCTTAAGTTGGTCAACCATACACCGGGGGGCTCAGGTAAAGCTACATTAAATATAGAAGCCAATGGGCGAAGTGTCTGAGAATCTTCCGAAAGTCGCGTTTGAACCATTAGAATCGCTTGACGAGCCTGATCTCAAGAAAGTTGTCGAAGAGGAGTTAAAAGAAGATGAAAGATCCCTCTGAGCAAAAATCGGTCAATGAAGGCGGACCATCAACCGTGGCGATGGCGGCCCAGTGGGGCATGGCGCTGGTCGTATATACATGCGTATTCGGTTTTGGTGGTTACTTCATCGGCGATCGGCTGTTGCACAGCCAAATGTGGGCGGTCGGGCTGATGATGGCTGGACTTACAGCTGGTTTCTCCGCCGCCATTTATCAGATTTTTAGAACTTCTCAGCAGATCGAGCGCAGCATGCCAAACCGTGGGAAGCCGCTTCCAGACGACCCTGAAGAAGAAAAGTCCAGTTTATTCTAAAACAAAATATCAGCACTTGTCAGCCGCAAACCGCTTGACGCGCCAATTCTCAAGTTTCGTTACCAGCTTAAGCCAGACGAGCTCTGGCATCATGATTTAGATTCCTTGTCTGATATCATTTCTTGTCGTGTTCTATGCGCGCGCGATTGCGCTTTAGAACCTCGCATCAGGCGTCAGGGGCATTATGTTAGACAAGCATTTACATACGTCACAGTTTGAAGCACTAAAACCGATTGCAGACATCTCGACCCCTTTTGGTCCGATGGCGACAGTCCACGTCGACACCATGTTGTCGAGCTGGGCATGCATGATATTCGTTTTGGTGCTCGCTCTAGTAGTTCGCCCTCAATTGACATCCACTGGCCCCGGCGGCACCGGACAAGCGATAGCGGAGAGCATCTACACCTTTCTTGACGACCTCTGTAAGGGTCAAATCGGTCATGACTACAAGAAATTCTTACCGCTTATTGCGGCGATATTTATTTTTGTGTTAACAGGCAATTTGTTCGGAATCCTCCCATGGGCGCTTTTAACTGCGATTCCAGGCTATCCGCATTTGCCGAATGGACACGGACATTTCGAGGTTGCTTCGCCAACCACTGACATCAACGTCACCGCCGGATTGGCAGTCATAGCGCTGGTTACGTACATTTACGCCGGCATTCAAAAACACGGAATGCATTATATCGGTATGTATTTCAAACCACTTGGTTTAATCGAATGGATGGACTTGATAATCCGCCCAGTGACACTGGCACTGCGTTTGCTGCTAGTGATCACCGCCGACGAATTGACCAGAATGGTGGCATTGATGTTGTTGCCATGGATTGTAGCCCCAGTCGCAGTCATGGGTTTCGAGATCTTCATCGCATTCTTGCAAGCTTTTGTATTTGCGTTGTTGACCTCCATTTACATTGGTCTTGCAGTCGCAGACCATCACTAACGTACTGATATAATCAGTGGGTTCTTTTGAAGCGGACTGGCTTGAATTCTCGAATTTCGAAGAATTCGTTAGTCGTGTTTCATGTGGCATCAACACGCTAAATGCGAAGCAAAAGTCGAGGAGAGTGAGATAAGTGGACCACCAATTAATTGCCCAAGCAGGCACAACAGCTGTGATGGATCCTGAAACTTTGAGAGCTATGGTAACCACTGCATCGAGAATCGGCGCCGGTATCGCCGCTGTCGGTGTATTCGGACCTGGTATCGGCATCGGTATCGCAGCTTCCAAAGCGTTGGAAGGAATGGCTCGTCAACCTGAGATGACTGGTAAGCTCGTTGCAAACGGTCTTCTGTTTGCAGCACTGATGGAGGCGCTCGGTCTGTTCGCTTTCGTCGTAGCAGTTCTTCTTTACCTTTTCCCAATGGGATTGGGTGGCTAAAAAGTAAACGAAACACCTGCATGAGTGACATTCGCTCATGCAGGTCGATGGCAATATCGCAGTGAAAACTGGCGACGGAAAATTTACCGACGGAAACCGTACCTAAATGCTTTTCCCGAACGCAACAATTCTATTTTTTCTTATCAGCTTTCTAGTTTTCATGTACCTCTTGAATGAGTGGTTTTTGAAACCAGTCGGCGAGGTTATTGAAAAACGAAACCTGATGATTGCCGGCAATCTTGCAGCTGCTAAAGCGGCTCGGGATGAGGCAAGTTCATCAACTGATACTTACAAGCAGCAACTCGCCAAAAAACGCGAGGAAGCTCAAGCGATCATTACGGCCGCAGTTACTGAAGCTCAATCAGTTCGAAACAAAGAATTGGGTGGAGTTAAAGAACAAGGCCGCAAGCGCCTCGACGAGTCCAGAGGTCAATTGCAAGGCGAGAAGAAAGTCTTGCTTGATTCACTGATCGTCGAAGAAGCTCAACTCGTAAAACAGATCGTCGGCAAAGTTCTTGGAGAAAATCCAAAATTCGATGTCAACGAAGAACAAGTGAAGAAAGCGTTGGAGGAAGCAATCTGATGAATCTAATGTTTTTCCTAGCTGAAGTAGAGCACCATCAACCCGGACTGATGGACGTCGTTCTTGATTTCAAAAGCAATGTTATCAACTGGATTTTTCTGGTTGGATTTTTGATTTATGGAATCAATAAACTGGTTCCGCCGATGCTCGAAAAGCGCGAGCGTGCGATCAATGAACAGATGGAATCGGCAGCCAGAGTCAAAGCCGAGTCTGACGCGTTTTTCGCCGAGCAACAAAGAAATTTGGAAAATGCTCAAAAAGAATCAGACAAAATTGTTGATGAAGCAAAGACCGTCGCCCAACAATTGAAAGCTGAAATCTTGAGTCAAACCACTCGCGAAGTAGCAGATTTGCATCGCAAGCTTGAGTCATCGCTCGCCAACGAACGGCAGATGATCATCACTGAAGTGCGCACGGCAGCGGTCGAAGCGGCTGTGAAACTTTCACAAAGTTATCTCGAGAAAAATGTCAGCGAGTCGGACAACAAACGACTGCTTTCTCAATTCATGCAAGAGCTCGATTCATTGAGCGGTCCATCAGGGCAATCATTCGCACCGGGCACTGCAGTTGGTGCCACTACTCGGTCAGAAAAATAACGGAGGCCACGGCAAAGAATGAAAGGTGAGTTGGAGGCAGTTGCAGCACAATATGCGGAGGCAGCTCTGGAGCTCGCTCAGCAAGCAGACGGTGCAGAGAAGTTCGCCACTTCGGAGCGAGTTCTCGCTGATTTGATTGGTATCAATGAAGTGATTGCCGCCAATCCGGATTTCGCCACCGTACTCAGTCATCCTGCCGTTGAAGCCCCGAAAAAGTTAGACCTTTTGCTCAAGACGTTCGAAGGCAAGCTTTCCGACATCACTCAACGTTTGCTCCGGCTGGTTGCAGAGCGTGGACGTCTCGATCTTCTCAAATCACTTGAAGAAAAATTCGCTGAACTTTTGAGAGCAAAGAAAAATATTGTCAGCGCCAAGCTTACTTCTTCCAAAGAACTGACGACTTCTGAAATCGCCGACATCAAGGCACGACTTACCGAACACCTCGGTAAAAAATTGGAACTGGAAGTGATAATCGACAAGAGCCTTCTTGGCGGCGTCATTCTACGACTTGGAGATCAAGTCATAGACGGCAGCTTGAAAGGCAAACTCGCGGTTGTTGAAAAAGAACTTCTGGCAGTTTAGAAAAAAGTTTTTGACCAACCAAAATCGAATCGATTAAAAACCGAAACGATCAATAAGTAAGAACACCGAATATATAAGAGGTTAGAGGACAACAAAATGGCAATCAGACCCGACGAGATCACCTCGGTTTTGAAGGCGCAACTAGAGCAATACAAATCGGCGCTTAGCGTAAGCAACGTCGGAAGCGTGCTCCAGGTCGGCGATGGTATCGCCCGCGTCTACGGCATGGAGAAAGCCATGTCCATGGAACTCGTTGAGTTTCAAGACGAAGCCAAGACACTAGGGATGGTGCTCAACCTTGAAGAAGATAACGTTGGTGTTGTAATTCTTGGTGAAGGCCGCAAAATCCATGAAGGTATGGAAGTAAAAACGACTGGACGGATCGCTTCTGTTCCTGTCGGACCCGGCATGCTCGGTCGTGTTGTAAACCCGCTCGGACAGCCACTCGACGGTAAAGGTCCAATCGCCAGCGATGAATTCGCACCGATGGAATTGATCGCACCAGGGATCGTAAAACGTAAATCCGTTCACGAACCATTGATGACCGGACTAACCGCTATCGACGCCATGATCCCGATCGGACGTGGACAACGCGAATTGATCATCGGCGACCGTCAAACCGGAAAAACTGCAATCGCAGTTGACGCCATCATCAACCAGAAGAACCAGCCAGACAGACCAGTATGCGTTTATGTCGCTATCGGTCAAAAGTCCAGCAACGTCGCCCGCCTTCATAAAATTCTCGAAGACAAAGGCGCAATGGAGTACTCGGTAATCGTGGCATCCGCTGCAACCGATGCACCAGCTCTGCAATTCCTGGCACCATATGCCGGTTGCGCAATCGGCGAATACTTCATGATGAAGGGCGAACACGCACTTCTGGTTTACGACGATTTGTCGAAACACGCTCAAGCTTATCGCGCTATGTCGTTGTTGCTGAGAAGACCGCCAGGTCGTGAAGCGTTTCCTGGAGACGTTTTCTATCTGCACAGTCGCTTGCTGGAACGTTCGGCAAAATTGTCCGATGCTCTTGGAGCCGGCAGTTTGACCGCACTTCCAATCGTAGAAACACAAGCCGGTGACGTATCTGCATACATCCCGACCAACGTTATCTCAATCACCGACGGACAAATTTTCCTTGAAACAGATTTGTTCTACGCCGGTGTACGTCCCGCTATCAACGCCGGTGTATCCGTATCCCGCGTAGGTGGTGCCGCTCAAACCAAAGCAATGAAAGCCGTAGCCGGTAAGCTTCGTCTCGACCTTGCTCAATTTAGAGAACTGGAAGCGTTTGCACAATTCGCATCCGACCTCGATAAATCAACGCAAGATCAGATCAAGCGTGGACAAAAACTGATGGAAGTTTTGAAACAACCGCAGTTTGAACCACTGTCATTGGCCGAACAAGTTTCCATTCTGATCGCCGCTAACGCAGGCATTCTTGATGATATCGCCAACAATGACATTCTGAAATTCAAAGCCGAATGGTTTAAATATCTTGCTGCTCAAGGCAAAGAAGTTTCCGCAAAACTTCTCACTGGCGACAAAGTCAGTGAAGAAACCGAAAAAGAATTGAAGGAACACCTCAACAAGTTCAAATCAAACTTCTTCGTCAAGTAAGACCGAAAATCGGAACGACTACGTAAGTAACTCGCATCAGCGTATCCGGCACCAGAAGCCGGTCAACGCAGGAGGCTTTTAAATCAAATGGCAAACCTGAAAGCAATTCGCGGACGTATAAGAAGCGTTAAATCAACGCAGAAAATTACGCGCGCGATGCAAATGGTGGCAGCGGCGAGAGTAAGAAAAGCGCAAGCCAGAACTCTTGCAACTCGTCCATTCACCAGTAAAGTAGTGCAGATGCTTCAACAGGTTGTTCACGAAACAAATCCGATCGACTTGCTTGACTTGCCTTTGTTGGAGAAACGACCAAACCCGAAAAGAGTAGCTCTCATCGTGATCTCTTCCGATCGCGGTTTGTGCGGTTCGTACAACACCAACGTATTTAAAGCAGCAATCAAACGTATTCGTGAACTGAAAGCAGAAGGACTTCAGGTAGATCTGATTTCCATTGGTTTAAAAGCCGCCGGATTTTTCAAACGAGTTAAAGACGAAAACTTGACCAAGATCAAATCGTACTCAAACCTTTCAGTGGTTCCGAATTACGAAACCGCTAAGCTGATAGCGGATTACGCATGTATCTTGTACACGCATGGTAAGCCGAAGAACAACGAAGTTTCCGAAGACGATGTGAAAGTTGAGGATTTGGAAACTAGAGTTGATAGTGTCGAAATTATCGCTACGCAATTCATCAATCTTGGCAAACAAGAAACTCAATTGATCAAATTTTTGCCCGTCGAACTACCGAAAGGTGTCGACAACTTCCCATTGAGTGCAGAAACGATCTTCGAACCTTCTTTGCTTGAATTGATGGAAGAAGAATTGCTTCCTAAGTACGTTGAAAACGTAATTTATCAAGCGCTTCTCGATGCATCAGCATCAGAACTTGCAGCTCGGATGGGCGCAATGAGCAACGCAACTTCGAAAGCCGGCGAGTTGATTCAAGATTTGACGCTCGTTTATAACAAAGCACGTCAGGGCGATATCACGCAGCAATTGCTTGAAATCGTCGGCGGTGCAGAAGCGTTGCAAGGTAAATAGAAGTTCGAATTAGAAGTTCGAATTTGAACATCGAAAATTAGAAGTTCCAATTGGGTGTTCCATTCAATTGGAATTTTCATTTAGAACCCCGTTCAATCGATCACTTTAAACTGACGAGCATGTTTAATGTGATTCATTCGGATATGTCGTGTATGATAATGAAAACGATTGTCATTCTCGCAGAGGTCCACCCCTATGAGACTTTGGTACGCGCTCCTTTTAGCTCTTGCGGTTATAGCCGCCCCCGTCAGCGCTTCGCCTCTACTTAAGGGTGGAACCACCGACTCGTCCAGCTATGAAGACGCGCTTGCCTTAGAAGCACCGCAGCCGGAGCTGCCGGCGGAGCACACCGAGCAATCGTGCAAGAAAAGCTGCTGCGCGCGGTTCACTATCGAGTCGGACGGCAAATTCGAGGTTCGTCTGGTCAGTTCGACCGGGTCGCAAGAAGTCGACGATGTCGCCCTCCGCACTTTGAAAAAATGGAAATTTAAGCCTGCTCAATTGAACGGCAAACCTGTAAAATCAAGTCGCAAAATCAAGATTGAATTCGAAGTCGACTAATCCGTCGCGAATCTGTATTCACACGATTTTACAGTCAGTCCACTCCGATTTAGGTTAGTATCGCCGTAGGTAGCACGACGTCACTTCGAGCGTTGCTTCCAAGGGGCGAATGAGTTCGGATAAGAGATGCTGGCAACGGCAGGACAGCAAACTTCTGTGGATCATCATTACTGTTGGTGCATTGATGTATCTGCCTGCACTCGGCTCCACTGGAATTCTGAACACAAGCGATGCTTACTACACTGAAGCGGCGCGCGAGATGTTGGAAAAAGGTGATTTCATCACACCTTACCTCAACTACAAACCTTACTACTTCAAACCAATTCTGACCTACTGGCTGATCATCGCGTCTTATTTGACTTTTGGTATCAATACATTTGCGGCGCGCTTGCCTTCGGCTCTGGGCGCGATTGGTAGTGCAGTTGCACTTTTTGTTCTAGTTCTGCCATTTGTCGGTAGACGGGCCGCGTTGATGGCAGGCTTATCGCTGTTGTCCATGCCGCTTTTCACTGTTGTCGGTCACATTGCATTGACAGATATGCCTCTTGTTTTACTGACGACGATAACCACGTTACTGCTGCTGCGAACGCTTGTTTTTGGTTGGACCAAAGGTCTGATTCCAGCATATATCTGTTTGGGACTTGCCTTTCTGAGCAAAGGACCATTAGCTGTAGCGGTCGTTGGCATTTGCATTGGCGGCTTCTTAGTCGTCACCAGTGAATCGTTTGGTGATTTCAAACGGAGAATTTTTTCACTAAAACCTTTGCTTGGAATCGCGATACCACTAATAGTGGCACTGCCCTGGTTTGTCGCAGAACATATTGCATCGGACGGTGCGTTTACCAAATTCTTCTTTATCGACCAGAACTTTGGAAGGCTGTCAGGCAAGTCGAAGTCGCATCTATCGCCGATCTGGTTTTACGCGCCTTATCTTTTAGGTGGCTTCATTCCATGGCTGCCACTTCTGGCGAGTGCACCTGCAGTGTTTCGACCGAAGACTGAAAAGCGATTTTCCAAAAGTCCGCGAGCGCAGATTTGCATTGCCGCGTGGTGCTGGTTGTTTGGAACACTTGCACTGTTGTTGGTGACTTCGTCGAAGTTGGGACATTACCTTTTGCCGATCGCCCCACCGATTGCAATTCTGACGGGCGTTCTTCTCGATAAGGTCATTAGATTAGGTCGACGAAGATTTATCTTCTGGTTGGCACCAGTCATGGTAATTGGTTGCACTGTCGGACTGTTCGTTCTTCCCAGGCTGTTGGCTGCTTCTCCCGATCTGCTAACCATCGTGAGTATAGGAGTCATCGCTTATATTTTGGGATACTTCGCATATGGTGCCCTGGTTTACAATTCGAAAATCCGAACAGCTACCATTTTGTTATTCGTTCTGTGTCTTTCTGCCAGCGGTATTATGGTGCCGATTGCATTGGAACATTTGTTTCGCAAAGGAAATGAATCGCTCGAATATTTGATCGAACGAACCAAACTTCTGGATAAAGATCCGAGCATCGGCGTACTGGCTAACGAAAGTCCGATCTTGGCTTTCTATGCGAAGAAGAATGTCTTTGAATTCGCTGGGCCGAGTGATTGTCCGCAATTTTTGGCGACCACAAAGGCGCCTAATTTTTTGATACTAAATGATAAGTATCTGCAGGTGTTCAAGTTGTTCTTCAAAGACTCGCTGCACGTAGTCGAGGCAAAAGGTAAGTGGAATTTAGTCAGCCTCGATGAAGACAAACCTACTCATTCTCCCTAGCGCTTTCTTCCTTCTCGATCTGGCCGCGCGACTCTAGCCAGTCACCGATTAGATAAGTAAACGCTGCCCAAACCGCGCCCGCACACCATCCCGCCAGCACGTCGGTTGGATAATGAACACCCAGATAAATGCGGCTGAAACCAACCAGCATCGTGAGAAACAGACCCACGGATACGTAGTAAACCTTGAGTCGATAGCTTTTAGTCGTCTTCGCCAGGATCGCCGCAATCGTCAAATAAACAATTGCCGAAAACATCGAATGCCCGCTCGGAAAGCTGGCGTGAGTCGCCGCCGTAAGGTGTGGCACGATGCTTGGACGTGGGCGATTGAAAAATGTTTTCAGTACTTCCATTGCCACGGCGCCACCGCCGGCGGAGACCAGCAGAAAAAAGATCATGTGGAATTTATGCTTGAGCATAAAGTAGCCGGATGTAGCAAGCACCACAAGTGACACTATCGCTGCGCCACCAAGGGCGGTGATATCTTTGACTACCGGCAGCAGCCAATCCGGACCAATTGGTATGGATGGATTGTCCGCGTGACGCAGCGCAAGCAGAATGGCATTGTCGAACTGTGTTGTGTCTCCTTCGAGCATTTCGTCAGCGACGCTTATAAACCCGCCGATCAATACGGCAAGCAGGATCGCAATCAGCGCGAACCTGCGATCTTTCGGAATGAACCGTGTCAATTTACTAGTAAGGTGACGAACGCCTTGCATTGCCGCGCTTCCGTTGAGTTCTTCATTGTAGAACGGGTTTCGAATATCAGCTGATGAGTCCAGATTACCAGGGACCGCAGTTATCCGTGCGCTGCCGACTGGTTTCGATTGTCGCTGAGAAAAGTTTCGCGTTCTGAGCTTGGACGTCTTGATCTATATAAGCACTTCATAGCATTGATTTGAAAGTTTGATAGTCCTGATGTGATTGGGACCGCCGTCAGCTTGAAGCCCTTCGGCTTCTGCTTCTTTCCCGCCGGGGTTGTTTCGCAATGCGGTGGTTGTCAGGTTTATGTTCTGCGCCTCTTGTGGAACTGCTCGGCGCCACAGTGGAATGTTCTGACATGCGGAAGTCCAAGAGACCATTCCCTCGTCGCTGGCGCGAACAATGTCGGTGTCAAAATTTGATGCCGGTTGCTGTTGAATTGTGATTAAGCTCCTGACTTCCCCGTGTGTATTGACTCCAGGGTAAAACATCGTAAAATTGAAAATGAAAACGATTACCATTTTGCTCTTGGTCCGAAAAATGGCTAATCGCCGCCTAGCGGCGCTACTGGCAACAGTGGCTCGCAACGCCGTGTCCGATCCTGGAGCCCCGTCCCGTGAAAAAGACATCTCTGATCCCAGTCGCGTTCTGTTTGATGATTCTTCATCAACAGTATGCATTTGCAGCAGATGCAGATTCCAAACTAAATTCGATTTTGAATTCGACGACAGGATCGACCCTGGCACCAACCTCGGTGGCAGATGAAGGGAAGAAGCCAAACTTTGCGTCGATATCCGGCAAAATAACAGACCTTACCAAAACTCTTCCGATTGTTGGTGCGCGTGTTCTGCTCATCAAACAGGGCAGCGAACATGTGAGGAAGGAAGCCGATGTAGCCAGCGACGGCACGTTTAAAATCGAAGACATGGAATTCGGTCGCTGGGAGATGACGGTCTCGGCTCCGGATATGTTGTCTCACACAAACACTTTTGATTTAGTCTCAGGCGAGATGCGAACTGTTGATGTCGCGCTTGAAGAATTGGAAGCCGAAGACGTCATGCGAATCACCGGAAAGCGCACATTGGTGCACCCGGAGGAGATTGGCAGCAGAACAAACGTAACTCATGACACGATCTATCAATATGGATCCGGCAACGATCTGCAAAAACTGATTGAAACCACCCCTGGTGTCATGACCGATACCTTTGGAAATATGATTGTTCGTGGCGAGCACAATGCCGTCAACTACGTGCTTGACGATGTGATTCTTCCAGAAGCTGCCGGCGTTCTGCAACAGTCCAACTTCGTCACTCCGCGCTCGCTCCAGTCGTTCCAAATGGACATCGGTGGATACAAAGCCGGCGATGGTGGCGGACCACTAGGGGCGGTGGCACGCATGAAGTCGCTACCTGTCAGCGCAAAACCAAGCTTTACCGTTGGTCAGCAAATCGGCGGTCCCATGACCGGCAACGTTTACTACAATGCCAGCGGTGCGTTCAGTCAAAAAGAAAGTTCGAAACTAAATCGTTTGCGTTATGAAACGTCTGGCTCGTTTCGCGGCTCTCTGCTTGGTCTTTCGCCGCCTGTGAAGAGCTTCAAACACGACTCGCGTGCGGACATTAACGTACTCGGAAAGCTCGAGTACCAGGCGACCGATCGCGATCGATTCAGACTGACGGTTGGATTGAATCACTCTTTTCTCGAAGTGCCTGTTTCTCGAGCATCGTATCGCGCCGGAGTTCGGCAGCATCAGTATGATGCGCAGGACTTCATGATTCTGAGCTACAAGCACACGTTTAAGCGCTTCTTCGACGAAGCCAATTTGCACTTGATCAATGCGTTTTACTATGAAGGATACAAAAGCCGGAATGTTTTCGATCCTGATCCGGTGATCAACGGCGGTCAGCCATTGATCTCGCTCACACCCGGCGCCAGTCGTTTCAACTATGTGTTTGGTTCACAAGGAAACATAATCAAAACTGTTCGCAACACTCACCGTGTTGAAGCCGGCTTCCTGAGCGAAGTTCGCCCTGTTACTACTAACTTCAGCTCGCAATACTACAACAATGATCCGTACAACCCAGACGTTCCATACGGCGCCGAAATTAGTCCGTTTACCTTCACAACTAATGGTCCTCGATTCGTTAATGGCATTGGCAAATACAAGGGGTTCCGCTATCTACAGAGCGGCTATCTGCAAGACACATGGCGCCCTCAAACAGGAATTCTAAAGCGGCTGACTATAGACGCTGGCGTCAGAGCCGACGTTTATCACGGTGTCTTCGGCAATACTCGTAAAGTCGGAGAAGCACTGCTGACGATACCGGGCATTCAACCATTTAATCCATCAGTATTCGACGCTCAGCGTGTAACTAATGCACAAGCGAGCGGTCGGTTCGGCGGTTCGTTCGTCGTCACTCCGAGCACGGTTGTGCGAGGTTCTTTCTCTCACCTATTTATGCCACCACCGGTGGATGTGTTTTCTACTGCGCCTAATGCCAACGATTTAGTCGGCGGAATCTTCAACGGGACTTTGCGCCCGATGGTGGCAACGCGCGGCAAGCTTGTCGACACCAGTATCGAACAGCAAATCGGTCCACGGATGATGACTCGAGTCAATCTGTTTTATAAACGACTGAACAATTTCGGAGACTCTGGAGTGATCGGCAATAGCCCACTCTACAATCGTCAAACTATCTCCGGGCAAGAAGCGTATGGTGTTGAAACCCGTCTTGAATTGAAGCCCAATCGCGACGGTTACGGTTTCAATGGTTTCGTTTCAAACACTTTCCAAATCGCGTTACTGCGTGGTTCAAAAGGCGTAACCGGTGGCATCTACGCCCAGGACGTCGTACCGGTAGAAGACAAATATCCCGATCACGACAGGCGTGAAGCGCTCGTCGCCGGGTTTGGTTATATGTCCAAGAAAAACTGGTGGGTTTTTGCAGATTACAAATATCTCTCAGGATTGCAAGACAGTCGAGACGAAGCATTTTTTGGACCACACCCAAAACGCACTCCACGACTCAATATCTTTGGACTCAATGGTGGCTTCAAAGCACCGGAATCATTGCTGGCGAAAAGCAGGTTGATACCAGATACGGTGGACGTCCGTTTAGAAAATCTTTTCAACAATCGACTGCCGACCAATTTAGGAAGTCCATTTCAAGGCACTCGTTTTCTACTACCATTCCGATTCCTCGTCGGTTGCTCGTGGCACGTCGGCAAGCAACAGTACCGCTTGAGCCAAGCCAAGCCGACAACCAGCATTGCACTGGCAGGTAAAGTCAAACCATAATCAACTGTTCCGCGCACGCGCCTGACGGAATGGTAGATCTCCCATCTCGTTTCACAACCTTGTCACAAAGTAACGGCAAAATTGAATTCTCGCTCAACTGGTTTCTGTTTGAAGCCAACCCCGCTGCTATTTTTTGAAGGGACTCACACATGGCAAAAGATGCTCCGCAAGCTAAGGATTCGGCCAAGGTCAAAGATCAACCAAAGGTTTCTGAACAATCGGCGCCCGATGAGAAGCACAGTGGTGCGGCTGATGCCGCGCGCGACGCGTGGTCCGGCATGACTCGCTGGGGTCGCAAGGCGGCTGAGAAAGTCGCCGACACTGGTGGCAAAATAGCCGAGCAAGTCGGAGATACTTCGGTCAAGGTCTACAAAAACACAAAAGAAGCCGTGCAATCCGAGAAGGGACAGGCTGTGATTAAACAGGGACGAGAGGGTGCTGCCAGGGCGATTGAGGCTGTGGGCGGTCGCTCTGACAACGCTACGGTCAACCAGATCACTCGAAACGCGAAACTCGTTCCCGGTGCAGGAAATATTGTCGACGCTGCTGAAACCCTTTCCAGAAGTGGCGTGACCGGCATCGTCCGCGATGGACGTGGAACGGTTAACAAGGAAGAACTGATCAGAGGCGCCGTCAAAAGCGCGCCACTGACTGGTGACCTGGCACGAGCTATGCATTTAGCGGATCGCGCCGGAGTAACCGATCAAATCGCAGACAAAGTTCAAGAACAGGTTAACGGTCCGAAAAATGGTCGGCCTCACGAAGCGCCTTCGGTCAAAGGCGTCGTCCGTGATGCTAAAGGCATAGTCAACACGGAAACTGTGATTCGCGGCGCAGTCAACATTCATCCAGCCGGTGAGAAATTAGAACAAGCAAAAGAGGTCTCTGATAAGACAGGTTTCACCGACAGGGTGAAGAACAAGGTCGGGTCGCTGTTCAGAAGAGATAAAGACTCTGAAAAAACAGAGACGCCGCCGCCCGAAGTCCAGCAGCAAGAACGCCAAAAAGTGAAACGCTAAAGAATCACATCAAAGGCTGCGGCATTACTCCAGACACTGCGGAATTTGGGAGCACGAAAAGGTTAACGCCGAGGTCAGCGAATCCCACCGCTACCTTCTGCGTCCAATAATGGATAAACGTGAACACGAATCGTCCGCCGGTACCACAACTGTATATGCAGCGGGCTCGATTGCCTTGGAAGTTCCTAACCTCTCGTCAAGCACTGGGTAATCGGTTCTTGAGAAGCTATAATCACAGGAGTCCCTTCCGCTTGCGATGGGGGCGTTCGTTCCCGCAAGGTATCGCTTACCAATGGTTGATAGCGTCTCAGTTTCAAAAACGAAACCATCTGTCATTGAAACCGACGATTCGGAAACCGTTGTGTGTATGGCTGCAATCGCTGCCTACCTTGCGATTGAGGCAGATGAGCAACTAGCCGCCGCGAGTGCAGGTCCGCAGAAACCAACCACCTCTCCGTGGCGTGAAGCTTCACTGCTCGAAGGCACGCAAGGCATCGCCAACAACAATAACAATAGTTGGTCCGGAAACAAGCAGTCTCTCTGGAAAAACTTTCTGGGCGCATTTGCCTTCACCGCACTCAGTCTATTGATTGCTAACGCTGCCGGCGCACAAACATATAACGATGCAAATGCCGAAGGATACGATCTCAACGCTTACGAGCGCAACACCGCCGACGACACCATCTACACCGCTCGCGCCTCATCACAGGCGGCATCACCATACGGAAACGCCGCCAGTCAACCGCGTCGTTTCACCGACAACATTCCTATAAGAGTAGCGATCGCACTCAACGTCCCTGAGATTTCCGTGGACGCCATCGACGGCGCCCAGGTCCTGGACATGTCCACCGGCAGACAAATCGCCGCACTGCAACCACTGAGCCAATGGCGACTGGGCGCCCGCACCGCCAATGGTGCTGCATCGCTGACGGTATCAGGCAGACGCGACGTCGACAAGTTTTTAATCGCATCCGGTGATCAAATAAAAACCAACGAACGCGGTGTAGCCTTCTTTCCAAGCCAATATATTGGTCCACCAGCACTGAAAGCGTTTCAAGCCCAGCAAGCCGATTTTAACGTAGGCGCAGCAAAGCGCGGACCGATTTCGCTTACAATCTCGTGCCCGACAGCGGCGCCCAACGCCGCAGCCGCTCAAGCAAATGTCGCCTCCGTCCTCAAAGGCGTCAACTCACGAACACCAGCGCAGTCCGCCGACGGCATGCCCGATCAGGAGGAAGCAACTGACGAAGACGCGGAGTACACGCTTGGCACACCCAACCAGAGCAATCGTTTAACACCAGTCCCATCCGGAAAAACAATATTCGATACCTTGATCGGTAGTGGTATCACATCCGGTGTGATTATCGCAGCCGATCAAAACAACTCCGAAAATTCTCAATACGTTTTCACCTTGAACGGTCGCATGTATCGCGGCGCGCTGTGGATTCGCCCGACTGTCGTCAAAGACAAAAACGGCGCCATCGTCACACGTTTGACAGCCATTAACGTACTCGACCTGGAAGACTATTTAATGTCCGTGATCCCGTCAGAGATGCCGAGTTCGTGGCCGCGCGAAGCGCTCAAAGCGCAGGCGATCGCCGCCCGTTCTTACGCTATCGCCAATCTCGGAAAGTACGGCACTCAAGGTTTTGACGTCAAAGCGACTGTCCTCGACCAGGCTTATCGCGGTGCTGTCGCCGAAACCTCGTCGACCAATCGCGCCGTTTCTGAAACCAAGGGCATTGTCATGAAGCATCAGGGCAAAGTTGTGCCCGGTTTCTTCCACAGTTCTTCAGCCGGACACACCGATGTTGCCGAACACGTCTGGACCAAAGAGGTCCCGTACCTCAAATCCGTCCCCGATGTCGACCACAAATCCAAATACGTCCTCTGGGACCGTAAATTCGCCATGAACCAGATCGACAGCTTGCTTGGCAAGGACGTCGGCACCGTGCTGGGCTTGTTTCCCGTCCACCGCAGCCCGGCTGGACGCGTGAAAAACATGCTTGTCCTCGGCACCAATGGCAGCACATTCGTGGCAGGCTCGACAATTCGTCAGCTCTTCGCTTTACCCAGCACGAATTTTAATGTGCTCGCCTATCAGGACTCGTATGTCTTTCGCGGACAGGGCTTCGGGCATGGTCTGGGGATGTCCCAGTACGGCGCCCGCACGCTCGCGGAGCACGGCTATAATGCAGGCCAGATCTTAACGTATTACTATAAAGACGTAACCTTTGAGCAAATTGCCGAGACGCCAGCGCTCTAATTGAGCGATACTTTGATCAGGTTCTCGTGCTTGCTTGAGCCCGTATATCTTCTCAGCCCCTTCAGGAACTCCTTTCTACATGGACATTTTGGTTCAAGTTTTCGCCTGGATTATGATGGTCGGTATCATAAGCATCCTCGTCATCGTCCACGAAAGCGGTCACTTTTTAGTCGCTCGAATGTTTGGTTTTCAAACCCCAGTATTCGGCATAGGCTTACCAGTCGGACCTTTCGTGGTGGTCGGTCACAAATGGGGAACGCAATTCCGCATCCATTACGCTCTGCTCGGCGGCTACGTCGCCATTCCTGAGCTCGGCGACGAATCGCAGCTGGACAGCGAAGCTTATGGCGTGCCGCTGAAACCATTCAAGAAATTCCCAATCTGGCAAAGAGCGCTTGTAGCCTTTGCCGGCGTAGGCTTCAACATTTTGTTTGCCTATCTGATTATGTTCATGATGCTGTTGTTTCAAGGCGATCCGAAGTACGAAACCCAGATCCAGAATTTTGATAAGAAACTGTTGATCGCTCGGGATGCAGGAGTTCTCAAAGGCGACACTCTGGTTGCCGTCGACGAAACCAAAGTCGGCGAACCTGGTGAAGCCGTCACGTATCTGAAAGCACATCCGGCCAAACCAGTCATTTTACACATGGTGCGAGGCGGCAAACCGATTGACATCGCGCTGACCCCCAATGAAAAAGGTCGGGTCGGCATGGTTCTGGAAGCGAAACAAATCGGCTTCCAAAAAATCGACAAGAGCGTTCCGGAAATTGCCGGCATGGCTGCAGAGCGGCTGACCAAGCTGACTGGCGGCATGATGCAAGCACTCGGAATGATTGGCAAAGGTTTGTGGGTTCATGCGACAACCTTTGGAAAACCGCCTGCAGGCTCAGAAATGTCAGTCGGTCCAGGCGACGTGCACGGAATTCTAGCCGTAATGAAATTGGGCGCGGACATTGCCCAAGAGCAAAACTGGAACCAGCTGTTTATCTTCACGATCTTGATCAGTATGGACCTGGCGATCGTTAACCTGGTACCCTGGCCCGCGCTCGATGGCGGTCACCTGGCATTCATGTTGATCGAAGCTGTACGCGGCAAGCCGCTTGGTGAAAGAGCGCAAGGCGAGATTTTCAAGTACGGCATGATCAGCTTGTTGTTGCTGATGGTTGTGATTATGTTTAACGATGTCACAGCTCTGTTTACCGGCAAACTCGATTCGAGAAAAGCGAAACAAGAGCAAAGACTCGAGAAGAAAGACGGTGCAAAACCTGACTCTGAAACCGGGGCTGCGACTAATTCTAAAGATGATGCCGCCACCAAGACAGATACCGCCGGCGCTGACAAAACAGAGACCGGCACAGTCACCGCACCAGGCGCTGATGATGCCAAAACAAATACGGATGCAACTCCCGGTGCTGCCACTGCCGACCCTGCCAAATCCGATGGAAAGACAGACGCTTCGACCGATTCGACGACGCCAGCTGACAGTAAGCCTGCTGATGCGCCGGTTACCCCTGATGCGAAAACTGACAAAGGAGCGCAATAGCCATGCCAAATTATGACTATCGTTGCAAAGACTGTCGAGAACCGTTCAGCGTGGAACGCTCGATGAAAGACAATACAGAGCCCAATTGCGAACATTGTGGTAGCGCCGAAGTGAACAGAATTTGGAACATACAAATTCGCTCCGGTGGTATCACACCTGATGTCGGACAAGGTTCGTCGCCGAAAAGTTCAGGTGGGTCTTCAGGTGGTGGTTGCGGCTCGTGCTGCGGCTCGTCATGCAGCTCCTGCTAGCGCAGCGCGTTAGCAGCGGCGATGCCGGACAATCCCACAGCTCGCTGTAATAAATGTGGTCGCCCTAAGAGTGTTGGCGACAAAGCTAGTCTTACGCAATGGATTGTGTGTTGCAACTGCGTTGAGGGTGTGCCCGAGGCACCACCGACGGAGCAAGTTGAATTATGCTCCAAGTGCAAAAAACGCATCTCCGGCGGTCGCGCTGGCAGTTTTACTCAATGGGTGTTTCGCAGTGACCTGTGCAATTGCGATGTGCCCGAAGCGATGCGTCCTTCTCTCGATGTCGTACCGCTAGAAGCGCCGCTAACGATTGAAGAGGAAGAGGAATTAAAAATGGAGGGAGAGCCTCCATTTCCACTCGAACGCTACAAGCCTCTAATGGAACTGGGCAAGGGCGCCTCCGGTCACGTTTATTTGTGCATTGACCGATTGCTGGAGAAGGAAGTTGCTATCAAATGCCTTTGGGCAGTCACTCCGGAACAGTTGATGGGATTTCAACGCGAAGCAAAAGCGACCAGTTTGTTGAATCATCCTGGTGTTGTTTCTGTTCTCGATTTTGGTGGCACCGCTGGCGGTGCGCCATATATGGTGATGGAATATGTAAAAGGAACGAGTCTGTTCGATTACGTAGAAGAACATGGACCGCTGCCGATTGAAGTAGCGTTGCATGTTGTGAAACGGGTGGCCAGCGCACTTGCTCACGCTCACGAACGTGGCGTTTACCACCGTGATGTGAAATCTTCCAACATTCTTTTATTAGGCGATAATACCGAGTTGCCGGAAGTTCGCATAATCGACTTTGGTGTGGCTGGGGTCAAGCATGCGATCAACGCGCCTGCGGGGACGCAAGGCGACACTATTGTCGGAACACCGGCATACATGTCTCCCGATCAGGCACAAGGTCTGGAATACGATCAACGTTCTGAAATATACTCACTCGGCTGCGTAATGTTTGAGGCGTTGAGCGGCCGTCCACCTTTTTACAGCGAAACCGCGCTTGAAACTATTTCGAAGCACGCGCACGAAGCCGTTCCATTGCTTGCTGATCGGGCTCCCGATCAGCGTGTGTTTGCTTTAGAACTTGAAGCGATCGTTCGTCGTTGTCTAGAAAAGTCGCCGAAGGATCGTTACCGGTCCATGACCGAGTTGATTGATGCCATCTACGATCTGGAGGGCAGTGCGCGTCCACAAGAGCGCACTGGCACTGCCATTGCGAGCAGCGATGCCAGTAACTCCAGGTCGTTAGCCACTACATGCGGTGTCATACTTGTGGCGTTCGTTATTGTACTTGTGGCTGCCGTCAATTTGAATCCCGCAATTCTGAAGAGTTTTAAACAACTATTTACGTCTAAATCCGAAGCAGAGTCTTTGAAATTGTCTTCGCAGGCGTGGGATGAATTGAAAAAAGACAACACCGAACTGGCGATTGATTTGGCGTCGCGTGCAATTAAACTCGATGAAGAAAATCTGAAAGCCCTGGATGTCAGGGGCGTTGCTTACTTTGTTTCGGGTGATCCGAAGAAAGCTCTTGTCGATATAAACAAAGTCTTGAAGAACGCACCGGAAAACGGAGAAATTTCATCAGCGGCTCAATTCCACCGCGATGTTGTTTATCTTGCTCTGGGAAAGAAGGTTCCAAGAAGAGTCTCAATTCCAAGTTCTAATACAGCATACGTCCCGGGACGTTGGGAAACGCTTAAATTCGAGCGTTGGGTCAATCCAAACTGGCGATTATTTCCAACCTCCAGGTCAGGGATGAGCACTTTGCTCACGGAGCGAATACCTGGCGCCACTACCGGCGGTGCCGACGGCAGAGCTAACGCACCTTCGGAAACTGGAGCTGAAATCGGCGAGAACAGCAATGGAACAGCGACTGGACAAGCAATTGGACAAGCGACCGAGCAAGATATCGGCTCCGAACTGGCAGCCGGTGTCCGCATGGAATTGGCTGATCACCCTCGACCGCCATCAGGACCCGGTGCCGGGCGAGGCAGACCGTTCGGTCCGCCCTTCCGTCCGGGCATGGGACCCAGAGCAGGCCTCGGCCCGCAGGACGGTCCCGGACCAGGATTCGGCCCTCCTGGAGCAGGACCTGAGGGTGGACCCTGGTTTGGAACCGCACCAGGAGTCGGACCGCGAGCCGGCTCAGGACCGGGACAAGGACCGCGCCCGGGGGCGAGACGGCGCCCTCCGATACTTACAGAATCCGATGATGTCCGCCAACTCGATCAGGCTATGGATTCAACATTGAGTTCAACTCGCGGCACAAGCTCCATCACCTCAGATTCTGGTGCCGCATTTTCGGATGAAGCTGAGATGTTTAACTCAGTGAACAATTTTGTTTATTCCGAGAAAACTAGAGTGAAAGTAAGTGCGCTAGCCTCGGATGGCGATGTCTATAAGATCATTCGCGACCGGAAGATTGATAGTCTCACCTTCTCCAGAGCAACGATATCACCGGCGGTGCTTTCGAAAATAAGAGTTCTCCCTCTGAAAGAGCTCTCACTGCAGGGGTATCAAGCCAATGATAAAGATCTGGAATTCCTCAGCGCCTTCAAAAAGCTCGACCACTTCTCGCTTACGCACGGCACAGGAACAGGTTCATTTTTAGCGAATTTGCCACCCGATACTATGACAGACCTCCTTCTTCGTGGAATGCCGAACTTTAATCAAGATGGAGTTGCCCAATTGAAAAAGCTTCATCATCTGCGAGACTTAGCTATCAACTCAATGCGATTGATTGGAAATTCCAGTATCAATGCGGCTGTGGACATGCCTTTGAAAACTTTGATTTTCACTCCACGTTACGATAAGAACGGACTCTTTCACTACAAAGAGAAAGAGATGAGCGTAATGATTGGCAGTAAGTTTGATTATTATGATGTGCGAGATCTCAAGAAAATTCTTGCAAAACCGACTTTGAAAAAACTGGCTTTGGATTGTGATGGTCTGACAGACGCCGGTTATGATGAGCTTTCCCGAAGCGCAGTAGCAGAGCTTATATTGCAGGGTGAAAAGGAAATCAAGCTTGAGAATTTAAAGAAGATTGCGAAAATGCCAAGGCTCAGTCAACTATTTATATGTGGTGATATTCTCGGCGAGCAATCTGCTGTTGGTTTGACAGGCATAAAAAAACTCCCTGTACTCTATTTGTTTCACACTGGTGTCAGCAAGAAGCTGATGGAAGCGCTGTCGAGTATTCAAATTCATGATTTGATCATCGTTAGCTCCAAACTCAATACAAAAACGGTGCAAAATCTCGCAGAACTAAAGCATGTTGATCGAATAAAAATTATCGATCAAACCGTTCAACTAACGAAAGATGACATTGAAAGTCTTCATACCAAATTGCCAAAATCTAAAGTAAAGCTGAAGGAGATGTGATCCTCCAAGAACTAAAGTATTTGTGAATTTCGGGTGGTTGTAAAGAGTTGTGTACTAGGATTGACCTATCCCGTTTTTTTGGAGTGTAGGTCATGGCTTTTTATTCTGTACACGAACCTGTTGATCTTAATGATGGTGGCATCCCACCTCATCTGAATTCGACTCTTAGCGGTCGGTACGGCGTACAAACACTCCTCGGCGTTGGACGCACCAGTCGCGTATACGAAGCCCGCGTGTTCCCTTCCGGTGAGCAAGTCGCCGTCAAAATTTTGCGCGAGCACTGCAACACTAGCGAGAATCTCGAGCGGCTGAAATGGGAAGGCGAAGTTCTTAATTCATTAGTAGATTCCGAATACTTTTTGCGACCGATCGATTTTGCAGTCGATGGAAATTCCGGTTATCTTGTGATTGAAAAGGCGCAGGGGCACACACTTGCCAAAGTTCTCAAAGACTTCGGCAGATTGTCTCTGCTTGATTCGATTGATGTTGGCATTCAGATTATCGAGGCGCTCAATTGTTTGCACCAACTTGGTTATGTGCACACCAGCCTCACAGCCGAAGACATCATGCTGCAACGCTGCAATAACCGTTACTCCGTCAAGATTGTCGACCTTGATTCCACTTGCAGTATGACTTCACCGGCGACAAAACCTATGCCAATGATCGGTGAGGGAACGTTTGATTACATGAGTCCTGAGCAAGCGATGAATGGTCGACTGGATGTTCGCACTGACGTATACATTTTTGGTCTGCTGTTCTACGAAATGCTGACAGGGCGCCGGCCCTTCTTTGGTTCTAATCCAGTAGAACTTCTCAATGCGCGATTCTCGACAAAACCGGAAAGCATAACCGCAATTCTCGGTGGTATTGAATACGGTATTGTGCTCGATGACATTATCGACCGCACCCTGGCGCCAGAAAGCAACAAACGTTTTCGAGATCTGAACGATATCGATTTGATGTTAAGCAAGATCTGGAAATTACTCACCGGGCGCGATTACGTCACCCCGCGCAAAATGCTCGACGCTGGCGCTTACGACGAGATTGAACTCAACAACTCCGGTCAATCAGCCAGTTGGATGCAAAAAATCGCGAGTTTGTTCAAAAAATAGATTCAAATACAAACTGCATTTTAAATTCGAAAATAATCCGCGTTCGCTCTCCAGTTTGGTACAGTAGATTTTGTGGGGAACCTTTCCGAAAGGTCGCCGTCAGTTTGCTCCAGTGAGCGCAAGGGACAATCTGAAAAAAATGATGTGGCTGGTTAAACGAACGATTTGTCTAATGCTGAGCACGATTTTTGCGCTCAGTACGATGGCTGTCGCCAGTGCTGCTACGTGTGCAACGCGTGCTATGGGTATAGCCGATGGTGCCATGGCGATGGCGTGCTGCATGGAGCACAAGACATCGGGCATGAATGCCCCCTGCAAGTGCAGCGTCAAGTCAGCACCCGCCACTCCGACTCAAACCACCCTTAGTACGAATACTCCGGAATTCATTCCCGACTTTGTGGAAGTCTCGGAGCCTAAAGTTTCCGTCTCTTTTCATCAAGAACCAATCAATTCTCAATGGCTGGCGTTCGATATACGTCTACGCGCGCCACCAAAACGTCTATACCTGATCAACTGTTCATTCCTGGAATAAAGCCGATCTTCGCATAACGTACGACTCGGTGAGTCATGCGTTCCGGTAGATCCACGCGTTATTTCCCAGGAGGAATACATAATGAAACGCATACTTTTTTCACTGTTAATGCTTTTGGCGTTCGTCGCCTTTAACCCTTCTCTCGATGCGGCTTTCGCTGCTGATAAAGGGGCTAAATCGGCCGCGGAATGTTGCCAGATGACTTGCTCCAAATGTCAGAAGACCTGCGAAGAAGCTCTTAAATATTGCCTGTCGAAAGGCGGTAAACATGCAGCTAAAGAGCATATCGACACACTCAAGGATTGCATCGCGCTTTGCAAAGCGTCGGCTGACTTGGGCTCTCGTGGTTCGAAGTTGACCGCAAAACTTCGTGAAGTTTGTGCAGATGCCTGCACGGCATGCGCAAAGTCATGCGAAGCTCTCAACGATCCAAAACTCAAAGATTGTGTCACCGCCTGCAATGAGTGCGCCAAGTCGTGCGAAACTGGCGGCGAGAGCTGCAAAACTGACGCGAATGACGCGAAGAAGAAGTAGTTGAATTAGTTTTCGACTAACGATTCTTTAATCGAAACACACTCTTGGTGCGCTCTTAGTAGCACACCGGATTCCATCAACACTTGAGGTGCAACTATTTGTAGTTGCACCTCCTGTGCTTGTTAGCTGATGGTGCTTGTTAGCTCATGGTGCCGGCGAAGGACTTTGTCTTGCAAACTTGGCTCGAGTAAGCATTAGCTGAATTAGAACAAACAGTGCGGGCGGGGGAATCCTCATCCCACATATAATGTGCGCGTTTCTGCGACGTCAATCGACGATCGGTACTGACGGTGTCCGGCTAGAATTGTCGACTAATAGTGCCGAGCTTCGTTAACCAGCACTCGCCATTTCGCAGATTCCCTGACGTTTCTCGTAGTGCCGGTGCCATGCTCGTAAAACGTCGCGAGCTTCTCCTGCGCTTCGATTACACCTTGTTCCGCCGAGAGCTTGTACCAGTCGAATGCTTCACGCAAGTCGCGTTCTACACCTGAGCCGTCTTCGAACAATTTGCCAAGCAAGCACTGGGCGCCCGGGTCCGTAGACATAGACAGCGCCAACTTATAGGCCTTCGTATATTGTCCTTGTTCGTACGCATCGTAAGCGTCACATAAAAGTTTTACAGGTGCGAGGCTTCGCAGCATCCGTGGCCTGGTGCTCAATTCCACGTCGGGCGAAGTCGTCAGCAGCAGCCTTTCTCCATCGGTCGAAATAAATGTCAGATTGACTTTCTCGCCGCGCTGGAATACGTGATCCGACGGCAAGAAGCCGTGCCGCGGGTCTTCTGGAACCGACAAACGGTAGCCGCCAATATCTGGCGCTTTGATCGTTCCTGTAATAGCCTGCCCGGGCTGATAACGCGGGAGTGGCTTTAAGTTGTTGGCGGTTTTCGGCATGGGTTACCTATTTAGTCCGTTCGGCGTTGGGTCTTCTGACTCGCTCCACTTCCACATATTGATAGTGCCCATTAATGTCCGGACGTAAGCGTGCCACCGAGATAGTGTTGGTCAGGCAACGTTTTAAAAGGCGCGTTATCATGGAACACTGTTGCGGAAGTGGCTTGTTGGCAACCGGGATTAAATTTCTTGTGACAGACAAAATTCTTTTGACGGACAAAACGGACAAAATTCAATCTACTCTTATGAGAAAGAAACGAATCAAATTTCTATCCGCGACACTCAGCATGGTACTCCTGATCGCACTCTGCATGCCGATCTCCGTATCAGCTCAGGTCTACAACAATCCGAATTCCGGAGGACAAAACGCTGGCAAAGCATTGGAAGTATATAACCGCGCCAAACAGGCATTCACTGCTGGTGACTACGCCGCCGCCGTTAATCTGCTCGAAATTGCCAAAGGTTTCAATCATTCGGATAAAAATATCATTCTTCTGCTCGCTCTTTCTTATGCAGAACTTGGCGATAACTACAATGCGATGATGTGGTTTAGATCCGTACTCAGTCTGGATTACAACTTTCTGGAAGCACGAAACAACTACGGTATTTTTCTGAATAAAACCGGCAAACAAAAGGAAGCGAAAAAAGAATTCGAGACCTGTATTCAGATCAACCCAAACTACGCCAACGCGCACTACGGGCGGGGTTCGATACTCAAAGATCAAGGTGATCTGGATGGTGCAATTGAAGAATTTCGCACGGCAATTCGTTTGCGTCCGCAATATTATGAGGCGCAAAGAGATCTTGGTTTAAGTATTTATGAAAAGTATGAAAAGGGTCAGCTTAAGGACATTAGCGAGTCTATTGAGAAGCTGCGAAACGCGGCGAAACTGATCCCGCGCAGTCCTCAAGTTCACTACTACCTGGGGCTTATCTGGTGCGCGGAAGGTAATCTCGATGAGGGCGAAAAAGAGTTTCGTCTGACCTTGATGAACGATCCAAACCACGCAGCCGGGCATTTTGAGCTTGGTAAGCTGCGTTATTGTCGCGGCGACATCGATCGATGCCTGGACGAGATCGGCGCGTGCCTCAAGGTGAGCCCGACTTACACTGAGTCGAAAAATTTTCCGGCGATCAATCGCAAGGAATGTAAGACTTATTCGGCTAAATGCAAAGAGCTGAAAGGTTACTGGGATGCGGCTTACCGCGATTGGGGCGAAGTTGCCGCAGTGACCAAACAAAACGGCGATATTGTTGCGCGCATGAAGGACTTGCAGAAAAGGGCGCAGAGCAAGGTAAAGCGCAAGAAAAACGAGCCCACTTTTGACAAGGATGAAGTCGACTCTCTGATAATTCGAGGTATCGAAGAGGTCGACGAAGGCAATCTCCAGGCGGCTAAAGCGACTTTTAATCGCGCTTTGGAACTGAACCCGAACTGTTGGGAAGCGTATCAAAACCTGGGCAGCATCCTGGAAGTCGAGGGCGACATTCCGCGCGCGTCAGAAAGTTACAACAAAGCCATGGCGCTTGAGCCGGCATTCTGTGGGCTCTATTACAACATGGGCTATGTGCTCGAGAAAATGCGTTTGCCGATTGAAGCCGGGCGGATGTACAAGCGCTTTCACGATTGTGATGGTAAATATCCTTACGATCCGAAACACATCAATCAGCTTCAACTTGAAGACGTGCGCCAGCAGATGCGCGAGCGCGCTGATCGCTAAGCGCGTTTTCGGTCAGTTCTGAACGTCCTGAGTTGGCAGCAATCCACTCGCGCGCGTCATGCGGGGTCCATTCGCCCGGGTCGTGCACTGGGATGCATTCGCGCACGTCGTGCGCCGGGAGGCTTGGGATGCGCAATCAACTGCGCCTGTAATCAATGTGTCTTAATGGCGTCCGTTTTGCTATCATTTGCTTTGGTCATCAAGGTCCATGACATCCTGGTGGTCGAACTGACGCGCGTCAGGTCGAACCGGGTTCGCGGAGATCTCTGTAATGGGCAAAGCCGTTTCAACTTTCACTCTGAAAAAATACAAAGAGGAAGGACGTAAAATCGTCTGCCTCACGGCTTATGACTACTCGACCGCGAAGATTCTTGATCGCGCCGGAGTCGATTTGATCTTGGTCGGAGACAGTTTGGCAATGGTGGCACTAGGTCACAAAACCACTCATGCTGTCACTGTAGAAGAGATGCTGCACCACACGAAGGCGGTGACGCGAGGTGCGGAGTTTGCGTTGGTCGTTGCAGACCTGCCATTCATGAGCTATCAGGTTGATCAAACCCAAGCGATAACAAACGCTGGTCGCTTCGTCAAAGAAGCTCAAGCGCAAGCGGTTAAACTCGAAGGCGCCACGGAACACAATTTGCAAATCGTCGAAAGACTAGTCGGCATGGGCATCCCCGTCATGGGACATCTTGGTTTTACACCGCAGTCGATTCATGGTTTAGGCGGCGCTCGCGTGCAAGCGCGCACCGCCGATGACGCCATGCACTTACTGACTGACGCACTGGCACTGGAAAAAGCAGGAGCGTTTAGCGTGGTATTAGAGATGGTGCCAACCACAGTCGCCAAAATCATCAGCAAGAAACTTTCGATACCAACTGTCGGTATCGGCGCTGGGGTTGGTTGTGATGGACAGATTCTAGTTACCGATGATTTGTTAGGTAAGTACGTCGACTTCAAACCGCGTTTCGTTCGACGTTATGCAAACCTCGACGAAATCTGTACCGATTCGATACGGAAGTACGCATCAGATGTTCTCACCGGCGAATTTCCAACCGACGCAGAGTCGTTTGCTTTTCCTGAAGGTGAAGAACAAGAGCTGCTCAAGCGCTTGAACGTTCAGCAGAAAGTAAAGCAATAAACTCGCACAACGGTTTGAACCGTATTTTCGATCACGAAGGTGAGCCATACGGTTCAACTCGTGCGTTTTTAACACGCATTATCAACCTATTTTCTGGTTGGCGGAGTTGCTGGTCTCGATTGTTGATCGATCCAGTCCTGACCTTCGCGTTGCAGGCGGCGGAGTTCTTTGCCGTCGACTTGCGTTTCTTTCGGTCTGCCCATGAAGGGATCAAACGGTTTTGGCACTGAGCGCGGCTGACCTGACGGTCCAACGTCGCCTGGAGGAATGATTATTCTATCGGTTTCAAGTGTTTTGACGCCGCCGTGTGTATCGCGTTGTGGTGGAGGTACGGCACCATCGGTGGTGTCTTGAGGTTGCTCAGCTGCTTTTTGTTCGATGTTCCCTTTTTGAACTAATGCTTGTGATGCCGAGCCTGGCTCGAATGTTCCGACAACGTCACGACCGATGGCCATGCCGCCGTAACCGACGAGGAAACGATCGCGATTCTCCCACGTGCGTGCGGCTTCAACTGCATGACCCACACCTTTGCCGGTCTGGCGCACTGCCAGTGACGGATTGAGAATGAGTCTGCCAGCAGTGATTCGCGGAGTCAAAGGTTCAACGTGCGGATCACCTTTGCGGTATAGTGCTTCCAGATGGTCTGAAACTCTGTTGACCTGTGCGTTGATTTCCGGACCGGCCATTCCCTTGGATGCAAGTCTCAAAGCCGCAGGCAACGCTGCACCTTGCAATTGGATCATTGAATAATCGGTGGTGTTGAATGGAATCGAAGAAAGCGGTTTGTTGTTGGTGATTGCATCAACCATCATGTCGGCAATCGCATCCATTTTCTTCATTTCTTTAGGCAGGTTCGGAAGCATTTCCCCATAGGTCTTGCCGCCGAGCGCCGGTAGCGGCGTGTTAAACTGAGCATTGACGAGGTGAGGAATGACCGCATCCATCTCCGCCCTTGGAATAGAGATCTTCTGTCCTGGATGATCGATGCTCGCCCAGACGTAATCCTTTCCGCCATTTGAAGCAGCTTCCGCATAGGCATCGAGTTGTTTTGCATATTCCAAAAGCATTGGATCCGGATTTTTAGGATCTGCGTGCGCGGCACGTTGACGCAGCACTTCTGCCACCAGTTTCGGGCGGAATGTGTCCATTGCGTGGACCTCAATGCCCATCGGATTCTCGCCTTTAACTTCCATCTCTTTTCCGAAGACGTTTCTAGTTTCGAGCTTGCCGTCTTGACGCAATGCTTGAAGCAAAATTCCTAGACCGATACCGCCGTTAGGCCCAGTGTGAGCTGCTCCGCCGATGTCTGCCGTATTTTCATTAGCTTGCGCTTTTAGAATTTCTACGATCAATGTTTGTTTCGACATTTGTCCATGACCGGGGACATCGACGATTTCGTTAGCCTTGTCACCAAGCGCTTTTGAAACTGTCTTGCCGATTACGGTTTCTCTGATGTCTTCTGCAAATCGCAGAATGCCACCCCACTGATCGTGTTTGTTTTCGTGGCCATTTATGGATGCTCTCAACATGCGAAGGTTTTGCATGTTGCGCGGCCAATGAATCAAATCGACGTCCCAGACACCTTGAATTTCAGGAATCGTGTGTGGGCCGGCGCCACCATCGCGTGCCACTAAGTTTAACGGAGGATTTTTTGCGGCGAGAACATCGTCGGCTTTGATGCCGGCGGCAGTCATGCGCTGTTTCAGACCGGTGTACATCTCCAAGCTGAATAAGTTCAAGCTGTGAACGTTAGCTCCGGTTGGACCAAGGTCCGCAGACATTTGCCCGATAGCCGCATCTCTGCCTCTGAAGAACAGTGGTGCCACTTGTTGCAATTTTGCTTGATCGCCGCCAACTTCGTTGTTGAGTGCGATCATCTGGTTCAGCCATTCTTTGTAGCCTGGATCGAGAGCCGCGTGCTTCGGATTGATCGCGGCGTGAACCGCTCCGGTTGCGTTTTCACCGAGGTCGATAACTTGTTGCTGTTCGTCGGTCAATCTCTCCATTTCGTTTTTGGCCATTTTGGCGAGTTCGGTAATGTTTTTAGGATCGAGTTCTTCTTTAATTTTCGCGGCTAATTCAGGGGTGCTGCCTTTAATGACGTCACCTGTAGCAATCGTAGCCTCAGGAGCCGCTTTCGGAGCAACCATTTCAGTGACTTTAGGCAGAACGATTGGTGGAACATCTTTAGGTTCGCCCATTAATTTGTTGAATTCTGCGAGTTGTGTCGAGGACAACTTACGCGGATCCATTCCGGCGAGGAAAATATTCAACGATTCGGTGTAGCCGACATCATGTCCATCAGTCGTTTTCACGCCATGCTTGTGCATGGTGGCGAGTGACTTTACGATCTCATGCTCCGCATTTGATTCTCGCGCTTTGACCATCTTCTCTTCGAAGGTTAAGGTTGGTTCTGCTGGTTTCTTTCCGCCGATCAATCGATCCGCGAATGCTTGAGACGTCTTGTCGACTTTGTTTCCGAGGTTGTTCAAGTGGCGACCGACAAAGTATTTATCGCTGCCGAGGAAATCGCCTTTAGTGCTTTCGAAGGAATTGAACTTTTTCTCGCCCATGATCCCTTTCATGCCTTTTTCGCCAAGACGCTCACCAGCTCCGGCGATCTTCATGCCCCAGTAGGCATCCCAGCCGAACATTCCGAGACCATCTCCCATCTTTTGAGCGGCCAGGTTGACGTCGGCATGATTGCCGCCGCTCCATACGTCGCTGTAGGCTTGACTTACAGGAACAACTGCGTCACGCGCCATGAAATATGTAAATGCTGTTGCTGCCGCTGCTCTGGCAGCGCCTGCTTTGGGAAGTCCGACTCTCATCAATACGCCGAGACCGAGAGCGTGTCCGGCCTTTTCTAACGCTTCAACCGGATTGGTGATGTCGTGTACAGCCGCGTTCATTACGCCAGGAACCGCATAGCCAGCCCCTTCCATCGTCACCAAGCCAAGCCTGGCAAGGGGATTGTTTTCTACGATGTCATCAAGGATGGTGGCTTTGTATGGTTCTGGCGTCGCCAGGGACTGTGTCAGTCCGTGGGCTGATAAAATTCCGTCTATTTCGTTGCCGGGCTGGCGCGTCACCATGAGCTGCGCCGCTTCTTGATTCAGGGCGTTGCCTTCAGCCGGCTTCTCGCCGCCGTTGACCACGTCTGCCGCCTTACTCTTCGCGCCCGGAACATCTCCATTCTCGCCAGCCATAAATCCGTAACCTCCGGGTTTTCATAAATAAGAACGTGCAAGCGACTGCCGGCGGACCTGTGGTCCGTCTGCGTTGGGGCCGCTTTCCCTTCACGTTATTAAGTTAATTGACAAACGCCCCGCTGTCGATGGGGGCAATTACGTATTAATCATCGAAATCCGCAGATTTAATTTGTGATATGGCCACAATCAGTAAGGGCGATTTGCCGTGTTAAGCTCGAAAACGGAGAATCTGGCGCAGTTTGCGAACAAATGGCGCACGCCTCAGGCTTGGTATCGAATCCGTGAAATATCACACCCTGCTCACATGTGACCACATAAGGTGTTCGCTCCACGAGGCAGGCGGGCTTCAATGAAAAAGGTGTTGCCAGGCCATTCCGACCGCAAACAAAGTGAGTACCAGCACGCCACCAACCTTTGGTGTGCTGGAAAACAGGTTATTCAGCAAGTGATCCAACAATTCAATCTCCTTAGCCGATGGTTCCACACATAGCTGTCCTAGTTGTGGAATGGCTTTGAGTAAGGATTGTCGGAAGAATTTAAATGAATGAATAAGAACAAAGACTGCTGAAAGACAAAGCAATCCGAACAAGAATGTTCCAATCAGACCCAACCACCGTTGCGTACATACAGAGCCCAGCAAATAAGAGATCGCAAAAATGAATGTGAAGACCGCGATGACCAAGCTCACTGCGCTTACGAAGAAACACATGACCGCGCCCAGAAGATTTATCGTTTTGTTCATAATACGATTCTAGGTGAAATCATAATGAATGCGCCGTTGGCACAGTCATTTAATAAGGTGTTCGTCTCAGGGCGCCACTTTTGAATAGTGCCTTGATCGGTGTATTTAGGTGGAGGCGTCAGTTTTCGCCAGTTTTAATTAAGCCCTATCGGACAGAGCAAATGAAATCCGAACCAGCTACCCGTAAGAAAGACACCGAGCTTTGAAGTGGTGCGCACCGAATATGGTGGCGTTCGGCGTAGGGAACTTTGTCGTTCCAGATAGTTGCCGCAAATTTTAATCGCCGCCACCACACGTCTTGCATGGAATGCCGCCCTGCGCCAGGGCTTCAGAGCGTTTCATTTTTACGCAGTGAGTGCATCTTGTTAAATGTCCACAACTCAATGCGTGATATTTTTTGCTGTTCTCATTGAACATGACCATGTCACCACCGGCGAGTGACTGGGCGCCGGGAGTTTGATCTGTTGGTGTATCCGCGAAGATTGGTTGCGATGCCGAGAAACTGAAGGCCAGTGTTGCGGCTAGCACTATTTGAAAAAATTTCATCATTCACCCCTTCGCGGTTTCTGTTGTGTGCTTGCTCTACTATTCCCTGAAAGAAAATAAACGGCGTGACAAGGTGAGATTGAGCTGTCTTCAAGAGCCTTAAATGCATCCTCTTAGATTCCATAACCTGGCATAATTTAAGGCTGAGATTTCTCACATCCCGTTAGTGCTTGCTGACAAGGATGCGTTCGGAGGTGAAAGAGTTGACGGATAAGAAGCTTAGCGAAGAGATGAAAGATCGGCTTCGTGGCGCCATCTGGGGTGCTTGTTGTGGCAGTTCGCTTGGCGGAAGTTGCGTGGGGCTGAACCATAAAGAGATTCTCGCGACCGCGGGAATTTCGGTGCTGCGTGATTTTGTGCCGGGTTTGTCGAAGAGCCACATGCCTGACCATAAGGCTGGCGATATTCATGCCGATGCTGAACTGGGACTGGCTCTGGCGGAGACGCTGATTGCGTCGGGCGGAAAGCTTCAACCTGGCGAGCTGAAAGGGCGCTACACGGAGCTTCTCGAGTGCGACAATTTCCTTGAAGGCGGTCCTGGACCGCTTTGTCTGGCAGCGCTTCGGCGCATGGCAGATGACAGCCCGCTTGTCGACGACGAGCCCGAGAGCACACATGTCAGCGGAGCCGCACGGGCGTTTCCGATCGGCTGTCTGCCTATCGACCAGGAAACCAGAAAGCAGCTTGCCATGACGCAAGCGGGCATGTCGCATAGCAACACATCGGTTGCTGCTGCTTCGACGGTTATTGCCGATCTGGTCCACAATTTCATCATTGGCGAAAGAATCGAAACCGAAAGTCAGGTTCGAAACTTCGTACATAAGGAATTCGCGCTCGCTAAAACCATCGACGAAAGATTCGCTGATTTCTGGGACGACATCGCTCCTGACCTGGATTATTCGAAGCCCGCTCAAGACCTGCCGTATTCGCTGGTCAATGTGCAATCGAGCGTCATGGAATGCGTTCCGACTTCTGTCGGTATTTTCTTGATCTACAGGCACGACCTGGAAGAAGCCATCTGTGCGGCCGCCCGCGTAGGCGGTGATACCGATACAGCCGCGTGCATCGTGGGCGCCTTAGCCGGTGCCTATCACGGCGTAGGCAAGATTCCGGCACGCTGGATGGAGCAAATCAAAGAACGCGAGCGCATCGAGCAAGTGATCGAAGGTCTGATCAACTTGTGGCAGTAGGCCCGACCTCACTTATAATCGAGCTCTAGGCCGGACCTCGCTGTAATCCAGCTCTAGACCCGACTTCGCTGTAATGAGTTCATTCGTTTCAGCCAGAGTAGATTCCGTTTGGCACGCTTTTTGTGATGCTGATGTATTGCTCGGCATCCGCGTATTGACATCGGTCGAGCTTCAAGTCGTTGATGCTCGAATGGTCAGTTCCCATATATGGGACAAATCAGGCGGGTACGATTCTTATTTGAGGCAACACGTCATGCTCATTTTGTCCCATATATGGGAATGGCCCATATGTGGGACAAAACATCGACATGCTGAAACTGTCCCACATATGGGACAGTCGATTTGTTGTCGCAAATATGGGACAAAAAACGCCTATTGGTCCCTTGAACAGGACTCTTCCTTAGGGACAAAAACCGTCGATTCATCCCTTATAAGGGACACACCAAACTGCTTCGAAAAAGACAGCGAGATCTGTTGTTACTGGGCGATCGCGGTGCGCGACGGGCTACGTTTCGAGCAACCGCGGGAGTGAGCGTAGTTTATCGAATGTCGCTGGCTCAGGATAACGGGCTGGCGCGTTCAAACAGGTCGGCCCGGCCGTCCGCGCTCACCAAAGTGCCTGTGGTTTTGTCCTGACAAAACGAAGTTCTATGCCGCAATCCGCGTTACAGGATCGATAGATTTACGGTCCTGTGGCAACTATTGAGTGACACCTGGTTTATCATTTCTGCGTCCGACGTATGGACTTGCCACGGAACGGATCTAATAAGGATAGTGTGAAAAAATGACCACCGATACAATGCCCGTTCGCCAAGAGGACCAGAAGAAATTGAAAGATCAGGTTGCACTAATTACCGGTTCCGGAAGAGGAATAGGTCGCTCGATTGCTGAGGCATTTTTGAAAGAAGGCGCCAGAGTCGTCATTTCTGACATTAATGAAGAAACATGCAAAGCCACCGCGAAAGAATTGAAGGATGCGGGCGGCGAAACGCTCGGATTGGTTTGCGATGTGACAAAAACCGAAAGCATCGACACTCTGATCGAGGGTGTGATGAAGGAATGGGGGCGGGTTGACGTTCTCGTCAATAACGCTGGTATCACCAGAGACAATTTGATCATGCGGATGTCTGAAGACGAATGGCAGATGGTAATCGACACCAATCTGACATCTGCTTTCAAAGTGTCTAAAGCAGTTCTCAAGGTCATGAGTAAACAAAGAAGTGGACGCATTATCAACATTGCGTCGACTACCGGTGTTCATGGCAACTTTGGCCAGGTCAACTACGCCGCCGCAAAGAGCGGTTTGATTGGTCTAACCAAAACAGTCGCACTCGAATACGCCTCGCGCAATATCACCTGTAATGCAGTTGCACCTGGATTTATCGACACCGACATGACCAAAAAATTAAAAGAGGAAATTATTAACGCAATTCTCAGTAAAGTTCCGCTCGGTCGTATGGGCAGTCCGGATGACATTGCAGCTGCCGTGTTGTTCTTCGCCGGTCCAGGCTCCTACGTTACCGGTCAAACGTTGGAAGTCAATGGCGGTCTTTATACGTAAAGTAGCGTAAGAATTGAGAGGTGCGCAAGAATGATTGTTGATAGTCGACGTGATATTCTAGTTGCCCTTGGCACGGCTTAGTAGCCAATAATTTAGCGTGCCTGTCGGTTCGAACTTTGGGGGTTATTGTAATGGATGAGAAGGAAGCCTTCGAACGGGTCAAGAAGGTGGCCGTTGCCCAATTGAACGTCAACATTGACGAAGTAAATATGGAAGCGAGTTTCACAAAAGATCTAGGCGCTGATTCGCTCGATCAAGTTGAACTTGTGATGGCACTCGAAGAAGAATTCGGAATGGAAATTCCGGATGAAGAAGCTGAGAAAATCACAACTGTCGGCGAAGCAGTCAAATACATCTCGGGTCACCTTTAAATTCGTCGAAAAGCGGATTAGTGAAGGCGGCAAAAGCCGCCGGAACGGATCTAGTCGAATTTGGCAAATGAATTGCGGCACTGCAGGGGCGTTTTAACGCCTCTAAGTTCCGGATTCTATGCTTTGGAATCAGGATTAAATGACTAAACGTCGCGTTGTTATTACAGGAATCGGACCAGTCACGTCACTAGGAATTGGCAAAGACCAATTCTGGGATGGGATTGTTAACGGTCGCTCCGGTATTGGACCGGTCACGCGGGTCGATGAAAAACTTCGATCGGCCTGTCGTATTGCAGGTGAAATAACCGAGTTCGATGCTACGCAGTATATGGACTTCAAGGTGATAAAACGAGCGGATCGTTTTATACATTTTGCGGTTGCTGCAGCGAAGCTGGCTGTTGAGGATGCTGCAATCGATCTGACCAAGGACGATCCCGAGCGGGTCGGTGTCGTAATTGGCAGCGCCGCTGGTGGATTCACCACGATTGAATCGCAATTCAAACTTCTGTCTGAGAAAGGTCCGAAGGGCATCTCACCATTTACGGTGCCGATGATTATTGTGAACATGGCGGCCGGTTGGGTGTCCATGCTGCACAATGCCAAAGGACCAAACCTCTGTCAAGTCACTGCATGCGCGACGTCGACGCATTCGATCGGCGACGCGGCAAGCTTTATTGAACGCGATTATGCTGATGTCATGTTTGCCGGCGGTTCGGAAGCGCCGATAGTATCACTGGTGATGGCAGGCTTCGCTTCGGCAAGAACGCTGTCAACTCGCAATCACGAACCTGAAAAGGCAAGCCGTCCATTCGATAAGGATCGCGATGGCTTTGTCATGGGCGAAGGTGGCGCGGTTCTCATACTTGAAGAACTCGAACACGCTAAAGCACGCGGCGCTAATATTTACGCTGAGATTGTCGGATACGGCATGACAGGCGACGCTTACGACATCGTCGCACCTTGCGGTGATGGGAATGGTGCCAGTCGCGCCATGAAACTAGCGCTCAAACAAGGCGGCGTCAAGCCCGAAGAAGTTGATTACATTAATGCTCACGGCACGTCCACACCACTGGGTGATGTTGCCGAAACGCGGGCCATTAAAACTATATTCGGCGAACACGCCACATCGCATAAGCTGATGATCAGCTCGACCAAGTCGATGACCGGTCACCTACTTGGTGCGGCTGGGGCAATTGAAGCTGCAGCAACTGTGCTGGCAATCAAACATTCGACCGTTCCCGCCACAATCAATTTAGATAATCCGGGTCCGGAATGCGATTTAAACTACGTTCCGAATAAGACGCTTACCGGTCAAAATCTGAGATATGCCATGTCCAACAGCTTCGGCTTTGGCGGGCATAACGGCAGTTTGTTGTTCAAAAAATACGAATAGAACTGCGTACAAAACTGACCTCAGATAAAAGAATTGAATAATGACTGATGTGATCGGCAAAACTATTTCGGAAATTAAGCAGCTAATCAGCTCGAAACAGATTTCCGCACGCGAAGTCGCGACCTTGCATATTGAGCACGCCAAGCGGAATGACAAAGAAACCAATGCGTTTATTTGTCTGACCGAAGAGTTGGCGCTGAAACAAGCGGATGCTGTCGATAAGAATTTCGCAAGTGGTGGCGAGTTGCCGGCCTTAGGCGGGGTGCCGATTTGTCTCAAGGACAATATTTGCGTACCTGATTATCCGACTACTTGCGGAAGCAAAATTCTGGAAAATTTTAAACCGCCTTATCAGGCGACCTCGGCAAATCGACTCTTCGAAGCAGGCGCAGTCTGTATAGGCAAGGGTAACCTTGATGAGTTTGCCATGGGGTCGTCGAACGAAAACTCTGCGTTTTCGATCACGCGTAACCCATGGAATTTGAAAAAGGTACCTGGTGGCAGTTCGGGCGGACCGGCTGTAGCTGTGGCTTCCGGCTATTCATCGATTGGTTTTGGATCGGATACCGGTGGATCGATTAGATTGCCCGCGTCATTCTGCGGCATCGTCGGAATGAAACCAACTTATGGTTTAGTATCACGTTTTGGTCTGGTGGCATACGCTTCCAGTCTCGATCAAATCGGACCTTTTGGAAACTCCGTTGAAGATTGTGCACTCGCCCTTGCGGTAATCGTCGGCAAAGATCCGAAGGACTCTACATCAATCGACGATCCGTTTGGAAAGTTCAACACGAAGAAGTATCCTGCACTGGATATGAATTTCGCCAAGTCGCTTACCGGTCATGATGGTTCTCTTAAAGGAATCAAAATCGGCGTTTTAAACGATTTGCTCGGCGAAGGTTTGGAATCAGAAGTCAGGGCTGCCACCGAAAACGGTATCAAGGTATTTAAAGAACTTGGTGCCGAAGTCGACGAAGTGAAAGTCGATCACCTTGATATTGCGCTTCCGGTTTATTACATTATCGCCACCGCGGAAGCCAGCGCCAATCTTTCTCGCTACGATGGTGTCAGATATGGTGCGCGTGACAAAGATTCGCAAGATTTGATGTCAATGTATATGTCCACCAGATCAGCTGGTTTCGGTGCTGAAGTAAAACGCCGGATCATGCTTGGGACCTACGCTTTGAGCACCGGCTATTACGATGCCTATTACAAGAAAGCGCAACAAGTTCGTCGGCTTATCAAAGAAGCGTTTGATAAGGCGTTCGAAAAATATGATGTGCTGATTTCGCCGACATCACCCACGGTAGCGTTTGGTTTAGGTGAAAAAACGGACGATCCTTTGACGATGTACTTGAGCGATATCGCAACGATTCCAATAAATTTGGCCGGATTGCCTGGCATCTCGGTGCCTTGTGGCTTTGGCCGCGAAGGGCTGCCCATCGGTATGCAGCTTGTTGGTCCGCAGTTATCCGACGCCCGTCTGTTGACCGTTGCTCATGCTTTTGAAAAATCTGTTGGGTTTGCTTCGAAGCGATCGCCTCTGGCGACAGTGGCAAGATAAACTGAGGCGCAACGCGAACTTGCAAGCAAAACTAAAAACGCGAACTTGCAAGCAAAACTAAAAACGCGAACGTGCAAGCAACACTAGCAACGTGAACTCGCAGCTGCAACCCCAGCCGCAACCGCAACCCACCTGCGCCGCGCGAACAAATCCGCTTGAGTCCCTCGACCTTAATAGTTACGCCGGCACCCAGGTTTTTGTATACCGCTCAGCCTGTTTCACTGTTCCTTCAATCCAGATTCGCGTGCCACCATGTGGATGCTTTCTTAGAAACGCGGCACCTTCGACGGTGCGCATCATTCCTCGCGGGATGCAATCAGCTCCTTCGGGCAGCATTTTTTCCAGTTCTCGGGCAAGAGCCAGGCGTTCTTTTGACATGGAAATATCTTTTTTGTCCAACAGCCTTCCGAAAAGCAGGTTGCGGCCCCACTTCCAATATTTCTTCGGATCAGCACCGTCAGGATACGCTGATGCGTTTAAATCTCGAGCTAATAATCCCGGGCAAAGTATTGCCGATATGCCATCTCCGAAGCCTGATTGTGTCCTGGTTTCAACTGGCGGCAAACTAAAAACAGGGCTCCAGGTCGGCTTTCGACGGCACTGATTGCCCAAACTCTCGTTCATATTCCAGTCGTGGCCTTCCGGCACCATTACTCGCACCAGAGCCTCCCCGTCATATGACGCATCAATGTATCGTCGATTCTGATAAGGGAAGCTGCGACACCGCAACCATTGTTCTATTTCTGTCAAGGTCCGTGCTGGAAGCGGTTTGACACCGATCCGTAGATCGTTTCCCTTGAGCATTTCCTGAATGCACTCAAGCGAAAAGACCGGATTGAACATTGCCGTGTCGCCAATGCCAAGCTTCTCGTTGACCACGATTCCGTCCGCGGCTGGGTTGTTAATCACTCCGCGGAACAAGTTTTCGCCCGTGATCTGGCGACGGAAGCCGGCAAGCCCGGAACGATCGGGACCCGTATGTGCCCATGCAACACGACAGTCGTTGATTACTGTTTTCGCTGTTACTTGGTTTTCTTCTTCTTCAGCGTTTCCCTCGACCCACCACGTAGCAGCCATGAGTTTCGCAACTTGATCGGGACCGGGCGAAACAATCACTTCTTCTAGATCGCATTGCTCGGCTAGAGAAGCCATCAAGTCAAAATGGTGACGGCCGATTTCAAAAGGAGTTTCGTCGTTCACATGAACCAACAGACCATCAGCGCCGGCCGAACCTCTGCCGAAGAGAGTTCGTCCATTTACCAGAACGAATGGTGGCGTTTCGGGTGCCACCGCATATAAGGGCAACAATTTTCCGCCTATACCGTTTTGTGCATCTTTTGCGGCAGTCAAATTAGCCTTGGATTTTTTGTTCTTCTTAATGCGAGATGGTTCCAGCACCAGTCGATATTCACCAGGCTTCACGACTATTGTCTGAAGCGACTCAGCAGAATCTCCCGGCACGTACCAGTCGCTCTGCAAGATGTTTCGCAGCAAGTTTGGTAGCGACTCATCTTTGGCTGCCGCCATAAACAAGTTTCGAGCAGCTTCTGAGTAAGCGGGCTGCGTCGAGGTCGGTTGCGGTGATCGGTCAGGCGATGAGTAGTTGATGTCGTTGTCGAGCGCGCCGTAAAAAATTTCGTCCCAGATATTCATGTTTCATCCCGTTATTTGATCTGCGCTGTTCGATGATGTTCCGACTCACGCCGAAAGAACTCCATCGCAAAATTTAATTGCTTCTTTCATGAAGTCTCTTTTTTTAATCCAGGGAAACTCTCTTATAAATCTGGCACCATCAGCGGTGCGTTGTGTCCGGCGAGATAGTTCTGACTGATCATCGTTTAGTGTCTTCTCCAGCTCGCGAGCCCAAAGTACCGCGACTCGAACGTACTGCGAATCAGATTCGGACAGCGGGAGCGGCAGTTCTTCGATGAGAGCCAGACGCCGTCTCAAAACATCTGCCAGCTTTCCAGTGCACAGAATTTCGGTAGCGCCGGAACCCCAATCGAGAATGGATCCGCTTTCCGAAACTGGATAGAAATCGAAACTAATAGATTCACCAAAAGCTTTAGTTCCGGAATATTGTGCCACCAGTTCGTCGCCGACATACACCATCGAGTGTTGGCGCTCATCTTGAAGCATCCCGCGCTCATCCAAAAAGTGATGAATCTCTGCAACCGTTCTCGCCTTCAGAATTTTGCCTTCCGCACGGGGCTCGCGATGCTGAGTCAACTCGTACACCGATTCGGGCGCAAGTGGCGCACACTCTAGCTCTCTATGCGGATTTACCCAGAGACAATCCCAATCGGAGCGAGCGTCCAACTCAGCGAAAAGCTGGGCACCATTGATCGAACGAACCATGAGATGGCGATTGTCCGGTTCCAATTCGATGAATCTCGCCAGCGCATCTACTGCGGTAAAAGCGCAGATCGTATCTAATCCTTTATGTTGTATGACAGACGGTAAGTCATGTTCGCACAGCACCAGCCATGAATGAGCGAGTGCCGCGTCGACTCCGCCTTCCAGCCCTGGAGTGTTTATTGCGTCCTCGCAATCGAGCGACGCCGCGATGTTGCGAAGAAGCTCCAGGCGCTCGCCTTCGATCAGCACGCTGTTTGGTTTACCCCAATCGAACAGTAAGCGTTGCATCTCTTCCGGCAACACAGAAAGCAAGTGACGCCCACGCATCTCCAACCACTGATACTCACCTTCTGCCGGCAAGCTTCTATCTGACTGAGCAGTCCAGTGACAAACACCATCGATGGTCCACAAAACTGCTCGCGAATCAGCCATGACCGGCACGTACCAGTCGGGATACTGAGCCAGTTCACGGAGTTTGTTGTGCCAGCTGGGGTCGATGGTTAATAGTTCGTCTATCGATCGCACACCAACCCTCCGTTGCAGCGCAGTTGAACACAGAATCGTTCAGTTCTCAGAATAAATTGCTCGTTCATCTCTGGACAGTGAAATTGATAATATACCTTCTCCTTATTTATCTCACTCGGGGACGTCATGCGCGATTGCTCCTTGTGAAAACGAGCTCGCGATCCGCCGTCAACATGATGTCGTCGTAGCTGTAAGTGAACACGTCCGGCAACGGCGCACCACCTCTAGTGCTGTGGTATTCATCGATTGTCCAGATTGCATTCGAGGCCCAGCCGAATGCAGCTGATTGATGAGCTGCGGGAACTTCTCCTAACATTTTAGAAATCTGCCATCGGCTCGTGCTAGTTCCGCGATAGCCTTTCTCGTTGTAGATGCCGCAGTTCTCGGTCTTTTGCGCAATCACTCCGTAACCACTCTTCGACAACCAGGCTGCCAATATGCTTGCCACCGGATTTGGTGCATCGATCTTGTGCATTTGAACGAAGTCACGTTTATGCCAGAGAATTTTGACTTCGTTTCCACTTTGATGCCTCATGTGTTCATACTGCCCAGCGATAAATTCAATGTGTGGAAACAGGCTGTTAAAGTCAGGTTCCCCTAACAACTCTTTTATCGATGCCGATTGCCCGGCCAGCATTTTATATATTTTCTCCAGTGCGTTTAGAGTCAGCAAAGTCTCAGGGATAATCGGAGCATCACTATGCAATTGTGTCTGCGGGCTGGTTTCTAACCATTGCATCAAATCAGTCGGAGGGAATTTCTTGGTCCATCCACTTGTAGTTGCGACGGTGCCACCAAGCTGATGCACTCCTAAAATAAATTTGAGTGCCTCTAGCTGTGATTCTGCTGCGCTTGATGACGAGTGCTTCTTCACTGTTGCTTCAGTTGCTTGCTCAGAACCAGGCTTGAAAAAATAATCGTTGGCGTCCGCGCGGATCAAGTTTTCGTCGACCCATCCGCCCACGCAAAGCGCGAGATACTCTACCAGTGCCGGCAGGGCGACTGAGCTGGTAACAAGTAGTTGATTTGGAGATTTAGTCATTACCTTTCTAATTGAAACTGAACCGAACAATCATCTCAAATGAATCACGAGGTTGGATATAACCCGGACCTTGTATGCCGCAGTATCGGAAGCGTTGTCGATTATCGGACAATTCTCCAAAAGCGAAGCTTGTGCGCTGCTTAATAGTATATTGTGAGTGAGAAATTGCTCATCTGTTTTGTCTCGTATTTTGTTTGTTCGAAACGTCGAAAGAATATTACGCCCGGTGCGTAACAAGGATGAGTAGAAATCAATCCGGTGATTTGCTTGTCAAGGGATTGTCAATGACCACTAGACCCAGAAGCTCATGGTATCGCTGCCAAGATGTCCTTTTTCTTAGAAATCTTCGGCACTTAAGTGCTGCTGACAAGGTCATTAATCTCGTAGACTATGGACCGGCCAACTGAGGAGACTTTATGCAAATGGACCGAAAACTCTCGCTAACAGCCAACCTGATCGTCGCCGCGCTGATCGCCGGCGTGGCTCAGCCCGCTCTGGCAGGCTCCAACGATTTCTTTGGTACGTCAGTTCCCGAGGGCGCGGGCAAAGGTGCTACAGCACCGGCTCGGCAACAACCAGTCAATCCTTATGCTGACCCATCCGTTCCGCAAGGCGATTTCACGACTGATGAAAAGCGCATGCAGAAAAAATACAAAGGCAGCATCGCTCACGCTAAAGGCTTAGTCGCCAAAGGCGAACGCATGATGAAAGCCGGTCCAGGCGGAGCCAAGGACAAAGAATTTAAGAAGGGCAAAATCATCAAAGAGATTGGTGAAAGACAGTTGGCGGAATTATCCGCAAACAATCCTCTGGCTGACATTCTTGATGACAAAGGCGCCGATCGCAAACCAAAAACTGCGAGCACCGAGTCCTCACCTACTCAGTAATCTCAATCATAATCAATCCGTTAAGGTCCTGTTCTTGAGGACCTTTTCGCACATATAGCTGAAACAAGCAGAGAGAAACGTCATGCGAGTCGACATCACAAAAGTAATCGGAACTACCCCGCTGGTCAGATTGAATAAGCTGACCGAGGGCTTGAAAGCCACTGTCGCTGTGAAAATGGAATCAATGAATCCGCTCGGTTCCGTCAAAGATCGAATCGGTGTTTCAATGGTTGAGCAAGCTGAACGTGATGGTCTAATCACGCCTGGCAAGACCGTTTTGGTAGAGCCGACTTCCGGTAATACTGGAATCGCATTGGCGTTTGTCGCATCGGCCAAGGGCTATCGTTTGATTCTCACCATGCCGGAAACAATGTCGATTGAACGACGAAGCATGTTGTCCGCATTGGGCGCAGAACTAGTATTGACGCCGGGTGCCGACGGTATGAAAGGTGCGCTGGCAAGGGCAGAGCAATTGCTTTCCGAAAACGACAATGCGTTTATGTTGCAGCAGTTCAACAACAAAGCTAATCCAAAAGTGCACCGCGAAACTACCGCAGAAGAGATCTGGAAGGACTCTGATGGCAAGATAGATATCTTCGTCGCCGGTGTTGGAACCGGTGGCACCATCACTGGTGTCGGGCAAGTTTTAAAACAACGCAAGCCTTCGGTGCAAATTATCGCTGTTGAACCGAAAGATAGTCCTGTGATCACGCAGACACGAGCTGGACAACCCCTTCAGCCGGGACCACACAAGATTCAAGGGCTGGGAGCCGGATTTATTCCTGGCGTTCTCGACTTAAATGTAATCGATGGTGTGGTCCTCGTCACTAATGATGAGGCGTTTGAGATGGGAAGAAGACTTCCTCGCGTCGAAGGGATTCTTGCTGGTATCAGCAGCGGTGCCAACGTTCATGCCGCGATCGAACTTGCGAAACTACCGGAGAACGAAGGCAAGCTGATCGTGACTGTCATTGCCAGCACGGGCGAGCGTTATTTGTCGACACCGTTGTTCCAGCAGACAGCAGCTGCTTCTACTTCGGCGTAAGCACCGGCCGCCGTCAGTTTTTTTCGCGCACCAGGTGTTTTCTCACCATAGAGCGACCTGACACCACATTCGTTTGTGTTTCAACATCGTTGAAACTTTTCCCTGGCGAAAAAGCTTTTGGAATTTCGAAACCTTGCGCATCAGGTTCTCTGGTCAAGCACCACTGTGTTCTCAAACAATCGATTACTTCGCCATCTTTCTTAGTTACTTTGACTGCCAGCGGAATACCTTCGAGACTTTCGACTCCGAGGATTCGTCCCAGCACTTTCAGCGCGCCATCCGGCGCCGGCACTTTATTCGTGCTCAGTAATTTAACCTTTTCCGGAGCGAATCCCAGCGATTTAATCGCGCTCTCGCTAAACTGACAATCGCCTTCACTGACGGTCACTGGTTGCTCTGCAATTTTTTGTTCTGCTGGCTTAGTGGCAATCGGCTCTAGCTTTTTTACATTGAATTTCGAGATACTAGCCAGCCCTTTAAATTCCTCCAGCGGAACAGTCGCGAAAGTTCTTGCTCTCTGATTAAGCAGAGTCACTTTCCAGTCCGGCTGTTTCGCTATTACGACCAGGTGTCCTTTGACGAATTTAAACGCGGTCGGATTGACGCAAACCGTGTAGGGCGTTCCCTCGTCCGTCATTTGCGATGCCACCCACAAGTCTTTTGCATCACGTGCTTTGTCGGGTGCAGTCGATTTTACCGTTTCTATTCGCTTGCCGAATGCATTCTCTGCGCACAGCGTCCCGATAATAAGCGATAAAACCATCGCATATAGCGGCATCGAGTTTTTCATAAGAACTCCTGGCGAAGTGGATCTCGGGCGGTCTATGCCGGTACTCCGGTCAATCAATATTGCATTAATACCGAGATTGCGGGATTATGACCCTATGAGGTCTATCATATCCCCTACAAGAACACTTCCGCTTTCCAGTGCAAAAATCTGGAGCCAAATTTTTGGAATATTGGCGTCTTCGATGTTACTAATCTCCTGCACTGGTTCGGACGTGCAAATAACAAAACAACCTCTGGCGATCAAAAAACAGTTCTTTGATCCGGTTAAAGATAAAGGCAAGGTTCCGCTAGAGGCGGGCGAAGAGGCTCTAACTGTTTGGAGTTTCGGATGCAAAAGCGAATTTAAATTTGATGTGATCGAAAAAATTCCACTGGGAAAAAACGATTACATGGTTACGATCAAAATCAAAAGCGTGCATATGACACTATCTGCACCACTGACAGTTTTCTTGCCAAATGGCGCGCCTCCAGAGACAGTGCAGCACGAGGATGGCCACGTCGAGATTTGCAAAAGAATTTATCGCGATATCGATTCCGAATGTCTGGACGCTGGAAAAAGCCTGATCGGCAAAGAGTACCAGGACTCTGGTTCCACTGTTCAAGCGGCTTGCCAGCGTTGCGTTGAACGTGCCAGCGCGGACATTTACGAACGGTATCACGGCAAAACTTCTTTTCCTGTCAACAATGTTTCAGCTATTTTCGATGACTTGTCCAGGGAATCAAAGGAAGACCCTGCAGTATTGGTGGAAAAAGCATTTTCAAAATACCGGGAGATAGAAACTGTTCAATAATAGCGACTCGCGGTCTTCTGCCAAACCAATCGCTTTTCAGCTCGCTGCCCTGATTACGTACGGATTAGCGATAGCGTCTGGTTCGTTCATCATGTTTTGTGTGGAACCGTTCGTCGCGCAGCTTTTGCTACCTTCGCTGGGAGGCGGACCGAACGTTTGGACGGGCTGTATGCTCTTCTTTCAAGTTGTGCTTTTGGCGGGCTATATTTATGCGCATTTGCTTTCCACTCGTTTAAGTCTGCGCAGTCAAATACTTACGCATCTGATCGTCGTTTGGCTACCTGTCGGTTGTTTACCTGTTCAGCATCCGACCTCGGCACCGGCGGATGCGCATCCTTATGGCTGGATGTTTCTTTCGCTAGCCACCATAGTTGGTGCTCTGTTTTTTGCTATTTCTGCCACTGCTCCGCTGGTGCAAAAATGGTATTCACGGATCGAGGCTACCGGATCTTCCGACCCGTATTTCTTGTATGCACTAAGCAATCTCGGTGGACTGGTTGGTCTTATTTCGTATGCGCTGCTAGTGGCACCCAATATAGGTCTCATGGAACAGAGCCGTATCTTGACCATCTTGTATTATTCATTCGCGGCGCTAATCACCATCTGTGGTGTATTCCTCTGGTTCGGCAATAAACAAGAAGTGTCAGCGAAGGTGGTCTCCGAAAAAATCGATGTTGTGGTGAAAGCTACTTCGGTCGATTCGATCGAGATCGTAAATACTGCGGAGACGGCAACTGCGGTGGAGACTGCAACTGCAGGCGAAACTTTGAATGTCGACGATTCAGTCGAAGTTGCAATCGGTTCGTCCGATGCTGTATCCCATTCGTCCTCGTCGGTTGATTCGTTGGAAACTTCAAAAGTCGTTTATTGGCTTATCCTCAGCATGATACCGGCCAGTCTTGTATTGGGCTTGACCAGCTATGCGACCTCGGAGATATCGTCGATACCCTTATTCTGGGCTGTTCCACTCTTCCTATATTTGTTGTCGTTTATCATCGCATTTGGACGTTTGCCTCATTCGATCTTTAAATTCTTTCGATTTTTGGCACCATTTTCGGTGGCATTTGTTGTAATCCTTCTGACGTCGCCCACACTGGCAACTGCTGTCTATGGCGATGCAGTAGTTGAGTTTGTTGGCCTTTCAATGCACCTGGCCGCCCTCATGCTCGTCTGCACTGCGTGCCATTCTTTAATCGCGATGGATAGACCGTCGAGCAAGCACTTAACGACCTACTATTTGGTTATCTCAATTGGTGGTGCGATAGGAAGCTGCTTCAATACGTTTGCAGCTCCGCTTATCTTCAAGGGCGGCGAAGAGTATCCGATTGTTCTAATCGCGGCTGGAATAGTTTTGTCCGGTTTACCTTCAGGTGGATTACCCATTTTCGCAAGCGTTGCAAACCGCCTGCGCGGCTGGGGGAGCGGCGCACCCTGGCGAACGGATGTAATGAATTTTGTTGTTCCAACCACTGTTTTTGTCGTCGCTTCGATTTTGTGGTCATGGCATGATGCCGGCTTTCATCCCGATCGGGCGATCAATGCAGGCGGCAAGGCATTGCTAATGGAAACGATTGTTGAACTTAGTGTTCGATATGCGGTGCCATTTTTGTTGTGCGTGATTCTCTCGCGAACAGTTTTGCAATACCGGCTTGGGCTGTTGGTGATATCGGGATTTTTGCTTTATTCATACGCACTTGCAAATCCAGCGATTATTTTCAAAGATCGAAATTTTTTCGGTTTCGTTAGCGTCAGACAGAACACAGATTTTAACTGTTCTGAAATCTGGAATGGTTTAAGTCTTCATGGAATGGAAAGTTTGGATCCAGCCGAACGCGGCAAACCACTTCTGTACATGGCACAGACAGGTCCTGTTGGTCAAATTGTTAGTTCAATTTTTTCGGAATCATCGTCGTCAGTGCCTCAAGATACAAACGTAATAGAGGATCGCAAAAATAATTCTGTTCGCGAAAAGAAAACGCAGCGAGGGCGGATTGGTGTGATTGGTGTCGGATGTGGTACCGCTGCGTACCTGGCGAAACCTGGTCAAACAGTAGTGTTCTACGAGATCAATCCTCAGGTCATCGAGATTGCCAACAATCCTTTTTACTTCTCGTACTTTTATTTGGCGAGACAGCGTAAAGTGAATCTGAAACTGGTTGCCGGAGATGGGCGACTTCAGATACAGAAGGCACCATACAACTACTTTAAGCTAATCATCTCCGATGCGTATAGCGGTTCGGCAATTCCCACTCACCTGATCACTCTGGAAGCTATCAGGACGTATATGCAGAAGTTGACTGGCGATGGAGTGCTTGTCTTCAACATCAATAACGAACACTACGATTTATGGCCAGTATTTGCAGCCGCGGCAAAACAGCTCGACCTAGAGCCGCTTCTAGTGCGGGAATACTACATGTCGGATGAAAACACATATACTGACTGGGTGGTGCTCACAAAGAATGTTGAAGTCATCAAACTGCTGGAGAACAAGGTCGAAAAACGCCCGGCACCAGATCCGAAATTTCGAGTGTGGACAGATGATTTCGCTAATCCATTATCGCTGTTCAATCCCGATAACATATTCTGAATTCACTATTTCTCTTGTACGTATCCAATCTCGGTAGTTGGTTTGGAGGCGGCATCGTCCCAGAGTTCCAGGACTCTGCGGAACCTGATATCCGACACTGTTCCGTTGGTTTGGTAGGTCCAACGCGGTCCGGAGCCGGTGGCGTCAAACTTTTCGTAGTTTGCCACTTGGGCAAAGTTGACTACGCCCGGAACTGTTTGCAGGAAGTCGACTCTACCTCCAACTTTTGGAGGTGCGCCCTGGTGCGGTCCCGCTGGTGGCGTTCCCCCTGGAGCCATCGGTGGCTTCATTGGCATTGGCGGCTTCGGTGGTTTAGCACCCCGTCCGGATAGAATCAGGGAATCTACAGTCGCTGTGCCACTTGTTTGAGAGGATGCTAATTGAAGTTGGCATGGCAAGACCGCGACATATGGATCGTTGTCTAACGGTTCTCCTGCATGCTTGCCACCATCGGTGATGCTAGGGCGACGGCAGTACAAGCGAACATATAAATCATACGTTCCATCGAATCTGACGTTTCCTGTTCCTGCAGTATTCAGGGGAGCAGGCAAGTTCAAATTCTCAATCTCAAATGTTTGGCCGGCGTGGGCGTTGGTCATCACTTCCAATGATTCCATGTAAACTTGATCGTCTGAGACAACATAGTATGGCAACGGTTTCTGTTCTTTCGTTTCGAGTGAAACTACTCCATCACTTTCAAATCTATAAATCTGACTGACTCCGCGCGGAATTCCACCGACCGCCGGACTATAACTCGCTGCAGGAATGACCGGCCATGAGAGAGGCGGACCGCCCCACGGCATGGAATAGCCTAGAGCGTCCAGGGGGTCAGTACCAAATGGTGTACTGTGCATGCCGATTACTGATGAGACATTGGCTTTGGTTCCGGCGCGACGAAGCCAATCGTAGACGGCTATTTTGCATGCGGTAGTCGCCTTGTGGGCTGTGTCGGAGGCTACTGGCCACGCTGGGTCTGGGGCTAAGCTACACGACGGATCGATCGGGTAATCGCCGTTTTGCGACTCCATGTAGTCCATAAATGAACCGTTAAGGGCCGCGCTTGTGTAGAGTTCCATTGGAGTGTTGACGTCTTCCGGTCCGGTTGGCATTCCATCAGGAAAGCTGACCTGAAGGGCTCCAGGCGCGGGGATTGGATCGTGGACGCTAGCTGGCTGTGCGCACGCAGTAGCCTGCATTGTGTAGTTATCGGTGGTGCCTTGATTATTGACCACCGTTCTTGCTTCGGCTTTTAATATCGTGCGGTGGCAGTACGGCAGCGACGGCAAAGTTGCTCGATACAATTTGGGATCCACCAGTCTGATCGATGTACCGACAGCTGCAAAAACAAAATCCTGACCGTCAAATGGAATGTTGATATAAGACTTGTAGACAGTTCTCATGCCGTCGATGGAAGTATTAGTGTTATCCAGACTCGCGTCCGTACCGGCAGGGTTGGGTATCGGTATAGTGGTGGCAGAACCACCCTCCAGTCCACCAAGACTGAGCTGTAATGAACCCGCCACATAATTTGATGAACCGGTCATGCGAATCTGGTTTTGAGTATATGCAGTTTCGGCCGAAACATAAGGTGTGATAGTCGCACCAGTTTTGTCAGAGCCTGAACCTGAAGCAGTAATGGCGGCATCCAGCGCCGTGATTAGATTATCACCACGTGTTTTTGCCGCATTCAAATCGACAAGAGCCATTTCTTTCCATTCCGGAATCGACATCGCATCGGCGATGATGTAATCGAGTCTTGCCGTTCCAATTAAGGTGTTGATTGAGTGGACTGGTGTCGGGAAAGAATCTCCAACCGCCGGCGTGGTGCCGACGACGGGAGCGGAATCCGACAACCCCACCAGTCCGAATTCGGGCGTGTTGATTACGATAGTGCTGATGTCTCTGGCCGCAGCCAGAGCAGCCGCTTCGATTGCCGTCTTCTGCTCGGCGCTGCTGCCAATCAGCCGGACGTATCCAAGTGCGAACAATAGCAGGACAAGCACTATAAAACAGAATCCGGCGATTAACGCCAGCATGTTTCCGCGACTTTTTCGTCGAAGATTAATCCGGTTCAACATCTGCCGAACTCCTGGATGGTAAAACCCGAAACCACTATCTATGTCAATAATAGGCGTTCGAGCGCCAACCAGTCAATCGACAGAGTTCTCAAAACCGTTTAGTGCTAATATCCATGAGGGTTTACAGATATCAGCAGACGGTTTTTGTCCTGCGGATTTAAGTTGCCTTTATTAGTTATTTTGTAGATTTCTTGCTCGAAACCAATTCTTTCTTGGCGCCGGTTTGTAGATCGGATTCAAGAACATAGGCGAATACGAGTGGTGCAATTATGCTGGCGTCTGATTCGATGATGTAGCGCGGAGTCTCTGGTGTGATTTTGCCCCAGGTGATTTTTTCGTTTGGAACCGCACCGCTGTAACTGCCGTAGGATGTGGTGCTGTCAGAGATCTGGCAGAAATATTCCCAGCATCTAACTGAACCTTTGATGTCTTGTTCGATCAAAGGAACAACACAAATAGTGAAATCGCCGGCGATACCACCACCAATCTGGAAAAATCCGAGTGAGTTCTTTTCTGACTCTTCAATGTACCATTCGATCAGCTTGTGCATTTGTTCTAGACCGGACTTCATGATATTGAAAGTGCCGATTTGTTTTTTCCAAATGTGTGAAACGAAAATATTTCCAAGAGTAGAATCTTCCCAACCGGGCGTCCAGATTGGCAAGTTTTTCTCGGCTGCAGCGAGGAGCCATGAGTCTTTCGGGTCAATTTTATATTCGTTTTTCAGTACACCGCTATTCAGCAATTGGTACATGTATTCGTATGGAAAATATCTGGCGCCTTCTTTTTCTGCTTTCTGATACAAGGCGAGCAGTGGTTTTTCGACTTTTCTGAATGCGCTGTCTTCAGGGATGCAAGTGTCGGTTACGCGGTTCAAACCTCTGTCGCGCAGTTCAACTTCTTGTTCGGCAGTCAGTTCGCGATAGTTTGGAATGCGGACGTATTCATCGTGTGCAACCAAATTAAAGATGTCTTCTTCGAGGTTGGCTCCGGTGCAGGTGATTGCATGAATCTTATCCTGGCGAATCATCTCCGCCAGTGATACTCCTATCTCGGCAGTGCTCATAGCCCCTGCCATCGTGAGGAGCATTTTGCCGCCCTTTTCCAAGTGGGCTACATAAGCCTGGGAAGCGTCTTTCACGACTGCAGCGTTGAAGTGTCTGTAGTGATGATCGATGAATTCTTTTATGCTCATTTGTTTTTTTTCCTGACCTGCAAAGTCGCTCTTGACTGGCTGGGAGCCCGTCGGATGTGTGCTTTCCGCATGCCTATTCTATATCTTATGCCGGGTTTTTCGCTGTATTTTTAGCGAAGTTGAAATAATAGGTTTGGCTGGTTTGGTTCTAAAGAGATCGCGAGACAAACGGCTCCCCGAGCCGAATACGCAGATTGCGTGAACTATCTAAACCGATAACTGATCAATTCTTAATCTGTCAAATGCCCTGAGGCTCAGGCTTTGCCACGGTCGGCACGCTGCCGATCTCTTTCAGGAAGGCTTCAATGGTCGTTTTGTACAATATCCAATCTTTGGAAAAATCGTTGTGGTTGCTGTTTGGTCCGAGCAGCAGTTTTTTCGGCTCGGACGCCTGAGCGAACATGGTTTCGCTGTGCGTGCAGGGAATCATGTCGTCGTGTTTTCCGGCAATCAAAAGCAGCGGCTGATGCTTTCCGCGAACATATTCGAGGTTATCCAGCGCCGGGTCCATCATGAGAAACGATGGATAAATATTCAATGCCGGGATTTTTTCTTTTGCTCTGGTTTCCGGTGAACTAAATCCGGATTCTAGAATGAGCGCTTTATATTTTCGTTTGCGAGCGATCTCAGTCGAGATGCCCGTTCCAATTGATTCTCCATACAGAACAATTTGCTCAGGCTTGTAGTTTTCTTTTTCAACTAGAAAATCGTATGCGGCAATCCCATCGACAACAATAGTTTTTAAGGTCGGTTCGCCTGAGCTTTTCCCATAACCACGATAATCATAAGCAAACACACTGATACCAATCTGAATCAGCGCGCGGATTTTTTCAATGCGATGATCGATGTTACCCGCGTTGCCATGGCTGTAGAGCACCACATCCGGTGCGCCTTTGACTTTGTATAACAGCGCGTCTAAACGAGCGGTGCCTGCTGGAATCGTCACTTCCTTAGCCTCAACTCCGGCTAAAGCTCTCATCTCTTCTGCATGTTCAGGCAAAACGTTTGGATGGATCAGAACGGTGTTGACCAGGGTTTCGTTAAACCGTGGACTTACAAAAAAGTAGAGGAACACGATGCAGAGTGCAAAAGTGGTAAGCACGGCCCACCCGGCTTTCGTCCAGAAGCGCTGCTCGGATAGAAACTTAAAGTTCGCCTTCAATCTCGTCTTCGTCGTCGTAGGAGTATGGATCCCATGTATCCGGCTGTTTCTCATTCGATGGCGCAGAAGCGGACGCGCCAGGCTGTTGCTGCGGAGGGCTGCCGGTCGCGACGGCAGGCGGAGCTACGGCACCACTGGTAGTGGCGGCATTGAAGCTGCCCGGTTGATAGGGAGTTGGTGAACTTTGTTGAGGCTGCTGAGTCGGTTGTTGTTGTTGTTGTTGTTGTTGTTGTTGTTGACTCGGCGGCGCGGATTGCTGTGGACCGGATTGAGGCTGTTGAGCTGGTTGAGGCTGCTGAGCTGGTTGAGGCTGCTGAGTTGATTGAGGCTGCTGAGGTGATTGTTGCGACTGCTGAGGCGCGGATTGCTGCGGTGGCATCTGCTGCGGATTTGGCTGCGGCTGTGGCGCTTGCTGGTTCGGTTGCTGCTGCTGCGGTTGCTGTTGAAGTGGTTGCTGCTGCGATTGAGGTTGCTGCGGCGAATGCTGCGGCGATTGCTGCGGCAGACCCTGCTGCGGTGCGGATTGCTGCTGCGCGGATTGTTGCGGTGCGAATTGTTGCGGTGCGAATTGTTGTGGCGGCGACACTTGTGCCATTGTTGGTGCGCCTGGTCCGCTTGCCTGCGGACCGCCCGATGGTTGCGGCGACCCCTGCGGCTGTTGTTGAACCTTCGTCGCCGGAGGCTGAGGCCCAAGCGCATAGTGCTGAACGCCCGTCACTGTCGGAACCTGAGTATATTGCGGTGGTGATCCTTGAGGGGTCTGACTTTGTGCTGGTGATGATTGAGAACCTTGAGGCTGCCCACCCGACATTGGTTGCGCACCCGGGTTTTGACCTGGCATACCCGATGATTGTGAAACTTGTTGACCGCCCGACATAGCCGGTGGTTGTGAGCCTTGGGGTTGACCACCTGGCGCCATGGATGGTTGTGAACCTGTCAGTGGAACACCTGGCACCGCTGGTGGTTGTGAACCTGGTAGTGGGCCACCTTGCACCGTGGGTGGTTGTGTACCTGTAAGTGGAACACCTGGCACCGTGGGTGATTGTGAACCTGCCGGTTGACCACCGGGCACCGCCGATGGTTGCGCACCTGCATGTTGAACCCCTGCATGTTGAACCCCTGGAACAGCATATGGTTGCTGGCCCTGAGTGGTCTGTGGACCGCTCGGCATCTGCCCGTAGTTTTGCTGAACGCTACCAGGTATCACTGCTGGTTGCATTCCTTGACCTGTTTGTCGCGGAGTTCCTGGCATATATTGTTGGCTAGGTTGACCTGGCTGCCCTGGCACCATCGCCGGTGGCATGCTTTGCCCTGTTTGTCGTGGACTCGATGGTAGCGAAGGCTGTGAGCCCGCAGTTCCCGGCATTCCAGGAACCCCTGCTGGTTGCATTCCCTGACCCGTCTGTCGCGGACCTGGCGGTTGCGATGCAGGCATACCATGAGGTTGACCATAGGCTTGCGGAGGTTGGTTACCTTGCGGACCACCACCCTGTTGAAAATTTTGAGTAGGTGATACCGGTCCCCCGGCCTCATATGGACGCGGATAACCCTGGCTCTGATCGTCTGGTGCGTCAGGTGATTGTCCCGGAGTGCCTTGCGCTGCCGGCAATCCCGTATAAGAAGAAGTGGGACTGCCTTGTTGGGGCGCGCTGGAAGCGCCTTGTGGATTCATACCAAGCGGTTTTTGCGGAGTATCACCTTGCATCGGCATTCCGCTTTGATTCGATGGATTTGATCCTGCAGCGGCTTGATCTGCCATTCCCGCTGGACCTGACTGAGCCTCCGCATTCATCGGTGGCGGAATTATTGGCGAACGTTGCGACGGTTGATTAGGATCAACGGTTGGTCTTCCATAAATGCTACCAGCACCTGAAGCCTGTTCGCCAACAGTCGAACTACCCGGTACCATATTCGGTGGCGTCGCATTCTCGCTTGATGAAACAGTTGAATTTCCGCTACCAGGTGACAGTGGTCTGACCAGGCTGGCAAGCGCGCCGGTTTGTTCTGGTCCGGTTCGTTTCGTTTCCAGAGGCGGGACTGCAAAACCCGTTTTAGCCGGAAGTCCCGGAATATCATTGGCTGAGTTCGGAGCCGCGTTCGGAGCAGCGTTCGAATTCGCACTGGCACTCGGGGCCGCATTCGTTGCCGCGTTCTGTGGTGAAGCCGGTCCGCTCGGCGGGATGGTTTCCGACTCGTCGAATTTTGGCATCGATTGTGATGACTCACGATCGTCATTAGGAGCATCTGTTTTTGGACCAATTGGCTTGATTAGCGGACCAATAATGGAAGAGATTTTTGATCGCTCACTACCGGATGCGATCGTATGCGTCGCGGTGTCTTCGTCGTCGAGTCTGACTGAAGTGCTGCGTGCGGTTACCGGTTCTCCGAGTGCTTGCAGCTGGTCGGAAGTTTCCGTTTCGAATGATCTGTTGGCTTGGGACGGCTGCGCCGCCGCCTTTTGAATCTGCTCCTGCGCCTGTGGGTGAGAATGCGCGCCATGATCATGACCGCCATGGTCATGCCCATGGTGACCGTGGTCATGCGGATCTCCAGCGGGCGCTTGATCAGGTGCGGCGCCTTCGCCGTTCTTATTCTTCTCATTGATTGCTTCTTGCGAGGCCAAATTTTGCGCGGCCGCAGCTTTGGCAAGCGTGGCTGCCATAGCCACTTTTGCCTGAACCTCTTGAGTCGTTTCGCGCATGCTTTTCATAACGGCGCTAAAGATCTCAATCAAAAACGGATCCCATTGTTTGCCCGCACCGTCTTTGAGAATCTTCAAAGCCTCATCATGAGTCAATTGCGCTCGATAAGGACGTTCGCTGATCAAAGCGTGATATGAATCTACGATTCCGACGATACGCGCAGGTAGAGGAATGTCTTCGCCCTTCAGCCCCTTCGGATAACCGGTGCCATCCCATCGCTCGTGATGGTTTTCCAAAATTTCGCAAATATCTTTTAGTGCGCGAACTGGACGCAACATTTGAGCACCGAGAGTCGCATGTTGATTGACTTGATCGCGCTCCTCTTTCGTGAGGTTGCCTTCCTTATCTAAAATTTCTTGAGGTAGCTGCAAAACGCCAACGTCATGCAACAGCCCGGCTACACGAATTTGCTCGACTTGTTGCGGCGAGAGCCCCATGACTTTGGCAAGCAACTCACTCATGCGAGCAACTTCGAGATGGTGCTGTTTGTTATAGTCCGATTTTGCATACAGCGAAGCGGCAAGCGACTTCACCATGTCGACGACTTCAGGAACCAGTTCTTCGGTCAACCGAGCTTCTTCTGATATCGACGGTGGCGAGAAGGCTCCGTCCCTGACTGCATTGGCGACATCTTCGCTGCTCTTCTCTTGCGGTGCTGGTTCCGGCTCGAACATCAGGTCGGCTGCGGTGTGAACTTGATCTCTACCTAACCGTTTTGACAAATACAGAGACTTGTCAGCCAGATCCAACAGATATTGTTGACTGTCCGCGTCATCCGGAAACGATGCTACTCCAAGACTTGCGGTGATTTTGATTTCAAGATCTTCGTGCTGGATCACTTCGTTCTTCAGGGCCACGCGAATACGTTCTGCCACCACAAGCGCACCGTCTTGTGTAATTTCAGGCAGCACCAGCAAAAATTCTTCGCCGCCGTATCGGACCGGTATGTCAACGTCGCGGCAGTTATTCCGAATCAATCGAGCGACAGATTTTAGAACGCTGTCCCCAGCCGGGTGTCCATAAGTGTCATTGATCGATTTGAAGTGATCGACGTCGAGCATCACTACTGAAACTCGTCTTTGATAACGTTCCGCTTGCTTCATTTGATCGGCAAGTTTTTCTTGACCGGTTCTGTGGTTGTATAAACCGGTGAGACCATCTGTGGTGGCTTGACGTTGAACGGTAGCATAGAGCCGAGCGTTGACAACGCCGACTGCGACCTGGTCTACAACAGCCTTCATGAATGTCTCGTTGATTCTGCTCCACGCCGCTCGCGCTTCGCATTTATATCCAACCAACAGACCTTGAAGTTTCTGTTCGTATGTAATCGGAATCATGAATAGCGATTGAACAGAAAATCCGGATTTTAAAATTTTGTGGAACGGATCAAGCCGTCTGTCGCTTGCCGCATCATTTGCGATGATTGCCTGATCGGTCTGGAAATTCTTTTTGAAGATTTCGAAAATATCGAGATCTCGATCGTATGCCACCACTTTGTATGATTTGTCCGAAACGCATTCAACCCGAACTGTATCTTCGGGTTCTTCTTCGTTTGGCATCACGATAAACGTACTGTCCAGCGAAAACCAGCCGGAGAGCGCTTCCAACATCTCTTCCAAATTCTCGCGAATGCTGAACGACTTCCGGATCACGTTGCTTATTCGGTGAAGCAAATTATCCTGGTGGCGTTGAACCTCTCCCTCGCGTTTTAAAACTTCTAGTTGAGCATGGCGTTGAACAGTTTCTTGTCTATCGATAGACAGCTGTTCATGCGCTTTTTCTAAACGTTGGGCATAGTCTTCCAACAGTTGCAATTGCACTGAAAGTTCGCGCTCGGATTTGCGATGTCTGAGCGACGATCGAATTCGCGCTATCAATTCCGAATCAAGACACGAGTCCGGAATGCAATCGTCCGCTCCGACATTGAGCCCTTCTACGCGCGCGCTGGCACTATTGTCGGTGACAACCAGAATCACAGGAATGTGTTTCCATTTTGTAGTTTCTTTTAAAACTTTGCAGAAACCAAAACCGGATGCGCCCTGGACTTCGCTGTCCAGGAGGATTACGTCAACTCTGTTTTCGTCGAGAAGTTCAAGCGCTCTTTCGCTGCTCTCGCCTTCGATCACATGGTATCCGTTGCCGAGAATTCGATTGAAACGCCGCCGAACCAACCGATTCGAATGGACGATCAAAACATTGTCGACGTCACCGGCATCGCCTGACTGTTTTGCCATTGCCACTTGATCTGCCAGGTCACCAAACAAACCTGTGCGACTGGCGAGGTGTTCGCCCATCAATTTCAACGTGGTCAAATCTTGCGTGGTGATTTCGCGGGCAGCGTCAAACGCGATCACCCGAATGAGACCCATGACTTCACCGGCTCGAGCGCCGGGATTGCTGAGCACCGGCACGATCATGTACGGGAAGCCTTCGCTGTCCTCGTCCAATCCCTTCTCAACATCCTCGAGCGAATACGCTTTGCCGACCCAGGAACGCTGAGTCTGTTTGACCTTTTGCGCAACGAGCGTGTTGGCAACCGTGATCGGCTGCTTGTGCTCGTCCACGAGCGACTCGACGAACTCCTTGGCCACATCAGCCTCGTCGTCGAAACAAAATGACGCTACGTTGTCGATTTCATGTCCAGTGGCGATGTCGATGAAGCCGAAATCGAAGCCAAGAATCTGGCAGATATGGCGGCGGATCGCGTCAAGGAACTCGCCCTTCGACTGCGCTTCTAAATCGTCTTCGTTATGAATGTCGGTTTCAGTCACTTGATAATGTCAATCTGCTCACTAACTGCCTCTTGAGTCTAACAGACAGTCGAATTCTCCCGCACCAATTAAGCTTTATCAGCTTTTATGTCCTGATCTCTTTATACGACTTATTCTGAGTTTTAAACCACTTTGATTGTTCTAAGACAGTTAGATGTTTAATTCTCGTGTTTAAATACAACTTGTAGATGCAGAACTGCTGCACAACTCGGGTCGGACATCGTGGCAACCGTTGTAACAAATGGCAGATTAAAGAAGACTTTCTCGAAGTCATTTTTCGAGCGTGAAACTATCCAAGTGGCGCGAGAACTGCTGGGCACGCTTCTTTGCAGGCGGCTGGATGATGGCACCATACTGTCCGGGACGATCATCGAAGTGGAAGCGTACACACACGATGATCCCGCTTGCCATGCCTTTCGAGGCAAAACTAAACGTTGTGAAGTGATGTTTGGGCCCGGTGGATTCGCCTATGTCTACTTTATATACGGCATGTATTTTTGTCTAAACGTAGTTACTGAGGTTGATGGAGTGCCAGGCGCAGTGCTGATTCGCGCTATTGATATCCCCGGCGGAAATGGTCCCGGAAAACTCTGCAGGCAGTGGGCGATTGACCGAACGCACAATGGCGTCAGCCTAATGGACTCACAGTCGCCAATCTGGCTTGCTAAGGGGCAGCCGCTTTCGGATGACGAAGTGGAAGTGACTAAACGAATCGGATTGTCAGTAGCTCAAGAACAGTTGTGGCGTTTTACTGCGAAAGGTCATCCGGGCGTGTCGGGGCTGCGAAAGAATGCCGTTTCGAAAAAGACGAATGCGAAAGTAAACGCAAACGCGACTGCTGATGCAGTGAACTTGAATACCAAAGACAGTGCCAATAAAAACAGCGCCAGGCAACGCGCATTGAAAACTCGAATCGACAGACTCAAGCTCAAGAAGTCAAAAACTTAAATGCGCAAAAACAAATTTCGCTGGTTCGCTGTCGCTCTCTGGATGATCGTCATTTTTGCGTTCTCGCATCAAGCGTACTCCGGCCGCGTGACTGAAAAGTATTTGGGTGAGGCCAATATTCCTGTGCGGAAAGCGGGTCACATCAGCGAGTTTATGGTGTTGTTCTGGCTGGTTCGGTGGGCGTTGCTCAAGGACGAACGTGAGAAGCAGATAGGTACCGGTGTCGTCCGTGATACTGATAGCAGCGAGTCTGTTAATGGAACGGAAACGCGAGTGATCGTTCTCGCGTTTCTTATTTCGATAGCGTATGCGGCAAGCGATGAGTGGCATCAAGGTTTCGTGCCCGGACGTAGTTCTTCTCTTGCGGATGTTGCTTGGGATACGTCTGGTATCTTATTTGGTGCAAGCGTGATTTTGGCAGTTCTCAAATTTCGTGCGTCACGTCGATGATAGAAATTCCATCACACTAGATCACTCTGTCGCCAAACTGTGCAAATGCACATTTTTTGCGCGTTGCGCTCTGAGCTCCATCAGCCGATTTGAATCGTTTTGACCTCGTATCACACACAGAAATTCGCGATTAAAAAAATAATTGTGGGGGAACTACGTACGTTGGTTTTGATATTGATGGAAAATGGCTTGTTTGGCGGCTCAATTAACTTGTCAAAGGTTTTCGAGTGGTGGCATACTTTTAGTCGCAGAGTCTTTATCGCTATTGAGCGAGTGTAGTATCGTGATGGATAGCTGCAATTCGTTGATAGAAACCCCCGATTCTAGTGTCCACGCCAAGACCCCTTCTCCGTCCACAGGTCAAACGCTGAGACCACAGCCCTAACTAATTACTATCAACCTGATTCCATCACCAACGAAAGAAACCGTTTAAGAATTGAGCTCATTGCTCAATCGTTTGCTCATGCGCGTTTCGAGAGAATCTGTCTGACCGATTTGGTCGGGTATTTGAATTGATTTTTGATGAGGCCTCTCAGTCATATGTTGGAAAAGCTCGATAATCCAAAAACCACGCCGCCGGAGAATGTGTTCTCCCCGAACTTCAACGAGTTCCCAAAACTCGACGTGCGTTCAGATAGCACGCCAGTTAAAGACAAAGAGACTAAAGACGACAAGGTTACACCAGGCACCATCCCTGATACCAGTCAAGGCGCACGTCCGGGTAACATACCGAGCGTTAAACTGTCAGAAGGAATAGATGTATTTCTTCCTGACGTGAATTTTGATTCTCTCGATCCTTCATTGTTTGGAGATAAAACAAAGAAGGTTGCCGACAAATCAAAAGATTCAACCGGCAAACCGATCGATCCTCCGGTGAAACCAACCGACCCGAGTAAGCCGACCGAGCCTCCGGCTAAGCCTACGGACTTGCCATCGCAACCAACGGACCCGCCCAACAAGCCCACCGATTTACCGGAAAAACCAACCGATCCGCCCAAGCCAAAAGATGCACCTATAAAAGCGGACGATGCTCCGGTCGTTCCCGCCCTGCCGAAGAACGTTCACGTTGATGCCGTTAGTAAGAAGATCGATAAAATTGACTACGGCGATAAATCGCGCGAGTTCAAACACGATCCCGTTCGTGGTCTGGTGGGCATCAAGCAAACCGATGTGTCGGGCGTAAAAGACTACATCAAAAAAGACGACAATAAATGGTATCTCAAAACAGCGAATGCCGACATTCCGATTGCCGGTGAGTTTGACCTGCGCAAAAATGGTGATTTCTGTTTGCGCAATTCGCCGTCACAGCCCTGGAATATTCAGAACTCCGAAGGTAAAGTTTCAGTCGAAAAACCGGACGCCAGGGTCCCGGGCAACGACACCACAGGCGGTGCCGCACGCCGACCTGAGCCGGTTTTGACCACCGACAAACAAGGAAATGTCAGCCTTGTGACATTGCCTGATGGTTCTACCCGTGGTTACAAGTTTGATCCAACCGGAAAGCAAGTTCTGCAAATTACCGATCGCGTTAAAACCGCTGGCGGTGAGCGTGTTGAGGAATGGACACGGCAGGCAAATACTACTGGTGGCTTCGGTGACAAGTTTGTTCGAACCAGCCCTCCAGGTGGCACCGAACTTAGATCTGATGTTACTCCGCGCGCCGATGGTGCTTACGATTTTACAGATGCCAAAGGCGAAAAGAAATCTTCGCAGCTGGCAATGCAGGGCGATGCCAAGCCCGATACTCCGTGGAAAGCCGATCTCAATCGCGATGAGCAAGGTCGTTTCAAAACAATCGAGAACGATCGGTTCAAACGCGATTACACCTATTTCGATGGTTCAACCACAAAAATAAAGTCTTACCATGTCGTCGATAAGCAAAGTGGACAGAGCGCGACGTGGACTCGCTCCGCGCCGGACTCGGCCAATTGGACCGCACAAACAGGTGATGGCAGAAGCGCTTCATTGCAAGGTGAATTCGCAGTCACCGATGATGGTGTCCACGTTATTCAAAGAGTCTCGTGCAGTTGGGGCGAAGGCAAGGACAACTACGCTTTCCTCGGCAACGGTCAGAAGGTCGGCATCAAAGCGACCGAAGACGGCAAAGGTCTATCAGCTGCCGAAGGAAGCCAGTCGAGATATGTCAGACGCGGTGACGGAAGCAGCGTAGCCTACACTAATAACGACAACTCGCAAATTTCTGTCTTCGATGGACCGACAAAACAGCGTGTAAATTGGAACAAGGGCGCCGACGGCATGTGGAAATCCGACTCGCCGTATGAGCCGGAAGCACGCAAAGATTTGAAGTTCAATGAAACCGGCGAACTCAGTTACACCGATGATAAGGGAAGTGTTCGCACGCGAACACTGGCAGGCGAAGAGATTATCGCGAAGAAAGACGGTTCGAAACTGATCTTAGATAATCGCGGCAAACTATCGAAAGTTCAATTCGGCGATACGACTAGAACCTTCCAAAAGGATGCTAAAGGCGTCGTCACCGGTGTTCTGGAATCGAACGGTAAAGGCGAATCGAAAACTGTTTTCCCTCCCGGATTGGCTGCCGGACAGAAGATTGATGCAGTCAAACTGAGCGACAATGGCGATTTGCAATACAACATTAATGGTGCCGATGGAAAACCGGTCAGCAAAATTACCGAACGTTCTAATGGACTGAAACTCGAGCACGATAGAGACGACACGCTTCTCAAGTCGAGCAAGCCTAATGGTGTCACCAGGAAATTCGAGTACACAGGTGATGGTGCTGCTAAAAAATTGCTGGCGATCAGTGACACTCGTGCCACCAAAGATGGTGAACGTACTTCCGTTTGGGCGCGGCAAGCGTTGCCTCAAGGCGGACTGAGCGAAGAGTTCCACAGCAAGTCTGAGAACGGCAAAGAAAAACCGACGAGAAAAATCGGTAATGTTCTCGGCGACCGCGAGTACGAATACACTACGCCGGAATCGAAAGTTGCCGACAAGCCGCGTATACAAGGTCTCAACGGCGGCGACGGCAGTGGCTTCTCCGACTCGGTCGAAGAATCTCGCATGAATTTACTGGAGTCGATGGAAAAGAATCTCGACGAACCGCGATATAAGCGGATGGAAGAGATGATGAAAGCGTTTGAAGAGCGCATGACGGGACGTGCTCAGGCGCGTAAGTTGGGCGGATTGACGGGCGCCGAACAGGTCGACGACGAAGTCAGCAAGTCAGTTTCTCGCACTTACGACAATCTTCAACAAATGGTCAATAGTGACGATGCCGGAACTTTCTACGATAAAAATCAAAGAGCGTTTCTGGCTGAAAACTTCATGTTCCATGCGCAAGATCCAACAACAATGGATCAGGGTTCTGTCGGTGGTCAAGATTGGGATGGACACGGAACTTGCTGGATTCAATCTGCCCACATCTGGGGGCTGACGCAGCGCACTGAACACATGGCTGACCTTCTGAAACAAGTTTCACTGACTGGTTCTTATACAACCAAAAACAGTGGTACCAAAGGTGATGCGCCGAAGACTGTTGCATTCTCTAAGGACTATTTGAAATTCCCTGAAGGATTCCAGGAAACTGGTTGGAGCATCAGCAAAGCAACTGACACCTGGGATCAACAACCGGGAATGATGCGTCAATGCGATGGCGACCGTAGTCCGGTCGGCAAGATATTCGACTACACAATGCCGGTTCTTGGTGGTAGAAGTCAAAGCCCGCGCGCCATGGATGGTGGCACGCATAAATCGTTTACTACCAGCGGCAACCGTTGGTCTACAGGCAACGCCGAGATCATGCAAATGGTGACCGGTGACAAACCAAGTGACATCAAGTGGGGTGACCACGGCGAAGGAACGCTGATTAACGGCGACCTTCGCAAGACGCTTCTGGAAAAAGGAACAGTACTGAATTACAGTCCTGGTCACGCCAAGTCGATGCACTTGAAACAGGTCGAGGGCCAGTGGTGCATTATCCAGGACAACCAACATGGCGAGAACGACGACAAAATTGTGGCGCGCATCTCGAATTTGGAAGCCTGGGCGAAGGGCGATAACAACGCTGAAAAACAAGTAAACGAGGCGGTCACGCAGCGCAAGTACAAACTCGCAAGCGACAGCACCATCAAAGGTATGATCAAACCGAGTGAAGATAACAACCAATACAAAGCCAGCAATAACAGCAGCGGTGGCAGCAGTTACAACAATCCTGGCGGTTACGTTCAGCCAGGTGGATACAACCAACCAGGAAATGGAAACTACTATCCCAACAACAATCGCCGAGGTGGTCGCGGATGGCGATGAGCGCAGGTGCAAATCAATCAGACGAACGACGACGTGGTTTTCGTCCCATTGCCGCGAGCCAGGAGGTTCAATTGACCGCTACAGCTAAGGAAAATCCGAAGATGAAAGTCCGAGGAGTGAAGGCGCTAGCCGCTAGAGTTCGAAGTTCCGTTCGTCCACTTCGAATTGCTGAATCGCCTTACCAGAATAGCCCCATCAGTAAGAATGATCTGAGCTTCGATCCTTTTGACGAAATGATCGACGAGATTGTCGAGGCGGCTCGAAAAGGCGAATTCGATTTTCTCGATCCGATTAACTCGAAGAAGGCGATGTCTCCCAGTTTTGAGAGCATTTTTGTCCACCAGATGATGGTTGAATTCGGCACCGATAATGGTGTCTTCTTGCTTGAGCGCTATAACGCCGGAAAAGTTTCGCCGAAAATGAAAAAACAAATCGAGATGATCCGAGAATATACCGCCGGTGTTTTTCGCAGAAAATATCTTGCCAGCAACAGCAAGGTATTAGATATGGTGGCAGAACTATATCGCAAATCCTACCAGGAAGGCGGTCTAGACCAGGTAGACAAAGCCATAGCAAAAGTAAACCAGCGCATGCGTCTAAACGGGTCTCGTTTCGGAATCGGTCCTGGAACAGCCTGCATGGAGGGCGATAATGGGACGACCGAATGGATAGCAGTTATCTTCGCCGACTTGGATCGAGAAGAATTCGTGGCACTTGAGTGGTGTCACCTGCAATACCATCCCATTCTCTAAAAAATCTCTGCGTCACTTCAGTCCTTGGAGCTTCAATGGAGCGAGGGAGCGAGTTTTGTTTGGCTTTGCGGTTAAGGCTGTCATTCGCACGATGCGTGTCTGAAACTCTTATCGCGTCCTATTGCAAGCACTGCCACCTGCGCCTCTGGCAAATTTGCTTGGACGGTGATCAGCGACAATGGTTTTTGCCGCTTGGCGTCAGACAGATTTGCCGCTTGACTGTCGCTGAATGTCACTAGATCTTAAATGTCTGAATCTGTAT
>JADYXR010000096.1 GCA_021772095.1 Candidatus Obscuribacter sp. | reverse complement strand
CCGCCACCGCCACCGCCACCGCCACCACAATGCAAGCGCACGCCTAAGCCCTCTACAAATGCGGCAAAACGAAAGAAGTCGACTTGATTTATGCTCGCTTGAAAGACTTCACAAAAAACTGAACCTATCCTACAAAGCCGACCAGACTTCATAATGAATAGCCGAAAAATTCGCCCAGAAGTGATCTAGATCCATGCCGAAAATTCCGTCAAGGTAGCCGTCTAAAGGTTCTCCCTCATCCGTTTCGGGTTCGCTACCGGGGCGGGGACCATATGGATTGCGCAGAATGATTTTAGAGCGCCTTACGTTCCAATCGATGATGGTGTAAGCGTGATTAGCAGGAATACCGCAAGCAGTTTTATGTGTGCTCGACGATTTGGACAAGGCGGTAAGGCAGCGGCTTTCCCGAAAACCCTTTGTTAAAATGTCGGCAACCTTGTCAAAATTGCTGTCATCGAGGTATTCAATTTTTCCTTCTTGCGCTGTGAGAAGTCTGAAAATTTCGATCCAATATTCCGGGCAGCTGGTGTTTTCTGCCAGGATCAGCTTTGGTTCCATGGACCTCTCCTGCATGAGAGCACCAAAAGCCTTCTCAATAACTGCCGGCCAGAAGCCCCACTCTGTCAGACGAGTGTAGAGCGCCAACTCAACTGTTGTTGGACGATCAACTGTAACTGGATCGTCGATGGACCCGGGAAAAGTGATTGTGAAAGTATCGTCGCCGTTATCTTTAATCATGGCAGCCACGGTTTGCGGATGGAAATTGGCAACTGATGCAAGAGCGGAAAGAAAGACGCAATTTCCAACTCGACCTTGCCTGATCGCTTCCATATGTATGCTCTCAAACGGATTGCCGTTTTTATAAAGCACCAGATCGCTGGTTAATACCTCTTGCACGTCTTCCATTATTGAATGAGCAGTATCAGCCAGGAATGCCCGATCTAATAGACCCTTGTGTATTCTGGAGCAGGGTGATCGTAGACTTCCCGTTGAGTCCCAGCAATCAGACAGATCGAAGTTTTCGACGAGAAGTTGCGCTAATGCCACTATATGTGGTTCCGTAAGACCGACTTTAGGCGTTGTCCAGGTCACGATACCTGGCTTCTTCAATCTCTTAATTTCATCGAACTCTGCTTTGAGAACTGCAACTATCTCTAACAGCTCCGGCTCCAGTTTCGGATCAATTACTGCATGGTCTAGCTCCCTCTCTGAAACTTGACCGTCCCGATTGCGGTCGAGTATGCGGAAGGCTTTGATTAACCGATCTCTCAATGGTCCAGATTTGTCTTTGTCGGACTCCACAACCATTACAACACCCTGTTTGCTATCATGAACATTCCCGTCTTTGCTCTGGATTAAGCCGTGATTGGACTGCCCGACAAGACTCGAACCTATTGTTTTTTTTTAGAAGAGGATATGAATCGCTATCTGTTGAAGAAGGCTTTGGATCAAGCTGGTACTACTCATGATTTCTCTGACATATGGGAAACTGCAATGCGCCTTGGACAAAAGGACATCTTTGATCTGCTGTAAGAAAATGATGTTGATAAAACGCATTCAGGGAAATAGAGCCGCGCAATCTCAACGTGTGGATGAGTGGAAACAGGGTCAACACGATATTCGAGCCAACCATCTCGAAGCTTCAAAAAATTCAGAATGGGAGCAATCCCACTGATCGTGGCCCATTGGAAGCTAGGGACACGTATCATGAGTTAAGCAGGCAGCAAAAGGAATCGCAATGCACGACGGTCACCAGAACCAGAGCGGAGACCACGGTCATCTCAAAGGTGGTCTCCCCGTGGACTCGCCTTCCAGCCTGACAAATTGGTCCGCGGCAATGAGCGGCCGACAAGATAAGCAATGGCTGTCGACGCTGAATGCGAACAAAATGCCTTTGCTGGCGGTCGCTGGAGTCGCCGTTGTCCTGGTATTGTGGCTCTTTTTCATCGACTATTCGAATAAGAGCGATAGAGCGGAACGCAGCTCAAACCGGCAGCCAAACGCGGAATCTTCAAAGGGCGCACCTTCGCAACTGTCAGAACAAAGCGAAATCCCGAGTCGATTCGGCGTCCCACGAGCGCCATATGATTCAGGCAGCAATACTCAATCATCTATTAATCAGGCGTCTTTCGGAACCCCAGCCTATTCGCAACCAATAACTGCCCGTTACGCGTCTTCCGGTTCGCCAGCTCCGTCTCAATCGTTTGGAGCGCCCGCGACACACTTCGGCGAACCACAACAGAATAGACCTTTCAAAGCTCACAAGCCGCAACCGTATAGGATGACTGTGACTCGTTAGTTCTGTAGCCCACAATTTGCATCCAACAGTTTATCGATCAGGCGGCGCCGCGTCCATTGGACTGCTAATTTGCACGGTGCGTCTAACAGTCTTGATCATTGCAAACCTCGGTTAAGCCACCACGGACAGTGCCTGTCAAAGTCGGACTATTCGTGTGATCGTTTCACACAGTTCTTTTCTAAAATTCCTTCAAATCATAGTCTCTTAGCGATTGATAAAACTCTTGCGCATACTCGCTATAGATATCACCGGTGATGGCATTAACGAGCTTAGGAACGCTGTATTTCATACCGGATATACTTGCCCCGCCAAAGCCCAGGCTGAGCAAACCGCCGAAGGTAAAGCAGTGAAGATTTTTGAGATATGGTGCACCACCAGGCGTTTTCTCAGTAAACTGGAAGCCTGAACCGAGGTAAGGGTGCCGCAACAGATCGTCCATTTTGATGTCTTCCGGCGCTGTAAATCGATCGCTCCATAGCGCAATTTTGTCCGCAATTTTTGACAGCTCCGGACGCAGTGTGAGATCGGTAACAAATCCGGTGGCGATGATCACGAAGTCCACATCAAACTTTCCCTTACTGGTCGCAATGCACACTTGATCATTGCCGTTCGAGATGGACTCCCACTTACTGCCACCATGCAGGTGGAAGTTTGAATGACTGGTGGCACGCGCAAAAGTATCGGGCGGAGGCAGCTGACCCATCCGAACTATCTGAGCTATGAATTTGTATTTCAAATCATCAGAAAGATCACCGTGGTGCTTTAGAAATCCGACGAATTCCGCCCAGCGATATGGATTGATAGTCGGCAAATCCTCACGCCTGTAAAAAAGATGGACTTCGCTCGCGCCCGACTCCAACGCAACCGACGCATTATCAAAACCCGAGGCACCAGCACCCAAAACTGCAATGCGTTTATTTTTTAGCAGAGAGAAATCTATGTCTTGTCTGGTGTGTGCATAACGCTCTTTCGGTAAACTGTTTGAGATAGTCGAAGGGATCTCCCATCGGCCACAGCCATCGATGCCTGTCGACAGAATGACCTTGCGGGCGAGGATTTGACTTTCTCCGTCTGGTGAAGATACTGGAACCGAAAAGCACTGATTCTCAGCGCACCACTCAATTGCTCCTGCGCGTGTCTCGTTTTGGACCGGCAGTTTCAGCAGTTTTCGATACCAGAGCAGATATTCCGCCCACTGTTGCTTCGGTAATAAGCTCAGCTCCCGCCAGGCGCTGGCGCCAAACCGCGCTTCATACCAGGCACGCAAAGTCAGACTTGGCACCCCGAGATCCGGACCGGTGACATATTTTGGCGTTCGCAATGTGTGCATTCGCGCAAAGCTGAGCCAGGGCCCCTCTTGTCCCTCCACGTTCTCGTCGATTACGAGGATGTTGGTCACTTTCTCGCGAATAAGTCCAAAAGCGCAAGTTACGCCGCCCTGCCCGCCACCGATAATCAGAACATCCAAAATTTTGCGACCATCACTGGTCGATCGTTGTGGGACCCACGAACGCAGCGGGTAATCAGTTAGTTCAAGATCCCTGAGAACTGTCGCTTCGAGATCAACAAGACCCTGGGTTTTAGTTGTCGGCAAATTCATAGCGATCTATCTTTATCGTCTCGGCTTCTACGGAGTGTATTGAACCTAGATCTTCGCACGTGCCTGAGTCGCGGTCAAAGACATATCGGCAACAATAACATCGCTTGCGATAGGGGCGTTGAGAGATCTCTCAATTCGTACAAGTAAGCAAGAGTAGTCGCACGCAGTTGATGCAGCGGCGTATCGGGCTTTACGAAAAATCTTTCTATAGATCGGATCGCAATGTTAGAACGTCGAGCGCATTTTAAAGAGATCAGAGAACGTTTCCCAGATCACGGAGAACTTGCCGCCCGAGGCTCCCTGAGTCAATCGCGGAAGGTGCTCGATCGGAATTTCGATGACTTTAAATCCGGCACGTTCAGCTCGAATGCAAAGTTCTGCGTCGACAAAAGGTGTTGCGGAGCGCAATGTAATTTTGTCGAGAATGGCTTTTCGGAACAGTTTGATTGAGTTCACATCTTTGTGGCGATGACCATAAAGAACGCGAAGCATGCAGTTATAAACGAACGATTGGAATTTACGACGTGGTGGATCGTTGCGATTCACGCGCCAGCCGATCACGAAATCGTGAGTCTTCAAGCCTTGTGCCATGGCGATCAATTCTTTTGGCGCGTATTGATAATCACCAGGAAGTGAGAATACATAATCTTTCGATCCTGCCAGATACAACTCGCGAATGGTGGCACCGAAGCCTTTGTTCACTTCATGATTCAACAGCCGAACATTAGGATTGTTGCGTCTTTTCGATTCGATCATCTCGAGCGTTTTGTCGCGACTGCCATCATTGCAAACAATGATTTCGTAGTCATCGCAGATTTCTGACAGCAGCAAAGCGCCGTCGTCGATCAAGCGACCGATGGTTTCCTCGTCGTTGTACGCCGGGATGATTAGTGACACCGAGCTGAGGTGAACCAGCCCCGTGCGTTTAGTTTCCAGAACGGGAGTTGATTGCGACTTCATAGGATGTTGTACCGGCATTGAGAGGCGACTCCATTTTGTTTTTTTCAACAGTACGAGTTTCGTAGAAAGCCTTCACAGACTCAATTACGTAATCGACCTGCTCATCAGTCAGTTGAGGGAACATCGGAAGACTGACGATGCGTTTGGTCACATATTCGGTGGCAGGCAGTGAGCCTGGTTTGTAGTTCAAGTAGGCATAAGCCTTTTGCATGTGGGCAGGAATTGGATAATGAATCAGAGCTTGAACGCCCCGCTCCATCAAGAACTCGATTAACTGATCGCGATCATTGGTTTGAATCACATAAAGATGATAGACGTGAAGACCGTTGGGATCTTCGTGAGGCGTCACCACGACGTCTTTTAGACCAGCCGTGTAGCGGTGAGCGATTTCGCGGCGGCGTGTATTCCACTCGCCGACATATGGAAGTTGAACGGAAAGAATGGCGGCTTGGATTTCATCCAGACGGCTGTTGATGCCTTCAGTATCGTGATAGTAGCGTTTGGATTGACCATAATTACGCAGCATATTCAGGCGATCGTAGTTCTCGCGAGAGTTCGTGGAGACCGCGCCGCCATCACCAAAAGCGCCAATGTTTTTGCTCGGATAAAAACTGAACGTTCCGAAGTCACCGATGGTTCCTGCCATTCGGCCTTTGTACAAAGCGCCTGTTGATTGAGCGCAATCTTCGATAACCTTGAGACCATGCGTCTTAGCAAGTGCCATAATCGGCTCCATGTTGGAGACCTGACCATAGAGGTGAACTGGAACGATTGCTTTTGTGGTTTCTGTAATCTTGGACTCGAGGTCATCGACATCCATCGTATATGTAGCGGCATCGATGTCGACAAACTTGGGCTGGGCGCCAGTCATGCGAATCGCGCAAATGGTGGGCACTGCGGTGTGCGCAACGACGAGAACTTCGTCGCCGGCGCCGACGTCGCACGCCATCAATGCTAAATAGATGGCGTCGGTACCATTGGCGCAACCGGACACGTAGCCGTTGCCGAGGTACTCTTCGAATTCTTTCTCAAACTTGGTCAGTTCGGGACCCAGGATGAAATAACCGCTATCGAGCGTGCGTTGGACCGCTTGGTCGATTTGGGTTTTATACTCCTGATAGTGGGCTTTTAAATTACCGAACGGTACTTTCATGTAGTGCTCCAAAACCAAAATTCCGCTACTGAAAACAAACTATAGAAGAAAAGAGCCGCCGGGGAATTAATGACTACTCACCACAGTTGCGAAATTGGGCACCTCTGGCAGTTTCGCCGCTTCCGAAAATTCTTTAGATCTGCTTACGTAAGGTTGCAGCACGCGTGAGGCACGAAGTGGTCGCCAGAGCACGTGGTAAAATCGTGCTTCATTTTTTACCGGGTCCGTGCGTCGAAGCGCTATTCTTCAGTATTTACAGCGAACGACAAGCAGTTTGGTTAACCACATTTAAGACATGACTAAAAACCTAGACACAAAATTCAACGGCAAGTCAGTGCTAGTCACAGGCGGCATGGGCTTCATCGGCTCGACCATGGCGATTCGCCTGGCAAAAGCCGGCGCCAAAGTCACCCTGCTTGACGCAATGGTGCCGGGTTACGGCGGCAATGAGTTCAACATCAGCCCTGTCAAAGATGAAGTACGTGTTAACTACTGCGACATTCGAGACGAAAACGCGGTCAATTATCTCGTTCGCAATCAAGATTACGTCTTCCATCTCGCCGGTCAGGTCTGCCATTTGATGAGTCTGACCAATCCGTTTCCGGATATTTCCATCAATATCCATGGGACGGCGATCGTCATGGAGGCGCTCCGCAAATTCAATCCCGAAGCCATCGTGGTCTACACCGGCACACGCGGACAGTATGGTTCTGCCGTTTCGTTCCCTGTAAATGAAGAAGCGCCGACCAATCCGAAAGGCATATATGAGATTTCCAACCTGACCGCCGAGAAGATCATCAAGGTCTACAACGATGTGCACCATGTTCGCTCGGTGCTTTTGCGTTTGAGCAATATTTATGGACCGCGTTCTCAGATGCTGTCATCGCGATTCGGCGTCGCCAACTGGTTTGTGCGCGTCGCGATGGACAACGAGCAAATTCAAGTCTTTGGAGACGGCAGTATCCTGCGCGATTTCTGTTATGTCGACGACACGGTCGACGCCATTCTGCAAAGCGCGATCACGCCGGGCGCGTATGGTGAGATCTTCAACGTTGGTTCAGATATTCCAGTCAGCTTCCTTGAGCTGGTCAAAACGATTATCGATGTTGCCAAAAAAGGAACCTGGAAATTCGCGGAGTTCTCTGCGGAACGCAAAGCGCAAGAGCCTGGCGATTTCTATTCCGACATCTCGAAGATCGAACGCATCGTGGGCTGGCGTCCAACCACATCGCTCACAGATGGATTGGCACAGACGGTCGAGTTCTACGATCAGAATCGCGATCAGTACTGGGAAAAAAAAGACCAGGCACAGATTGCTGAAGCACAAAAACTGGCTCCCGCCGCTAAGAAATAAAGCGACTGGGCAAAAGAATATTATCGGGAAGTGGAACCTAAACTCATGTCGCATGCTAGAAGTGTGATTATGTTGTCTTGGATCAGATCAGGTAAATCCCCTTGAGATTGGTATTCTTCGTCACTGATATCGAAGCCGAAAAGGCGAACTACACGACTTACCGTCTCGCTGTAGCCGCTCAGGCACGCGGTCACAGCGTGTTTCACATCAGCGCGTCGGATTTCACTATCCAACATGACGAGACCGTTTCGCTGATGGCAAGTCGGGTTCCGAAGAGTACTTACAAAGACTCGCTTGCCTACTTCGAAGATCTGATCAATTGTCCGAAAGTGGAAACCTTGTCGCTGGCAGACGTCGACGCTTTGATGCTGCGCTAGGATCCGTCATTGGCGCAGGGCGCCATGGCTTGGGCTCAAACTACCGGCATTCAGTTGGGGCGGTTGGCACGAAGAGATGGTGTCATTGTTTTGAACGATCCGGAAGGATTGAACATGGCTTTGACCAAAATGTATTTGCAGCTTTATCCCGAGTCGGTCAGACCGAAAACGATAATCACGCAATCGGTTGATGACATCAAGGCTTTCGCGAAGGAACTTAAAGGCGATGTGATACTAAAACCGGTGCAAGGGTCGGCCGGCAAAGGTGTGTTTTTACTGCCTAGAAACGACTTTGCTAATTTGAACCAGATCGTGAAATCATTATCGAAAGATGGATATATCATCGCGCAGGAGTATTTAAAAGAAGCTGCTATCGGTGATACCAGGCTGTTCTTGATGAACGGGGAGCCGCTGAAGTACAAAGGGAAGTATGCGGCTTTTCGACGAATACGCAAGAGTGATGATGTGAGAAGTAATGTTCATGTCGGCGGGACGATTGCAAAAGCGGATGTTACTGACGAGATGCTTATGATTGCAGACGCGCTTAGACCGCGGCTTATCATGGATGGGATGTTTCTTGTCGGGCTCGATTTGATTGGCAATAAAGTGATTGAGATAAACGTTTTTTGTCCGGGCGGACTAAAAAATGCGCAAAAGCTCGAGGGTGTGGATTTCACGCGAGCGGTCGTAGAAGCGATTGAAGCCAAGGTTCGGGCGACGTCATATTACAAGAGTCCGTGGCATAAGATTCAGCCGGCGACGTTGTAGTGGAACTACATACGGTGCCTCGAGATACGGGAACATGGGCGCAAGAACGTGCTGCCTCAATAATCAGTAATCATTGAATTACTTCTAGTCGAGCGCGAGTAGTTCTACTTTCGGCTCTACCGCTTAACCAATGCTCCGGACGAGCAATCAGTCTATTTAATTGATTGTTAAACGCTCTTTGTCGTTTCATTGTTAACAACTGCAGCGGCACAGCGCCGCAATTACTTATTGCGTTGATAAACGATTTTGTCGTTGCCGTCACTATGAAGCGCGATGTTTGTCAGACCTTTGTCGTCATACGACGCAGCGTACTCGAGAACGATAACATCGGACTTCGCCAGACCAACGGATCGCAGCGCGCCGCCTGGCAAGCCAAGATCGGCGCGTCGTTGTTGCAAGCGTTCTAAATCTGCTCGCAATTTTTGGGCACGTTCCATTTCGGCTTCTGGATTTAAAAAGTTTCTCTCTCGTGTGATTCGAACGACTCTGTCTTCTGAATCGTATTCATATTCTTCGGTGTCGACTTCGTGTCCGCTGACGACCATGTTGCCGATTACTTTGCCATCATCCGAGCGTTCGCATTCAGACACCATCATATAGTGCGTACTGTTGGAATCGTAGCAGCAGTAGTGAACGCCTTCTACGCGATCGTCGAAATGCTCGTAGAGTGAAAGATCGGAATCGTTGTCGTTTTCCTGACGCGCGACGATCACACGTCCATCGTCATCTAGACCGTAGTTCCACTTGTACTGCTTGTCCAATGGCGGCAAACTCAAAATACCTGCGATATCAGGGGCGGTGCTCTCTCTCTGGATCCACAATGGGCGCAAATCCATTACGCGATCGTTTGCCCAAACCCATCGAACAACTTTTTCCGCGTATTCCGGCATTAGTACTTCGATGAAAAAATCGTAGAGCGGCATGTCTTCCATGCGCAGCTCGTAGTCTCTCAGGCGCTCGCGAAGGTCTTCTTGGTTCATAGCTCGTTAGGATCCGCCGTGAAAAGTCCTGCTCTATTGGCGCGGAATGTCTCCGCAAAATTTCGAACGGACATTTTTATCGCATTGATATTGTCGTGCTCCATCGCGCACGGGCGTTTTGGATCGGTCACCTGCTCGTGGCCCGCCTGGCGAAGAAGCGCCTGCAGAGACCACGTGCCATATTCTTCAATCGAGTCTGCGAAGGCGCGCTCATCATCGGACATTCCGATAACCATCAAGACACTGAACAATCCCGACGGCAGTTCGTACAAAGTATCTGGCGCCTCGTCGGCGTACCAGATAAATGCATTTCGAAGTTTAGATTCAAAACCAGGATCAATCGAACTATTGAGGGCAAGCCTTACCCCCTGGCTCAAAGTCCCAGCCATGTTGAAGATGTAATACGCGAGCGTACGCAAAAGTTCCGGCGCCCATAGTGCATCGGTCGGACTTTTGATCATCAGTTCGCAGCCGAAACCCGAGACCTGGAGCGGTTCGTACTGAACCCATGGACTGGCCAAACCGGCAGTGACGTACTTCCAATATGGTGCCTGCGGATCTGGTGCATACGCGAGAACCGCGAGAGGCTGCTCGTCGATCGGATCCGGCGTCCACGTTTCCGGCTTGGCATGATCGCGAGTGGCAAAACCCTCGGGCACTTCAACCAATGGCGGTCCGTAATTTTCTGGTATCACATACGTGGGTTTGCCAAAAAGTTGGTTGTAAACTTTATCCCGTGCTTTCCAGGCACCCAGCAGCAAATGTCGCCTGGTGCTTTCCATCTCGACGTCGTTTTTAAGTTCTTCAATAATTTCTGCGACGCGTTTTTTCTTACGCGTGAACGTTACAGGCTCAGAAAATTCGCCAGCCGGCTGCGGTTGTTGAGCAGCGTTATCGTTTCGCTCTTCGGCAAAATTATCAACCGAGAGAGTGTGGTTGGCAGGATCACTTTGCGAGACTTTTTGCTTTCGCGAAAACACTTGTTCTTGCTGCGCAATTTGCTCGCTGCTCATATCGTTGCCAGCGGCGGCCTTCCTGGCGTTTCCTTCCGCGAGAATTTCAGCGTCTGTTAAACGGACGGGCGGAGATGGCGGAACGTAATTGTTGGGGTCGACACGATTGTCAATGTATGTTGTTTCGGGTCCAACGATGCCTGGCGGCGGCTGCTTGTAAACAGGATTAGAGCTTGAGCCCGTTGCCTTTTTGTCATCGCTTCTTTTGAACTGTCGTTTTTTACCCATATCGGGAGTCTCCGGAACTGCTCAATTCACGCCGCTCGCCTGAGCTATCCAAATATTACACGAGTTTTCACCTTGCCTACTCCCATCCGCTATGATTTACATCTGGAGCCCACAAGGATGAACACATGTCTCGGGCAATCGCATGGATTCTGGCAGTTCTGGCCTTATTGATCAGTTGTGAACTTGCTTATCAAGAAACTTCCCTACTGGCAAGTGGTCCGAAAGTCGAAGAAGTCGAACCGGTCGTTCAGTCTGTTTTACTGACTGAGCCCGGCGAAGAAATCGAAGAGCCGGAGGAAAATTCAGCGCAGCTCGACAAGGCGCGCCGATTTTTTGTGGAGCAGCTGGCCAAGCGGCTCGACATTCCGATGTCGTCAATTGCGATGGGCACCGCCGTTGATGAATCCTCGGCGCGCGTTCGCATCAAGTGCACCACCGAGCAGCGCGCAAAAATCGACCACGTGCTCGACGACTTGCAGTATCCGCTGACTCTTTTAGATATCGTAAGCGTCACGTTGACTGACATGAACGGCAAACCGGTCGCGGTGAATACTGTCGGCTCGGAGACGCTTGGTTATCCGCTCAGTCGAGATCTTGCTGTTTTCGAAATGTTGAAGAACTCTTACAAACCGGCTGCTGACGCCGTTCTTCAATCAGGTATCGCGCACAATAAAAAATGCATGCAAAGCGATCCGGACGATCCTGTTTTAGTTGCTAATCAGGTCCTGTTGAATCGCGTCCTGTCGCCGCAGTTGAAAGCGGCAGAGCAACCAGAATGTACGTTACTGAAAGAGATTGAGCTGAGAACTCTCGAGCGCGAACCCGATCGTGCCAATAAGGCCTCGCAACTTTTTGACATTCTTGGCTGCACCACTGGTAGTGACCTGATTGGTGGTGCTCCTAAACTTGGCCCTGATGACCAGGCACAATTTATTCGCGATAACATTCATCCGGACACGATTCGATCATATCTGATCAGTGATGTTTACGATCGTGCAAAACAACCAGACAAGTCGAAAGCGGCATTGACTGAGCTTCCGGATGTGCGGCATCAGGTCGATCAATCGCTTTTGATCGATTTCGTCGGTTTCGCATTGACCGGAATTGCGTTTGTCGCGTATCTGATTTTTCAAAAGCCGAAGATTTTCGCATTGCCTTATTCGACCGAACCGATTGCGTGTCCTTATCCGTATGGATGGATCAAACCGTATCTGATCATTTTCATCGCAGTTCTTTTTGCGGTGGGCGGATTTTTTATGGAGGCGGCTATATTAGGAAGCCATGCTGAAGAATCGACGGCGCTGCTTGTGTCTTATTTTGATCCGATTAAACGGGCATGGTTAGACAATCTTGATGAGACCATGCTGTTGCTTCCGTGGATACTGGCTGCGACGTGGCTGGTGAATAAAGGGAAGTTTCTGGACTTCGTGGGGTTGCGTTTTAAACCCGATCAGTACAGTACGAAACAGCTGGTTAAAATCGGAGTCGAGTGTTTCATTCTGACTTGGACACCAGCTATGGTGGCAACTCTTTTGTCGTACTGGTTCCATTTCCCGTGGCAGAAATCGAGTACGGTGAGTACCGAACTTTTGATTGGCTCGGGCTCCTGGGCGGCTATCGCTATTCTGTTCGTGGGCTATGCCGTGCTGGCGCCGCTGCTGGAAGAGATTGTTTTTCGGGGATTATTTCATCGAGCGATGAGGCGGCATTTTGCGATGTGGCCGTCATTGATAATTGGTTCGGCTGTTTTTGCGTGTGTGCATTTTGAGTTTACGCCGTGGTGGATTATCGACAAGTTTATTTTTGCGGCCGTGAATGTTTATGCGTTTGAGAAAACTGGCAGTATCGTGCCTGGTATCATCAGTCATTTGCTTACTAATGCGATGGTGATGCTCTTTATGGTTTCAGCGCTGAATTAGGGACAGTAAAGCACCAGGAGCACGTTGGTAATCAAAAACACAGACCGTGCTGGCCTGTGTTTTCGAGTGGTGCGTATATGGTGCGTCGGCTTATCTTGAGGCGAGGTATTCTTCGAGCTTGTCGAAGGATCCTGTCCATCCTTGATTCATGCCGGCACGCGCGTTGATGAATGTTTCCAACTCTTCTTTGGAGACGGCACCAACTGGTTCCCAGGTCAGGGTAACGCGAGTTTGATCGGGGCCTTCTTCCGTAAGCTCCACGATCGTCAGCATCGATTCGGGCCAGGTTGGTGCCATTGGGTGGCGAGTAACTTTCTCGTTTTCATCGCAGAACTGCTGGATGTAGACGACACGATGTGGTTTTTCGATTTCGGAATACTCGGCGTGTCCATACATTTTGGCGCCGTCTGCGCTGGTCATCGAGGTGAAAGTGCTTCCACCGGGACGAATATCCGCTTTGATAAACTCGGCTGTGAGCCCAGCGGGACCAACCCATTGCACCAGATGTTTCGGATCGGTGAACATCTCGAAAACCACATTTAGTATGGACGGCTACATGGGCTCGCCGATTTGTCTTCGACCTAGCGATTTGGCAGACAAGAGAAGTCGATACGTGTCCATGTCGGTATTTCCACCGACGATTGGCATCAGACCAACATTTTCTTTCATGACTTGAACGCCAATTGTTTCGGCTTTGTGCAATTTCTCAATTGGAATATGTATCGCCTGAAGCCAGTAATCGCCTGCCTTTACCTTTGTCGGGAGAGGCGAAAAATTTACTGACTGCTCATATAATTTCTGGCCGGTTCGATCGAGCAACTGCACATATAAATAGTATTCGAGATTTTGCTTTTTCTTTGCGCGAAATAGTAACTCGACTTCTGCGGAATTTTCGTTTCGGTGCGTGACGACGCGCGAGATCATCAAGTCATCCCCGACGCGAACTTCTTTGGCGAGATATTGTTCGATGCTCAGAAGCTTCCTGACTTCAGTGCTGGTGACACGGTCGATATAGGGATGGAGACACAAAACCATCAGCACCAGACTACACAGTTCCGCGATAAAAATTCCTGATTTTCCCGGTGTGCGAAAGAACGCGAGGACTTGACCGAGAAGACCTTGCAGAACAATTTTTGTTTTTGCTATCGTTGAGATCAATAACTCTTTGCCACGAGGCATTCGGGCAGCGACACCACCTGCGGTGACCAATGGGCGATCATCAAGTACGACGGTCGTGATTAAGTGTCGAATCGGTCGTTCTACAATTATGAACAATAAATGGCTCAAAATCAGGAGAACTGCCAAGAACGCGACGAGGGAATACATGGAATTTTCTTGCGGCAAGAAACAACGGCGATACATAAGCAACGGGTAGTGCGCGAGATAGACCGCGTAACTGATGTCACCAAGCAGCACCATAAGCGGTATCGTCAAGAATTTCGAGATTAAACCGCGTCCGCATGCCATCACTAAAATCAAGAAATTGAAAGCAGCCAATGGCAGCATTGAGTTCTTCAGCCAAAAGGCGCCAGCAGTGCCGATAATCGGAACGGTCGCTTGCGACAATTGAATAGATGTGAGCATAAACATTAGTGCTAATGCAAATGCAAACGTTTCGATTCCAGTTCCTATTGCCTGCGAGCGAACGGTTTCTGGTGGTGTTAGTTTGGACTGAAGGCGTATGAATAGTCGCGCCGTCATCATGCCGGTTATGAATTCCAGAATGCGAACTAGCGGGTTTATGTATAACAAACCTTCCATATTCCAGCCTTGAGCGTCCTCGGTCAGACCGTTGACGTTGCAGACGAACACGAAAACGAATACGACGAGTAGCGAGATGAGAAGCGGCAACCAGACGTTTCGCCTCATGAGAGTCAATAAGAGCGGGAAGCAAAGATAGAAAAAGAATTCAGCGGATATAGACCATGAGGGGGCGTTGTATGAGAAAAAGAATTGCGCGAACGGAACCCAGGCGTGCAGCATGAGGAGGTTTGCCAGGGCGACGACAAATTTTGATGTGGATCCGCCGACAGTCACCAGGGCTGGTGCCACTAGAATTTTCTCTAAGAAAAACGTCGACACGTGAAGTGGCCACAACCGCGCGATTCGCTTGGTTAGAAAGGCTTTCGTCTTCTCGCTGTTCGGTAATTCAGGATAAACGTAAGTGAGAATGAAACCAGACAGCACGAAGAAAAACGTGACTGCCTGGGTGAAAACTAGATTCTCAGGAAAGTCGTGGAGGGGCAGAAAGTCGTGACGCACGTGACCGAGAACCACGATAATCGCCGCGATGAAACGGAGTGCCGTTAGTGCTCCAAGTCGGTGTTTTGATTTTAGTAAATTGCCCAAAGTAATCGGCTCGAGAGGCCTACGGGTACTTAGATCCCCGAGAGCGCGGGTTTGTTCCCCTCTGCGGCTTAAGCAGTTCTCAGGCGTTGCATCATTCTGCGCAGGTGGTGATTGAGAGCGCGTTTAGTAAATGCGCAGTTTAGTAAACTAGCAATTTACTAAACTAGCAATTTAATAAACTCGCAGAGTAGTTAGTAAAACTCGGAGCCGGGGAGCACCCAAGTCGCTATGCGATTAGATTCTCTCCGGCTCGTTTAAACTTAGCTAGTCGAACTTCTGTAGTTGAACTTCCGACTGTTTCTTCGTACTTTTGTTTCGTCGAACTTGTTACGAACTTATTTCATTCGTTCGTACTTATCCATTTCAGGCTTTTCGTTTCTAATGCACATTCGTTCAGTGCTTATTGCGTCAAGCCTGCAGGAACTCCATTCGGAAATTCTTTGGCGATTGCTTCTTTGATTTTGGGAACGCGATTTTCCGGGTTAGGGTGAGTACTGAAGAATTCGATTGTTCTTGAACCGGAAGCGGCTTTGAGAACGTTCATTACTTCGATCATCGAGTTTGGATCGTAGCCGGCTTGGGTCATAAACTTGACGCCGAGCTTGTCGCTCTCGAGTTCATCTTGTCTGCCGTAGCGCATGTTGATTGCTTGTCCGACCAACGATGCGATCACGGCGCTGTTTCTGCTCGACATATCGTCTGGATCATACGTCGCGAGAACCGCAGCTCCAGTCAGTCCCTGTGTGAGCTGCGCTTTTGCAAGGTGCTCTGCTGAATGTCGCGCTGCCACGTGACCGATTTCGTGACCCAGCACACCAGCGATCTGTCCTCTCGTCTTGAGGCGCTTGTACAGCGCTTCTGTGATGAATACCGGACCGCCGGGCAGAGCAAATGCGTTAACAATTTTGCTGTCGTCTAACACCTGGAAAGAAAATTTGTATGGTGTCTTACGAGCGTCGCTTCTTGCAACAATCTCGTTTCCGATCTCGGTAACAGTGGCTTGAGCAACCGGATCTGCTGCTGGTCCGCCGAATTGCGCGGCCATCTGCGGAGCTGATTGCAAGCCGAGAGCGATCTCTTGTCGCGGTGAAATCGCGACGTGTTGCTTCTCATTTGTAACTTCATTGAATTGCGTCTGGCTGAAATATGTAAATAGGGAAAAGAGTCCCACTCCTAAAGCGATCAATATTTGAATGCCAGTCCTGGAGCCGGTTCGCACCGCCCCGACACTGTTCCGCGTTTTACTCATCGCCATTGATTTTTTTCATCCTTGCGTTCAAACCAAACAATTCAACAATTTTCGTTTATCTGAGAAAACCGAAAAGCCAAAGTGCAAGGATAGCACCGCCAGGGACGCCTAGAATCCAAAGTAGAAATGCTTTACCCATGATCTTATCTCCTAAATTTGCAGAGCCTCACACGACGGCTCGGGTAACCAATTAGTAGCAAACCACTCGGATTTTGATGCGATCAGTGATGAACGTGGGATGTGAGCGTGCCGTGTGAGCTTGGCTTGTGAGCGTGCCCTGTGCGGTGTTTCGGCTATGCCGCATTGCCGCTATCTGCACAAAGCTTGCTTGCGCCGTGCCTTCTGACCATTCAGCTTTGCCGCTCTATACGGAACAGATTCAAGAAGCGCGTCACGTGCGCCAGATCGACGACCGTTTTCTTGTCCTGGGCGCGCGTTTTTGCGCCACTAAACTATCGAAGGTCTTGCTCAAACTTGGAAAGTTTGAGTTCACTGCTGGAGCCAAAATAAATCTCGAAGTCCACTCGTTCTACTGAAGAGCTTGGAAAAACAACGAGCGAAGTTTTGTCCATCTTGCGCAAGCCGTTTATAACCTTATCTACATATGCGAGCGTTGCCGGGTTATCGTTTTGATCCTGCCATCCCTGATTGACCGAAACCTTGCCATCAGCGTCGATGGCTACGTCAATTTTCATGCGGAGATCAGCGGGAACTGCTCCAAACGATCTCACGAGGCTGAAGATGTTGAAGTAATAATCGCGCCATGCGCCGAAGCACTCTTTGGCTGATGGTTCCTCCATGGCAAGTTTGGCGGCTTGGGTGTCGTCCTTGCGCAATAACTGAGAGTGATTCTGGTATCCCACGCCGGGCCGGTCTTCCATACGAATGTCGAAACTGAGCCGGTCAGGGACGACGAAGGTTTTCTGAGTCGCTTTAGTCACCACCGCATGTGGTGGCACGAAGTTTTCGATGCCAATTGAAGGGGTCTGCTTTTGAGTAAACAACGGAGTGCAAAACGTAGCCACGGCAATCAGAGCAATCGCAGACAATACCCCTGCCAGTGCAGGTTTATTAAAAGGCGGCATCTTTCGCCGTACCGCACGAACCGGTTTCCCTTTGAGCGCTTCTTGCAATTCACGCATCGATTGAATACGATCGCCAGGTACTTTCCTGAGACAAGCCATGACGATTTGCTCGAGTTGTTTAAACTCACGAGTCGCTATATGAGGCGCTTTGCCGAGATGTTTGGAAGGCTCTACGGGAACTTCAAACGCATGTTTATGATAGAAACCGAGTGCTTTTTCGGTTTCAAAAACAGGCCGATTAGTCAAGCATTCATACATCACGCATCCGATCGAATAAATGTCGCTGCGGTGATCCACTTCTTCGCCGGTGCATTGCTCCGGGCTCATGTAGGCTGGAGTTCCGAGGCTCACCCCGGTGCGAGTGACTGAAGCGGCCAGGTCGGAGTCGCAGAATTTCGCAAGTCCGAAGTCGACGATCTTGACGTTCAATTTTTCATCAATAATCAAATTGCCTGGTTTTAGATCTCGGTGGAGAATGCCGTGAGCATGCGCTTCTTCCATGGCTTCGGCAATCTGCAAAAATATCGTGCGCGCGGTTTCGTTGCTCAAACTACCCTGCAATTCCAGAATCTGCTGAAGCGTGCGTCCACGAACGAGTTCCATTACTAGATACGGTGTTCCATCATCGAGAATACCGAAATCGAAAAGTGAAGTGATACTGCCGATGGTGAGTTGCTTAATCGCCAGAGCTTCTTGCTGAAATCGTTTCACCGCAGTCGGATCTGACTGGAAGCTGAGTTTGAGAAACTTGATTGCAGCGACCATATTTGTTTGCTCGTCGACGGCGCGGTAGACGCGGCCACTGGCGCCCTCGCCGATCATTTCAAGGACAGTCCAGTTTCCCACGGTCAAACCGGTGTGACCGACGGTGACTGGACATAGCAAGGTGAGATCTTCAGGACAATGTGTGTAGTTCTTGCCGGACTCAAACTTGGCGTTGCACGTCGGACAGACGCGTTCCTCCACGAGGCGAACATTTGGCTTAAGCTTTTGCATCGTTTTGCGTCCTGGTAAGTGCTGCGGGACGCCAGCATCGCGTGTTTTTCACGCGTTGTCAACAGAACGCAAAATCTAGAAAGATCGAAAAATTCCGGCGCCTATAGGGGTTTGCAGAACTAGAAGCAAAGTGGTTAACCAAACGTTTACGGTCAATTAAAGCCGCGCGTACTCAGTGATTACGAGGCGACCGATCTTCAACCGATATCGGTTGAGTGTTTCGCAATGGCGTATGTTCGGGTGACGACTTGTCATGCAAAGCCAAACTTCAACCGATATCGGTTGCAGTGTTGGAGTGCTCGAAACGAACAGCGGGGCTGGTTCACTTCGGCCCAAAACTTCAACCGATATCGGTTGAATACGGGACACTAAAAACTTACGCCGGGCGTGTTTCATGACGCCCCAATATTAAACCGATATCGGTTGAGTGAATTGAACAGCCAGCAACCGGTTGTCAGACAACGGACATTTCATCAACCGATATCGGTTGAATGTTCACCTGGAGTTATCGAATGTCCGGATTCAACGGAATTCCTTGAGCTTTAAGTTCTTCTGCAACTTCCTGTCCCAATTTTGCACTCTCGGCGAGGCTGGCGAGGAAGTCCGCTTCGGAGAACGCCACGAATCTTGGATGGTCGTGAAACTGAGGATCGTTGTACAACAGATTGAATTTCTTCACTAACTCTTGGATTTCGGCGCATGCTATAGGGGCGGTGGCGTTAATATCGCAAACGAAGCTCATGCTGAAATCAATCAACGAACGTTCTTGCTCGGGGACGAGCTGCGTGCTCATCGGTCCTTCGAACATAAACATGAACGCGGAGGTGCCGTGCTCATAGATGAATTCTTCCAGCTCGTCATCGCACTCATAGTACTCGCGCGCGTCGAAGTGTGCTTTGAAGTCTGAGTATGTCGATTCTTTTGTGTTGGTGTCTGCAGGACGAAAACTGATATCAATTGTCATTTCTTCACCTCGGTTTATATCAAGTCTAATCAGGTCTCTTTGGGCTGGATTGTTGCGAACGCTCCTTCGTGCTCATTGATTGCTGTGCCACCGCATATAGTGCCTTGCCAATCAACAAATATTTTAGTCGCTGTCCAGTTTCAATAGCGCCATAAACGCTTCTTGTGGAATCTCCACCTTACCTACGGCTTTCATGCGCTTCTTGCCTTCTTTTTGTTTATCGAGAAGTTTGCGCTTACGTGAAATATCGCCACCGTAGCATTTCGCGAGTACGTTTTTGCGAACAGCCGAAACGTTGGTTCTGGCGACGATTTTGCCGCCGATTGCGGCTTGGATAGGGACTTCGAACATCTGACGCGGAATGACTTCCTTCAGTTTTTTGGCAAGCAGTTGCCCCATCGTATGCGCTTTATCGACGTGGACAATCGCTGACAGTGCGTCGACCGGATCGCCTGCGATCAGGATATCGAGCTTGACGAGCCGCGATTCGCGGTAGTCGGAGACATGATAATCGAGACTCGCGTAACCTTTAGAACGCGATTTGAGTTGATCGAAAAAGTCGGTGATGATTTCGGACAACGGCATTTCGTAAAGTAATTCTTTGCGTCTGGCATCGAGATATTTCATGTCAACGTAGACACCGCGCCGCTGTTGACACAGTTCCATTAACGCGCCGACGTAATCATTCGGGACGATAATGGTGGCATCGACGAATGGTTCTTCAATTTTTGTTCGGTAGTTTGCTTCCGGAAGGAACGCGGGATTGTCGATCATCACCTCTGTTCCATCGGTCTTCGTGACACGATAAATTACCGATGGTGCAGTGACGATCAGACTAAGATTGTATTCGCGCTCCAGTCGTTCTTTAATAATCTCCATGTGAAGCAAACCAAGGAATCCAACCCGGAAGCCGAAACCCAGTGCTTCAGAGCTTTCCGGCTCGAAAATCAAACTAGAGTCGTTTAATTTCAATTTCTCCAGAGCGTCGCGAAGTTCCGGATACTGCTCGTTATCCACGGGGTAGATACCGGCGAAAACCATTGGTTTAGCCGGTCTGTAACCGGGTAGCGCTTCCAACGCCGGGTTTTCTACGTGAGTAATCGTGTCGCCAACCAGAGTGGATACGTCCTTGATGGAAGCCGCCAGATATCCAACTTCTCCTGGCCCCAAGCGATTGATCTTGACTTGATTGGGACGCAAGATGCCCAGCTCCAGGACTTCGAATATCGCCTGGTTCTGCATAAACCGAATTTTGTCGCCTACTTTTATCTCGCCGTCTTTAATTCGGAAGTACGCAATAATGCCGCGATAGGTATCGTAGTAACTGTCGAATACGAGCGCGCGCAGCGGCTCGTTGATTGTATTTTTCGGAGGCGGAATGTGTTTAACAATAGCTTCCAGAACTTCAATAATGCCGATGTTCATCTTGGCGCTGGTTTCGACGGCATAGTCTGTGGGCCAGCCGACGACTTCTTCGATCTCCTGGCGGATGCGCTCCGGATCAGCGCTCGGCAAGTCGATCTTGTTAATTACCGGAATAATTTCCAGATCGTTTTCAATAGCAAGGTGCACGTTTGCTAGGGTCTGGGCCTCGACGCCTTGGCTGGCATCGACGATCAACAGAGCGCCTTCACAAGCAGCCAGGCTGCGCGAAACTTCGTAGCCGAAGTCAACGTGACCGGGAGTATCAATCAAATTGAGGATATAAGTTTTGCCATCTTTGGCTTTGTAGATCATTCGAGCAGGCTGAGCTTTGATCGTGATACCGCGCTCTCGTTCGATGTCCATGCTGTCCAGCAGCTGCGCCTGCATGTCGCGTTTTTCAACCGTGCCGGTTACCTCGAGTAAACGGTCTGCCAACGTCGACTTGCCGTGGTCGATGTGGGCGATGATTGAAAAGTTTCGAATGTTAGAAACTGTTGCGTCCACTAATTCTTGGTATCCCTGTTAATCTTCGCGCGCGTTATCTCTCGACAACGACGCCGGATGGATGGCTCACAACGGAGGTGGCGAACGGCTATCTTATCAAGCTGTGGTCCGTACTGACACATAAGCTTCTAATGTTCGTAATAGGCAGTAACCTGAAAGGCTCCAAGCGCCTGGGGCGGTGGATCGGATGCCGTGTGCCGGTGTGTTGAACTCAAGCGATATCGGTTGAGTTTGCGCTCCTCAGCGTTTAGTCCCTGGAAGTTCCGCCATGCCCGCCTCCACGCGGCGACAAAATGCCGCCAACGGTCGATCGCCGAAAACCCAGGCGTGCATTGCGATACAGCTGTTCAAAAACATCAACCGATATCGGTTGATGATCGGTCTTCTCCGAGCCGCTCGCCCCCACGATCGTCCAATCACGCCAAAACCCAGCACCTACTGGCGTTTGCGGCGTTCGATCATTCAACCGATATCGGTTGAATTTTCAATGTTCCCAAACTGCCATGGAGCCTCGGATCAGATGGAAAATGCTAAGATGTGCGTCCAGTCAACGATTTAAGCCGCCGGTTCTTGCCAGCGGGTTGACGGCTTTACTTCTTGCAAAGAGCAGGCTTGAATGAGCAATCCTTTTTTAACCGCAATCGCGCAACGCCCTCTTCTTGCTGATGGGGGTTTGGGCACGCTACTTTATTCGCGTGGGGCTTCCCCGGAAGGTAGTTTCGAGCAACTGAACCTGGTCAATAAAGACATGGTTCAGCAAGTGCACGTCGACTACATGAACGCCGGCGCTGAAGTGATCGAAACCAATTCGTTCTCCGGCAACCGCTTCAAACTTGCGTCGTTCGGACTGGAGAAAGAAGTCTGGAACATCAATGTTTGGGCAGCTAAGATCGCGCGAAACGCCAGAGAAATCGCGGGGCAACCAGCATTCATCGCGGGTTCCGTCGGTCCTACCGGCAAGATGCTGCCACCACTAGGTAACACTGAGAAGTCTGAGTTATATGACGCTTTCCGCGAGCAGATGGAAGGCTTGCTGGCTGGTGGCGTCGATCTCTTTATGATTGAAACGATGTCATCTCTTGACGAGTTAGTGCAGGCCGTCAAGGCGGCTCGGTCACTTTCGCAATTGCCGATTGTTGCTCAGGTAAGTTTCTCACCTGAAGGCTACACGCTCTTCGGCGCAACACCGGAAGACACTCTGAGAATTTTCGATCAGCTTGGCGTCGAGATGCCGGAAATTATTGGTATCAACTGCGGTGCCGGTCCGGGTCCAGTGTTTGACGCATTTTTGCGAATGAAATCCACCCTCGACAACAATGGTGTCGGCAGTCGCCTGGCTGGTTTTTCCGCACTGCCTAACGCCGGTCAACCCAGCTTGACCGGCGGCCGGTATACGTTCATGAGCCGTCCTGAATATTGCGCGTCCTATGTAGAACCGTTCGTGCGAGCCGGCGTAAAAATAATTGGTGGCTGCTGCGGTACCACGCCAGAACACATCCGCGCCATGCGAAAAAGCCTGGATTTGTATTTGCAGAATACTAAGGAATCCGGCACATCGACGCTTACTGACTTGCCGGCACTCAAGAGTCCCGAGGTTTCGATCACAACCAGACAGGACAAATCCCGTTCAGGTGCTGATACCACTCATAGTGTCGTTGATGAACACCACGAGCCGATAGAACATCCTGTCGCGCCGCTGAAAGATCGATTGAATGCGTTTAAAGACGGCAGTGAGAACGGTTTTTTCGTTAGCGTCGAAATCGATCCACCCAAAGGTGCGATTACTCGCAAGCTGATCAAAGCGGCCAAGATGCTCAAAGAAAACGGCGTCGATTCTATCAATGTCGGCGACAGTCCGATGGCGCGAGTGCGCATGTCGAGCCTGGCCACCTGCCAATTAATCGGAAACGATGCCGGCATCGAGACAATCATTCACTTCACCACAAGAGATCGAAACTTGATGGGCATCCAGGCCGATCTTCTAGGCTGCCAGGCACTGGGAGTGCACAACATTCTCGCGCTCACAGGTGATCCACCGGCGTTGGGCAACTACGCGCACGCGACGGCCGTTTACGATGTTGACTCAATTGGTTTGATTCGAATCATCACGCAATTAAATGAAGGCAAAGACATCGCCGGTAATACCATCGGCAGTCCGACCAATCTTTCGATCGGTTGTGCATTGAACTGCACCCACGAAGACAGAGCATTGGAAAAAGAGCGGTTCAAACGGAAGCTCGAGGCCGGCGCACACTTCACGATGACGCAGCCGATCTATCAAGTCAACGATCTGACCGACTTTTTAGATGATTACGGCGATTGTCCGGTTCCGATTCTGGTGGGCATCATGCCGCTGCACAGCTCGAAACACGCCGAATACCTGCACAACGAAGTTCCAGGAATCACGATTCCGAAGAAGATTCGACAAGCGATGGCGAAGGCCGGCGATGAGGGCGCGGTCGTGGGATTGGAACTCGCTCAGGCTCTGCTCGAGCAAGTTCGCACGATTTGCCAGGGAACCTATCTGGTTCCATCGTTTGGACGCTATGAAGATATGGGTACGCTAGCGACTCGCTTGAAGCAAAAGTTGGTCAGCGGTTCGCGCAATTGAACTCAGACCGGACGCCAGCCTTGTGAGCGGCTCTTGATGGCGTTCGCTTCCTGTTCGCACTTGGTGGCGTCGTTAGGGCGTTGCATTTTTCGCAGAAGTTTTGCGTATTGATCGAGAACGTCGGCTACGCGAACGTTGTTCTCACCGAACACGCGGCGCCTGATCAGAAGCGCTCTTTCGAACAGCGGCAAAGCGCGATCGTAATAGCCTTCAAAGTAATACAGCCTGGCCAGATTCTTCAAACTGGTGGCAACCATATGATGTTGCAGTCCGAAACGTTTCTCGCGAATGAATAAAGCTTCTTGCAGAATCGGCTCCATTTCTTTATACATGCGGCAGCGGCAGAGCAAGTCGGCCAGGCGGGTGAGGCAGTCGGCCATTTGAGCGGCGTCGCCACCGGTCAGTTGACGAACCAGTTCAACTTCCAAACGTGCTTCGCGAATCGCTTCATCGAGGGCGTCGGCGCTGCTGGTCAGCAGCATGTTTTCAGGGACGGTATCAAGTACGGTGGAAGAATCCTGAGGACGAAACGGCGTTCGCGCGTCACCGCCGGCAGCACCATCAGTTGGCCGATGCTCTACGTTTTTCTGTCCACTAAAATTTGGAATTGCTTGGGTGCGCCGATTGGTGAAATAGTGATCGGGAGTCGTGTTTGGCGGATTGGGCGGCGAGCCAAAGTTAGATTGTTGCGGTTGATAGCCCATTGGGTCCTGCGGCATCTGGTTTTGCTGCGGCACACCAAAACTGTGCTGAGGCGTGGTCGCAGGAGTATACGTGGCCGTATTCAACTGCGACGTAGAACCTGGTCGATAGCGGCTTTGCCCGCCGTTTGGCGTTTTAGTATTGCCGGCGGCGCGCATTTCGTTACTGACTCGCTCGAGCCTATCACCTTTAAGGGCAAGGACTTTGTTCAGACTTCGCCTACTGTCTTCCTCTTCGGAGCGGTGCGGTCCGTTCAAACGCTCTCGAATAGACAATGCGCGCCGGTAAAGTGCCTCGGCGTCATCGAGCATTCCCCGGTCTAAATATAGATCGGCTAGCTTTGAAACAGTGGTGGCAACCTCGGGACTAGCCGTTCCGAGCGCCTGTTCTTGTATTGTGAGAAACCGTTTTAATTCTGGTATCGTTTCGCATTTCATAAAATGATTCCCGTTGATTGCGAAGTCGTTCGCGTCAAACCCAGTTCCTATCTGGATTTAGCGAGGGTATTAGTTTTCTAATAACGGATGATTCTTCGCAGAATAAAATTCATAGCAATTAGCAGTAAGCAAAATAAACAGCAAAAAAATGTATCTAAAGGACCAGGGTAAGGAATTCAAAAAAACGTGTAAGAGGAATCTCTGTACATCTTCGGACTGAGGGCGGGTCGCCCCTGCGGATCTCCTGAATGCAGGTCGTCCATATTCATTCTGGCCCACTTGCAGCATTTAGGTTGCTCGTAAACCCTATAACTTTGTAAGGGTTACAGAGTATTCCGCGACGCAAACGTCAATCTTG
>JADYXR010000010.1 GCA_021772095.1 Candidatus Obscuribacter sp. | reverse complement strand
TCCGTCCTGAAGGACGTGAGATTCTTGCTCCTAGGCAATTTAGCCCAGTATCAAGCGAGCCCGGTGCGCCCCACCGTTGACATCAGAATACCTGGCATGACTGCGATATATTCGCAGTCCTCCGATTCATCCTGAACATCTTCATTCAGCACCTTATATCTCCCGACCTAAAGGACGAAGCTTTACGGTGCCTGTGGTAAACAGAAGTGAAACTGAAGGTTCAGCTAAGCGCTTATATGAACGTGAGTGGCGCCGTTTGTGAATTATGGTCGAACACTTTGTTTTGCCCTCCGCAACCAGGTGCGTTCAGTCTCCACCAATCAGCGGAATACCCGATAGTTGACATGAGGCGACAGGATTAATCCGTTGACGATCTTGATTTGCTGCCCTAATCGTCTCGATTTAATATACTTATACTTTGTTGTGGAATGTCAGTATTTTGCTTCCACTTTGGTTTTACGGACACCGGTACTAAGTGAATAAAGTCCTCCAGTTAGTAAAAGACCTGGTCAATCAGGATCGCTGGGATGAAGCGCATTCCGTGCTTACGCGGCATGCTCGTCAGACCCGCAATGATCCGGATGTCGAGTACTACCTGGGCGTGCTTTGTTTCAACATGGGCAGATTTGATGAGGCTGAACGGCATCTCAAGACTTGCTTGTCGATCGCGCCGAATAATGGAGACGCTCATTATCAGCTCGGTTTGTGCCTGTTAAAAGAAAACCGAGCATCAGAAGCGATGCCGGAATTTCGCGAGGCATGCGAACTGAAGCCCGATTTCGCTGTCGGACATTTGCACTGGGGTCTATCGCTAGCCACTATGGGCAAGCTTCCCGGTGCGTTGGGTCAGTTTAAACAAGCAGTCAAATGCAATCCAAAGCTGGCTGCAGGCTTCTATCAAGCGGGAATTTGTTCTTTCCAATTAGAACAATATGCCGAAGCTGCTGAACAGTTTGGCGCGGCTTGCCAGGCTGATCCGAAAATGGCGGAAGCTTTTAATTGTCTTGGAATCTCGCTTTGCGCGATGGGCAAAGTCACAGACGGCGTCACGTTTTTCCAACGTGCAGTCGAAGTCGACAGCCAGTACGCTCTGGCTCATCGCAACTGGGCGCAAGCGCTCGTGCAAATCGGCAAACCGGAAGAAGCAGTGCGCCACTATCAAGACGCCATCAACCTTTCGGCCAACAGCATGACTGCGGCAGAACGCGCGCTTATCTATAACGACTGGGGCGTGACCCTGTTTCAGCAGAATTTACTCGATGACGCTTGCGAGAAATTTTTGCAAGCGGTCGACGTCGACCCTCAACAAGAGCACTCCAGACTGAATCTGGGACTCGTGTACATGGCGCTGAAAGAATACGATCGGGCAGCCGAGGTCTTCGAAAAAGGTCTGGAAATCAACTACGCCAATATCGATATGGCGATGTACTGCTCCGTAAATTACCTTTTAACCGGGCGTTTCGACGATGCCTTGAATCGACTGACCAAAGTCACCGCATCTGGCATCCAGCACCCCGATGTCGACCTGTGGATGGGCTTTGCACACGTGGGCTCCGGTCGGACAGAACCAGCGGAACGCTGCTTCGAACGCGCGCTCTCGCAAAATCCGCGCGCTTATTTGGCCCTGGACGGCTGGGGCTGCGCGTTGGCAGCGGCCGGCAATCACGCCGGTGCAGTCGAGAAATTCCGACAGTGCGTGGCGCTCAATGACGGCTACGGGCTCGCTCACTTGCATTTGGCTCGCAGTCTCGATGAAATCGGACAACCCGATGGTTCGAAACACGAGTTCCGCGAAGCGATTTTGCGCGATCCGCTGTGTGTGATCCCGCAAAAAGAAGCTCTTGAAAAATTGCTGGAAGCGCATCAATTCGAGTTTGTCATGCAGCAGTCCATGAAGATGCTCGATGTTCTGCCTCACGACGTTGATGCAAAACTGGCTCTGGCTAAAGCTTTGAAAGCGCAGAATCGTCTCAACGAAGCACTGCATCTGGTTCAAGAATTAATTGAAGAACGTCCAAACAACGGCCCCGCCCGGGTTATCGCCGGACAGATTTTTCTCGGCAAAGGTCGTTATGTGGAAGCCGATGAAATGTTTCGCGACGCGTCTCAATTGTATGAAGGCGAAGCCGGCTTGTTTTACTCATGGGGCAAGGCTCTTGCGCTGCTCGGCTTGCACGATTTTGCACTGGAAAAATATCAGCGCGCCTCGGAAATCGATCCGTACGACGGCGATACCTATGAAGCCTGGGGCTCCACGCTGAAAGCGCTTGGTCGCTTTGCCGAGGCGGCGGAAGTTTATAAGAGAGCATCGCAGTATATTTAGTGGCACTCTCGTTCGGTTTAAATATGAATACATTGACCGACACTGCAACTGCGCAAATGACGCAAACATCAACCGAGCTGCTGAGCAAAACAGAACAGCTCTTGTACTTTCGCTTAGCGTCCGCAGCCGTAGGCGTGGTGCTGTGTTTGGTGTTCTGGTTTTTCAGCTCCAACGTATTTGATCTCTACGCATTGGGTGGTTCGTGCGCGCTGGTGATTGTTTATTCATCGCTGGCATTGTCGTTAGTGCTGGCACGAAAAATTACGGCGCGCACCCAACTCAACTACGCAAACGCGCTCTTACTCGGACTCGACGTGCTGACGCTCACTCTGATTGTTCACCTCACATTCGGAGTGGAATCAGATTTGTATGTTCTCTACTTGCTGCCGATTCTTCTTTCCAGTTACACATTCGGAAAAAAGGGAACGTATCTGACTGCGCTTCTGGTCTCAGTTTCGTACGTTGGACTTTTAGTCTTCGAAAACTTTGGTTCAATTGCATATCTGATACCAAACTCTGATGTGACAATGGCGAGTGCTTACGCAACCAAGTTCTGGAGCAAGATTGCCGGGAGATCCGCACTGCTTGTCGGCGTATCTTTTATATGGGCACGTTTCGTCTCTCACATGTCGGGATTAGCAAGTCACGGTGAAAACCGGCTCCGCGAGCAGCTCGAAGACAACAATCGCATGGTCGCCGAGATCCAAAATCAAGCCCAACGTGAAGCATTGGTCAACTCGATCAACTCAGCATTGCGCAGCACATTGGAACTTGATCGCATCCTGGTAACCGCTGCCGATGAGCTTGCCGGAGCACTGAGTGTTTTTCGATGTGCGATTGTCTGCAAATTGTCCGAAGTCGACGATGAAATTTTTGTCTGCGAAGCCGACCCTGATGGTGAGTCAGGACGGGTTGGCCAGGCTAGTCTCAAGTATTTCGACCCCGACATCTGCGAGTTTATTCTGCACACCCGCAGCAGGTATGAAAATCTGGAAGACGGCGTAGTGATGAAAACATTCGTCTACACAGACCCGCATCACGACCCGGCTTTTGAGCCTGTCAAAGACAAGCTTGAAAATTTAGGTTGGGGATCTCTAATTGTTCAGCCCATGATTTATCGCGATTTATCCAAGGGCGTGATCATAATCGCCGAGATGGATCCGCGCCGTTTCTGGTCTCCAAACGATCTGGAGCTGGTCAAATCCGTCGGCGGACAAGTCGCAGTTGCCATCGAACAAGCCAGCTTGATCGAAGAACTTTCCAAAATCAACGAAAACCTGGTCGAGAAAAATACCAATCTGGACGCCAAAAACTCGGAGCTGCGCCAGATGCAATCGCAACTGATCCACCAGGAAAAGATGGCGTCACTCGGTCGACTGGTCGCTGGAATCGCGCATGAACTCAACAACCCGATCAACTTCGTGCACGGCAATCTGCCGTACTTGAAAGACTACGTCGAAGACCTGAAGTCGCTTGTCGACTCGATCGAAGGCATCTCCGAAGAGGCACAGTTGCGCATCGGAGCGCTGAAGGACGAGGTGCGATACGACTTTCTGATTGCCGACCTCGACAATATTATCGCCGATTTAAACGAAGGCTCCGACCGAATCCGGCACATCATCCGCGATCTGAAAAGTTTCAGCCGCCTGGATGAAGCCGAGCTAAAGGAAGCCTCTATCCATGACGGGATCGAGTCGACTGCCAAAATTCTTTCGCAGTACTATGGTCGAGACAAAATTCCTCTCATAAAGCATTTTGCCGACCTTCCGCACATTCTTTGTTACCCGGGGCAACTAAATCAAGTCTGGATGAATCTCTTGTCAAACGCCGCACAAGCTGTTCATGACAAGGAAGACGGCAAAGTCGAAGTGGTGACGAAGGTCGTCAACGACATGGTCCATGTGTCAGTCAGTGACAATGGGCCTGGAATTAAACCCGACATTCAGAGTAAAATCTTCGATCCGTTCTTCACCACGAAACCCGTTGGTCAAGGGACGGGGCTGGGGCTTTCAATTTGTCATTCGATTGTCGGACGGCATGGTGGAAGTATAGAATTGAGGACTAAACTCAATGAAGGCACGACATTCACTGTACTTTTGCCGCTGAAAGCCGACCCGAGGGTTTTAGCAGAAGCAGAAAGAGAAGAGTCGTTAGAAAGAATGTGATGCCGAGCGATTTTCGGTACAATCGGTTCAGTTCAAGAGTGATAGGGTCAAAACGCAATTAGCTAAGAGGCAGGAAACGACGAGATGTCGAGACGACACCAAATTCTCATTGTTGATGATGAAGTAGCGAATTTGCGCTTGCTGCGCCGCGTGCTGGGCCGAGAATACGAAGTTCTCGAAGCGACCGGCGGACAAGAAGGTCTTGAACTGCTCAAGAAAAATGATGTCAGTTTGATCATCACCGACCAACGCATGCCTGCCATGACCGGCGTGCAATTGCTCGAACAATCGCTTCCAGTCAGCCCGGACGCAATCAAAATTCTTCTCACCGGATACACCGATGTGCAAGCGTTGATCGATGCCATCAATGCCGGTCACGTTTACAAATACATTCCAAAACCATGGGATGCTGATGAACTCAAGCTTACTGTTCGTCGTGCGATTGAAACTTTTGAATTGAAAGAACACAACATAAAACTAATCGCAGAACTAAAATCTGCAATGGGTGAGTTGGAAGAACTTTCAATGGGCACCATCCGCGCTCTCGCCGATGCGCTCGACGCAAAATGCGATTACACAGCCGGACACAGTCTGCGCGTCAGCCGCATCGCATGCTTGATTGGACGCGAACTCGGACTTCCGATCTCCGATTTGCGTGATATCGAACTTGGTGGCATCCTCCACGACATCGGAAAGATCGGCGTGCCCGAATCGATCTTGTGGAAACCAGCTTCACTGACTCCGGAAGAGCGCGATGTGATGCGCAAGCATCCGACCATCAGCGCTCAAATCATCGGCGATTTGCACGGACTGCGCAAAGCTCGCGAGTTCGTCAAACACCACCACGAATATTTCGATGGCTCCGGTTATCCTGATGGATTGGTCGGAACCAATATTCCACTCGGTGCTCGCATTATTCTCGTTTCTGATGCTTACGATGCGATGACTACGGATCGTCCATACAGAACCGCTATCGGACACGATCGCGCCGTGAAAGAATTAGCCGATATGGCAGGACCGCAGTTCGATCCTGATGTCGTCAACGCACTTCTGAAAATCGCCGAAGGTGGAGCTGCAGAACTCAATCGCCGAATCCACGAAGACTTCGATGAAAACTTCCTCGGTCTGGGCGTCGGCAGCGTCGATGCAAAAGCAACTGGGAAGAATTTCAAGGCTGAAGTTGATAGACAAACTAAAGCAGTGGCTACAGAATAGATTCGTAGTCAACAATCAGGCTGTCACTGCGTCATCCGCCATGTTTTAGTTGGCGGTAGTTGAGCGTGCGCGGCCTCGTGCGGCGGCCGACTTCGTGCGGCAGCCGACTTTGTGCGGCGGCCGACGTCGTGCGGCGGCCGGCTTCGTGCGGCGGCCGGCTTTGTGCGGCGGCCGACGTCGTGCGGCGGCCGGCTTTGTGCG
>JADYXR010000095.1 GCA_021772095.1 Candidatus Obscuribacter sp. | reverse complement strand
TCCTCTTGAATTGGGTTCTGGTGTTGCAACCGAAACCATACCAGGCTAGTCCTGGAGGGGATCACCAAACTTTTCAACTAAACTCGGGACAAGGCCGATTGCATCATCAAATTTTTTCATCGACTCTTCAACTTGAGCTTTTTGAAAGTGAGTCGTTAAGCTTTTAGGATCGATGGCGGCTAGCTTATCGTAGTCTTTGATAGCTTTCTCTTTTTCGCCAACGGAAACGTAAAGAGCTGCCCGTGCTTTGTACACATCTTTATTCATGGGATCAAGCGTGATCGCTTTCGTCAATTGTTCGATCGCTTCTTTCGGCTGGTTGTTCGCATCGTACAGCCGAGCCAGAGCGACGTGAGCATTGCCTCCGACATGTCCAAGACTGATCGCTTTTTTCAAGTCGGCCATTGCATCGCTATCTTTTCCGGCGATCGCATTTCCTCGAACTCTTCCTCTTTGATAGTAAGCCATCGAGTTTTTGTCGTCGAGCTTGATCGCTTGATTCAACATCGTTTCGGCTGCTTCATTGTCTGACATGTCGGCAGCGGTTATTGCAGCAAACGTCAGTTCTGCAGAACTCATCGACGATGCTTTCTTGCCGGGAGTGTATTTTTTCAAGGCTTCAGAAAGCGACAGCTGAGGCGGCGAAACAAATAATCGATCGAGCTCTTTGGACGTTTTATCATGCTCTGCTTGTTCAGCCGAAATTGGAGGTGCTTCTTTCTTTTCGGCGCAAGAACTCAGGAGCAATATTGTTCCTAGCAGCAAAACGAATGATGATGACCTGAACCAATTGAGCATAAATTGCCAAAGCTATGTAGATCCATAATATCTCACGGAAACCTGCCGGCGGACTTCGGGCGTCCTTCTAAAACATTGCTACTCAACGATCTTCGACCGTTGCGCTCTTCTGGTAAGCTTGTTGCAGTCATATTATTCGGTCGTTTAATTCGACCCGAGGGATTCACTCGGTGAGCCCGGCGATGTAATAATAGGATAGTCGGGGGGCTCGCTGGATGGACCAACAACAATCTACGAGCAGCTGTCCTGTCTGCGGCAAGCAAGTGACCGCCGGCGGGGGCTCAATGACGTCCTGGATTTTTGGCAGGCCTACCTGCAAGTGCCGGACGGGGAAGCCTTCGGACAGCACTCCTAACCCGCGAACCAGTCTGGCCAACCGGCTGCATAACAAAGAGAAAAAGCAGATCAGTTTTGGCGATGGCTACGAAGTCCTGGAGCTGATCGGCGAAGGCGGTATGGCTTCTGTCTACAAGGTGCGAAGCCACGCGGACGACTCGCTGTTCGCGATCAAGATGTTGAAGGCGGAATTGGCGCGCGACCCGCTCGCCATATTGCGATTCAAACAAGAGGTCAAGGCTGCCGCTAAATTGGGGCATCCGAATCTGGTGGCGTCGTACGAACTGGGCGAAATGGATGATGGCACGCCGTTTTTCGTCATGGATTATGTTGATGGCTCCAATCTCAGCGCTCTTTTAATCGAGCAGGGTAAGCTTACAGTCGAGCGGGCGCTGGAAATTTTCATTGCCATGTGTGAGGCGATGGAACACGCGCACAGTAAGGGAGTTGTTCACCGAGATCTAAAACCGAGTAACGTCCTCGTCAACGCGCAAGGATTGGTCAAGGTAGTTGATTTTGGTATCGCCAAAGTTTTAGTCAGTGGCACCACCACCGGTAATACCGCCAGTCTGACCCAGACTGGAGAACTTTTTGGAAGTCCACTCTACATGAGTCCTGAACAATGCATGGGCGAGAACTCCGATGAACGTTCCGACATCTATTCGCTAGGATGCGTTATTTATGAGCTTCTAAGCGGCAGACCGCCGTTTGAAGGTGCCAATCCGATCAAAATTATTTTCGGTCATTTGAACGAAACGCCCGCGCGTTTTGCAAAAGGATCTGTCGGCGACGGTGCCAAACGTCTTGCCAGTTTAGAAGCGATTGTTTTTTGTTGTCTTGAGAAACTTCCTGCCAATCGATATCAATCGGTTCATGACCTTCTGAAAGATCTGGAAAATGTGAAAGAGGGCAAACCTCCAAGCATCGCTCGAAACTCGCCTGTCATGCGCCGCAACGTGCTGAAAAAAGTTGCTGTTGTTGTTGGTGTATTAGGTCTGGCAGGTGGTGCAGTTTTTGGAATCTCAACTTTGAGCCATCAGGAAAAACCTGAAGCTAAAGCTGTGGTGGTTCCGAAGCAAGATAATCTGGCGGTGAAGAGGCTAATTGATAGCTTCACCACAGAGATTCAAGCGCATCCGGACGAAGATTATTGGTACATCATGCGTGGTACCACTTACCGTGAGAACGGTGAGCTTGTAAACGCGTTGATGGATTTTACTATGGCGATAAACAAGAATCCTAAAAACGCCAAAGCTTACAGAGAGCGCGGTTGGACGCATGCTCTGATGGAACAATGGCAGAAGGCTGCAGATGATAATACGGCTGCGATCGAACTCAATCCTAAATACGCTGACGCTTATATTGGACGTTCGCGCGATTATGGTGCACTCGGCAAAATAAAAGAGTCTTACGCGGATGCATCAAAAGCGATTGAATTGAATCCGAGCAATCCGATGGCCTATCTTAATCGTGCCGGTGCCGCTTTCGACATGAAGAATTACAAGCAATCGTTAGCCGACTGCGATCAGTGCGTAAAGCTCAATCCTGCTGATCCGCATCCGCGAATTCTACGTTCGCGTGTTGCGGAAAAACTGGGCGATTTGAAAAAAGCATTGGATGATCTTTCGTTTATTGTCTCGAAGAGACCCGAGGAAGTACCACGAATCGTTGAACGCGCATATCTCTACAACAAGCTCGGCAAGTACGACCTGTCCTTGCAGGATTCCGAAAAAGCGCTTGCACTCGATCCAAAACATGTGGGCGGGCATATCGCTCGGGCCACTTCTCTAATTGGTTTGAATCGGAAAACAGAAGGCTTCGATGCGTTCGAGCGTGGGCTCGCTGTGGACCCGAACAATTCCGAAATTTGGAAATTGAAAGGCGACATCTACGCCAAAATGGGCGAGCTTTCGAAAGCAACTGAAAATTATGATACCGCCCTGAAACTTTCGCCGGCGTATCAAGACGCCATCGACGCCAGAGCCAAGCTGCCACAACTGACTTCAGATCAGCCTGCGAAATAAGGCGCGGCGTGTTCGGTTCTGGCATAGCGCGCTAGCGTCACTGACAGGGTCACGGCTCGTACGATTTTGGTACGCCGCTCGAGCAAAAAGTACGGCGCCTGTGCGAGGGACTGCTGTTATCGTCGCGTTTGATTCTTGCTGTCTTTCAGCCGATCTTTCGTTCTGCATCCTTAATATTGCAATTTGGGTACTCTTTGGTCACAGTTTTTGCGTATGTTCTTAATGCGAAACTTCTGATCTTGAAACAACTGCAAACTATATGGGCAATAATCAGCCAACAGAACGAAATATAGAAATTTCGGAACCATCAGCAGTTTCGAGCGCACCAAGCTTCGGTGATCCCGTTAGCTTGATGAGAGAAGGCGTAGAAAAGAATTTATATGGGTGAGGTCCTCGCCCCTGCCCCACCGGTGGTGGCGGCGATAGAACTCCAAGACCTGGAAGAACGGTACCAGAAGGGTTTCCGGAAGTCGAGATATCGAACGAGACTCTCACTCCGGAGAAAAATACTTGGAGTGACACGGCGGCTTACAACGCCTCAATTTCAGGTTCAAAATTTGCATTCAATAATTTAAAAGGCGGCAAGCCTGGCTCTGACGCAGGTCCAGCCAGACCTCCGGAGGCACCTTCGTTTGATGGTGGCAACACCGAGAGCGCTGAATCAACTAAACCACCCGAAGCCGAAGCAACAACAAAAACAGTAGAACAGCAATACCAGGATACTCTCCGAGAGGCAGCAGCGAAGGGATTGCCGGTGGTAGTTGTCTTTGGCTCACAATCGGCGTTGGACACTCAGAAGCAAGCCACCCAAACTCTTAGAGAAAACATGAATGAAGGCAAAGCCGTCTACCTGTTTGTCGATACAGATAAGCTCGATCCAAATTCGGAGCTTGGCCAAGTTGCTCGTCGGGATGATAAGCAAGGGCTTGGTTTAGGAGCGACGGGCAAATCAGATTTGGTATTCACCGGGGTGTACAAAACCGAACAGAGACCTGATGGATCTGTCGGAATTGGAAAATCCGTCGCAACTTTCTGGGGTGATCGCGGTGAAATTTCTGCCACCATGCGCGAACAGTTGCAGTTTGCCACCAGAAGAGGACCCGGACCGGAAGTGACTCCCGGCGGAGATCCTTCTGTCCTGCCACCACGTCCATCAGTCGTTCCTGCGCGACCTGACCAACCGACAGATCGCCCGCAAGGTCCAGACGATCGACCTAATAATCCGACCGACCGCCCGACTGACCCGAGCGATAAACCAAAAGATCCAAACGATAAACCCAAGGATCCAGAAGAAAAGCCTGGTGAAACTGAGGCTCGCGAAAGAAAGCGCCAGGATGAAGAACGTCGGGTCGAAGCTAGGAAAAAACGATACAAAGAACTCGTGAGTGGTACCACCGATAAAGGCTACTCACTCGAACAATACGCTGACGGTTGGGGCAACTTCCTTGACAGAACAGAGATGGAAAGTGGCGCTTCTCGTGATCTTGTAAATCAAGTCGGGCGTCAAATGATCACAGGTGATTTCGACGGTAAGCAACTTGCAGGATTGATGGACAAAGTCGGTGCCACCGATCAAGCCACCATGGATCAAAAGCTGCAAGAGGCGAACAAACAGCTCGCCGATAGCGGTTTGCAGTTGAAAGCAAAGGTCAATCCAGAAAGTGGAAAAATATCAGAGTTTGAGGTTACTGGAAAAGACGGCGAGTCGCTTCGCATCACTTCTGATGGCAGAGTGATCGGAGCCAACGGCGGAAAAGAAATTACAGCGTCACAAGCATCCATACGGTTGGCTAAGCGGGCAGAGCCAGCCGCATGTCCGTGAAATGGCTAACTTATTGGAACCGGTGGTTCCAAACCTTGCTTCTCTTGGCAACGAGATTCTGTCACTTTATTTTAAGCTTGAGCGGTCCGCCTGCTTATGTTTGATTCAGATCTAAGCAAAGCCGCCGCCCATCGGTGTAAACTCTAGGTCGGCATCGGGACGACTTCTCGAGCCATGTGGTTAGAAAACAGTTTTGGGTCGAGGAATTATGTCGCTTCAAGCAATTACGGACGCTATTGCAAATGGAAAAATGATTTGTCCCAAGTGTCAGGGACCGATCAAGAAGTACGATAAATACGCTGCAACTATTGATGCTGTGCGCGATGGATTCAACGTAATCGATATCGATTCTCACGGTGAGCGCGTCACGCTTATTTGTGGAAACGATGGATGCGAATGGAAAGAGCGCACTGAGTATCCGATGGAATACGTGGCTGACTAGTCACCGTATCAGTTAGTCTTGTTCAATTCCGGCATGTAGGATATTGCGCGCCCTGAAGCGGAACTCGCCGCGCCCAATTCGAGCAGTTCCATGACAAGAAGGGCATCATGGGCGGTGACTGGGTTCGGACTGTTCAGTCGGATTGCGTCGCGCACACCTTCGTAGTATGTGGAATAATTGCCGCGCTCGGTGACAACTTCGGAAGTTTGAGGTTCGTCATTTCTATAGGTGGTTAGCGCACCATTCCTGGTGTCGACTCCCCACTTTTCGGCGTTGACTTTATCGCCATTTTTAAGTGAGTCTTCCTGGGTGTCTAGTCCGTATTTGATGTAACTTCCGAGTTTTCCGTGTAGGACGAATCGCGGACTTTCTGCTGCCACCAGAGCGCTTCCGTGCAGAATAACTCTGCGTTTTCCGTAGCGAAGAATGGTGTGGAAATAATCGACTGCGTTTGCATCATCGCGTTGTTGTTCCAAGTCTGCTTGAATAGAATCTGGCTCGCCGAAGAGCTGCAAAACCTGATCGAGTAAATGTGATCCAAGATCGAACCAAATGCCGGTGCCAGCGCCAGCTTGCTCGCGCCAGCGTTGCCTAACTTCAGGGCGGTAGCGATCGAAATGTGATTCGAAATGCATTACTTCGCCTAAGGTTTTTTTCTCAAGCAACTTTTCGATGGTCAAAAAATCGGCATCCCATCTACGATTATGGAATACGGACAAAACCTTATTTTGTTTGTCTGCTAGTTTGATTAGTTCCTTGGCTTCATCTGCAGTGGTTGTGAATGGCTTATCCACAACCACATGTTTTCCCGCATTCAGAGCGCGTTTTGCTAAATCGAAATGCGTATCGTTAGGGGTTGCGATCACTACTAGATCAATCGAATCGTCGGAGAACGCATCATCGTGACTTTTAGTGACTGTTGCGGTCGGAAAGTCCTTCAGCACTTTTTCGCTATCGCTTGATACCACTTTGGTGAGATTTAAGCCATCGACTGCCGAAATCAGTGGCGCATGGAAAGTCTTTCCGGCATAGCCGTAACCCAGCAATGCCACATTGACTGGTTCGTCTTTGAATGCTCCCATGGTTTCGTCTCCATTCGAATGATGAGCAACAACCTTAGCACGCCCGGCGGTTGCGTTCTCGGCACAAGCGGGAATCGGTTAATCCACGGACTTGTGACAATGCCCGCACTTGCATCGGTGCTGACTTGCCAAGCTTATACAATGGAACCGTAGGTGGTGCTGCAAGCTACTGAAGTAAAGTGTTGTGTGGATTAGATGTCGAAGAACCCTGTTAGTAAATACTACGATCTGGAAGAAGCGAAACGTCTTCTCTCGTTGGTTGGCGATCGAATCTCCACTGCGGATTGGTTCGATAAGAATTGGCAATTCAGTGTCCATCAATTCCCGCCGCTCCCTGAGCCGGCAGATTGCGCCACTTTTCAGGTCTTTCGAACTGATTGGTTTAATGAAGATCGGCAAGGAATTCACTTCGAAACATTCCTCGGACCAAAGGAATGGAAAAAACAAGTGATACCAGTGATGATGCACATCTTTCATTGCGACGTCATTCCAGGCACCACGATTAAGCGAAGAGCCGTCGCCACTCCATTCGTCGATGAAGTCTTCGATACTGTTTCAAGCTGGCCCGGTTACTCGTTTCGCGTGGGTAAGTATGGCTCGCATCCCTTTACCTGTGCGGTCAAATTTGAGTTTGATACCATCGTCGACCAGCTGGAAATAGAATTCTCTAAACTAGGTTCAGAACTAGGTCCAGTGATGGAACAGACATTGCAATCGGTTTTAAACCAAAACAGGATTCGCGTTTAAGTCAGCACTGTCTATTTCAGCACGTTCTTAATTTCTTGATCCAGCGCTACAAACGCCTCTCCATCAGGATCTCCGACCGACAACGGTCTCAACAGTGCGCCGCCCGGATGCACCCATCTGATAATTCCGTTTTTATCTATTAAGATCGAAGCCGAGGTGTAATTTCTGTCTTTACCGACCCAAAACTTTTTAATTGTCGTCCATTTATTGTCGAGCGCGACTGGAAACGAAAAGCCCCATTGATGCATGATGACGTCGACTTTCTCTCTGGTTCCCAATGAGCCTCTGCCTTTCGGATGATGAATGCCGATCACCACAAGCCCTTTGTCTTTGTATTGTTTTTCGAGCTGCTTCAGCGCCGGAATCGATCGTTGGCATAAAGAACAGTAGCCCAGCCAAAAACGTACGAGCACGGCTTTGCCTTTCAAACCTGCGATGGTGAGCGGTTTGCTGTTGACCCATTCGAGATCGGAAAATTCGGGAGCTTTGGTTCCGATGATATCTTTGCCTTCGACAGTTTCTAGCGCTGTCGTTTTGGCCACTGCTTGCGGAATGTGCAAAAGCAGGATGGCGAGAAAGAAACTGCAGACGCATGCTTTCGAGACTGACAGGATTCTCATCTCGTTTGCCCTTCCTATAAATAAGATAGTTCAAATGACGGTTTGATATGAGGGAATTCTTATCATACGCCAATTTGTCGTAGCGGCGCCAGGCCTGCAGGGTATGCGTTTTCTTGACATCTCGAGTTTTGGATCGAATAAGCAATCATGCAACAACCTGAGCAACATCTACTCGGGAACACCTTGGCATGCTGGGGTGTCATGATACAATGGCGCACGGCCTGCACCGAAGGGCATTTGTGATAAATCCGAATTTTTCGAAAAAGAATAAAAAGCAATCGCGACTGGTGACACTATTGGCGGTGTCGCTGTTTCTCAACGCCACTGCGATGCCGGTTTTGATATCACCTGTTTGGGCTCAAGACCCGACCAAAGTTTTGCAAGGTGAAGTGGAAGACGACGAAAAGATCGAATCTCCTACTGAGTATGCACCATTGGCGGCGCCTGGGACAGTACCTGCCACGCCCGCTGCAGAGACCACGGCTGAATCCGATGCCGGCAAGAAAAAATTGACCATCGATGAAATTAAAATCGAAGGTAATCGTTTGGTTGGCACAGACGAAATTCAAAACGTTTTGAAAACTAAACGCGGCGATACATTTGTCAGAGAGCAGGTCTTCGACGATCTCAAAGCAATCAATGAGATGGGTTACTTCGACGAAAAGTCGTTGCAGGTTTTACCCGAACTGAATAACGGCGGCGTGTTGCTCAAAATTCGAGTGCAAGAAAACGCGCCTGTGACGCAGATTTCGATACAGGGCAACGAAGTTTTGAAATCGGAGGATATCTCTAAGATATTCGCCGACCAACTTGGTAAGCCTCAAAATTTAGCTCAACTTTCCGGTTCCATAGATAAAGTAGAACAGATGTATCACGACAAAGGCTTTGTGCTGGCGCGTGTTACGGACGTCAAAGACTTTCCGGACGGCAGCGTCAGTCTGACTATTAATGAAGGTCACATTGATAAGGTTGAAATCACTGGTAATAAGAAAACCAAAGATTACATCATTCGCAATAAGCTCAAAGTTAAGCCAGGCGCGATTTACAACGAGCTGGAATTGGGCAACGATCTGAAAAAATTATATGCGGATGGATACTTCCAAGATATCCGGCGCAGTCTTGCACCATCGGAAGCCAATCCTGATAAGTTTGCTCTCAAGATCGAAGTCGACGAGAAGCGCACGGGAAGCGTCGGACTGGGTGGCGGTGTCGACTCGGTTGCCGGACCTTTTGGCTCGATGAGTTTTTCGGATGCAAACTTTAGAGGTAAGGGCCAAGTCTTGTCCTTCAACTCTCAAGTCGGCTCCGGTGTTTTCGGCAACTTCAATAACACCATCAACAATGGCGGCACAAGCTTCTTGCCGACGCAACGTACTTACCAAATCGAAGCTAGCTTTATCGAGCCCAATCTCAAAGGCACTAAAAATTCGCTGGCTGTGTCCGGTTTTGGACGCAACTACGCCAGTATGATGATCGATCAATCTACGCAAAGAACGATTGGCGCCAACGCGACATTGTCGCGGCCGCTTGGAAAACACTTAACTGCAAACCTTGGTTTGATGGGTGAGAACACTGGTCTTAAGGATCTCGGCAGTTTACTTGGCTCGCAAAGCGTGCTCAATTCGATGGCGGATCGCGCCTTAGCGACCGGTAGAGCCGCGACGGCCGCCGGTGCACAAACGCTTGCCGGACAAGTTCGATCGGACCAATTGCGCGGTGGTACCTTCTTCACGGTTAGCCCATCTCTGGTTTATGACACTCGCGATTCTTATATGGATCCGAAGAAGGGCACCAATGCCCGAATTTCAGGTGGTCCATCGGTTGGCTTAAACGGTGCGAGCTTTGGAAAAATGGGTGGCAGCGTCAGCCATTACAAACAACTTGGCAAGGGCTTCACGCTCGCTACCAACGCGCAAGGCGGAGCTTCCGTCGGCGGTTTGCCTCAGTTTGCTCAGTATAGATTGGGTGGATGGAACGGTCTTCGCGGCTATCGTCAGTTCTCGGATCTCGGCACCGGCACGGCGATGTTGATGGCGACAGCAGAAATCCGACATGCGTTGCCGTTTGCAAGCAGCACTAATGTCGGCAGACTTATCAACAAACACGTTCAAGCCGCTGCCTTCTTCGACGTCGGTCAGGTCACCGGAAACGGTATGTCCAACAGTCTTTTGAGCCGTTCAAACATGGGCGCTTCCGTCGGTCTTGGACTGCGCGTCAAGGTGCCGATGGTCGGTCTTGTAAGACTTGATTACGGTCTTCCACTTATTCAATCTGTTCTCAATGGTGGCTTAACGCCGCGGTTTACGGTTGGATTTGGAGAGAAGTTTTAAAAACCTGAGAATACATCAGTGGTTTGCCATTATTGAAGTGTTGTAAGATACGCCCACTGGCAAGTCTTTTGAACAGTGAATTGACTCACTACGGAGATTACGATGCTGAAGTCAAGCAAAACAATGATCGCCCTGACTGGATTTCTCTTCGCGCAAGCGCTCGCGCTGCCTGCTCTGGCCCAACCGGCCGGAATCGGTGTCGTTGATAAAACCAAACTGTACAACGCATACCCCAGATTGAAATCCGCTGCGGATGAAATCAAAAAAGACGAAGAGCGCATTCATTCGCTCATCGAAACTAGCAATAAAGAGTTCGACACAGCTAAGAAATTGAAAAAGCCTGAACAAGAATTGAAGAGCCTTCACACGCGTCTTCAAGGCACAATTGATGCCGAGTTCAAGAAGTTTCAAAACAAAGCTTTGACGATGGAAAAACAGCTTGAAACCGAGCTGGACAACGCCATCAAAGCTGAAGCGTCATCCAAGCAGCTCAACTCTGTTCTCGATAAGAGCGCAGTGCTTCTTGGTGGCACAGACATTACCGAAGGTGTCGCGAAGAGGCTCGCCTCTTCCCCTACCGTTACCGGTAATGCTGAATCAGCAACCAAGTAACTCAATAAATCGCGGCGAATCTGACGCTTGTCCCGGGCAATTGCCGATGGAAGAAACTTCCGTCGTTTGATTGATTCTCGGAATTCAAGACCATGTCAGATTCGCCGGTTCATTGAATGAGGCGTTGAATTCAGCCTGACGGCAGCGTTTTATTCAAGTTTCTGGAGCACTAAACGTTTCATTTTTGAACGTGTGTTCGGGCCGAATTAAGACAATGCAAGAGGTAGAGTTATGAAACTTCCAGTACCAATGACGATGGCACAAATTGCCGGCTTCATCGGAGGAACCCCGCATGGTGCCGCCGATATCACAGTAACCGGAATCGCTGTTGATCCATTCGCGTCAGAAGAAGGTGACATCGCTCTCGTCGTCGATCGATCGATTATCGCCAGAATGGACGAAATCAAAGCGAGCGTTGTGATATCACCGTTCGGAACTGAAAAGACTCATCCTGACCGGGCCATCATTCTTGTCGAAAGACCAAAAATGGCTATTCAAAAAATTTGTACAGCCCTGGCACCAAAGAAATTTTTACCGGAAGGCGTTCATCCAACGGCAGTAATTGATCCAACTGCTGAGATTGGCAAAAACGTTTTGATTGGACCACTAGTCGTGGTCGGACCGCAATCTAAAATCGGCGATGGAACCGTGATTATGGCTAACACCGTCATTGGTGGCAGAGTCACAGTCGGTGAAAAATGCTATTTCCATCCAGGCGTCATGGTCGCTGACCATTGCAAAATCGGTAATCGTGTCGTTCTTCAACAGGGCGCCAGCATCGGCAGCGATGGCTTCGGTTACACCACCGAGAAACCGGCGAACGCAGAACTTCTCGTTTCTGGTATCAAAGATCTTCCGGACGTCAGACAACCACTTCTTAAAATTCCACAAGTTGGAATTGTAATCATCGAAGACGATGTTGAAGTCGGTTCAAACACTACAATCGACCGTGCCACCATCGGTGCTACCGTGATTGGGGCCGGTTCCAAGATCGATAATTTGGTTTTGATCGCTCATAACTGTAAGCTCGGCAATGACACCATCATCGTTGGGCACACCGCTATTGGTGGCTCGTGCACAATCGGCGACCGGGCAATTGTGGCTGGCGGTGTGCTTTTCAAAGACCACGTCAAAGTGGGCAAAGATGCCATCGTTGAAGGCGGTGCAGCGGTTATCCGTGACGTACCGGCTCAGGAAATTCAAGTCGGTATTCCAGCGGCTCCGGTCAAGGAATACTTCAAGTCACTGGCACAAGTAAAACGCTTGCCGAAATTGGTGAGTGAAGTCAGAGAATTGAAACAGCGTTTGATGCAACTCGAAAAACAACTGCTCGAAAAGCAGTTGACCAAGTAATCGGGGGCTTCAATAATGGCTCTTCCATCAACTGTCCTCGGTAAACCGCTCAAGAGTTACCAGGGGCGTGGTATCACTTCGCGTCAGGATATCGGTGTTTCACTTTTCGAAGCAGAACCTGGTACCGGCATCGTATTCGTCATCAAAAACTCTGAAGGCGCTGAGGGAGAAAAAGTTTTTCTACCGGCGCACGCGGATTATGTAGTCAACACGCTTCGCAATGTCGTAATCGGTCAGGGCAAGTCGCGACTTTGCCTGGTCGAACACATTCTTTGCGCCGTTGCTCTTGGCGGAATCGACGATCTGTATATCGAAGTTGCCGGTCCTGAAGTTCCATTAGGAAACGGCAGCGGTGATTTGTGGATGGAACTTTTCGAAAGTGCCGGGTTGAAACAATCGCCACCACAAGCAACGATCGAATTAAAAGAACCGATTATTTTGAATCGAAAAGATCGCTCGCTTATGGCGATTCCGGATGAAACTTTTTCGGTGTCCTACCTGATGGATTGGAAACATCCAAAGATTGGAAAGGTGTGGCGCAGCTGGACTCCGGCTGAAGGCATCGGAGAAATTTTGGATGCTCGAACGTTTGGAAATTTAGCCGAACATAAGATGTTGGGTTTGGAAAATGACGTTGTGAGCATGACTGAAGATGACTTCACTATGGAACTTCGTTTTCCGGATGAGCCTGTTCGGCACAAGCTGCTCGATCTGGTCGGCGACTTGATGTTGTGCGGAGTCAATCCGTTGAAGATCAAAGCACGTTTCATCAGCATCAAAGGCGGCCACGAAATGGACGTCGAGATGGCAAAACTTCTTGCGCAAGCTCTTAAATCTTAGAAAGTGGAACTTTGCGCTTGCATCGTAAGCGCCGGTTACATCTAAAGATACGCTGTGCTTTCGCGACGCGCTTCTGTTCTAGACGCCACGCATTTCAATGCGATGCGTTATGCCGTGAAGGAATATTAGCCTTGCGTTTTTCAGACTTATGCACTCTGCGAAGGACGCATTGGAATGCTCACGGTCTCACGCTTGAAGATCACGCATGGCCATTCAAAAACATCCTGAAACGCACCACTTACGTGCCAACCTTCTTCGCTTCGTGCCGTGATCAAATCCGACAGTGTTGTCGTTTGATTTCTATAAAATCCACCAAACGCATGATCGACCATATAATCAAACGGCTCCGGGTCTTCTCTTGAAGCCATGATTAAGACTGGGTTTAGTCCATTTCTAATCAAACACGACATCGTCAATTGTTCGTTCGTTTGTAATTCAAAAAGTTGACTGGCGATGTAGTTTGTTCGCCGACCAAAAAGTTGCAACGCGAGTGGATGAGCTTTGAAATGAATATCCATGTTCGGATGTGCACCGCGATGCATCACCGCAATTGGAGGATAGATGCCGGTTTCCAAAACGCAGGACGGGAGCCAATTGTCTTTAGCTCGTTCGTTCAAATAATAGATGATCGAATCAATATCGCCTCTGGCACTATCGATTTTGATTTCTTCAATTAGATATGTTGGTTTTGCCGCTGCACTCTCAATCCGTTTGTAGATCAAAGTAGGAACATGCAATTCGTCGCGGCACATGTCTACGACTTCCCAACCGGTTTTCGCGCGAGCTTGAAGCATTCGCGTCAGCGCCTGGACGTCGGTTTCCAGTGGTCGCCTGACGAAGGGCTCGACGAAATTGACGAGGCGAACGAATCTAGTTGTGGATGAAATGTTCATGCTAAAACCCCTCCCGAAGGGGAGGAAAAGGGCGTTCAATGAACACTTAGTAGCACACGGTCCCTCATCTCATGCTGACATCAGGCATTCGGATCGACATTGGGTTTCCATTTAGCGGCAAAACCATGACGAATCCGCTAACGTTTGCGGGGCCAGACAAAGCCGATACCAGTCTCCGCGTTTTGTCCAAAACGTTGCTTTGCGCCGTTAAAAGGGAACATTGTACTGTCCCGGAAGCTGTCTAAAATCGCGGTTATGGAACTTCCAGCCATCCAAAATGACGACCTCACAGGAACCGTCCTGGTAGAGCGCTTTCACATCACCGGAAAGCTCGGTCAGGGTGGCATGGGCGCGATTTACACCGCTCATGATTCCGTCCTGGCTCGCGATGTCGCGATTAAGACGATCGCTCGAACGAATTTGAACGACCAGGAATTGATGCGGTTTCAACGCGAGGCCAAGGCGGCGAGTACGTTGAAACATCCGAACGTCATCCAGATGCTCGACTTCGGTGTATTGGAGTCTGGGCAACCGTTTATGGTGATGGAGCTGATTCAGGGCCTCTCGCTCGCCGAGCTGATAAAGGCGAAAGGTCCGCAGTCGCCTTTCTTTAGCCTTCAAATTATCGAGCAAGTCGCCAACGGCATGAGCGCTGTTCACAAGTCGGGCATCATTCATCGCGATCTCAAAACCGGCAACATCATGCTTTTGACGGCCGGCATGCTTACTAATCAGCCGCTTATAAAAATTCTTGATTTTGGAATCGCGAAATCATTGGGCTCCGAATCGCAGGTCAACACCTTCACCAAAGCTGGTCAAATTTTTGGCAGCCCAAACTCGATGAGCCCAGAACAAGCTCGCGGCGAGCCTCTCGACCATCGCAGCGATATTTATTCTTTGGGTTGTATCGCGTTCGAATTATTGACTGGGCGTCCTTTATATTTAGGCGAAACGGTTATGGATGTCGTCACACAGCATCTTAATGGGCCGGCGCCCAGACTCTGGGAAGTGAGTGATATCCCTTTCCCCGCGGAACTTGAACGTTTGGTAGCGCATATGGTGCTCAAAGACAAAGAGGAACGATTCCAAACCATGCAGGAGGTGATTAAAAATCTCCGAGAAGTATATGCTGAGATACCGGATGAGTCGCCAAGTTCTGCATCCATCGTGGATAGCGCTGACGCTATCGAATTAGTTGCGGATTCCAGGGACTTAAGACTGAACACTAAATTTCTGGTATCGTCCGCGGTTGCAGCGATGCTGGTACTGGCAAGTTCTATTTACTACATCATCACCATGTTTAAACCAGCACCCACGATCACACCTTCTGTGATGACGCCATTTAAAACGCACATCGAATCGTCGCAAACCGATCTGAAGATTGTTGATGCCGTGCACACTGAATCTGCGTTTGCGAATTTTGCTGTCAACCATTCAGGGCGTGTTACAGAGCGACTGAAGGGCTTGTTAGCTATAGCTAACCAAACGCGAACCTATGATCTTATACTTTTGCAATCGCAGTTGGTCCCTGGTGATGCAAAATTGATCGCAAAGTTAGATCCGTACAAGATAAATCTGTCGCTGTGCGCAGGTGTTACCGAAGACTTATTCAAAGAACTTTCCAAAGTTTCAAGACTTGAAATGATAAACATCAGCAGAGTGAAAGGACTGACGCCGAAAGCCATGTCTTACATTGCAAAGCTTCCACGATTGACGACACTGATTGTGTCGGGCTGCGATTTGACCGACGAACATCTGAAAGCAATGAAGGACATTAAAAGTCTTCGATATATAAAGTTGTCGAAAAACAAAAAAATCACAGTTAAAGGATTGCATTATTTAGGAGGTAAGTCACGGTCCATTTTGGTAGTTGCCGATCAGCCGAGTGTAGTTTTGATGGCATCGGCGGAAAGAGATAAACTAAAAAATGAGTTTAACCTGGAAGTGGAGAAGGCTACTGATGATGGACCGGACGAGATCACTGAGAAGACACTGGAAAAGTTCAGTGGCTTTGCTATAGATAAATATTTCGATCCACTCGATGGTTCAATGAAGAATAGAGGCGCTAAAAACAGTTTGCCTTAAGCCTTCGGTCAGATTCCGGTGGCGAGAGACTGACCGATTAACTAACCCGATTTAAAAATCGAAACGAGCAAATGACAGAGTCCGCTGAAAGTTTGAATTTGACAAATAAAAGCTTTCCATTGGAAAGGTATGAACCAACCGCTTTATTGGGACGCGGCGGCTTGGGTGAAGTCTACTTGGCTAAGGATCGCCTTCTTGGAAGAGCAATCGCGGTGAAATGTCTCATGGCGGTCGACGACGAACAAGTCGTGATTTTCCAGAGAGAAGCAAAGATCGCATCCAAACTTCATCATCCTAATATCATCGGCACACTCGACTTTGGCACCACTGAAGGTGGCAGACCGTTTATAGCGTTTGAGTATTTCGATGGTATAAGTTTAGAACGACTGATTCAAAAACGTGGAGGCGTTCTCGACGAGGCCCTTGCCAGGCGGATCTTCATCGTAGTTGCTGAAGCGCTCGGTTACATCCACGATCATAATGTTTTTCACCGAGATTTAAAACCCTCGAATATCTTGCTGAAGGTTGACAAAACGGGTGCAATCGATCTGAAAATCATCGACTTCGGTGTGTCGGCAATCAAGGAAGAATTTCAAAACCGAGATCTGGCGCAGGGCAAAACCATCGTCGGCACGCCGGTTTATATGAGTCCTGATCCGGTTCGCGGCGAGCCGTTCGACGCGCGCTCGGAAGTCTATTCAGTTGGTTGTATTCTTTTTGAATGCCTGACTGGACAACCGCCTTTCGACTCGTCGTCCACAGCCGAGGTGCTCGAACTGCACATGCATGACGAACCGCCTCTTCTGGAAGAGGTCGCTCCTGATGGACAGTTTTCCGCGGAGATTCAAGAGATCATCTGCAAGTGCTTGTCTAAGGCGAAGAGTGCGCGATTCCAAAACATGACAGAATTGGTGCAGGCTCTCGAGAAAAGAGTGGCACCGAAAAGATCCACAATTGATACTGCACCGCCTGTAGAGTCAGCGAACAAACGAGTCGGCCCCGGACGCTTTATAGCTCTTGGGACCGGAGTGCTTGTAATCGTGATCGCAGCGACTGCTCTTGCATCTTCAATTCTGTCAAATCCGCAGAAAGATGATGTCAGTAATATTCTAAAAAAACAAAACAATCTCAACGAAGTTTCGAATGCGGATTCTGAGCGCACCAAAGAGCCGTTCGATCAGCACGCCACCAACACCACCGCCAGGGGACTTTATCTCTCAGGTAAATACAACTTGGCGGCGCTAAAAAGCGTCGTCGATGCTGGTGGAACCAAGGATATAGTGTCACTCACGAGTTTCAGTGTAAAACCAAAGGACGTGGAAAATCTCGTTGCAGTCCGACCGCGGCTGGTTCAATTCATCGAGTGCCTGATTGCTCCGCCCGTTTTTTTGAAACTGGAAACGATCAAAACGGCAACCGAGTTTACTTTTCACAAGTGTCGCAATGTTTCGCCTGCCGATATTTCCTCATTGAAAAATTCTCAAAAACTTATTAGCTTGAGGTTGATAGGCTGTGGTTTGACCAACGAACATATGAAGGCCCTGGGAGAAATTAAACAGCTGCAACAGTTAGTGATCGACGGAAATCCAGAAGTGACCATGGAAGGTTTGCTGCATCTGAAGAGAAAAGGTCCGCTGATTGCAGTGTGGCTCAATGAAGGACCACTGACGAAATTGACGAGCGAAGAAATTGCCGAGTTGAAACAAAAACACCACATCTTTTTGTGGAATAAACTTGTACGATATGAAGGCGACGGTGGAGACGGAATGGTCCATCCGGATGCCCTGGAGTTAATTGATTGATGCCGGAAACCAACGATCTAAACCTTGACCGCAGCGCCTTTCCAACGGAAAGGTACGAGCCGGTTCAGTTGCTGGGAAAAGGCGCGCTGGGAGAGGTTTATCTAGCAAAAGACAAAACGCTTGGTCGAACCGTCGCAGTGAAGTGCCTTCTGTCCGTCACCGATCAGCAAGTGGTGGCATTTCATCGAGAAGCCAAAATTGCCAGTAAGCTCAGTCACTCACACATAATTAGCAGCTTGGACTTCGGCACCACAGAGAGTGGCAGACCATACTTGGCATTGGAATATTTTCCGGGTGTCAGCCTCGAAGACTATATCGCGCAGCGCGGACGGCTGGACGAAGAGTTAGTGACGAAACTGTTTTTGATAATCGCTGAAGCACTGGCTTACATACATAATCACAAAGTGTTCCACCGCGATTTGAAGCCCTCGAATATTTTGTTGAATGTTGATGATTCTAGTGGTTCCGTGGATCTTCGGATTATTGATTTTGGACTTTCGAGCATCAAAGAAGAGTTTCAATCTAAAACGTCGGTGCAGGGGCGAACGCTCGTAGGAACTCCGCTTTACATGAGTCCCGACCAGGTCAGTGGTGGCGTTTATGATGCGCGTTCGGAAGTCTATTGTTTAGCCTGTCTGATGTTCGAAGCGTTGACCGGCCGTCCGCCATATCCTGGAGAGACCGCGCTCGAAATTTTGGACCAGCATTCGCGGGCACCAATACCGGTGCTGTCCGAAGTGCGACCCGATTTACAATTTTCATCAGGCATCCAGCGAATTTTGAATGTGTGCCTGGCAAAAAATAAGGCCGATCGTTTTCAATCAATGGATTCGCTGATTGACGCACTGCATCACAAAGACACGTTCGACTCCGGGGAGGATACGCGCGATCAGAAAAAACGATTGCGCTTTCGTTGGACGATTGCCAGTGGTGCTGCTCTTGTTGTTCTTCTTTTGGGGGCTGGTTCGCTCGTTTTCATCACGATGATGGAACCGCCGGAGAAGGGGACGACAGTCGAAACTCCAAAGGAAGAATACCATCTGAAATTAGTAGCAGATCCTATCGAGTACATGAATAATTCAAAAAATGGAGTGGGGCTGATCGTCTGGGGCGAGGAAAATGTCGGTCGGTTGAAAGATGCCAGCGAGAGCGGAAAGGTTTTTGACGCTGTAACGCTGCGGGGGTTTAGTGTACTAACTGCCAAAGAACTTGCATACGTTTCTTCTATCAAACCCAAAACTTTGTTTGTAAACCACTGCAGATTCGAAGACGTTGCTCTCATGCGGGCGTTGGCGAAAATTCCATCGCTCGAAAAATTGAGTTTTTACGACTGCAGCGACATCAGCCCGGAATCTTTGCCGCTGTTGAAATCGATAACTGGTCTGCGATCACTCGTCCTCGATCACTGTCAAATTGAAGATGCGCACCTGAGAGCCTTATCGAAATTGACGCAAGTCAAACAATTTGTATTTGACGGCAATGAAGCGCTAACGCTCGCTGGAATCAGGACCATGGCGAGAAAGGATAAACCAATCGCGATCTGGGTGGACAGTGGTGAATTGGCCAAACTGTCAAATTACGAGATTGATCTTCTCAAACAAGACACCAAAATTTTCCTGGTGACAAAGTCCATGTCGACTATCGCGCAGTAGCGGTTTTGGTTTGACAAGTCGCATATTTGTTCCATTTCGCCTAAGATAATCAGTTAGGTAGTTCACACTGAAAAACGTGCTTGAAGATCGTCCTCAACAGATCTTGTCAATAGACAGGCTCGCTTGGAATTTTCAAGATGCCACCACTTGTGGTGCC
>JADYXR010000094.1 GCA_021772095.1 Candidatus Obscuribacter sp. | reverse complement strand
GGCACTCTTATTTTTTCGTCTTTCTAGAATTTAGGTTCCGAAAATACGATCGCCGGCATCGCCCAGTCCAGGCACGATGTAGCCGTGTTCGTTGAGGTGATCGTCGACCGCCGCAGTGGTGATTCTAACGTTGGGGAACTTCTTGTGTACTCGCTCGATGCCCTCTGGGGCGGCAACGAAGCTGACGAGGCTAATGCTCTTCACATCCATTTTGTCGAACAGCGAGATTGCTGCGACCGCGGAGCCGCCCGTCGCCAGCATCGGGTCGAGGATGAACACTCGGCAGTCCGGCGGTAACGAGTCAGGCAATTTGGCGTAATACGACTTGGCTTCCAGCGTTTGCTCATCGCGTTTCAAACCGATGTGATAGATGCGAACGTTAGGAAACAGTTCCTGTGCGGCTTCTGCCAGCACTAACCCTGCTCTCAACACAGGCGCGAGAATAATATAGTCTGTCAAGACCACTCCGGTCCCTGGTCCTACGGGTGTTTCCACTCCCACTGGTCGAACCGCGAGATCTTTCATCGCTTCATAAACCAGGAAATAGCTCAGTCTGTGAGCCAATGCGCGAAACTCCGGCGACGGTGTCTGCAAGTCTCTGATGCCCGTAAGCGTCTTCTGGACAAGCGGATGATTTGCGACAAAAACTTTGGTGTCTGTTGCGTCTGTGGCGACCATGGCTTTCTCCCCGACTAAACTAAACCCTTGTCCCGACAAGCGCTTCCGCTTCTTGCCTAGCCCAGCGATCCGACTCAAGTATATCGTCAAGGGTAGGATTGCTTGTTGCTTTGTGACGTTCAAGCACAAGGTAAATATACTCGGGAATTGTATGAAACTTTATCGCCCCGTTCAAGAAGGCTTCGACTATTACTTCGTTTGCGGCGTTTAAAACACACGCAAGAGTGTTGTCCTCAGCGGCTATTTCCTTAGCAATTTTCAAGCAACGAAACTTCTCATAATCCGGTTTTTCAAATGTCAGCTTCGAGATTTCCGTCAAATCCAGTCGCGGAACTCGTGCCGATGAGACACGATCCGGGTGGAACAACGCGTAATGAATCGGCAGGCGCATATCGGGAACGCCAAGTTGTCCGATAACACTGCCATCGACGAACTGTACCGCCGAATGCAGGATTGATTGCGGATGAATCAGAACTTCGATTTGTTCTGGCGGCAGATCAAACAACCAATGCGCTTCGATGATCTCGAGACCCTTATTCATCATAGTTGCCGAGTCGATTGTGATCTTTGGTCCCATCGACCAGTTTGGATGTTTTAAGGCATCATCTATGGTGGCATTGTTCATCGCTTCGATCGTCCATGTGCGAAACGGTCCGCCCGATCCAGTCAGCCAAATCGACTCGATATCTCTGGTTGCGAATCCGGAAAGCGATTGAAAAATTGCGGAGTGCTCGCTGTCGACAGGAACGATCTTTGAATTGTGTTTCTTCGCAAGCGGCATGATTACACAGCCCGCGGCAACAAGCGTTTCTTTATTAGCAAGGGCAATAGTGGTGCCTTTTTTGATCGCTTCATAGGTTGGCTTCACGCCCAGAAAACCGACTACTCCAGTTACGAGCGTGTCGATGCCATCCACGGTGGCAACTTCGATCAGTCCGGCTTCGCCTGACGTGATGCGGGTCTTGCCGGCGTGCCCGCCGAGAAGATCTTTCAGCGCTGCTGCATCTTTTTCAGTTGGTACTGATACGACTTCCGGGTTAAACGTTTTGACCTGCTGGGTCAACTCCTCGAGAGAACGCCCTCCAGCAGCCAATCCGCGCACGCTGATGTCGTCGGGATGTGCCCTGGCAATATCGAGTGTCTGTTTACCGATCGATCCTGTGGATCCGATGAGACTTATTTTTTTCATGACGTGGTCGCAGTCTACGACCTATTCTCCTCAAGCAGTTGACGATCACTTTATCATCAATCGAGTATAGAAGTAGTTTTGAGACTGTTTAAAGCCAACAACTTTTCGTTTTGGTTAATGAACGAGTTCGTCTAGATGCTTCTTTGGGGCGCTTTTTTGAGGTCGCTTATTTGGGATGGCTTCTTTGGGGATGCTTCTGCTAGGCGAATGCGCGAATTCGATTACTGAAGGGCGAAGTTCGTTTCTTAACGGACGAGGTGCCAGGCCAATCCGCTGCAAAAAAGAATCACTACAAGCCCGACGCCGACCTGCGATGTGCTCCACGTCCACCAGCCAGGGCGTTTCAGAATTGCAATCGCTCCGGCCGAGCCGCCATCGTCGTTGAGAAAGAACCTGGCAAGACGAAGCGAGAAGTATCCCATCGAACCAGAGACCACTGCTCCTGCGGCCGTGAAGGTTAGAACGGGATGGTAATAATGGAAAAATAATAGACCAAGAATGTTGATCGAAAATACGAAGGTCGTCAGAAACGCAATCATGATGCAGAAGCTCGAAAGCCACATACATAAAATTCCCAAAATTCCTGAGAGAAGGCTTCGCATAGTTCGATTCTACCCCAAATCAAAAAAACGCGAAGTCCCACGCGAGGCATTTATCCGCCAGTTTTTTACGAACCGCCAAGCGCTTGTTATACTGCCCGAAATGGCGGTAGACAGCATGTTCAATCCTTTCGCTTTAATAACCAAACCAATCGCAATCGTCACAAATATTTCCGCGCGCACTTGCGATTTGCTGTTCATCGCTTTCGTCGCTATACCTGTTTGCCTTTGTTTCGGCGGTCCGAGGTTTACGCTAGAATCGTTAAATTGCCTGAGCGGCATTTTCTGGTTTGCGATTCCGCTGTTCATGATCGTGTTCAGCTTTTTTAGTCTTTCCTGGTGGCGCTTCACTTCGAGTCTCGCGTTTGCGGGCATTTGGGTTCCAATCTGTCTGGTTTCATTCGTTGTTTGGATGCCGCTCCTGGAAGGTGCCGAAAACAACAAATATCCGTTTGTTGAATTGATTGAAACTAAAAAAGCCGATCACTGCACAGACGAATGTCGTTATCGAATAACATTCAACGCACTCGGCCCGATGGGAATTCGTCGTACACGTGAAACGCGCTTTGTGCCAGGCTTGAAGTGGATCGAAATAACCGACCAGCAGGTGCTTGGTATTTCGTCTCTTAATAAACTTTCTTCGCTCAATAAAATTTTGCAGTGACCGCGCAAGAGTTTCTGCAGCACAACTTGTGTCGCTCAATAGACTTCGCGCTGGTACTCGCAGCGCAACAAGTTCCGCATTGCTTCTGGCAGCCCAATAGATTCTGCACGAGGTTCCGCGGCGCAATAGATTTCGCACGCACTGCCGCTCGCCTCGAAACAGATTCCGCGCTAGTAGTAATGGCAGCGATTCCGTACTGGTACCAGTACCATATTCGGTGCCTTGCTCTCAGGTGCTCAATCAGTTATTGGCTAATTCGAAATTCAGCTAAGTGCTATGGACGAACTGGTGGCAATTGCAATGCATTTGCTTCAACCAATCCACGAATCAGCTTCACGCCTGGCTTCATGAATGCAGCCTGATCGTAAGTGCCGCCCCAGAATTCATAGAGACCATTCGGATTGCGAGGATCATATGCTGAATAAGGAGATAGTGGCATCAGTGGTGCATTGAATTTAGGGAATCTATTCATCTTGCGCAGACGGCCGTCCGACTCTTTCATAACCTGATCGAGCAGTTCGTCACATTTGTCGATTTTCTCGACCACGCTCGGGTGATTGATTTCTTGTCCGGTCAGCACTCGTTCTCTAATCGCGCCCATCGCCTGTGCCAACTTAACGTTAGCAAGCAAATATTTAAAATATGGATGGTGCTCTGACGACTTCACTGCTTCGGTCAAGTTTCTATCGAGTACATCCAGTGATTTTGCGGATTGGCGGCTCATGCCGTCTGCGAAATTTTTGACTTGATCGGAATTGGCAAGCGGATTACGCTGACGTTCGAAGCTTTTGAATCCGCCGGCGTTAGCATCTGCGTATTTCTCGATCACTTCGTATCGAGTCTTCGTCAAATCCGACGCGATCTTTCCATCCACGGAAAGTTGTTTCGCGTTGTTCGGATAGTAGTGTTTTTTTCCATCGCCGACTTCGAAGAAGAAGCCTTTGTCGTCCATCGCATGCGTGAGCTTGCCGCCTGGCGGCAGATCCTTCATATTCAATGTGTCATAGAGATTGGTCTGGAAGATCTTCTTGTCGAAGTTTGCGTCTTTATAGCTCAAGGTCATGACGCCATCGAGTACATCAATTCCGTCTCTCTTCGCGATTGCTTCGCGAACCTTCCGACGCTCGACGTTCAAATCTTGTGTATTCCCGTTAACCGTCAGCTTCGCCACGTTGCCAGGGTAGTAGTGAAACTTGTTATCTATGGGCTTTCCGCTCTTGTCGGTCAACCAGAAGAAATCGCCGTTTTTGTCCTGCCAATGCTGGAGCCTGGCGTCTTTTGGGAAATCGGTAATTTCCAGGGTGTTGTATTTGACCGTTTTCCAAATCGCTTCATCGAATTTTGGATCGTTATAGCTGAGTTTTAAAACGACGTCTGTGCCATCTGCCACCTTAGCCGGCGCGGCCGGAACGTCTTTAGGCGCAGCCGGCACATCTTTAGGTTTTGGCGGCGTGGCATCGCCAGGCGGCGGCGGCTCGGCGCCGGTAGGTTTGCCGTTCAGAATCTCGTCAGCCAAACTGCCTCGGCCCTTGGGAGCCCCAGTCAACTGCGCCAATAAAATCTCGCCGCCCTGTTGAGCAGGTTGATCCTTGGGGGTTTCAGAGAATCGTTCGCCAGCCATGTTCAATCCTTTTGCCACTTATCACGCGCCAGAGGATCACTATCTATTCTTAGAACATTTAAGTCAATGTGAATTCCACGTAGCGAGTCTCCACAGCCAGGTGAATCTCAGCCGGAGGCAAGACAAACAACTCAGGTGCGCGAACTGTATCATAGGAGCGACGAGTTCCTTCAAGACCCAGGTGGTGTCGTTGACTCATGAAGTATCATATCGCAATTACTTGTTTGGTCTCTTTACTTCTGGCTGGCTGCGCCCCATCAGCAGAAGTGAATCCTGATACGGCTTCGGGGTTCGAAAGTCGAGACGACTTGCTGTCAATAAGGCAAGGCGCGGTCCTGCTCAGCGCATCGAGCCAGTGGGATAACACAAGCGAGAGTGCATTTCAGTTGTTCGACGATTGTGCCTACACAAATTGGAGCAGTGCAGGTGATAAAGCCTCGAACAATGTGTTTGATGTTGAACTACAGAATCCGTGCCGCCTTACAGACATGCTCATTGACAATGAGCATGGTCGCGCCTCCGCTTTTCCCGGTCTCCTGGCAAAGACCGTGCGTGTTCTGGCTTCAGATAGCTCACCTGTTTCCGGTTACGAGCAACTGGCAGAAGTTGTCCTAAACAAAGCGAGCAGCAAGCGCATAACCTTCGATAAAAAATCGGGAGGGCACCCTTACAAATGGTTGAGGTTCATCGTGGTGGATAATTGGGGCGAAAAAGATGCAACCCAATTATACGAAATACAAGCCTACGGGACACGAGTTGTCGACCCTGTCGACAACAATAGTCCAAGTTTTAAAGGTGGCGTATTCAGTGGCACCTGGTGGCCGCTGAAGTTCGCAACTGAAGGCAACGTCCTGTTCGGTTGTGCCTGTAAGCCCGAAAAAAATGATGAGGGCATGCTGGGCTCGATACAAGAGAATCAGGCACGAGTATTCTTTCCTCTTGCCGGAAAGCCGGGTGTCGCCATCTTGACTCAGTCAACAAACGGAGAAGTAGTAAACATCTCACGCTATTACCAGTTCAGTCTCGGAGACACTACCAGCAATCTGTTTGCGCTGCAACGGCGCGAAAAGTCGCCATCATGCAATCAAGAACCGATCAAAAGTGTCGAAAGTTTGATCTGGAATTACCTTGAACGCTATCACAAGGCAATTCTTTATGGTATCGACTTCAAACCAGATTCTGCCGAGCTGACTCCCGAGTCGGATTCCACTTTGAATGCGGTCGCCTCAGTGATGAAAAATCATCCCAATTTACGGCTTTCAGTGGAGGCACACAACGGGTGGACCGACAGTAGTCCGATAAAAAACATCGCTCTGGACTTTCATGATGACTCCATCGACTCTCACAAAAAGCTCTCAGAAGCTCGCGCGAAAACAGTCGTGAACTGGTTGTGCAATCATAAGGTGGAGAGTTCGCAACTACAGGCAAAGGGCTGGGGAAAGGATAAACCAATTTGGGTAGACGGCATCGAGACTCCGCGCCAGTCTCTCATACTAAACCGCCGCATTGAACTCATTGTTATCAACGAATCTAAAAAAATTGAAGGAAGGTTCGGCGATTTTTGAGTGACATCGTGGACTAATGAATTGCGTACATGACTGACATCGGCTCCGAATCGTTCAAACCGAGCAGATCCAGAAATTGACTAGTGATCCGCGACATGTGCAACCGAAGCCGTTCGATGTCTAAAACGAGGTAACCGCCAGTGATGTCGTTCGAGACGCTATGGTTGACTAATCGTTTCAAGGTCGGACGATCATGTTTGATCTTCTGGCAAGACAAATGGCTGAAGTTGGCGGTAAATAACTGGATTCCGGTGCGCTGCCCAACAAATTATCGAACGACTCTTAGGGCGTCAATACCTTCAATGTGAGGCCGCCAATTTCTCTATCTTCGCTTGATCGATTGCGGCCTCGGCGCAATTTGGATTAAGTGTGACTGCTCGATTGATATCCAAGAGCGCTGATTTGTAATCGCGTAGATCCAGCTCGGCAAGCGCCTTCGCGTGTACAACTTTTTCTGTGTCCGGTCTGCGAGATAAGGATCGTTGGAAATCCTCGATTGCCAGTTTGAATTGGTTTCTCTTCACGTAGTTGAGCCCGCGCTCGTAATAGCTGTCCGCACAATTCGAGTCACAATTGATTGCGTCGTTCAGTGCGGCCAGTGCTTTGTCAGGCTGCCCTTGTTGTTGGTAGTATGTGGCCCGTTCATGCAACACCTGCTCTTTCTCGCAGCTGTTTGCCGAGCAGGCCAGTCCCTTTTCGTAACTCGACTCGGCTTCTTTGTTGTTTCCCGTCGCCTCGAAAACGGCAGCGCGTCCCACGTAAGCGAAAGTTGTTTTTGTCAGTTCCAACGATTGATCGAACTGTTCGAGCGCTTTTTCATACTCTTTTTTTCCATAGAATACCCAACCACGTTCAATCAGGATGCGGTGTCTGAGATCGTTACTGCAGAGCCATGCCGTTGGACTCTTGACCGCGGATTTTTCAAGTTGAAGACCTTTCTCCAAATCAGCCAATGCCAGATCGAACTCGCCGATCTTCCTTCGGGAAGTGGCGCGTCGCAGATAAGCTAATGCATCGTTTTTGTGAAAAACGTTTTTTGTCGCCAAGGTGTACTGGTCGATTGCTTGGCTGTGCAACCCGCGTTTCGCCAGGTATTCGCCTTCACTCATCGCGTAGTCTAAATAGTATAAAACGACTGGAATCGTTATTGCGACCACCGCAATCGCAGCAATAATCAGCAATTGCTTTTTTGTTATGGATTGATTTTTAGCCATTTTTTTCTACGATGAGTGAGCACCTGCAAGTGCCATAAATTGGCAATTCGACGATTTTAACCAACAGTGCTGCCTGTTTGCCTAAACAGAATCTAACGACAACTCTTGTGAGGCCGTAGGATTAGTAGGCGAGCGACCGAGTCCCGAGCGGGTTCGAATCAATCGAGCGATCCTGAACGAGTCCGAGCAGGTTCGAGTGAATCGAGTGGCTCCTGAACGGGTTGAACGAGTCCCTACGAGCCCGCGACACAGTCCGGTGATTGCTGTTTTCGCAGAAATGTAAATTCACCTATTGTCATGTACGGATTTTAGCCGTACACTAAAAGTGGATAACAAGAGGAAGAGTCCGATGTCCACCGAACTGAAAAAAGAGCGCCTTGACCTTCGCCTACCACCTGCCGCAAAAACTCAGATTGAAAAGGCGGCTGAGTTGCAAGGACGCAGCGTCTCAGATTTTGTCGTCGCAGCCGCTTTGGCACAGGCTTCTCAGGTGATAGAGCAACAGATGGTCTTGAAGCTCTGTCTCGAAGACAGTATGGCGCTGGCCGAATCATTCATCAACGAACCCGAACCCAACAAGAAAGCTATCGAAGCGGCGCGTCGGTACAGGGAAAGAATGGGGCAGGCTTGAGCATAGATTTCGAGATCCAACTCTGGACGCCTGATCACGACAGCACGGAATTCACGTCAAGTCTCAAAAGCATTCAGAAATACATTCGAGAGCAGGCCGCACGAGCCATGTCGAACAAGATATCGGCGGTCTTCGTACTAACAGAAAAGGGTGACAGAAAGGTCCGGGGCTATTACACCCTTTCCTCGATGAGCATTTTTTTCGATGAACTGCCAAAACCAATCCAAAGGAAGCTGCCTCGTTATCCACAAGTCGGCGCTATGCTGCTCGGACGGCTTGGTGTCGATGAATACTATCGAGACAAGCTTGTAAAGCTGGGCAAAAAACCGAAGTTGGGCGAGTTGCTCTTAGTCGACGCACAGAGAAACTGCCTCAAAGGCTCAGCTACAGTCGCCTCTGCGGTAATGCTTATCGATGTCGAACAACCGAGCGAAGAGGAAATTGCTGCTGGCGCGCGAGATCCAATGGGCTTCTACACCCAATACGGCTTTATGGCACTCCCGAAAACACCAAGAACAGTCTTCAAACGCGTGAGCACCATAGAAAAGGAGTTGGGACGCTAATATGTGGCACGCACCTTGTTTGATTGCATACGGCGCGTCAAAGTCTAGACGATTGAGAAGTAGCCTGTTCATTGCCAAAAGGCTCTTGGACAGAGTACGGCAGAGGAACGTCAATACTGTACATTTACTGGAGACTCGGTAGTTGCGTTTGTTCGTTGGGACACGGCTCCAGAATTATTGTGAACGGATTAACAGTGCAGTCCGAAACCTTGCGGCCTTCATTGGTAACTTAGTGTCAGGAACACTTAACCAGAGGCAAGACGAGCTCAACATCAATGAGCGGATGGCTCGCAGGCGGTTCCCTTATCCTCGCTGGAATAGAAAATAAAAGATCATTTTAGGCGAATGTTTCCCGATACTCAGTCGCGGGAGATATAGTAAATTGTGCCTTCTGGAGAGGGCGTTGATTTGATGACGATTGTCATTGTGTTGATCGCCATGATGACGTGAGGGCTGCCGTCCTCCGGTGGCATGTAGATTGGTTTTAGTGGTGACATCTGGCATCTGAAGAATGTTGCAACAACTTCAGGTGGGTGCGGGCACACGAAATCCTGAATGGCGGTTTTCTCGATAAGCCTCAATTCTCCGTCTGGTCTGCTTTCGTTGATGATCGAGATACCGAAGAACTGTTCGAACGAGAGTAGTTCATTGGTCTGTTTCGACAGTGCATTGACTATGGATTGCGTGTTGTAGTCAACCCGGCTGCACCAGCGCAACAAAGTCTCTCCGTGTCTCTCGCCTGGTCCGAACAACACTTCTCTAGTGCAGTGAGCACTGTGTACTTGGGCCTCGTAGAAGTCGCCCTTCAAAATCATATAGTTGCCGATAGGCAAGCTTTTTAGATAGAAGTCTCTGAGTTCAACAGGCGTGCAGTTAAGTACAAAATGGATCATCAATTCGTTATTCTCTTTCTCCAACTGCGAATCCTGTCTGGCGGACACGCCATTGGGAAGCGCCAAGGAAAATAATCTGCTTAACTCGGTCAGTTCTGAAAACGCTGTCGTCGGCCGCGGTGATTGTAGTGGTGGCATTATTGCTAACTGGCTGAGTTCAGTCGCCGATGGAAATACACTGAGATGCCAACGACACGGGCGTGAGGTTGGATCTTTGAGCATGGTTTGATTCAAGACTTGTAAAACTGTTTCAAACGATGCCCTTGCTACGCATTCCTTTTTGCCTTCGGCGCTTCGACGGAAGAATTCGACCACATCGGTTTCCGGCATGATACAAGCGCTGTCTTCCAGAACGCTTGTCTTGCTGAAGAAAAATTTACTGGTCTTATCCGTGTCGAGCGCGAATGGAGAGATGAACGTGCCTGCTTGTCTAGTCGCTTGGTGAGACAGCAACGCATCTTGTGCCTGGTAAAGCTGATTGAGAATGTTCATTCTGTAAGAATTGATGGTATCGAATGCAGGGTCATCGACATGTAACACGAACGGCTGCCATATTCCATCTTGCAGAACAAGTGGCAGCGCCGCCACGCAGCTCGAACTTTTCATTAAGCCGTGGCCTAATGCTGTAAGCAATTCCAAACCAAGTGGGTCTTGCGAACCGGTGACGAACAGCGAGTCCGGTGTTGGAGATAGAGCAACTATGTCGCCAGCGACTTTTACATCTGTAAATAGATTCGTCAGCAATAATCGAGCGCCGTCGTAAGAGTCTTTCCAGGGGGAAGTGTAGAAGCCTGGCTGCACGACGCGCAATGGGGCGGAGCTCAGTTTTGTAAGATTTTGTACGGCAATGTCGATTGCATCTTCGACGCCAGTGTTCAGCTTTTCGAGCTCGAGATATCGAACATGCTGCATGGTCTCGCCTTTGTCAATCACCAGTCCGATGCCGAGAACATCGGCGTATGGGAAGAAAACCAATTCGTTTGCATGCGTTGAATCTGGTTGTTTGCGACAGGCGTCGTTCAGCTGTTGCAGACTGACGTATGTGCGCAGGCATGGCAGGAGGCATGACAGAAGTTCCGTCGCACCGACTTGTAGCGGTTTGGAGCTTAGGAGCGAATCGATGCGTTTTGTCAGCGTTTGAAAATTCTCTGGACTATCAACAGCCAGATAGTCTTGATAGAGCCTCGATAGTTGCAAGACTTTGGGTCCCGATGCTGTTTCACGCTGCAAGGAAAAGTCGGTAAGATTTTTCGTCCAATCGTTCTCTCCCTTACCGGAGAGAAGTTTCAGCACAAGCGATGCAAATTGTTCTCGGGTTACTGTGTCTTTCGAACTCATGCCTTTCTCTGGATACCATCTTCGTTAACATCGGCCTATTTTAGCGTAAAACGCCATCGTCCAGATCGAGAAGGCCGGTAGACATGAAGGGAGTCGAACGCCTCAGGTATCGAGTTCCGCTTCTGGTCGGGGTGTCGGTAAGTTGACGATGACGCTGCTCGACCATGTCTTTCGTAATTGACGTAATCGGCATTTGCAGCCAGTCTTCAAGATGCCCACTGATCAGGCATCGGTAATTTCGCTGCGTGTCTTCTCGAATATTTTTTACCTCAAGAAACTTTTGGAGCACTTCTGGCACTGTATCTCAGCTTCGAGGAGGACAGTTTTCAAGGATGAAGGACTTCGACTTCAAAGTGACTCGCACTGCGAATCCTGAAATATTGCCCGCTGGATGGCGGAATCCAAAAATTTTTTACTCCCGCCTACAAATCACCTACAGGAGATAATTCTCTCCGCCCGATTTCGCATGTCATATCACGGTTTTGAAACATCACAAAATTTCGGCACTAAATGTAGGCATACAAATCGTCTACACGCTCCTGGAAAGACGCACGGCGTCGGCATTGTGTGAGTACGAGTACTAAGGCATTCTGCAAATGGGCAGTGCTGATATTAGAAACCGAAAAACTTGTTCGAACGATCGACTTTGTGAAACCGGAGCCAGGAATCGCGTGTCGGAATATCTGTTCGTGGTTCCGTGAGATAATCCCGAATGTTTGATTTGCTTAGCGGGGAGGGTGTTAAATGAGCATGATGTATTGCCTGCGATTAGCTAAGGATGATGAGATTTCATCGTTCTTAAAAGATCCTGAGTCGATCGAGGATTGGTTGTTTAATGACGAGCCGGACGCACAGCTCAACAAGGCGTGGCATGGCATTCACTTTGTTTTGACTGGCTCCCAATGGGAAGGCGATGAGCCAAATTGTTTCCTGTTGGCAGGTGGAAGCTCGATTGGAGATCTCGATGTCGGCTACGGTCCAGCGCGTGCACTTACAAGCGGACAAGTCAAAGAGTTTAGTGCTGCAATCAGCAATCTCGGCAAAGATGACTTCAAAAATCGATTCGACAAAAACGCTTTCGAAAAAAACGAAATCTATCCTCAGGGCTGGAAAAGTACCAAGGATGAAGAGAGCATAGACTTTCTCTATTCCAACTTCGTGACGCTCAAAGAGTTTCTTGAAAGTGCAAAAACTAAATCATATGGCGCGATTGTTTGGCTTCAATAAAGACAGTTCCCCTGAGCACTAGATGTGGTGGCGTAAGAATTGACTAATAGCTGGGCCTTCTACTGCATCTTTCCCGTGCTTGCATCGATTATCGGTGCCGCTATTGCTCTGGCTAAACCTCCCGGGCCGCAGTTTCGCAGTTGCATTCAGCACTTTGCTGCCGGTGTCGTCTTTTCTGTGGTGGCGGTTGAACTGCTACCAGATGTAATCAAAAAACACGAGCCTATGTATGTGGTGCTCGGATTTGTTCTGGGGGTGTTGTAGCGTGTTGTCCGGAGTGAATTCACGTCTTTCCCGAATGCTCAAAGATAGGGCATGTGTCCTAGTAATGCTCCGAAGATAAAGTCAAAATGCATTGCCTCTTCCGGAG
>JADYXR010000093.1 GCA_021772095.1 Candidatus Obscuribacter sp. | reverse complement strand
TTGCCGCCACAGTACGAATTCTCGCCCGAAACAGAACATACATTCTTGCAAAGAAGTGATTATCAGGTCGTACCGTCCGAAGTTGCGGAATCGCTGGTTCGTCGCCCACTCCAATCGCATTCTTCATCGCGATGTTAGCCCCGGCAATGTGCTTGTCGCGTACGACAAGAGGGGCAGACTCGAAGTGAAACTGATCGACTTCGGCGTCGCACACCACCTGGACGACTTCACGGAAACCGCTAACCATGATGGTTTCAACGGACATCCCGACGAACTGCAACAAATCGGATCGGCGTCCGGAAGTTTCGAATTAGTCGGCACGCCGGCATACATGTCGCCCGATGTGCCGCATGGACTGCCATATGATGAACGCTCGGAGATCTACGCGCTGGGCTGCATGCTCTTCGAAGCGCTGACTGGAACGGTTCCATTTCTCGGTCGTAGCGCGATGGAAACGATCAATATGCACGCACTAAATCCGCCACCAACACTGGCGCAAGCAGCTTCCACTCCGTTCGATTCGAGACTGGAAGAGATTGTCGCAACGTGTCTTGCAAAAGATCCGGAGCAGCGTTTTCAATCGATGGATCATTTGCGTTCGGCTCTGGATGCGCTTGTTTGAAACTAGCGACGCGTGCGGTTTATAAAAACGCGCAAGCCGTAATCTCCACTCATGATTCAATGCACGCGATTCAACTCTCTGAACCGAGGCCTTCGTTCCACTTCACTACCACAGCCTGTTTAAACCCGCCTGGCGAGCCGATTGTCAAGCGAGCAATATCAGACAAGAACGTCAATGATGCACTACAATATATACGTTTGGATCCGTTCGTTTGAAGCGGCCAACGTTCGACGACATAGTGAATTGACGAGGCAAACGGTTGTGCAAACGATAATTGTTCTCGGCGGAGCTGGCGCGATGGGTCAAATCATCGTCCAGGATCTAGCTGATACCGCTAAAGACCACAAAATCATCATCGGCGACTTCAACATCGAAGGTAACGCCCGCATCGCCGAATTGACCATGCGACCGAATGTCACAGCTGAAAAAGTGGATATCAAAAACGAGGAGTCACTCGTCGCTCTGCTCAAAAAAGGACAGTGCGTAGTCAACTCAGCGCCCTACTATTTTAACGTCGACGTCATGAAAGCCGCACTGAAAGCCGGTTGCTCATATGTCGACCTGGGCGGTCTTTATCACATGACGATGAAGCAACTGCCGTTGCACGAAGAATTTAAAAAACAAAAACTGTTCGCGGTTATCGGCATGGGTGCCGCACCTGGCACCACAAATATTCTAGCCGCCGCCGCCGCGCGCGACCTCGACAAAGTCGAATTGATCGATATTGCATGTGGATCAGCAGATTTCGCAGAAGCATCGAGTCATCCATTCTTCCCACCGTACATGCTCGATACGTTGTTCGATGAGTATTCTAAAGACGCAATGATTTTTGAAAACGGCGTAGCCGAAGGTCGAAATCCACTGACGATGCAAAAGAATATCGAGTTCGGAGAACCGGTCGGCACGCAGCCCGCTATCTACACTCTCCACTCCGAAGTAGCCACACTGCCTTTGACTTACAAAGACAAAGGCATCAAGAACTGCTACTTCCGCCTCGCACTACCACGCGAGTTCCACGAAAAACTCAAGCTCTTCGTTGAATTAGGTTTCGGTAAAACTGAAGCGATTGAAACAGGCGAAGGCAAATTCCATCCGAGAAAAATTCTCGCTCACATGATCGCTCAAATCCCTTACGTGAAGCCGGCAGTCAACGACATCGAAATTCTTCGCGTTGACGTCAAAGGCACAAAGGGCGGCGAAGACGTTCACATCGTCATGCTCGAAACTGCTCATTCAGATCCAAAGCGCGACATCGGCGCCGGCGACCTCAACACAGGCGTGCCACCATCCATAGTGGCGCAGATGATAGTCGACGGCAAAATTAAAGAGCACGGCGTTCTGCCTCCAGAAGTCGCAGTCGATCCGGACCTCTTCTTCGCAGAGCTCGAGAAGCGCAACTGCACCATCAAGAAAGTCGTCAACGAAGCCGTCAAAAGCTAGATCCACTGATACACGTCCAATCTCAAAATTCTGACGAATGGTCGATTACTTTGACATGCTTGATATCGGGGCAATAAACGCGACAACTCTCGAACTCGGTTCGCCGCACTTAGAGCAACATGATTGCTCGCACGCAACTTCCTCGATACGTTCTAATTTAACGCTTCATCGTGAGGACAAGTTGAGGCACACGTAAAAACTGCGACGTTTATTGTAAACGTCGCAGTTCTAATGCTTCAGAGATCGAGCGTGCGTCTAGCGTCTAGCGCCAACGGCTTCGCGTACTTTTCTCTGTCTGATTTTGCGACCGCGTGGTTTCGCTTCGGATTGCTCCTTAGTCGTGCCATCTTCATGCGTTGATGGAACTGCTGTCAGTGTGCGAGCGGCTACCGGAGCGAGCGTTGGTTTAACCTTAGCAGGAGCTTTGCTATCTGGATTCGCTTCGTTGAACCACGAAACCAGTCCAACTTTTTTCATCAATTTGATCGTTTCCCATGAAGGGTCGATTTCATTTCTCTTGAATCCGCTGCGTGCGGAGCCAGGGAATGCGTGGTGATTGTTGTGCCAGCCTTCGCCCATCGTGAGCGCAGCGACCCACCAAACGTTGACGCTATCGTCTTTCGTCTCGAAGTTTTTGTAGCCCAGTTTTGGAATATGGCAGAACAGGTTGAGCATCAATGGCACGTTGAGGCAGAACAAACCAGCGGCTGTGCAGCCCAATGCGATTGGCCAACCGAAGCAGGCGAGTAGACCGAGACGGAAGACCGTGCCGATTGCTGCGCACAAGAGGTGAGCTTTTTCCCAGCTTCCGCCTTGCTCAAGGAACTGATAAATAGGGTCCTTACAGAGATCTTTGGCATCTTGAGGTCTGATGTGGTCGGCGTATTTGCCCTTCGTGGTCCAGCCGATGTACGAAGCGAACCAGCTCTCGCGCGGAGAGTGAGGGTCAAGCGGCGTATCGGTGTAACGATGGTGCGCGCGGTGGATGCTTGCCCACCAGATTGGCGATCCTTCAAATGCCAGGTATCCACCCAGCACCCAGAAGTACTCTACAAACTTAGGGCAACGGAATGAGCGGTGTGACAGCAATCGGTGATAACCGACCGTGACGCCCATGATGTGCCAGATGTAGAACACCAGAAAAGAGATTATAAATGGAACGAAAAACGAAATTGCAGCCACCTCGGGTTCTTAAGATCGGATTTCGCGGCGGTTCAACTGTGGATAAGCCGAACAATGGCACACGTCTACAATCTTATGCAGCAAAGCATATCAAATTTTCAGCCGGTATTCAGGAGGTAAAAAAGCCACAAAGCTCAAGTGTCGCAATAGCTGTTCCTCTGCGGCTTATTAAGATTCATAGCTTGTAACACTTCTGGAAACATAGATGCGGTCAGCGACTTGTAATAAGTAGGCCACAGAGGTCCCAGCAGGAGCGAACTTTGAGTTTTCAAGCGGTTTACAGATGTAGATCCCGAGACCTCCGGTGCCCTTTCCATTGCACTACCAACTTGCAGACACCAACGGCAGAAATTATTCTGCCGGCGAAAACAGTTTCGATCCCACAGCCTGCTGACTAAATCCGTCAAACCGGCACGCAGCTTAGTTTGTGGCGACTGGATGTTTCAACTCGTTGACTACAGCTTTGAGACTTTCGGTGTCGTGAATGTTCAACAGCTTGACCTTCGGATCGATCTTTTTAACGAGTCCGGTAAGAACTGTTCCCGGTCCGATTTCGACGAACGTATCGACACCATTTGCGATCATATACTCGATTGATTCATACCAACGAACCGCGCTCTCCATCTGCTTTGCCAACTTCGCCTTGATATCGGAAGACGACTTCGAACCTTTGGCGTCGTAATTTTGAACGACTTCGCAACGGGCATCTTTTAGATCAGCTTTGTTTAATTCCGTTTCAAATTCTCGGGCAGCTTGACTCATTAGCGGTGAATGGAACGCTCCGCCGACAGGCAGTGGAATGGCTTTACCACCCACTTCTTTTACTTTCTTGGTAGCTTCGGCAACCGCTTCGGGATTGCCGGAGATAACTAACTGCTCGCGCGTGTTGAAATTTGCAAGAAGTACGACAGCTTCCGATTCGCTTTTTCCGGCGGCGACGCGTTCCTCACGAACGGCAGTCACGACTTGTTCGAGCACATCGGGAGCAACACGAAGAACGGCAGCCATAGCGCCTGGCGGACACTCTTCCATCAGTCTAGCCCGTTTATCAACAAGGCGAACTGCATCTTCCAGAGAGAGACTGCCGACGGCGACGAGTGAAGTAATTTCACCGAGGCTGTGGCCAGCGACAAAATCCGGCGCCGGTCCACCAAGTTTTTCATAACTCTTCAACGCGGCAAGCGACACTTGCATAATCGTAGGTTGAGTGTTGATGGTCTTCTTCAGTTCCGTATCCGGACCTTCAAAGCAAAGTTTTGATAATTCGCGACAGGCGATCTTATCTATAGATTGAAAAGTTTCTTTGGCCTCGGGAATATTTTCAAACAGGTCTTTGCCCATTCCCTGAGATTGAGATCCTTGACCGGGAAACAAGAAAGCAATCTTACCCATCACCTTTTTCTCCTGTTCTCAGTGAGCGCAGCGCTCACTCTAAGTTTCAATCGATCTAAAACTATCTTGCGATCTCCGCTGTTTTCTCAGCAGCGGAATCTTTCTTTATCGAATCCGATTTCTCATCGTTTGCAACAGCACTAGATTCGGTGGCAGCATTTTCTGTTTTCTCGGCTTCGGTCTCGACTTTTTCTTGAGGTCGCTGATCTACCGCAGTCCAGCGCACAACAGCCGATCCCCAGGTCAGTCCACCACCAAATCCGACCAGGCAGATTGTCGATGGCGTTCTAATATTTCCACGCTTAATCGCTTGCCAGAGTGCAAGCGGAATCGAAGCAGCGGAAGTATTTCCCATCTCGTCGACGTTGGTTACTAATTGCTCGCTCTTAAGCCCAAGCCGATCGGCAGCGGCTTTGATGATACGAATATTGGCCTGGTGAGGAACCATGTAATCGATATCTTTCACTTCCACGCCGGCAAGACCGCAGGCATGACGCACCGCCTCCGGTACCGCGTTAACGGCAAACTCATAAATCGCGCGTCCGTTCATTTGCAAAAATCGATCGACTGGTTTGATCTCTTCGGCACCTTTGTGAGGATAATTCGATCCGGTGTTCGGAATCCAGAGAAGGTTACCGCCGTTACCATCGGCGCGCAAGTACGTGCCGAGTAATTCGTTGTCTTCGATGTCCGTGCCTTCGAGCACAAAAGCGCCGGCACCATCACCGAAAAGAATGCAAGTGTTTCTGTCTTCCCAGTTCAAAAACCGGGAGTGAATATCAACGCCGATAACTAAAACGCGTTTGTAAGTCCCACTGCCAATGAATTGTTGACCTACGGACAAAGCATACACAATTCCGGTGCAAGCCGCTTCCATATCGAAAGCCGCAGCCCGAGGGGCTCCGATTGCTCCTTGAACCTGGCAGGCTGTCGACGGATACAAATTATCCGGTGTCGAAGTGGCCACAATGATCAATTCGATGGTATCACCTGCGATACCAGCAAATGCCAGCGCGTCTTGAGCCGCCAAAATCGCCAGACCAGTGGCGGTTTCGTTTTCTCGAACGATTCTTCGTTCTCTAATTCCGGTCCGCGTTTTAATCCATTCGTCGGATGTGTCAACCAACTGCGTCAAATCATCATTCGTGACAATGGAGACTGGAAGCCCGGCACCAACGCCGATGATCTTCGCTCCGCAAGCGAATTTCACTTCTTGTCCTTACCCTTCAGTTCGATTGCCTCTGCGCCATTACCATTCTTGCCGGTGGTCGCCAAAACTGATTCGATCTTATCAACCACATGCGCCGCCACCATATCTTTGGCGACGCGAATCGCATTTTTAATGGCAGTATGTTTCGAGCCACCATGAGCGATCACACAAACGCCCTTGATTCCGACGAGTAGCGCGCCACCAAATTCGTCCTGGTTAACGCGCGCCTTCAAATTTTTCAAAGCGGTCTTGCCGATTACTCCAGCGACGCGCCCTTTCAGAGAACCCATCAGTTCTTCTCTGAGCATGAATGTCATCATGCGGGCTATGCCTTCGGCAGTTTTCAACGACACGTTGCCGGTAAAACCGTCGGTGACGACAACATCGACTTTGCCCAGCGGATAATCACGCCCTTCGACAAAACCGATGTAATTCATTTTGCTTTCGTTCTTACGGAAGAGCAGATTAGCTTCCTTGACGACATCCGTACCTTTTGAGTCTTCGGTTCCGATGTTGAGAATTCCGACCCGCGGGTTGGTTATGTTGTACAAACCTTTGGCAAGAATCGTTCCCATCAAACCTAATTGCAACATCTGATGCGCATCCCACGAGACACTGGCACCGGCATCAATCAAGAAGCACGGGCGGTCATGAATGGTCGGCATGGTACAGGCTATTGCGCAGCGATCCACATTTTCAACTTTGCCCAGACAAATTTGCGCGGCTACAGCTGCTGCTCCTGTTGAGCCAGCTGACACCAGACCATCGGCTTTGCCTTCGCGAACCAACTTCGTAGCAACGACGATGGACGAATCTTTCTTCTTCACAACAGACCAGCTCGGCTTCTCATGCATCTGGACAACTTCCGATGCGTGAACGACCGAGATGTGATGTGAAGCGGGGTCTTTCCCGCCTAAAAGCTGCTTAATGACTGGACGATTGAGTTCCTCGCGGATCAAATCTTCCGGTCCGACTAATAATATTGCGATCTTATATTCGAGCGCAGCAAGAACTGAACCATGGACGACCTCTCTGGGGGCATGGTCACCACCCATGGCGTCTATGGATATCCGAATCATGCTTGAGTCACACTCCGCACTGTTACCAAACAACCTGTGTCGGCTCGGGGCAAGCCCTCACCTGTGAGAGAACTAAACGATTTGTTCGCTCCTGAAGGCTGGACGGCCACGGTAATAACCGCATTCCGAACACATTGTGTGCGATTTAGCCGGAGCTCCGCACTGCGTGCATTTCGCCAAATTGGTAGGAAGAGCTTTCCAATGGGCGCGCCGTTGGTGCTGCTTCTGGTGTGATGTCTTTTTCTTTGGTTGAGCCATTTGAGGTGATTCCTCGTACCTTGGAATTGATAATTATCTACGAATTCTCTCCGGATTCTTGTTTTGAAAACAGAGTCTTTAAGTTCTCCCACCTCGGATCGATCGGGGAGTCGTCCTCAGAGTCCGACATGGAGACGGCCGAACCCTCGGCGGCCAGAGCCTTTTCGGGCTTCGGCGGACCGGGACAATCAGCGCCGCAGCGGCAGAAAACTGGTGATGCCAACGTTACAGCTTGATACACAATGTCACTGATGTCAAGAATTCCACTATCCGGAACGAACTCAAAAAAGTCGTCTTTGTTTAATTCCCGATCGCGTGGATGCGCCGTCTGGTTGGTTCCCGAGGCGAGCTGCTCGTCGATGTCGACGGACAGACTCGAGAAAAACGGACGCAGGCACGAATGACAATTGAGTTTCAGGAGCGTTTGCACGGTACCTGTCACTACTACTCCGGCACCGCTAGCCTGAAGAAAGAGTTCACCAACGACAGGCTTGACTACGTCATCGACATCGAGCATCTCATTGAAGTCGAGGCGAATGCGGCGCAGTGGCATCTCGTTTAGTTCGTCTACGTTTATTTGCACTTTGAATTCCCGAACACGAAACTCATGTACTTATAGATTCATTTCGCGTTAGATTCTCATGAAAGAAACCAAGCGACGATTCTACAGATTTACGCCACCGAATCGCAGAAAAGCGACACGTTGGCCTCACACCAGGCTGGACGGTATGCTGAGATGATGATTTTACCACAGCTTGACAGCAATAAAGGCTTTGTGATCGGGGCCAGATGGGTTTATCCCGTCAGTTCGCCGCCGATAGCCTCCGGTGCAGTTGCCATCAAAGGCACTGAAATAAAGGCCGTTGGCGCTCGCGACGCCATTCTGAGTGAATATAAAGAATTCGAATTTTTCGATTACAACAACGCAATCATTATGCCGGGTCTTATAAACCTGCACAGTCACCTGGATTACTCAGCCCTTTGTCATCTCAATTCAGAACAGAAACTATTTGATTGGATTCCGCTCCTGATGAAATCAGTTGCCAACTGGGCGCCCGCGGACTTTCGTGCGTCGGCTGCCTACGGTGCGCAATTGGCGGCGCTGACCGGGACGACTTTCATCGTCGACAGTTCTTACTCGGGACTGAGTGCAGAAGCCATTGCCGAGACTGGTTTAAAAGGTCTGGTCGGACTGGAACTGTTTGGATTGGATAAAGAGATTGCCGAACCGATCTGGAAAAGCTGGGTCGAGCGGCTTAACAAGCTCACCTTGGAAGCCAGCTCCATTCTCAAGCAGTCGCTGGATAAAGGAACGATCACATTCACCTGTTCGCCACACGCACCATATACGGTGAGCCCCGCGCTCTGGCAGCTCGCCAAGAGCTGGGCGGATTCAAAGGGTCTGCCGGTGCTTGCCCATCTTGCCGAGTCAAAACCGGAAAGCGCCTGGGTCAGAGATAGCGATCTCCTTATAAATGCTTTTCTAGTTCGAGTCAGTCCATCCAATAAAGATAGAGACACCGAAACCGTCTTGAAATCTATCGATTGGAGGCACGGCGTCTCGCCGGTTGCTCACCTGGCGAAGCATGGACTACTTTCTAATACACTTGTCGCCGCCCATTGCGTGCAGATCGACAGCGCCGACATCGCACTTTTGAAGACAGCCGGCACCTCGGTCGCGCACTGCCCCCGCAGTAACGCGCGCCTGCGCAATGGTCGAGCACCGCTGCCGGAGCTGCTCGAAGCTGGGGTCAACGTGGGACTCGGCACTGACAGCCTTGCTTCAACAGATGATTTGAACCCGCTTGCCGAAGCAGCCTTCGCGCTCAATCTGCACCGCGCCGTGGAGCCGGAATGCACGCTCAGCTCGGCCGACCTGATTGAGATGATGACGCTCGCCGCCGCTCGGGCAGTTGGTCTAGGCGACAAGATAGGCTCGTTGGAACCAGGCAAGTCGGCTGACATCGCCGTTTTTAAAGTCGCCCCGCGCTCAGCATTCGTTTTAGACCCGCCCCCTCGGCAGAAGTTTGGGAGTGGTCAGGAAGCTCGCGTTCACGAAACGACTGGAACGGAATCTTCTGAGCGACGTGTTCTTGCTGCCGGAGACGCGGGAGTTTCGAGCGTAGCTGAAACGGACGGCACGCAAGTTTCGGAGCCGCGATTTATCGAATCAACCAACCCTGCCGATCTTTTAGTTCGGTTTCCCAAAAGAATAGTAGATGTGTTTGTCGATGGTCAGAGAGTTGTGGAGGGCGGGCGTCTGAGAAATACTGGGCAATGACAGAGATAATCAAGAAATATTCGCCTGTCAAAACAGCGAACTAGTTTCCATAAGATATTTAACCTATACTTGTATACGCGGGATTCCAGGTTTTACCTGTGCCGACTTCGGGCAAATTCCCATGTATAGTATTCGCCTTCGGGCAGCAAGGTTATCCACCAGACGGTAGGAAGGTCAAGTTCCAATGAGCGTAGGACGAACGGATCACATTTGTAGCGGTAGAACGTGCATGTTTTGTCGGGTTTTGGACAATCCAAACCGGGCGAAGCAATCCGGCGCACGGACCTTCATGGACAGCCAGGTCATCGAGCGCGTTAAAGAGCTCGAGCAACGCTCTCTTCTTACAAGTACAGAACAGAGTCTGGCTGCGGTGAAAGGCGAAGAGATCGAAAGACTGGCGCTGCTCGACACGCTCACAGAGCTGTACAACTCACGAACCTTCTACAAAGAAATCAAAGACGAACTGAAAAGAGCGAAGCGCTACAAACGTCCAGTTGCTCTTTGCATGGTGGCAATCGATGGTTTCAAAGACGTGGTGCGCCAGTATGGCTCGCTAACGTCGGACGCCGTACTTAAAGTGATGGGCAATGTTCTGCGCGGCGCCGTGCGCGACGTCGACATTCCGGCTCGTTACTCGGCTGAAGAATTCGCGATTATTTTCCCTGAGACCAACGCTTCAGGCGCATCAATAGTGGCAGAACGTATTCGCCAGCGCATCGGTAATCAATCGATTACGCACAACTGGCACAACCTGCGCGTCACCGCTTCAGTCGGTCTGGCAGCATTTCCTGCCCACGCCCGCGAGCATGATGAGCTGATCGAGAAATCAGTTCGCGCTCTCGAACTGGCTATGCAACGCGGCGGCGACAAGGTGTGCACCGTTTAGTTCTAGACAATAAAACAAATTCAAGTCATACGCGGCATCGCGTCAGCTAAAACGCGGCTGGCATTTGCGGCAGTTTAGTTACATCGCTTAGTGCTCGTTTATTCACCGAGGCTCGGGAAGCTTGAGACGGCAAGCGCCGAAGCGCGCTCTCAGTCAGCGCCAGTCGCCGAGATGAAAGGGAATTAGAGCAGATCCTAAAGCAAAATGGCGCATATCCTATTGTATAGTGATCCTTACTATTTAATAGTACGGGTAGAACTGATGTTGACTACTTGCTCAGGCGGACGCAGTCGCCTTGTCCAGTCAATTCGCAGCTCTACCAACCTCCGGGATCGTTGAATGGCATTACTTGCCAGGGAGGCTCCTTGCCTAAGTTAGACTGGAAACCGTTTGCCGTTGTGCTAGCGTTTGTTCTCTCAGTCACCACTTTATTTCAAGTGGCACCAACTGAGACTGTAAAAGAATGGCAGAGACTTGCCGATCTTCCGCCGTACGATGTGGCGCTGGAAGTTGATAAGAATGTCCAAAAGCTTCCGGGCTGGGACAAAATGAACTTCTATGCTCGTGAGCATGCGGTTAAACAAGAAAAAGAGAATGCGGGTAAAGCAAATAACATTCAAATTCTTGGCCATGTAGTCAATCCGATCGACCAGAAAGAATATTCGATATTCACAAACTTGAAACTGGGTCTCGATCTTCGTGGCGGTTCGCAGCTTCTTTTGCGAGCTAACCCCGCACCGCCCCAGGTGCCTGAAATTACACCATCAGTTATGAACGGCGTTGAAACCGTCATCAACAACCGCATCAACAGCCTTGGTGTGGCAGAAACGATGGTTCAAAGAGCAGGCAAAGATCGACTGATTGTCGAACTTCCCGGTATCAAAGATCCTCAACAAGCTAAAGACCGAATTGGTACAACAGCGCTTCTCGAGTTCAAAGAACTCGCAGTTGAAGACGGTAAGCCAGTTTGGAAAAGTGTTGATTTAACCGGTGCTGATTTCAAGCGAGCGCAGGCCACACCGATGGCAGGCGGCACCACATGGCACGTCAACTTCGAGTTCAAAGATGCCGGTGCTAAAAAGTTCGGCGATCTGACGACCAGATTGGTCGGTCAACAAATCGGTATCTTCCTCGATGGCGAGCCCACCGAGCGTGGTGCCGACGGCAGACCGTTGCCACTGACGGAATATCGCGGCGTTACTGTTCGCGAAAAAATTCTTGGTGGACACGGAGAAATTTCAGGCAGCTTCACTAAAGACCAGGCAGTCGACCTCTCCGTCAAGTTGAACGCCGGCGCACTGCCGGTGCCGATCACCATTCTGGAAGAAAGAACGGTCGGCGCTACTCTGGGACAAGATTCGATAGACAAGAGTTTGCACGCCGGTCTTATCGGGATAGCCACAGTCATGGTCTTCATGGTTGCGCTCTACGGATTAGTTGGAGTCGTCGCCAACCTGGCGTTGATTCTATACACTCTGGCCACACTGGCTGTCTTCGTCTACATTCCAGTCACTCTTACATTGGCTGGTATCGCTGGTTTCATCCTATCGATCGGGATGGCGGTCGACGCCAACATTCTGATTTTCGAAAGAACTAAGGAAGAACTTTCGAACGGTCGAACATTGTTCACCGCTATCGAAACAGGCTTCACCAAAGCGTTTTCAGCCATCTGGGACAGTAACGCAAACAGCCTGATTGCTTGCGCGATGTTGATGATGTTTGGAACATCAGTAGTTAAAGGATTCGCTATCACACTGGCACTTGGTGTGGCGATATCGATGTTCACAGCGATTACAGCGACCAGAACACTGCTCCACTTGATTCCGAGAAAAGTCGGACTGTTCGGACACAAATACGATCGCAGAGACCCCAGCGCGGGAAAAAAAACCGAACAGCTGACGATTGAGGAGGCAACTAAACAATGAAATTACCTCACGTAGATATCGTGAAATACAGAAGTATCTGGTTCGGTATTTCCGCAGCGCTCACCATCCCCGGTATCATCGGAATTATCTGGTGCATGGTCGTATTCCACGCTCCACTCAAACCCGGCATCGACTTCACGGGCGGTTCCATCTTGCAATATCAGTTTGATAAACCGCAGGAACTGGATGCAGTTCGAAACGTTTTAGACGAAACTGGTCTGCATGGATCGCAAGTGCAGAAAGCGTTCATCTCCGACAAAGAAGTAATCGTCATGCGCACCAAAGCACTTGACGATGAGGCTTTGAAAAGAACACTCGATAAAAATCTGGAAGCAAAACTCGGACATTTCCAATCGTTGTCGGTTGATAAAGTAACTGCCACCATTGGTCCCGAGCTTCTTATGAACGGCTTGATTGCACTGTTTGCCACGCTCGGCATGATGGTTGCATACATCTCATATCGATACCAATTCGATTATGCGATGTGCGCAATTGCCGCGCTCTTCCATGACGTTATCTTGTTGGTCGGATTTTACGCTCTCTTCGGTGTCTTCATGGGCACGGAGGTAGACAGTTTGTTCATAAGCGCAATTCTGACTGTGATTGGCTTCTCGGTTCACGACACGATCGTGGTATTCGATCGGATTCGAGAAAATGCGAAATCTGTCGGGGCGCGCTACAAAGATCCGGTAACCGGCGAGGAAAAGAAACGAACGTTCGGCGATGTCGCCAACGACAGCGTCAATCAAACTCTGTTTCGCTCGCTGGCAACCTCATTAACCGTTATCTTCACCCTCACGGCTTTGTTCGTGCTTGGCGGCGTGACCACCAGAGATTTCGTGTTGGCAATGCTAATCGGAATCATCTCAGGAACCTATTCCTCAATATTCAATGCCAGCGCCCTGTTGGCATGGTGGCGAGAAATCGCCGCCAAACGTCCGATCGTTCCCAAAGCGATCGCCACCTAATATCGACTGAAACGTCGGTCACATCAGTGGTCTAACGTTTCAGTCTTAAGTCGGAAGTGCAGTTTAGGTAGATTGCGTGTTGCGTCATTGCCTGTATGCCATACAATGTACGCAAAGTGAGGTTCAAATGAGCGATCAACAAGATCTTCTACATGGATTAAGCGAAGAAGAAAAGTGGGATATACTCACTCGTCCGGAAAAACTTGGCGAGATTCTTCTGAAGCACGGAAAGATAACAGTTCACCAGCTCGAAGAGCTTATCAAAGAACAAGAGACATCTGGAAAGCCGCTCGGTGAGCTGATTTTGTCGAAAGGGTTGATGTCACGCTCAGAGCTTTTGACGGCTCTGGACTGGCAGCATAAAGCGGATAAAGTGATAATCGATTCGCTGACAGAACTGATCAACAAGCCGAAGAAAGACTAGCGGCCAGCGACTCCGAAGGACACTCGTACTGATTCGGCGCTACACAAATTTCACTTCACTGACTGTCGTCGGCAATGTTTGCGTAGACGCAGCAAGCATTGTTGGAAGACTTCAAATCACGATGAAAGATGCCTTTGGAATGAGCGTATTCGAAGGCTGTTGCAAATGCGCAGAAAAACCTTCACGGCGACTTCGGCGGGTAACGATCCCTTCTCTTATTCTTTGCTCTAAAGTTATTCCATCGGCATACTCCAACACCATATATGGTGCCTTGGAACGTGCACCAGCAAACTCGTTACTTTGGCTTCAGCCTGCAAACCCATCAATCGCGCCGCAGTCCGTGAACGCAGACACTTGATGGCGACAAGCTTTTTGAACAAGCGGTCGCAACAAAATAGACGATTCCGGCAGATCCTTTTCCAAGTACGAATAGTGGTTCGTCGCGATCAACAGGAAAGTTTTCCGCGTCGAGTGCACGAGTTTCTTTGCCGGAAACCGGCGCGCAATAGTTCGCATCACCCTCATCTGGCAAGGAACGACTATCAAAGCGTTTATCTTGGATAACTGATGTCTATGGACCTAAATCCGCCCTGAATCTTCCTTCGTTTATGCCCATTATTTTTCGTCACACTGGGCATTTTGTGCGTCTGATAGGGAATAAGTAGAAAGGGTTGTGTGGGTGAATCGCGATGGCAATAGACACTTACATTGGCAACTGGACCGACGAAGATCTCAGGCGCCGCCTGGATGACTTACCAAATTATCGCAGTTTAGTTCTTTATGGTCCGGGTGTTACAGACGCCGGCGCCGAGCTGATTTCGAAGTGCACGAACCTTCGCGAGCTGCATCTGGTCGACACTCAGATTACCGATGATGGCATCAAGCAAATCGCTAAGCTGCAGAACCTCGATTGGCTTGTCATAGATAATGCGGCGATCAGCGATCGCGGTATGAACGAGTTGCATACACTCAAATCATTGACGGGTCTTCACATGGTGGCGACGAAGTCGAAGGAAGATGGCTTGGCGGTTTTGATGCAGCTACCGCACCTCTGTTATCTCGAAGTGGTTGGTCAAGACATTCGCAACGTCGGCACGTCGATTATTTCTCAATTGCCGTCTTTGCATTCTCTGAGACTGGCTTCAACAACCGCTGACGACCGGGACTTTTTGAATTTAGCCTATTCGACCAGTCTGCAACAGCTGGCATACGACATGCCCCTGGTTTCCAAAGAAGCGGTGGCAGAACTAAACCAGAGATTGTCAGGTTTAGCACTACAAACTTTCCATTTCTACAAACCGGAAGAGCGTATCAGTTATCTCTCCGGTTACTGTCTCGATCTCTACGAACGGCGCGAATACGACCAGGCGAAATCAGCTGCTAATGACGTTCTGCGTTGGTTTCCATTCAATCCGGCTGCGCATGGAGCGCGTGCATTTATCAATTTTGAACTCGGCAACATTGTCGACTTCAGAAAAGATATGGAAAATTTTCGCGACAATGCAAATTTGTTTGGCGATCACGATCTGTATCAGATGGCGAAATACTATCTCACTCTCGAGTCGGCAAAGGCTGTTCGCTTGATGATCGACCACGAAAAGCCTCAAGCGCTGCTTGTTGAAAAATTGCGTGCCACCACACTGAAGAAGCAGAAAGAAGAACCGGTAGCCTCGTTGATTCGCAGAATTGAACAAGTAGCCAGGGGTGCCGGCGATCAGTTGATAGGAGTGCCGACTTTGGCGCAGATTGCAGCAGCAAGTCACCAACAAAATCAGCCTCCTCAACAATGGGCGCGGCGGAAACATCGCGATACGGAGTCGACGATCAATCTTCCGTGGAGCTGGTAGGAACAAACGAGCTCTCGAAACGTTCCAGATGTTGTCCGATTTCGTTGCTAACGCATTCGCGGTGGCCCAGTCTTTAGCTCAGATTTTTAGCTGATAAACGATTGCGGTTCGCATTAGAAAGAGCGCGCAAACTGAGCTGGAAAACAGCTTCGTGGACGCGTCGCGTTTCACGATCATTCGGACTGGTAGTATATTAGTCATCTACCGGTAGCAGCTTGGTATGACGCAAGACGAAAAATGCGAAAAGTGTGGAAAGAACGTTCGGCTGAATAAGGCCGGAACGATCACGCAATGGTTGAAGTCGACGAGCGATTGCGAATGCGAGAATCGATTGCAATTGCAGGCGCTGATCGATTCGGACGAACGCCTCATGGTCAAATGTCCGAAGTGCGGCAAAGTTCGCACTCCGGAGCGCGAAGGTTCGCTCACGCAGTGGATCTTCAAAGATGCTCGCTGCAAATGCGAGTGGGATGATTTGAACTTTGAGTTCGATCCGACACAGCGCGAAGTCATTCATCGCCCCGAACCAATGGACGAGGAAATCAAAGAACTTCTCAAATCGGAGGAGATCGATTATCACGGTCTTGCCCCAGACGAGTTTCCATTCGAGCGCTATCTCATTGCCAGCGAAATCGGTCGCGGAGCCAGTGGACCAGTGTTTAAATGCTGGGATCGCTTCCTCAAAAAACGAGTTGCGATTAAAACATTGAGCGGCAAAGTTTGGTCTCCGGAAGATATGCTTCGCCTGCAAAACGAAGCTCGCGCGTCCAGCAAACTCAACCACCCCAACGTTGTGCGAGTCCTGGATTTTGGCGCGTCTACCGGCGGACAGCCATTTATGGTGATGGATTTTGTGCGCGGTCAAACGCTGCAAGAAGTTTTGAAAGAACAGGAAATTTTAGAGCAATATATCGCGTTGTCGATCTTCTCTCAGATTCTTTCCGGAGTCAGTCACGCCCATCGCCAGGGTGTCATGCACAGAGACATAAAACCGGCTAATATCCTGGTTCTCAACGCCATGTCCGAAGATCCAAAAGCGATGGTAATCGATTTTGGTATCGCCGCTTTGACACAAGTTTCCTCAGTATCAAAGACTGCATCCGGCAACACAACTCTGACGGGTAGCCCACCTTACATGAGTCCCGATCAAGCACGAGGCGAAATTTTTGCGGCCACTTCCGATGTCTATTCGATGGGATGCGTTTTCTATGAAACGCTGACCGGCATCAATCCGTTTCGCGGAAGGACCGTGCTGGAGACAATCAACCGGCACGTCAGTTTAAAACTGCCACCATTTTCAGAAACGATTCCGGATGAAATTATCGATCCGGAACTAGAAGCGATCGTCGCTAGAATGCTCGACAAGAATCCCCAAATGCGATACCAGTCAGCTGACGAAGTTTTGCTGGCGATTGATTCTGTTTTTGACCGAATCGATGCGGAAAGAGGCGGCAGCCGCCTGAAGAACCGCAGAAGTTCTGACGATGAACAACTATTCGACGACCGACTCTGGAAGAGCGGCCGTCCACCGGATGCAATGTTGTATGCCATCGCCTGTGGTTGCTTGCTCTTAATTTTGTCAGGCGGGCTTCTGATTATGAACCGCAATGCCGAAGAGGCCATATCAAGTAAGGCGTCGTTGCCTAAAACAAAAAACACAACGACTTTAAATGACGATGCTAGCAAAACAAGTTACATCGAAGACATGCTCATGCCGAATTCAAAAAAGAATGACGCTTACCTGAAAACGCTGAAACCTGGTCAAGACCTGAGAAACATCAATCTGCGAATGTCGGATGTTACCGACGCAGGCGTGAAAAGTATTCAACACTTGCCCATTAACTGGCTCGATTTGTCTTACACATCAATTACGAACAAAGCACTGAAGTACGCATCACGCATGCCTCAGTTAGTTGGACTTTATTTAACAGGAACCGAAGTCACCGCTGACGGTATCAAGCATTTGAAGGCAGTTAAGACGCTTCAGTTTTTGGATGTCTCGGCAATTCCCGTCAACCAGGAATGCATGCGCGCGATCGCTGAAATTCCCAATTTGCACAAGCTCTTTATGATCAGCGTTCCCGACCTCGATGTAAATGTTATAAGCGAACTAAAAGCAGCCACTCATTTGGACGGACTGGGATTTCGCCGATCGATCCTCGATCGGGCATCGATACCGGTCATAGGAAAATTCAAAAACCTTCAAACATTGCTTTTGTCATACTGCGGTATCACAGATGATGATTTACCTCACCTCCAATCATTGACCGAACTGCATTTACTGGATCTGTGCGGCAATGAGATTACGGACAAAGGTCTGATGGTTCTGGCTAATTTCAAACAGTTGAAACAGCTTCACATAGGAAACTGCACGCGAATTACGCAAGCCGGGATCGATCGGTTTAAAAAGAAACACAAAAACTGTGCGGTGAGAATGGATCTCGGGCCCAACATGTTGGGCAACAACCAGGAATAGAAGAACTCGGTTGAAAGCGTCTCGGAATCATCTTTGTCGCCGGCGTCCGGTAAATATTGGTTTTGTGGACTGCCACCATATTTGGGATCATAATAAGCTTGCACTCACCATCACCTGGCAACCACTACTGGTGCATCGTAGGTAATTTTTATGAATCGAATCAGTGAATCGGCAAAGCAGCGCGCGGGAATTCTTATCGCGTCGTCGTTGGCAATCTTTGTGACAGGCTGCACGATCATCGATCCGGGTGAAGTCGGAGTGAAGGTCAGAATGGGAAAAATGCAGACGAACATTTTGACACCAGGTATGCAAGGTTACCTTCCGGGCGTCGACAGCATCCATCATTATTCAATCAAACAACAAACACTGCAGGGCAAAGCGATGCCATTGACCGCTGACCAGCAGCCGATCACGATGGAGTACAAGGTGCTCTACAATGTGCCGGAAGGACAAGTTCTCACACTGTACGCAAATTACACAGGCGATCCTTACACACAGCTCGTTGATCCGCAGATTCAAGAAGCTTTTCGGCAAGTGGTATCACAATACAAAGCTGACCAGGCCACGAAGAAAGTCAATCTGATTAAAAACCAGGTCCTGGCGATGACCAAAGAAAATGTCAAAGGTTTAGTCAACATTGTCGATATTCCGATTACACATGTTGAATTGCCGGAGATTCTCCAACAAGCAATCGCACAGAAGCAGGTAATGGAACAGCAATCGCTGCAAAAGGCGTACGAGCTGGACAAGGCCAAGAAAGAAGCGGAGATTACTATCGCTAATCAGCGATTCCGCAAGATACTTCTTGCCAACGGCGTTTCATGGTCATTGGTTGAGCAATTTGCTGATTGCAAGGGTGGCTAAGCAAATTCGCTTTTGA
>JADYXR010000092.1 GCA_021772095.1 Candidatus Obscuribacter sp. | reverse complement strand
TTGCCGCCACAGTACGAATTCTCGCCCGAAACAGAACATACATTCTTGCAAAGAAGTGATTATCAGGTCGTACCGTCCGAAGTTGCGGAATCGCTGGTTGGGACGGGGCTACTGAGCCTTATTATCAGATGTTCCAGTCCCTGAGTATCACGCAATTGCGCGCGGCTACGTTCGACAGCCCCACACCGCCCACGGTGCCTCTCAACGCCGCGAAGAAGGAATTCAGAAGCGAACCTAGCACCGCATACGGTGCCCGATCATTCGTTAATAAGTCGGCATCATGGTCGGGCACGCTTTGGTTTTCGCAACCATCGCAGAATGCGCGTCACCGTAGCCGGCGCCAAAATTCTCAGCCGGCAGCAGGACTCGTTCTTGCTCATATGCCGCGGCCGACGGATCAGACCACGCGTCATATGGATATTGATCCGGTTTATTCTTCCGATACCAAACTTCAACGCCCGCAGGTCTCCAAACAATCACCACAGGTAGTGGCTGACCTTCATCGTGTCTTTGCTTGAAGTTGGAGAGCACCGACTTCTGCATTTTCACCGTCAAACCACCAGGGAAGACCTTTACTTCGCGATTTACCATATGGTCGACGACATCAGGCGTCGCCGGACTAACCGCGACCAAAACATCCTCTCCCTGTTTGCACCATGGCAATTTTTGCAAATACTCCATAAGGGCTTCCGACGATACTGCTGTCTCTTCAGTTTCTGACATTTTGCTGCACTCATTGAGCTATTGACGACTGCGACCGATTAACAAGAGTGTACTCTCCCGGCAAGCCAGCTTCCTTAAATACAACCAGAAAAGGCGCCGAACAGCGATTCTACGCCCACATACATATGTTAACCTGACACTCATTCGGTTTAAACCGATCGCTTCCAGTGAATTGAGAAGCTGATGGTAAGCACGTTGTATGCGTTTTCCGAAAATTGCCTCTGCGCGATATTAGTCTGATAAAGACAACCAATAGGCATTTTCCGTTTATAAGGTTTATATTCGTGCCCTCGTGGAACATTTAATGGTGATCAAGAGTGGTTTTACGCACATTCGAGACCACTTTCGACTACCGGAGGGCTTCTAATTTCGGCCCTGGATCACACAAGGGAAGGATTAGTTGGCTAGAAAAGCTAAAGTTTGCCCTCTTTGTCAAAAAGAGTACAAGGGCGCGACGTGTCCAAGTTGTACCGAGACAGGAGTCGACGTAAAAAAAGTATTGGAGTCGGAAAAAGCGCAAATGGAAAAAAACGAAGCAGCCTCGGTTCCAACCGCATTTCTCGTGGATCTTGTTTCCAATCGCAAGATTCCAATCACTACGCCGAGATGCCGAGTCGGGCGCGACGATCTCAACGACATCGTCATTAGCGGCGACCAATCTATCTCAAGATTTCATTTTATTATCACTTACGAAAACGGTCAGTACCAAACACAAGATGCAAAGAGTCGCCACGGTACGTTTTTAAACGGTAACCAGATCGGTGGCCCAGAGCCAATCAACGACGGTGACGTGCTGAAGATCGGTGTGTCGCTATTTTGGTTTGTTATCGAATCACAGGCTGGAATCGACAAAGACGAGCCGCTACCGCCGGTCGACGTCGAGAAAGCTGCCGGCGCCGAAGAAGTCTCGTTGAAAAAGGGCGGAGATTACAGCTATTCCGGCGAAGTCGAATTATCGGCAACCCAGGAGATTAGCATCATCTCGCCCGAGCAACTGGCTCAATATAGCTTGACCAAACAAGCTGACGAGAATGAATTTGAGGCTAAAGAAACGGTAGAGCCTGTCGAAGCAGAGAAAGCAACAAGCAAGGCTGAAAGCGACTCTGCACCTGAAAAGAGTGACGACGAGAAAAAAGAAGACGACGCTAAGAGCAGCGACGAATCTGCGAAGAACGGCAGTCAGTCTAAGGATGCGGAGCCTGAAGTAGTAGAAGCCAAAGAGCCTGATTCAAAAGACGCAGAATCCACATCTTCCGACTCTCCTGAGAGTGCCACGAAAACCGAGACTGCTGAACAGTCTACGCCTGAGTCCAGCGACGACAAAAAAGAATCCGAAGAGAAGAAAGATTCGAAGTCCGATTCTGCCGAAGCAGATGAGAAGCCCGCTGAGCCCACAGGAGACGCAGACAGTTCAAGCGAAGCAAAAATTTCAAAGGAAGAAGAAGTTTCGATCGCTGTGAAGGATTTATTGGAACCTTTGCAGGACGAAATCGCCGCGTCGCGCGAAATGATTCGAGATGCGCTGAAGAAGGGCGAGATGTCCTTTGATACAGATGCAACGAAATTAGATGATGATAAGAAGGAGCCTGAACAAGCGGCTTCTGATGAGGACAAAACCGAATCAATCAAGAAAGATGATGAGGAGTCGCCCGAATCAAAAGAGTCTTCATCGGATGGGACGGAGAAGGAAACGGCCGAACCATCTTCAAAGTCGGACAGCGACAGCGAAGAGGTGAAGACAGAACCGCAATCTACCTCAGAGCAAGATTCAGAAGAGCCTGAGTCAACCGCAAAGAAAGATGACAGCGAAGATGTAAAATCCGAAGAAGCCGAGACATTAGAGCGAATAGCTGAAATAATTGATGATACTTCGGCCAAATCGGATTTGGCTGAAAAGAGTGAAGATGAAAGTCCAGGTGTCTCAGCGGACCGCATTGAGACAACATTGGCATCAGACCATGACAGAGCGACCAACGGTTATAGCGAGGACATAGAGACAATTATGGGCCCATCAACAGTGCCGGATTGGTGCAAAAGATATTTTTCAGACGAACTCAAGCATCTAAACAAAGAGCTTGATACTCTCAACGATCAAATCAAGCAGTACCAGGACAAAATCCGAAAGATCGAAGGTCAAGCTGCTCAGACAAAGGGCATTCGCAATACGCTTTTGACAGCGGAAGGCGATGATTTGATTGAAGCATGCAAACAAGTGCTCGGTCTGGCTGGCTGGAAAGTCACTCAATCAGAAGAAGACAAACACGAATTTCTACTCGAACACGAAGACGAAAAAGTGGCAATCGCCAGAGTCATTTCGATCAAAGGTTCAGCAGAACGCAGCCACCTCGGACAACTTTCGATTTCGCAAACGCGCTTCTGGTGCGAGAAGGGAATCGAACCTAAAGGCGTGTTGATCGTCGGCAGAGTGAGCGACAAGTCACCTAAAGATCGCGGCGAAGAAACCAATCCGGAAGTGACCGAGTATGCCAACATGAAAAATGTTTGCATCATGGACACTCTCCAGCTGCTCGCACTGTATAGAGACATCGCGTTGAAAGACGGCAAATCAAGCGAACTCAGAAGCTCCATTCATCTCAGCAAAGGCTGGTTGAAGGGATTCGATCTGGAACCAGGCGACGAAGCTGCTGATGACGACGACAAAGAGAGCTCGAAGAGCAAGTCTCTGAGCTCGCTGCTGTCAGCATAGTCTCTGTAACTAAAAACTAGTCTTAAAAACAGCACCATCAGTGGTGCTGTTTTGCTATTCGTACGCAGTCGACCGCATTTTGTGACGATGGACTGGAATCCAGCTCTAGAACCGACATTAGAGTCTAACGTTTCGCCGGACCTGCAACCCTCTTCTCGCCTGACACGCAACTAATCGTCTCGGCTGAAACGCAACTAAAACGTCTCGCCAAGAGCTGCTGCCTATCTGTACAGACATTCGACATGAGTACTCGCAGCCCGCCCTGGATTTTCGGGCTACGATTTCGAGCGCTTCTTCTTAGACTGGCGAGTAGAGCCTTTCTTCGACTGTTGTTTTGCAAATGGATTGGAATTAAATATGCCGACCTTTTTGATCAAACCTTTGGTGGTGGCATATGAATAAGCGCCGTACAGGAGGACAACAGTAATCACAGCAGCAACAATGGTTTTGATCCGATTGCGGCGAAAGGCATCCTGTATGTTCTTTCGCGTGCTCGGTTTGACCTTCTCTTCGTGAGTTTCGGTCTTGTTTGTAAGAGTGTGCAGTTCGGTATCATTTGCGAATTGCGACTTGATAGCCTCAGAGGGCTTTTGTTTCACCGGAACCCAATCTACCGGGTTTTCATCAGGCTTGCTTACAGGCGCATCTGTACGATGAGCGCCGCTTGCTTCTATCGCACCAGATCCGGCGCCACTCCCGCTGATACCACTTGAACCGGCACCACCCGAGGTGGCACGGTTCGAACAGGCTTTTCCAATTTCGTGGGCAATCGGTCTATTAAAATCGTCCACGGGCGCGCCAGCAAAGTCTTCGGAACCACCAAGCGAAATAAAGCTCTCATGCTTGTCTCCGGACTCCATCATGTTGCCGCTGCTGAAACTTTTGGGAGCCCGTCGCGAAGTCTTCCAGCCACTACTTGTTACTTTGGTCTGGATTTTACGAGATTCAGGGACGTCGGGACCGTTTGCGGTTTTAGCGCTTGTGACACTGGCCCAGCCGCCTGAATCAACGCCTGACCGCTCGGGCTCGGGGATAGCCTCTCCCTTTACGTCAGGCTGAGATTGCAACTGCACATCTTTCGCGTCATCTACAGGACGCTTTTCTTCTGCATCGACACTGTCCATATCATCTTGAGTGAACGTCATCTGTGCGTCGACACGGGCTTTGTCCTGAGCAAGCGATGCCGGTGCCTCGACATCGGCCTGCTCTCGGGTAAACGTCGTCTGTGCGTCCACACCGGACCGATCCGGAGCAATTGCTACTTGTGCCTCGCCGTTAGCCTGATCTTGCGCAAGCGCCGCTTGTGCCTCCACAGCCATATCTGGATCAAGTTTCGACTCTTCGCCGGAGCCAACCTTATTATCTAGTTTCTCGTGGTTCGTCGAATCTGTCGTCTGCTCGTCGCTAGACAGGCATGAATGCGGTTCGCTCTCCGCCGCCTGCGATTCAGACTTTATGTGACTAGCTTGCAGTTCAATCGCTTGCGGGTCACTCGCTTGCAGTTCGCTCTTGTCGCTTGCTTGCGGTTCGCTTTTCTCAGTCGCCTGCGGTTCGCCCTTCTCATCAGCTTTTTCAGCTTTGTTGGCAGAACTGCCTACCGAGCACCGACACTTCGGTCTAAAACTCCAGGTCTCACCAGATCCGGAGACGGTTGCACCAACAGCCTTGCCGCACGTCTTACAAACGGCACCGCCCTTAGTTGCTTTATGAGTTTCGCCTGACTCAACCATCTTGCACCATTAGTATCCCAATACTTAATACCCGTGGCTCATTTAAGACAAAACCTTCAAAAGGACTTCTGAAAATGTTCCCGGTTGAACTGTCAAGATTTAATAACTAGAGATCCAATTTTTTTTCAACAACTTACAAAACTATTTTCTCGACTCAATTATCTCAAAACCACAGTTTTGAATACAGCCGTCTACACAAAATTCTTGCATGTAGGATTTAATATTCACTTGCGAAACCTTTCAGCAAGACGCCCGAAAGTCCGCAGTACTGGAGGGTTTTTGGCTTTTTTTTTGCCCGCCATTTCGATCATACCTATGTTACAACAATCATCAAGGCACGTCGCTCTGGCGGGCAGCGCAAACTGCGCGTCATAAATACCAAGTTCAAAAACAGAGTTCGCACTCAATCTAGTTATTAAAGGACCCGCATGGCGGCGGGTTCTCTGTTTGATGTCAAAAATTTTTCGAGGTTATCGCAGATGGCAAAACGTTGGCAATTGATTTTCTCACTCATGCTTGTCCTGAGTTTTGTCTTCCCCTCAACTGCTTACTCTAGAGTAAGCAAGAGCCATTCAGCGATCAAGCGAACAACCACCAAAATGGTTACGCGCACCACTACGCGCACTAGAAAAGTTGCCACGACGAAATCCACTCGTGCTAAAACCAAAAAAATCGCCACCCGCAAACGTACCGCGAAGAAGCGTCCAGTGCGGGTGGCCAGCCGATTCATGTGGTACGCCCCGATCAACACAAGCCCACTCAATCCAGCCGTAAGCGCTAGACTCGGTGCTAACTTCCGCCGCGGACTTGCAAGTCGTTATTCTCCTCAAGACTTGGTCAGAGCCGGTGTTTTCACACACAGTCCATTGCGCGGAGGCATCCGTCCTCGCAGTCAACAAATCTCACATTTGATCATTCACTCGACAGAAACCGCCAGTCCGGCTGATGCCAGAACAGTGGTAAAGAGCTGGAATCACGGCTTGAGCCATCCTGGAACCCAATACATTGTCGATCGCGACGGCAGAATCCACCAAACAGTTGACCCTAAATACGCCACCATTCACGTCAACGAAAGACGCACTCTCGGCGGTGTCACTAACGACAACAGCATTGGAATCGAAATCGTCAGAGCTGGTTCGCAGAAATACACGCAAGTTCAGTTAGCGTCCCTGGTTCAACTCGTAGACTACGTGCAAGAACGCTACGGCATCCGCAACATCTACGGACACGGACAGATTCAACCGAGCACCAGAACCGACCCAGTCGCCTTCAACTGGAATCTATTCTCTCGCAACCTTGCAACCATCAGATCTGCAACAACACAAACAGCCTACAAGGAATCACTCGACGAACAAGGTTAAGCGATCGCATGCAACCACACAAACAACTCACGAAAATTCTGCTAACGATGAGCAGAGCGAAAGCCGACCGACACGACCACCAAACAGCTGACAAAGTTTCCGCTCACGACAGGCAGTGTTAAGCCGACCTCCATCCGCCGTGGTATAAGGTAACTGACTGAATTAACAGTGAATTACCTCAGGTGACGACGGAGACGGATGACCGACGAGTCTTCCAAACTGGATGAGCAGCAGCGCACACGAGTCAAGCTCACCGAGGTGAGCGAAAGCACTGGCGAAGATTTCAACAATGAAAAACGCGATTCTTTTGAAACCTCAAAAGGATCGCGCGCTCCGTTGGATGATTCCAAGCCTGTTGCTCATGGTTCCATTTTTGGTGGAGATAGTCCCGTTATTAGCGGCGGACTAAACGCCGGAGCCGGCGTTGACTTAAGCGATGACTACGAGGTTCTAGAACTGATCGGTCAGGGTGGCACAGGGCAGTTCTACAAAGTTCGAGACAAAAACTCAAATCGCATTCTTGCCATCAAAGTGCTTCGAAAAGAACTGGTCGTCGATAATCAAACAGTTAAACGCTTCAATCACGAAGCAACCGCTGCCGCCGGTTTGACGCATGCAAACGTAGTCAGCGTGTACGGTCACGGAGAAGCCAAAGACGGCTCGCCGTACATCACAATGAATTTTATCGACGGCGAAAGTCTCGCTTCAATTTTGAAAAGAGAATCAAAACTGGAGTGGCAACGCGCGCTGAATTTGTTTGTGCAAATCTGCGAAGGATTGGACCACGCTCATGCCATTGGTCTGGTCCACCGCGATCTGAAGCCCAGCAACATAATTGTAAGCAAGACGCAGAGCGGTGATGAGGTTGCTCACATTGTCGACTTCGGAATCGCGAAAGTGATTGCAACGCGTGGCGACACCCTCAATACAGTCACCGCCAGCGGTGAGTTTCTTGGCACGCCGGTCTACATGAGCCCCGAACAGTGCCTCGGTCAAAACGTCGATCAACGCACGGATTTCTACGCACTCGGTTGCATGCTGTTTGAGGCCGTGAGCGGTAAATCACCGTTTGCCGGTGCGAGCACCGTGGAAGTAATCGCAAAAAAAATGTCAGAGCAATCGCCTACATTGAAAACCGAGGACATGCCGCCGGCGCTGAGTATGATCGTCTCCTGCTGCATGGCGCGCCATCCTCAAGACAGATACGAATCAGCCCGCGCAGTACAGAACGATCTGGAAGCCTTGACCGGAAATCAATCACCAAAGCACGCGCGTTTGAAAATCGGCATGGATAAGTCATTGGCAGGCAAAAGGCTGTTGGCGTTCTGTATCGACAACGTGATCGTTTCCTCAGTCAGCGGAGTCTTCAATTGGTTTATCGCCGTGCCAATTCTTGTGGTGTTTTCGTATTTCGCCGCGACCAACGAGGCGCTGAGAGATCGCTCGGAGCTGTCCAGCCAACTGATGATGGTCCTGATTTATGCGATCCTTCCAACAATTTCGTACATTCTCTACACCACATATTTTGAAGGCAGTAAACGTGGAACCACACCGGGTAAGCAACTATGCGGCTTGGACGTGTGCGACCTCTACGGAAATAAACTTTCCAGATCGCAGGCACTGATAAGAAATCTGGCGAAGATGGCACTGCTGGTAGTACTGCCTATAACCGGACTACTCGGCTTTTTTCTGCCGGTGCATCAGTGGGGAATCGCCACCACACTACTTACAGTGAGTTGCACGATCTTGATTTGCGCAAGAGCCTGGAAGCTTCATCACCAGACACCATGGGATATTTGGATGGGCACACAGATTCGCCGGCGGTAGTTGTTCTGAATAAGCGTGCTGTATAGTCGTGCTGAATGTTCGTGCTGAATGTTCGTGCTGAATAGCCGTGCTGAAACCGTTGTGCTGAAACGGTCAGGGCTTCACACTGCTTTTGAAATCGTCGTGGCTCCGCGTGTTTAGAACGTCCTTCCGTTTAATGCCGGCTCGGCGTGCCATGTGAATACCGTATTTCAGATTTCGATAATCGCCGGTCGAGTGGGCATCGGTCGAGATCACAAACTTGATACCACGTTCGCGCGCGGCTCGTGCCCAGCGAGGCTCAAGGTCCAGGCGATGAGGATCTCCATTGATTTCGATTGCCGCTTTCGATTCGGCGACAGCGTCTAAAACTTTCTCGACGTCGCAGGCAATTGGATCCCTGCGTAACACTAGCCGACCCAAAGGATGTCCCCAAATCTTGAAGTGACTGTTCTTCATGCAATTCAGAAGTCGAGTGGTCATCTGCTTTTCGTCTAATTTAAAACGCGAGTGAACGCTCGCGATAATCAGATCGAAACGTTCCAATATCGCGTCTGGATAATCGAGTTTGCCATCAGCTAAGATATCGCATTCGGTGCCTTTTAAAAGCTTGATGTCGACAATTTCCTGCACCCGATCGATTTCATCCCACTGCTGTTTGAGATCGTCAATGGTCAGTCCACCAGCATAATGAGCCAATGGCGAATGATCCGTAATCGTCAGATACTGCATCCCCATTTTCTCTGCTGCTCGTGCCATCTCTTCGACGGTATGGCGACCGTCGGAAAAGGTAGTATGGCAATGCGTCATCCCACGGATGTCTTCAATTTGAATTAGATCAGAAAAATCGCTGGCTGAGGCGTCCTCGACTTCGCCGAGATCTTCGCGCATCTCCGGCGGAATCAGGTTTAAGCCGATCGTTTTATAAACAGATTTCTCCGTGCGCACATCAATTTCATTTGCGTCTTTACTCAGCCCTTGACCGGTCAATTCAAAACCTTGATCAGCAGCGTGTCTTTGCAGGCGTTGAAAGTGCGCATCGCTTCCAGTCACTTCGATCAGTTTCGTCGCAAAGCAATCCGCCAGAAACAGCTCGGCGCGCATGCCATCGGCAAGTCGAACGCGAACATAGTCAGTACGCTCTTCTTCGACTTCAGTGACCATCGGCAATTTCTTGAATGACTTGATTGCCTTGTTGCGATTCTCTGCTTCGGCAACGATCTGCACACAATTCACCGACTCATACCAGCGTCTAATCTCACCGGCGATCTCGACGTGGTTCCCTTCCAGAGAGGGTTTCAGGTACGCGACAATCTCATTGCCGAGCCTGCGTGCTTCGTGCAAAAGAACTTGATGCTGTTTCGTTCTATACGAATTAATTCCTTCGAGAATTGTTTTCTCGAGCTTCTCGCCAAAGCCTTTTACGCTACGCAAAGTGCCTGCCAGACACGCCGCTTCCAGTTCGTCTATAGACTTGACTCCAAGTGCATCATGAATTGCTTGAATTCGTTTAGTCGTCAAACCAGGAACATTTGACAGCTCAATAATACCTGGCGGCATTTCTTCCTTGAGTCTCGTCAACACTCGGGAAGTACCTGTGATGTAGAGTTCCTCGATGGCCGCCGCGAGCGACGCGCCAATTCCAGGGACTTCGACTAAACGTTTTTCTGCGACCAGAGTTCCGATATCTCGCTGCAAACTCTCGACCGATTTTGCACCGGTGATATAAGCGCGCGCTTTATACGGGTTGCCACCAGCGGCACTGATCAGTGCGCCTGTTTCTCTTAATGCGTTGGCTATTTCGAATTTGTCCATGCAAGGAATCAACTTAGTTATGATCTAACGAAATTTCCTTGCGAAGATTCGGACTGAACGGGTGCTTATTGCATTCCGAGCGCGCGTGTCGCCTTCACATGGAAAGTTTTAGAACAGGTAGCGATGAAATCACCACTTGATACATTTAGCGCAGTCAGAGCCTTGCGGTGGTCCATCACGAAAGCAAAACATGCGGTGTAGAACAGCATGCACCACACATAGTGCACAATGTGTTTCATTACCCACGGATATGGTCGGAGTTGTTCAGACAAAAACTCAGTATGGAATTTGAGATGCATGATTTCGTCAAGCACCATTAGAGAGAAAATCTCCTCCAGGGGCTTGTTGTCGACCTTATCAACCACGTACTTGTAGAAGCACTTGCCGATCACTTCAGCGATCAATAAAACCAAAAGTTCAGTTTTCAAATGAAGCACTCTGCGAAAAACGGTGAAAACCACATCCGTCCAGTGCCAGCTCAGGAGGTTTCCGTTCATCGTCAAAATTACTTGCGACAAAATTTGCGCGTGCGACTGCTCTTCTTTGATGAACATATCGACGCATTTGGTGTAGTCGGCGTCACCGTAATGTTTGGCGTATTTGCGCAGGTGGTGCCCTTCTCCGGTCTCGCCCAGTTGAAACTTTTGCAACGAACGAATAAGTGGTTCTTGCACTGACTCATTCAGGACGATTTCATTAGGCAGCTTCACTGCCGGTCGCATCTTTCTGTTTTCTTCGAAATACAGGCGCCACTGAGATGCATCAAAGGTCGTCGTCGGTCCCACTTGCTGCAACGGCAAGCCGATTGCGGGGTCGTGAACGAGTGGCTGTGTGGTCATGAATTCACCTGTTATCCGATGCGAACGCGCATTTATGCTTTGAACATAGCACGGGTTTCAAGACAAAAGATGGGACATAAATCACTTAAAACATAGCTCTTACGCGCTGCTTACACGATCGATATCGACTTGTAACAACATGATTATCTGCTAGGTGGACCAACAACACCGCCCTGCCCATCCAGCCGCCAAGACCGACAAAAATCTAATAATTGATTTGTGCTAGTCTGAGCACCTCCATAACGCCGAGCGGAGCCTGTTTTAACCGTGAATTTTGTCCAAATTGTAGCCACGCTCAGAAAGTTTGGTAACTATCTGGCAGGCTTGTTTCCAGTTCTGGCAGTCATTCTAAATTTCCTCTCCAAACAACTCAGCAAATTTGTGAATAGCCCTGCCTTGGCGCCGCTGTGGCAACGCCTGAGCACGAATCCGCAAGCCCGTTCGATCTGGAAATTTTTCGAACGATTCTTTTGGAGAACGTACGCGAAAGACAGACTCGATTTAAGTCAGGCGCCACCTGAGACGGTGGCATTGCTGCGACCGATATTTCAGCTATGCGCAGCGCTATGTGTCCTGATACCGCTCACCCAGTACAGCTTTGCTTCGGTCGATATCGAAGCATTTTCCGGTTTCAAAAGCAACGCACCCGTCTGGTCAGTGACACTGTGGCTGGTGAGTCTACCTTGCGCCTGGGCGGCAATTCTTGTCGGAACAGCGATATCAAATCGCGTTGCCTTTGCCCTGACCGCCTGTGCCGCTGCGACGTCGTTGATCACATGCGTCGTGCTTCTGCCCAGGGATTTTTCCAATGCGCTGGCGCCACTCAGTATCTTGATCGCTCTGGGATATTGCGAGCGTACATTGAAAACAGAATCGACAAGCAAATTTCTAAGCGTACTAAACGCTGTGATCGTCGGCATTGCCGCCGGTATACCGCTAGTAATACTGACTCCGATTCGACCATATCTCGGAACGCTCACTACCCTGCCCGGACCGGTGGTCAGTATCGGCAGTGGTGCCATCATCGGCACCATACTGGGGTTGTCGGTCCTGGCATGGGCGCGTATGCCGCATGTCGCGGAGCGTCCGCCCATGTTCAGAGGCGCGCCGATGAACATGGGCGCCGTCGTCTGGACGATTGCGATTTTGCTTGCAGGATACTTGGTGGCAGGTGTCGCAAGAGGAAGCCTCGGTCAATCCGGCAGTATGCTGATCTCGTCTCTATATTTGACAAACAGCTACCTGTGGCCGATGTGGTACTTCATCGGCGTCGGTATTTTGCACAAGCTGCTCGGCAGCAGCAAAGTGGTGGCCTCCTCGGTGGAAGGATTTCTGCCACCAAAATTACTGTCACCGCTCCTGGTGCTTATTCTTCTGGCATCGACTTTGATCGCTTACGTTGACAGGCTGGCGTTCAGCCTGTCTTTTATGCGCAACCCTGTCGCCGATACACTGCTTCCATACGCTTTTCAAATTTTCCTATTTACCAAACCGGCGATCTGGAGCAATCCGTACAACGCAATGACGGTGCATTGGTTCAGCTGGGTTTTACTGTTTGACTGCCTCGTGGTGGGCTTGCTTGCTATCCAGAAGCGCCTCACCAGCGCCGCTCTGCTGAGGTTATTCTTTCTCTCCAGTTTTGCCCTGCTGCTAATCTGGGAGTATGTGTTGCAGATGTCGTCGTTTACTCGAGCGCCATCACATTCGGTGCTCGCGCTGTTCTTGTTTGCAATCTGGCTGCTCTGGTTGATGCACACGGTCGGTTGGAGCTTGAGTTCAAAATCATCACCTTGCTGGCCTGCTTCAGGACGACTGGCCGTCTACAGCGGAATCGCTCTGATCGCCATCCTGGACATACATGCCAGGTCCGCGTCTAGAGATTTCAGGGTCATGAACGAGTTATTCATGGAGATGTTTCGTGGCGTAATCGATGTCGGATTACCGTACTACTTCCTAGTTTGGACCTCGAAAAAAGTCGAAGATCTGCCAGTCAAAATTTCTACACTACTCGGAATCTTTTCGCTTGGCGCTGTTACTTCGTTCGTCTTCAACATATTCGAAAAGTTGGCAGGTGCCCGCTGGAACGTTTCTCAGATGCTGCAGCTGATTGAGTCTCATCGCGTGTTGCTGGAAAGTACCGGTTCGCCAAACATCGAACTTGATCTGCCAACATCGTTTTTCATCATCAGATCAATCAACTATGTTGCGCTCCTCGTTCTCGTCTATGCAGTCGCTCGCAAACGCACAGCTGCCACCGCAGGCGGTTCCCGAACCAGTCTGTTCGTTCTAGTCGCATACGCAAGTGGAATCGCCGCATTCTCTAACACGCTAGTGATGCTGCCGGTCCCCCCGGAATTGAGAGCAGCAATCGCACCTTGCACTCAGGAACTTCTGTTTAGCTGCAATCTATTACAATCGTATCTTTCATATTGGATTCCTGCACTCATGCTTGGAATTTCCCAATTGAATTCGAAGTTGCGAAACGTTCTTCTGGTTATCCCGTTTGCGATGGCCGCACACGGTTTGATTTCCTGGGGCTATGCCGATTTCGGGGTGTACCTGCGCTCCAGCGGTTGCCTGTATACCGTTATTACTGCGCTCGCTGGTGTTTTCGTTTTACTCGTCACCGTCGCGCTTCAAAAGATTTCTCCCGCGCATTCTGAAGCTGATGAGTCCAACAAAGAGCCCAACAATACCAAGTCTCGTGCCACGTTGCTGACACCACGTGCGGTGATTATTCTGGTAGTGATCCTCGAACTAATCTTAGCGCCAATAATCATTGTGAAATGTCAGAATAAGCGATTTGAATCCAGACAATTTCCGGTTTTCGATCATCCCGTTTCACTCGCCTCAACCTGGAAAGAAATTCCATTCAAAGGCACTAACGCATCGGCAGTCACTCTGACAAGAACCGCTCCGTCAGGCGGCCCTTCAATCTTGCAAGTCGGCACCGTTCCATCAAATCCGAAAGGAACGAATGAACTTCTCCAGACACTCTTAACCGCCGCCGCTCAATCAGGTAATTTTCCAAACCTGAACGTTTTAACCGTGAGCCCGTGGACACAGTATCACGCACACGCATTGTCATGCCAATTCTCCTACGATCGAAAAGGCACACAGGGAGTGGTTTCCGGACTATCGGTCTTGATACCTGGGCGCGATGGCAAAACGGAATTTTATACCTTGCATACTAATCCTGGTGATATTGAAAATGAGCAGTTCGAACTCGCATTCACGGTGAAACAGTTACGTGACAGTCATCGCTAAGAATCATTTACAACCGACCGATCACGAGACAACCCGTTGAGAGCGCGCTACCAACCTGCGTACGGCGGTCATCGCAAATCGATATTAGCAAGCACGCCTCTAATCCGAAGGCTTGCAAGCTTTGAAAAAATTGAAACACAGGGTATATAATCGGGACGTGATCTGACATGTTTATTGCATCGCCAATTCTGGGTTGATGCCAAACCGATCACTGAATGGAAAGCTAAGTCTGGCGCAGGAAACTTGCTGGTGCTCGACCAGGTAGCCCGGAAGCTCGGTAACACGTTCCTATCGAAGAGTAAACCTTGAAATCTCAACGTTTGAGTGCAGGGCTTGGCTTCGCATTCGGTATCACGCGAAATTTGCCATTGAAAGGTGGGTTTGGATATGTCTCATGAAGAGACGGAGACAAACGAATTAATACTTGTTGTCGAAGATAACTCAATCAATCAGCGTGTCACGCTGCTGCAATTGGATGAACTCGGCATAGAAGCGCATGCTGTGTCCAACGGTTTGGAAGCACTAGATGCGGTATCAGCCACCAGATACGCGCTTATCTTAATGGACTGCCAAATGCCGGAGATGGACGGGCTTCAAGCCACCAGAGAAATTCGCAAGCGCGAAGAGATTTCTGGCGAGCACGTCACTATCGTCGCACTGACCGCACACGCCATGACCAGCGATCGTGTCAAATGCCTTGCCGTCGGAATGGATGACTATTGCAGCAAGCCAGTCAGTCTGAAAAAATTAGCGGAAGTATTGCGGCGTTGGCTCAAACGCCCTCTCAATTTTGACTTCACCGAGTCGCAATCGGATGCAAAAAATTCGGAAGCAGAAGCGAAACCAGTTGAGCTTGATATATTATTTTCGGTGTTCGGCAAAGAATTGATAGCCGACCTGTTGGTTGATTTTGTTTCCGAAGCGGACGAACAAATGGAGGCTCTGCGAGAAGCCATCCAATCAAAAGATCTTGATACAGTCAAATATCTGATCCACGATCTGAAAGGCACGAGCGCCACCATATACGCTACCGAGCTCAGTGAACTAAGTTTTGTTCTGGAGCAATATGCCCACGGTGAAACATTTGACTGGGATGTAATAAATTCCTTTTTCGAATCGATAGAAATCGCCTGGCACAAGGTTCGAAACTATCTCGCGACCAACGGCTACAGTGATCCAGTCGTCAGTTCTTAATCCACGCAGATTTCTTTGCATCCTCGGTACTTGCCGCTGTGCTTACTGCGTTGCTGGCTGCGGTACTCGCTGCGGTGTTCGATTTGATGCCCACATTTTTCGCTTCACTAATTTGAGCTGCCGAAACGAGCTTGTTATCAGTGGCTTCCGAAACCTTTTCACCAGCGTTTTCAAGTTTCGTTGCCACGTTGCGCTCTATAGTTACCGCGGTACCGTAGCAGACAACTTCAGTTTGCATACTGCCTGACGCGTCGAAACCACAGCTGTCATAAGCCATTCCGACAAGCGCATCAGCCTTCAAGGCACGAGCATTCTCTAAACAAATGTCGTAAGCCTGCTGTCTCGCCGTATTGCACATCGCCACGTAAGCACTGATGTGTCCGCCTTTAAGCCGTTCCAGACTGGCACTTAGACCTTGACCAATAGTCGGCTGCCTTACAGTGACACCACGGACGACACCAAGATATTCTTTGATTCTGTAGCCTTCCAAACTCGGTGTAGTCGAAATCAGAAGGTCTACCGGGCGTGCTTGCGATTCTGTACCCGAATTCGCGGCCAGCGCGGGGGTCGAATATGCAATGAGACAAACCAAAATCATAGCTAATTTGTGCATCGAACACTCCTTATTAACCTGAGCAGAAAATGCCGACCAATAGTATAAACACATCGTTAGGACCAAATATTGCCGGGCGACGAATAAATCTTGGGTTTGCCGGTCATGTATCATTACGGAAATACCTGCTGATACTCACGAGGTTTGTCGCCTTGAACGGCACAAGAGTTCACCCAGATTTACAGCAATACCATCAGCGATACAAGCTGCTCGGTGTCGGCTTGGTCATATCTTCGATACTCCCGGCAGTGACCTTTTTCATTTTCTATAGTGACCACTCGGGCATAGCCTACCTGACCAAACATCTGCTCACCGTAATGGTTGCCTTCATTCTGCAGATCCCACTCGTGTTATGCCTTGCCTACTTCCTCGCCGTAAAACGTATGCGCTTTTTAGAACGTTCCACTTCGCTGGTTAGCGGCGGAGCAAAACAAGAAATCAACATGACCGGCGCCTACAAAGTTATTAATCGCGACGGAAGCAAAGGTTGTGTGCTGGACCTCGCCACATCGGAAGGCGTCGAGACATTCCCGGTCATACCAAGTCCATCGATTGAGACATATATCAACGCGTTGCCGGCACTACCAGATGCTACAGCGGAGGAGCCTCAAGCGAGATCGACTACAACTGAAACTATCAACGCGTTCATAGATCCAGAAACCAAGCGACCAGTTGCCGTGGAACTAGGTGGCAACGTTTTGTGGATATCTCCACCGGCGAGTATGTTTTAACGCGGCATCTAACCAGCACGGCGAGCTGCCTGACACAGCTTATTGCGCGGCAGCGAAACCAGCATGGTGAGCCGTCGGACAAAGTTTATTGCGCTGACAAATTCAAAATGTCACTGAGATTTTTGGCATGAACAATCATTTGCCCTCGAGAATTTGCATCCCTCTCAAAACCCATTTGCTCAAGCGATATCAGTGCATCAATGCACTGGACCATTGACTCGATACCATTCTGCTCCAACTCGGCGGCATGTTTTAAAACGAGCGCCGGCAGCCTTTCTTCACTATCTAGATTTCGATCAACTCGAAAGAAGCTTTTTACATTCAACTCCTCGGAACCAATCAAGGTGTCCGACAAAATCAAAGCTAAATCTTGATGATCTAGACCATAAAGATATGCCACCAAAACGTCTATATAGGATCTCAAAATTCGGAATTGAGCGCTATCGACCGTGGTAGATGGATGGCTGGTATAGCCCAGCTGATTGAGCTCTCGGGAGAAACGAAGATGCCGAAAATTTAGCTGGACCACGATCTTTGCGAGTTGTCGAAACAGTGGCAGATTAGTTCCAGTGAGCTTGGGAAGTGGACACTCTTCGATTACGAAGTAGTTCAAATTATTGCCGGCCATTTTTCGCCGTATAACGAAATCGAAAACGAAACTATTCAGGCAAGCTGTCAGAGCCAGCTGTAACTCATTCATGGTCAGCTCTGGACGGGGAGATCCGTGTGCAGTTTCATCTCCTAGTAATAAAGGAGGGTCAATTGAAACGTGAGATGCAGAGCCGTGATCAGCGTCGTCATCAGAGTTGCTGTCAGAGCGGTTGTCAGTGTTTTTGACAGATTCATATACAGTGAAACCTGCGCCGTTACTTACTGTTCTAAATCGAAGAATCGGAACAGAATTACCGCAGGCAACCGCGGAAAGGCATGAAGCGATCATCGTGCGAGCGTTTGTGGCACAGCCCACAGCAAGAAATCCAACCTTGAGTTCAAACTGAGGATCGCGATGCGCATATGCATTTTTATTTATAAGATATTGGGGACCAAAGAAATCTGACGAACATGGTTGCCACACAGCGCGGCGTCCTTTGCCGCTGACCCAGTGCTTCTCGTTGGCATTGAACTGACCAACCATTCGCCCCTCATAAAGCGGAACGTAAACGTCGGAGATATCCTCAATCGCAATTTGCAAATTGTCGCAAGCAGATGTTGAGACACCGTCTGTGACACCATGCGCTTTGCGGCGAGAGTGCCACTTCCCCGACAGCCAGTTTCCATAAGCATCTTGTACGTAAGAGTCCGTTTGTAATCGATCGCGAAGTTGAAACTGATGCGAATCCATTGTCATGTCGAATTCGCGGGCGTACTCTAGTCGGTAGCCACTATATTCGGTGTCGCCCAGCAAATTTGAATTTTGATAGATCCGCTCTAAGAGCGATAGAGTTTCTTTGTTTTCGACCTCCGACAGTACCGACCATTTTGGGCTGAGAGTCTTGATCATGCCGCTTCCATACTCAAACGACCGTCCCCTGGAAGACATCTCAATTCGTTCAGTCCGCCCTCCCTTGTTGGCAAAGAAAATGCAAAATTTGAATGAACGATGTATGTCAAAAATGCTGTTGGCATTGTCGAACACTGTAAGGTGAGTCCACACAGTTTTTTCGAGCAGTAAACGTCTCAGCTCCCGAGCACCACTGTCAGAATAGAGTCCGGAGGGGACGATTAACGCGATGGTGCCACCTTTTTTGGCCAAGTAGAACGACTGCTCGCAAAACAACTTGTACAAATTCAAATCGCCGGAACCCTGATATGCAAAGGCATGCGGTGAATCATTTAATTGAACGGGAGCCGTTCTCACCCAACTAGCAAACTGTTTGTGCTGATGTTGGAGAGTGTTCCATGATTTCAATAATTGAGGATCGCTTGCAAGCAGACGTTTCTGCGCAGCAATCGCATCCTGTTTTCCGAGCGACCAATAGTTCGGATCAACCATTCCGAAAAACTCGCGTGAATTCGGCTTCGCAATTTCCCAGGGCGGATTGCCGATTACTGCGTCGAAGCCCGGAGTTTCATTGATACTTGCATCGAATACCTGCGGGAATTCAAACTCCCAATGAAAAAATTTCGAGCCACTGGCAAGTGCAAATAAATGTTCATTCTTTAAATTTTCATCGGATTCATTAGCATCTGCAACTGTTGAATCTGCTGATCCCCGGTCGACGAATTTTTCGGCGCACCATACATCGAGTGCATTCTTCAAATCTACGCAGGACGAGCCGCCGGAGCTGAGAGATTGAGGGCGGTTTGGCTGAGGGCTGGGATTTTGGAGGCTGAGACGTCGAGGGCTGAGAGGTGGAGAATTGCATCGATCAATTCTTGCACCGATCAAACTATTGCCGACGCGCAGGTTTGGAAAATCTTGAACAAAACTGCCATGCGATAAATATTCTTTTACTGCCAACCACAACGACAATCGCGCTACTTCAACAGCAAGTGGATCTAAATCCACACCAAAAATACAATCACGTGCGATTTGGATTTTCTCTGCATCAGTAGTCCCTTTCGGCACCGCAGCCACCAAATACCTGAAAGCTTGAACAAGAAAAACGCCTCCGCCCATAGAAGGATCGACGATTTTTAAGTTCAGTATTTGGGACAACAGAGATCTATCATCGGATGCCGAATAAGAATTCTCGTTCGATCGCAGCGCTGAGATGATCGGACCGAGCGCTTTTTCCACGGTGTACTCGACGAGATCCTTCGGCGAGTAGAAACTGCCGGAGCGCTTCTTCACCTTATCCAGTCGTTTCACACTGAATCTTTTGACGTCTATCTCCTCAACGCTTATCTTCTCGACGCCAGTTTCCTGGATGCTAGTTTCCTGAACGTCAATTTCCTGATCGATTTCCGGATCGCCAAATTTCTTTTCGGTGAATTTCAAAGCGCTAAGTTTCTGATCCGAAAAATTTTTATCCCCAATCTCCTGCACTCCAATCTCTGTATGTTTCAGCACCGGCACCATATTCAATACCATCTCGTAAACTAATGAAATGGTTTCTTCTGCTCGGTCTCGATTTAAACTCTCGAGGACTTCATCCAGCGCTGACAATGCCACCACATGACTCTCATTTAAGTCTCCGCCGCCCCACTCTAAACTCTCGAGGTCAGCAGCGTGCTTCTCGAGTAGTTCATTCCAAGTTTCAGTTCTGAAAGCCAGACGAAGCGCGCAGAGCCGCAATACTCGTGTCACTGCGGCAAACCAAACATCATTAACTTCGACATTGCCCGACGTTCTATTTAAATGAATTAGAGCAAAAGTTTCGAGCACTGAGCACAGTCGGTCGGCCACCTTCACCGTGCTGCGGCTTTTAGCTGTTTTGGCTCGAACTTTCACGAATTCACCGTTTGGTTTCGAACGATTGTAGCCAGGTTTCGGAAAGTGCACCACAACAAACATTCATTTCCCCAGCCAGTATTTGCATGAGCCCCCTTGTTAGACATGCGGCTAGCTGCTAAATTGGCCTTAGGCGTCGAAAACGCCGGCAAACGCTGTGAGATTTAGACGGATTATTGAATGACCATCAAGAAAGTACTAATAGTTGACGACGATCCGGACATCAGAAAAATTGGGCGCTTGAGCCTTACAGGGCTGGGCAGATGGGACGTTTGCCTGGCCTCTTCGGGCAAGGAAGCGTTGCAGGTTGCCACGACAGAACGCCCTGACGTGATTTTATTAGACATCACCATGGCAGATATGGACGGCATGTCGACGTTGCAAAAGCTCCGCGAGCACCCGGTCACGCAGGCGACTGCGATTATTATGACGGCAGCAAGGTTTGAGCAACGCGAAGTGGACATGGTGGTTGAGGCGGGAGCCGTCGGAATGCTCGGCAAACCTTTCAATCCGATGACACTTCCAGGCGAAATAAAGTATTTAATCGACGCTCTCGAAACGGCGGAATAGTACGTCGAGCCACAGTTCGGGCATCTCGTAAGCACTACGCCAACCTCTTGACTAGCACCACCGCTGGCATTACCTCTGATCGTCTGCGCTACATCAGGAGGGACAAGCCGGAAAGAAGAAGGGATTGTTTCCCTTCTCGTGGATTGGCGTGGAATCATGACGACAGCACAAAGACACATAAGATATAACGCACCGAATTTGAATTTGCCGGACATCGGTAAGTTTCTAAACTCGATTCTGGACGCGCTCCGAGATCATGGTGGCAAGGCATCTCGCGACCAGGTTACAACTGAAGCGGAGAACATTCTTCGCAGAAGATACAACCTGTTCACCTCATCGCCCACTTTGGATTTGGAGATTCGCAACCGTCTAGAACGGGCGCTGGAACTGCTTTCCAGAACAGGCTTGGTGTGCCGAAAGGGACTGCATTCGCTCAGTCTGACTTCGCGAGCATTGATAATTTCAACTGAAGAACTCGAATCGATTGCCGCCGAAACATTGGTGAAACCTAAGATTGAACGACAGCTCGTGGTGCCGTTGCCTGATGAGATCGCAATGCGCGTTATAAGTGATTTGCGAACGTCGCAATTAACATCTATTGAGATCGAAGAGCAACTTCTCAGGCACTATGCGCACACCACCGCACTCCTCACGGTTGATGCCGGCGCTCTCGATGAGCTGCGCAGACGAACTGTCACCGCAAGACGAGTTCTCGAAGCAAAAAACTTGATCATGCACGATCGGCATGGGCGCTACACTTTGACCGATCGCGGTCGAGCTGTTTCACCAAAACAAATTGAAAGAATTACTTGTATGTCTGCCGGTCCTTTTGCAAGGCACCAGTTGCTCAAACTTCGCCTCAATATGGAAACCCGCGCGCAAACTGAAGTGCGGAACTCGATTATCAAATCAGTTCTGCAATTCGTAGCCGGATTGGTCCATCGCGTTCAGACAAAACCCCCTGACACGTACGTCGCCAAAACGTACGCCCCGATAAATGAAACTTCTGTAGTGGATACAACCATCGCCGCGTCTGAAGCGGCCCGCTATACGACCAATGAGGAACCACGCCATGAATAGAAATCTAACTTTTGATACCTGCGAACCTGATTTCGCCGACGTTGCAGCCGCCACGATGTACAGCATTCTGCTGATCTCCCTTGTGATGATAGCCATTTAGTCGGCACCAGATACGGTATCGTTTAAACCAATGCTGGCAGTGACACTAAGCAGTAAGTAGAAACCTACATGTTGATTGTCACCCGCTCACAGACAAACTACTAAAAATGAAGGCCGCTGATGTGCGGCGAAAGGAGAAGATATGCGTCCCGAAATGGAAGAAAAACTACACAAGGTTTCTGATGCCGCTAAGGCAGCTGGCGAAGCAGTTTCCTCCGCAGGAGATGCGTGCATCGCCATCGCAGTAGGACAGATCGCCGGTGTTGGGGTTGCTTGTCTCGACAAGCTGTTCCCACATGGTGAAGGTCAGGCCGAAGGCGAAGAAGGCTCGGATGACAAAAAGTCAGGCGAGCAAAAAGCTAAGTCCGATAAGAAAGGCGAATCGAAGAACAACGGCCATTCAAAAGCCGAGCAGAAGAACAAAGAGCCAAAGGCTGAGAAGACTAACGACGCAAAAGCTGAGCAGAAATCTCAAGAGCCTAAAGCAGAAAAAAAATCTGACGAGCCCAAAGCTGAAAAGAAAATTGAAGAACCAAAGGCTGAGAAGAAAGCTGACGCTCCGAAGGCAGACGCCGACACAGCCGAGAAGACCGTAGAATCAGCTAAAGAAGATAAAGAAGAAGGCGATAGCGAAGTCGATCACGCTGCCCTCAGCATGAAGAAGGCAGAGAAGTTGGCAGAAGTCCTTTCGAAGGGCGTCTCAACTCCGCCAGATCCGACACATCCTGTCGAAGAATAAGTTGCGACCCATACTCCTCGCGCAAGCGAATCGAGTAGGTTCGGAAACATGGGAAGCGGCGTGAAAGCGCCGCTTTCCTCTTTGTACGGGTACGTTCTTCGATGCGTCGCTTGGCGCGAGGTCGGTTCCCGTGCGACATGTCGCGACGCTCGTTTACCGGCGCACGATTACAAAGCATGTTCACGAAGCTCGTTCACTACGCTTGTTCCGCAACGCTCGTTCCGCAACGCTTGTTCAGCAACACTCGTTCAGCAACGCTCGTTCCGTAACCCGCTTAAGCAACGTTCTTTCCACAACGTGCGCTACGCGATGCTGGATCTGTTTTGAAGTTTCGCTAAAGCCGAAACGCGATCAGTTAGGCTTGCCCCAATACCAGCCCTGCCCGTAGGTTACGCCCATGTCGATGAGCAGCTCAAGCTCTTCTCGACACTCGATACCTTCTGCGACAAGATCGGAACCCAACGCGTTCACTACTTTAACGAGCCTGCGGAGAAGCCGTTCTTTAGTAGGTTCTTGTGCGATTCCAGAAACGTATTTGCGGTCGATTTTCACGATGTCCGGCTCAAGAATGATCAAGCTCTCGAGTGAGCTACGTCCAAATCCGACGTCATCAATGGCAACGTGAACACCGCGTCGTTTTAGTTCTTGGACATGATCCCGTAGATAGGTTGGATCACCTATAAACTGTTGTTCGCTAATTTCGATGCAGAACTTCCCGTCGGAAGTATCCGCGGGGAAGAGCGTCATCAGCCGATCTATAGGCGTATCGATAATCGTGGACGGAAACAAATTCACATGCACGCGGTTGTCGCCGTTGAATTTAGGATCCGTACTTGCTGCTGTCAAGCACGTTTTGAGACAACGCAAATCGACAATAGTAAGTAAGTTGTATTCGACGCTGACCCTAAATAAATCGATCGGCATCTCGAAAGCGCCTTCTGGTCCGCGACTGAGAATCTCATAGCCAACCAGTTTTTCATCAGCGAGATGCAGAATCGGCATCGAAACCGCTCTGAAACAGTCGCCTTTTCTCAGCTTCTCGGTCAACTCTTCAAGAGCATCGCGATCGGGCTGCCCTTGAAGTTTATGTTTTTCACCGGATGACACGCGGTTTTTGCCGAGCAATTTGCTCTCGCGAACTGCCAGCCGAACAAGTGACAGCACTTCTTCAATCGAACAAAATTCGTAAGGCAAAGCTAACACGCCAAGACTGGCGGTTACTCTAATCGTTTCAGAAGCTAGTCTCAATGGGCTTTCAGCAACAGACAATCTGATCTTTTCAGCGACCAACATGCCCTCTGCAAAACGTGTGTCTGGTAACAGAAGCAGAAACTCATCGCTGCCGATGCGGGCGATGTGGTCCGTTGGGCGGACAGTTTCCTTCATTCGTTTTGAAATTTCTTTGAGCACCACATCGCCCACGCCGTGGCCGAGTTGCGCGTTAATTCTGTCGAAATCATCGCAGTCCAACAGCACTGCAACTAAATTCCATCCGCCTCGCCGAGCTCTTTCGAACTCATGCTCCAGGGCGCGCTCTAGACCGGCGATGTTGAGACATTCGGTGAGCGGGTCGTGATTGGCTAAAGCTTCGAGGCGCGTGGTTGCTGCCTCCAGGCGATCCGAAGCTTCTTTCAAAGCGGCTTCGGCACGTTTTAAATCGATTGCATATCTCATTGACTGCACAAGCCTCTTGGCGTCGATAGACTCTTTTACGAGAAAATCCTGTGCTCCTTGTTGCACGGCGTCAGCGACGTCCTGGTCGAGTTTGGTGTCACTAAGGACTACCACTGGAGTCGCCGTATCCTGCTCTCTAAGCTCGTTGAGCACTTCCAAACCTGTTTTGTTCGGCATCGAAAGGCTCAATAGAACTACGTCGAACCCCTCCTTGCCGAGTCTTTCCAGACCATTTGCGAGCCCATCGGTCCACTCCATCAGGTAATCAGAGCCGGACGCCGCATCATCTAATACTTCGCGGAGGGCCTTTGCCTGACCCGCATTGTGTTCTATCAAAAGAACCCGCGTCTTTTTGTCATCGACCATCAAATGTCACCAAAAATTCCATTGCGTAGAAAGATCTTCGTCGCTCGAACTGTTATCAGTCGTTCGTGCCCCCCTTTCCCTTTCGTTGTGCCCAATTGCGCCAAATACTATGTAGTTCGTTCCGTTTGCTCGGTCCCTTGCTCAGAGCACTTGCAGTGCAATCAGCCCGGATTCCTCGCTCATGGTCACTATGCCGCAATCCGCGCCGCAAATGGGCCGGGTCATGTACTATGGTGCCGAGAGCAGCTCCACGGGTCATTAATTCCCAATTCCCCTTCGTATGAAACTACTCTATCTTATTAAGCACTTTAGATAATCTTTCTATGACCAACGAAAAACTGAACCTCGACCAGGCTAAACCAATTCAAGATTCCCAGGAGCAACCGCAAGCGCGACAGCCGATCTGGAAACTGATAGCCGCTGTGGTACTCGGTCTCGGCATGTTGTACCTGGCGTTTCGCGGATGCGATTTCCAAAAAATCGGACACTACATGCAGCAAGTGGACCCGCTTTTTGTAGCCGCCGTGTTCGTGATCGGGGTTTTCAGCCACGTTTTGCGCTCCATAAGATGGACAATATTTTTGGAACCTGTCGCCGGCAGAAAAGTTAGCCTCTGGCATTCCTTCTATGCGGTCATGATCGGATACGCCGTCAATGTAGTAATTCCGCGGGGCGGTGAAGTTGCCCGGCTGGTTGAAATGAGCCGCCTGGAAAAACTGCCATGGGCAGGCGTGATGCCGACGATGTTCATAGACCGGCTCATAGACATGGTTATGCTTGCAATTCTTTTGGGACTGACCTTGACCGTTTTGCCTGAGTCCATCTTAAAAATGCTGCCATGGCTGGTTCCCGTCGGCATAGCAACCGCTGTTGGCGCGACTTTGGGTCTGGTCGCTTTACCTTTTACTTCAAAAATTCTGCGTTTCTTCACCGCGATGCCGTTTGTCAAAAACAACATCCCCGCGCGGATAGTGACGATTCTGGAAGAAAAAACACTGGAGTTCGATAAAGGCGCGCGCTGCTTAACCAATCCCGTCACTTATCCAATGATCGCCGGATTAAGCGTGCTGATGTGGTTCTGCTACTGGTTGAATTTCTACGTGATGATCTTCGCGTTCCATTTGCAAGACAAAGTGAGCGCCAAAGACAGTTTGATTGCCAACACGATTGGAACGCTCGGAGTCCTGATTCCGACGCCAGGGAGTGCAGGAAGCTTCCACGTTTTCATTCAACAAGGACTGGAACTGACATCGCATCTGGAAAAAGAACAAGCCCTCGCCTTTGCCACCATCCTTCACATCATCGCGTTTGTCACAGTGCCAGTGCTGCCCGCCGCGATTTGCATGATGATCGAAAGTTTTAAAAAGAAAAAGAACTGATTGATTGCACCACATGTGGTGCCTCCGGTTAGCGAGCAACTTGGAACACTTGAGCAATCAGGGCCACTCCATGAGAGGCTTCTCTACGTGAACCCGCGCCAAGAAACGCTCCATATCCCACGCCGGTAGCATTGAATGGCGATTTTCGATCGAGCAAAATCGAAGAAACACAGCAATTGTTCAACGAAGGTTTATGCCATCATCCATGATGCGGGATATTTCATAATATCTGGATCACGTGTAACAATCGTCAATCCTTCACAGATTGATTGAGCGACGAGAACTCGATCAAATGGATCTCTGTGGAAATCTGGCAATGTTTCTATAGCAAGCGCATGTGCAAAAGAGATTGGCAAAGGCAAGAAATTATTGTCAGCTATCACTTGCTCAAGATTATCCGGGATCACTAATTTGCCAAGCGATTTCTTGATGATGATTTCCCAGATGGTTGCAGCGCTGACAAAGATAACAGTGTCTGAATTAGCAATCGCTTTTCGCGCTTGGCTTGAGAGAAGAGCAGGCTTATCAAGCCACCATAGCAGCACATGCGTATCCAATAGAAAATTCATTGAGCCGGTGCAACCATACCAAAGGCTTTGCCTATGTCTTCTGGCAATTGATCAAAATCTTCGGCGACCTTAATCTTGCCGGACCATTGTCCGCCACGGCGACGTGATGCCTTCTTTTTGTAGGGGATCAACTTTGCTACTGGCTTGCCAGCCCTGGCAATGATCACTTCTTCGCCCCTCTCCGCCTGCTCAATAAGCTGGGAGAGTTGAGACTTTGCATCATGTATGTTGGTTATGCTCATGCGTGGTCACCCGATCGTTAACCATACTCCTAGCTAACTTAGCTAACCGTAGCATAAAGAGTCGTGATGGCGCAACTTTGGGCTTGCGTTGCAAAAAATTTTTGATGAGAGAATTAATGAAGCGGCTATTTTTTACTACTGCCGGCGGCGGCTCAATCGCATTGAGCTTGTTCTCCGGGCAGAGTCGATAGCCGAAGAAATGCTTCTCCCTTCGATTTTGGTCGCAGGCCCGCCACGATATCGCGAAAGTGGTCAACACCTCCGGAATAGCCGCGATCTTTGACCATGTGGAAAAGGTCGTGTCGCATTTAGTTTTGGATATTTCTCAAGAGTTTTTATGATGAAAGGCAGGTATTCATCGACCTTGATCCTTCTAATTCCGAGTAGGCTTGAGTGGAACTCCATGACGAATTAGAACTCGGTCAACCGTGGAGTGATGTATGCTGAATTGCTTGGCGATTGTGTTTCGACGCTAACCTTCTGCGTTGAACAGCCGGAGGATCTCGGCTTCCGTTACTTTGTTTATGCTCATTGGTTCTCCTTGAGAGGTGCTTGAAACGGCGACCACCTTGCCGGAAATGCCGACGCGAAAGCGGACCGCACCAGGCACTGCATATGGTGCAGCGCACTTGGTGTTGAGATCATTCTTTCTGTCCGGATGAGGACGGCTTGATGATCACGTCAAGCAAAACACTTGAGTGTTCAGTTTGAGAACCTTGATCAGTCACGCTTGGAAACTGAGGCTCAGAACGATAAGTTTCTATCGAAGACGATGATTTTCGCGACCGGCGCTGGAATGCTACTGGCTTCTCTTTGCGAGCGCCTTCTAGCGGCGCTACGACATTGACTAGAACAGCGACGACCGACTTCACGGCGTTGAGCTGAAATTCTTGTGAGTATTCCGATTTTCTTCCCAAGATTTTCTCAAGTAGTGTTTTTTAACTTAGTGCAATTGAATGTCACAATTCACTATCTAAGGGGTTCTCCATTGACCAGCTTACTAACGCATTCGCAACACTGCCTAAAAAAGCTGTCTTTTAGGCTAAGTATGCTAAAAATGTAATTGTCCAAGTTACTCGGAGTCCCGGTTTTTCAATGAAAAAGAAAACGTCTCGCGCCACCTTTTCGGCAAAGTTGAAGAAAAAAAAGCAAAATCTGCCGCCGACAAAGCCCAAAAATCTCGACGTCCGCAAACGCGAATACTTATCCGCGAAGGAAATTGAAAAAGTTAAAAATGCCGCGAAATCGCTTGGACGACATGGCTTTCGTGACTGGCTGCTCATTACTCTTATGTATCGGCACGCACTAAGAGTCTCAGAAGTAGCCGATCTAAAATGGGAGCAAATCGACCTGGTTCGCGGCCGGCTGCATGTTAATCGCCTGAAAAACGGCGACCCCTCGGTGCATTACCTGGAAGGCGACGAGATCCGCTCTCTGCGAAAGCTCGCGCGCGACTATCCGGACTCGGAGTTTGTCTTTATCACTGAGCGCCAGGGGCCGCTCGCAAGCCGCACAATCCACACGATCATCGCCCGGGCTGGCGTCGAAGCTAGACTGCCATTCTCAATTCACCCGCACATGCTGCGCCACTCAAAGGGCTACCAGCTTGCCGGCCGCGGCGTGGATACGCGCGCCATTCAGGCGTACTTGGGGCACAAGAATATTCAGCACACGGTCATTTACACCAAACTCGATCCGAGCCGGTTTAAAGGTTTTGGGAAGGATTAAAGAAATTCCTCGCCGCTCATCTGCCAATTTGTTCGACGACAAGCAGCCAGCAGCTCCTACACGGCGGCTAACGACTCAGAACAATAGTCAACTCTCCAAAATCATTTCAAAAGCCTCTGAGGGGAAATTTGAGGCTGAAAAACTTCCTCCCACTTGACGAGATTGCCGAAAATCATCTTTGGCGCACGGTGAAAAACTTACTGAATCCCAATTGGGTTCGACTGGTCAAGGTAAAACAGAGCCTAAAACAATCATTTTCGGCTATCTTGGTCTCTCAAAAAAAAACATGCGGCTTTAGGAAATCATGGGGGAAAATCGGAATACTCACAAGAATTTCAGGACAACGCCGTGAAGCTGGTCGTCGCAGACGAACTGGGATATGCAGTTTGCGGCGAGACAGCGATCCTTGAATAGTTGCAAACTCAAACCGTGAGTCATAACATGACTACTCACAGTAGCCGGTCATACCCTTTCCGAAGTTAGCTTACGGCAAATTTCTACAATTAGCTCACGGTCCTCTCGATTGAGTAAGTCTTTGGAGGGGCGACGCTCCGGATCGTCATAAGGGTTTTCATAATTGCCAACGGGACCGACGGACACGAGGTCTAGAATTTTTGTCTTCAGCGTAACGAGATCTATCTCGAGTGAGTCTAGTACTGCTACCGCACCACTCAACGCAGCTCCGGAGTGAATTTGCTCCAAACCTTCATCAACTATCCCTAATAAAAGATGTTCAGCCATCACGTAGTCTTTTCCAAAGTAGAGCGATTGCTTTTGAGCATTTTTGATAACTTTTTTCGCCGTATCAGTGTAAGGAATGATTGGAACGGCAAACTCTGACACTTTGTCTCCAATGCCCTTGATGTTCCGTACTTCGACTCGAAGGATTTCGCGATCTAAACCGAAGGTCTTAAGGACTTGAGCGGCAGTGTTTTTGTTTTCGGTAATTAACCCAAGCAAAATCATTTCAGTTCCAATTATGTTGTGTCGAGACTGTATGGCTTCTAAGCGAGCCATAATAATGACAGATAGTGCTGTTTTTGAAAAGTTTTCTAGCATAGTGCGCGCCTCAGTGTACTGCTCTTAATTATACCAATTTCTAGACGCGTAAAGCCGCGATAGAACACTAAGATGCGCGACATGCATAAAACCAGCAAGCGTTCAATATTCGGATTCTTGTGAACGTAGCAGAGATATCAAATTTTCAGTGAATGGTGGAACGATCTGCATCCGAGAAATGCTGCAGCCTGAGGATCCTCAGGCTGCAGCACGATTTTATGTTTGGATAGACCTCAGAAGTTACGGTCCGAAGCCCGTCGCGATATCCTCTAGAATCTGATCGACTAGCATGAGTGTCTTTGGGTCAATTCCAGGACACGTTTGGAGGTTGTTAACGGCGCACTAAAAGCGCGGAAATACGGCGAGGTCTGCTGGCTTGAAGCATGTGCATTTGCAGAAAGAAAGGAAGGTGCAGCGTTAGCAGCAG
>JADYXR010000091.1 GCA_021772095.1 Candidatus Obscuribacter sp. | reverse complement strand
TCCTCTTGAATTGGGTTCTGGTGTTGCAACCGAAACCATACCAGGCTAGTCCTGGAGGGGATCACCAAACTTTTCAACTAAACTCGGGACAAGGCCTGCGGGTTTGACTGATCCATTAGATCGAGAAGAAATAGATTTTGTGTTGGGAAACATACACACAGAAGATCTAATAGATGGAAAATGGATTACCGTGCCGAAGATTTAAACTCTGCTCACGCACCGACCAAAGCTTTAATTGCCAGTGTGAATGATAGACAAAACAAGACTAACAAACTCAAGAACAGAGCTGGAGATAGGGCGTCAGCAGCGCATCTAGACATTAGACCGCACCAACTTTAGTAATTGACTCTGCGGAAGTGCGCTGGCATAGACCACGTCAATTCCCCGCTTGGAAAACATCACGAGGTTGACATTGCCAATGCGGGATGTAGATAGCACCTTGTCGGCCGGCGTGTGTGCAGTATCCTGGTAAAGCGCTATCACTCCGGTTGGAGCCTGGTAACAGTCGATGCAGAGGTCACTGTCTTTTGTTTTAAAACACATGCGAACGATTTTCTTGTCGTTTGTCTGCAGAATTTCGGCACCACCCAACTCGTATGCCACCATTTTTGTATCGATCAATGGAAAGCCAATATCAGATTTTTGATCGAGCGTGATTGAACGTGATGCGAATCGTCCGTCCACTTCATCGGCTTGGGGCGTCTCGCTGCTATGTGAGGTTTTGCTGATCAAATCGTTTATGGTCAACGCAGAGTTATTGATGAATACCTGTGTCTGGTCCATTGAGACAGATTCGTTTTGCTCCGTCAGTTTTTTATCCGAAGAAAAATTCAAAAATGCAACGACCAGTATCATCGGCAAAATACACGCTGCTGCAAGAAGCCACTGGTTTTTCCAAATCGGAGTACTTTCTCTTTCGATCAGAGTCAGGTTATGTTTGATCTTCGATTCCAGATCATTGGTCGCGGGAAACGATTTCAGAATATCCTTCACGCCGGAGCGAATATGCAAGGCGCCAACCCAGGCGGTAGAACAACTTTCGCAGACATCGATATGGCTGTTAAACAGAGCCGTTTGCTCTACCGTTAACTCATTATCGAGCGCAGGCGTACTGAGCGCTCGCGCCTCATCACATTTCATTGGCTTGATCCCCTTTTGGTGGGTTCTTACTTGGCGGGATATGGAGACTTACTTGCGAAGTCAAAATTTCGGCTAGTGCCCTCCTGGCTCGATAGAGACGAGACATGACCGTGCCAATAGGTATACCTAGAAGATCTGCGATCTCTTGATATTTCATATCGCTGACCTCACGCATTACAAATGGTGTTGCGAATTGCTCAGGCAACGAAGCAATCGCACCGGATAGTTGATCGAGAGTTAGCTTTTGCGAAACCAATTCATCAGGACCAGAATGCTCATCTATGATACTGTCGGCGATGCCGTCGTCTCCATCAAGAGTTAGCAACGGCGGTCTTCCCTGCATGTTGCTAATCCGATCCCGAATCGTATTCAGAAGAATTGAATAGAGCCATGAACGCTCATTCATTTCTTGCTTAAACGAATCGATCGATCTGAACGCTTTCATGAACGTCTGCTGAACCACGTCTTCTGAGTCTTCATGACTGTTTAGACGAACGCGCGCATACTTGTAGAACTCGCTGGAATATTTGTTGACCCAGAGACCAACTTTATCCTTTTTCGAATTTGTTCTTCGCCAGATATTCATGTTCGTTTGGAGCCAATGCACATTCTATTTTGATGGTATATGGCAGCCCGTATTGCCATGCTTTGTGAAGTAATCCTGGTGATAGTCTTCTGCGGAATAAAACTTACTGAGTTGTTCCAGCGTTGTCACGATTTTTCCATTGGCTTTGCCAGCAGTTTCGTAGTCGGCGATTGCTTTCTCTGCCGCTGCTTTTTCCTTTGGATTTGAAAAGAAAATTGCCGATCGATATTGATCGCCGATATCCGGACCTTGCCTATTGACAGTAGTCGGATCGTGCAATTTCAGGAAGTCCGTAACCAGGGCGTTGTACTCAATCACCTTCGGATCGAACACGACTCGCACGGCTTCGGCGTGCCCGGTGCCATGACCGCAGACCTGTGAATACGTAGGATTTTCTGTCTTCCCGCCTGTATAACCCACAGTGGTACTGAGTACGCCACCAGTGCCCTTCAGTATATCTTCAACTCCCCAGAAGCACCCAGCTGCAAAATATGCGACATCCTTTCCGCTTGCTCGCATTTTATCGTCGTCTGCAACGGTATAAAACGGTGGGTCGACAGCCTCTTCTGAGTGCGGTTTAGCGCTTGAGTTGGCAATTGATCCGTCTTTCTTGTCAAAAGCCAGTGAAGCAGAATTGATGCAAAAGCGCTTGCCAGTCGTTTTGGGACCATCATCGAAAACGTGTCCGAGGTGCGCTTCGCACTTAGAGCAGACTACTTCGTCACGTTGCATTCCATGAGTTTCATCCGAAGCTACAGTAACATTGCCTTTGTCCACCGGGCGATCGAAGCTCGGCCATCCAGTTCCGGAATCGAATTTATTGTCCGAAACAAAAAGCGGCTGCCCGCAGTTTATGCATTTATACTCTCCGGGCGCATGATTGTCCCAATACTCGCCGGTGAAAGCGCGCTCTGTGCCCTTTTCTCGAGTAACATGATACTGCAAGGGTGTAAGCTTCTTCTTCAACTCTTCCGGAGACGCATCGCTTATCTTTTCAGCCATTTTCTCTTTCTCCAAAACCTGTTGAGTCTGCGCCGCATCAGTGCTGGAGCATGAACTCAAAAGAATAACGCAAATTAGGCTAGCTGCGGCCGCGTATTGACTTCTGTGCATCGACAAATTTCCCTACGATAGTTTCTCTTAGCTGATACCGGTTGGGTTCTGGTTTTATTCCCGCCGTGATCAGCGACAATGGTTTTTGCCGCTTGGCGTCAGACAGATTTGCCGCTTGACTGTCGCTGAATGTCACTAGATCTTAAATGTCTGAATCTGTATT
>JADYXR010000090.1 GCA_021772095.1 Candidatus Obscuribacter sp. | reverse complement strand
TCCTCTTGAATTGGGTTCTGGTGTTGCAACCGAAACCATACCAGGCTAGTCCTGGAGGGGATCACCAAACTTTTCAACTAAACTCGGGACAAGGCCAGTCAAAGTCGCCCTTTGCCTACAGACTAGTCGAAAGGAAGCCAAAGGCTGGAGTCTTGATGGCGGCGGTGTTTGTGCTGATTCTATTCATGGTTTCATTCTATTTTTTGGGCATGAGTAATACTCATTAACCGTTCACGATGTCACGAATGCTTGCAGGAGTCTGCTTTGCTGCCTCTGTTTCGATGGTTCCATACTTTAGATGCAGCCATTCCAAATAAGACGGACATGCCCAGGGCCTTTCGAAAACGATTTACACCGTCAAAAAGCTCAAGTGATGCCCAGTAAAAAAGTGCACCATCTGCGGTGATGGCTGCCCCGTCACGCCACTTTCCTCGCGGCAATGATCGCTCCACCGCCTTCGCGCAGAACCATGCGACTAGCGGTGGATTCGGTTTCTGTCCGACCACGATTTTGCCTTTCCGCGTACGAAACCAATAGTCGATCAATTTTTCTGTTTCTTTTCTCATAAGTAGCAAATAGCACAGTCTTTCAAATCATCATCGGTGTGCGGAGGCAAATTGCAAGTTTCGCTTTCAGGCTTTATCAATGCCTATGCAGACAAATTAGAATACAACTCGTCAATATGGACGCAATTTTGAAGTGGTTATAATGTCAGAAGTCACATTATCATGAGCCGCAAAGATGCAAAAGCCGAGCAAACATGTCAGTGCAGAAGAATTCTTAGCTTTCGAGAGTTCGTCGACTTCGAAACATGAGTACGTCAATGGCGAAGTCTTTGCAATGGCTGGAGGCACACAAGCGCACAGCCTGATATCGACAAACATTACGTTCATTCTGAAATCAAAACTCGACGGTAGCGGCTGCAGAGTTCATGGCAGCGAGCTGCTTTTGAGAGTCGACGCAAGCAACAGCTTTTATTACCCCGATGCGATGGTTGACTGTGGGGACTACGATAAGGACCGTACCTTCACCAGCTCACCGGCCATTATATTCGAGGTTCTCTCACGTTCCACAGTTTCAATTGATCGAAGGGAAAAGCTGGTAGCCTACAAACGGATTCCTTCTCTCAAAGCATATGTGATTGTTCAGCAAGCCCGACAGCACTTAGAAATCCATCGAAAGGATGCAAACGGCAATTGGAGCATCGAGGAGGCAGAATCTACCGGACGATTTGAACTTGAAGTTTGTCCTGGCACCGCGATCGTGATCGAAGTCGAGAAGATCTATGAATCCGCTAACGTTAGTGATGGTCCCGATCTTCACCTGCGAGAAGACGCTGAAATGTACGCGTGGTAGTCTGAACTCAGTTACATCAGAGACTTTAGAAGTTGCATGCAGAGATCTTTGAGTGGTATTACCGATGCCACCAGAGGGAGTGCCGGTAGGCAGGTCGCCACGACAAAGCCGGTGACAAATTGGCGATCGAAAAGCACGGGTTTCATTTTCTGGACAGTTTGAAAATTACTGTTCATATCAGCTAGTGTCGAAGGATCTCCGCTGCCGAGAATCGGTTCTGACTCGGATTTCTTTTCGCGGACAGGAATCCATTTGGAAGCGAACGTTCGACTCAGTTCGTGACATAACGCGCCGTACATATAAATGCCGTGCAATCTCGTTTGCGCCAGTCTCGGAGTGAACACCAGCAATGGTCCGACGAATAAAATCAATATCACTGCCAGAAAAACGATTCCGAGATGGGTAAAGGACTGAAGCTTTACGTGACTGTGCTGCACCGTCTGTGCTACCACGCTGCAGATCGCGCACGACAGCGCGAAAGCAGTAACAGCAAATTGTGACTGTGTTGCGCTGACGAAACTCAAGCCTCCGACACCATCTGCATGAGAAGCAATAATTCGAAGAGGAAGACGTGATACGCGGAAGAGGAAGTAGGTCCAGACAAGGTAATCGACGAACCAACTCAAGACGACAAAGCGAAACAACGGTTGGCTCAGGAAAGTGTTCCAATAACCAGGTATCGACAGTGCTGTACTTCCTTCATGCATGCGTGCCTGCCAGCTTGAAGGTTCAATCGCTAGAACAATACTCGTGCCACAAATTGATGATGTAAACGCTATCGCAAGGATAATAAAATCAATGTAGATTGAATCTCGAAGACGAAAACAGCTAGAGGACATTTGATTGTATCGATCGACGTCGCTCTCTTCGACTATGTCTCGAAAGCGTGCCGTTGCTTTGGTTAACCACTTCCTGGTTAATAACTCAGAAAGCATTAAGATCGGCGCGGCTAAAAGATAGCGTGACATTGTAACGTGGTCTGAACGTAGCGGCATGGTGATCGATCCGTTCAGTTCAATTCCAGTGGCTAACGATAAAACCATAAGAGGAACAAACGCCAATCCGATGAACAATAAGGTGCTATGCACCACTGCCTGGTTTTGAGTTCGTGCGAGGTGCAATCGCAAAATCAACCGCGCCAAAATTCCATTTGGGACATCCAAGTCTGTTGTTGGAGATTTTGGCTCGTCATTCGTCACTGGTTTGATCCTTCCGTTAAGCATATTCTGTCAGCATCTGCGGCGATATGATACACCTTACAATAGAGAAGTTGCGCGGATCATGAGCAACGGAAAGAGCGATTTGTGAACGCTACATAAGCACCAGACTTCCCGTTCCGTCGAAGGCGTAATCGGACTTTGCACGTTCAGCTCTCGACCGGCTTTTGTCAAGCGGACAGTCGCTGCCGGCCATTTTGATACGTTTCGCTCGCCAAAAATCTGCGATCATGCGGAAGCGCTAAGCATCAGATGTAGAGTAAAAAGCGGGAACGCCCTTATGCGGTCAGTCTTGCCATTGTTTAGAATCTCAGCAAGATTGTCACCTTCGATATACTCCATCACCAAATACGGTGCACCGTCTGGAGACATTCCTGATTCGTGAATGATTAACAGCTCGGGATCATCGAGACTGGCAAGAGCGTTGGCTTCCTGCTCAAACCTCTTCAAGGTCGCTTTGTCCTTTGAAACAGTTGCATTGAAAACTTTGATCGCGACGGTGGATCCGGTGCTGGCGTTGATAGCTTTGTAAACGGTGCCCATGCCACCGTGACCAATCAGCTCTACGATCTCATAATTCGGAGCAACCAGCGGAAATTGCTCAGCCGCGTTTTGTGGAGTTGCTTCCTTTAGCTCCACAGAGGTTCTGAGGGTAACCTGTTCATCCTTTAAGTGTTCCTGCATGCCGTGCTTATACCCACGAAAGGCATATGTAATGCAGGCGGGCTCAACTGCACGGGGCGGCTACGTCATCGTGTCCAGGCTTTGCGGTATTTAGTACCAGGCGGAACAACCGCCCACTTTTTCTTTTTCGTTGGCATTGCTGCTATCTTCATCTTGCATGTCTTCTGCGTTTATTTCGTCGTTTTGAGAATCCGTGCGTGGCATGCTCTCTTCAGTGGCTCGCTCGTTTTTGACGTATCTGCAAACGTCATCGTCGTCACCAGCTGTGTCTGAAACAACTGCTTCTTTTTCTTCTTCTTGTTCTTCCAGAGCCACTTCATCTGATTGGACATCATCGATCGAGTCAACATAATCGATCACGTTTTCAATTTGAACGACTTCTTCGCCTACTTCGGTTTCAGTTTCCAGCTGCGCGTAATCGTAATGTTCTTCAGAAATTAGATCCGCTGATGATTCGTAAGAACCAGTTTCTAACTCAGAGTCTGAACTGTAATCTTCCGATTGAGTAACTTCATAATCAACGTACGCGGGCGTTTCGTATGCTTCAGCTAATAACTCAGGTGCGGTATCTTCTGGATTTAGTTGATCCAATGTTCTGTAAGTGACTGAGAGAAGCGGTGGTTCGTTAGTGATTGCCGGCAGCCGGTTCAATGTTGGAGATTTCGAAGCCACTTTGTCCTTCTCTTGTTCTGTCTTCTGGCAGATCAGTTGTTGAGATTCTTCGTAAGTGGTCACTACTTTCTGAAGCTGACAAATGGTTGCAACAGCCTTGCGCACATTCTCTACTTGCCCTGCTTGATCGAGCAATAGCATCTCCGCAACGGCGATTTCCAGATCGCAGACCTCTGGTGATTCAGAAGTTTGATCGCCGAAAAGATGGGTTGCTTGTAGGAGATTGACCGCCTGGTTGATTGCATTGAAATCGGTAAGTATTTGTGCGAGCGGAGTCTTTTTAGTGTGAACAATTTTGAGAAGGCGACTGGCTCTCTCCATTGTGAACGAGCAATTGGCAAACATGTTTTGCAGTTGAACAGCCGCATCAATTTCAGTTTCGGAAACAAGTCCGTAGGAAAGAAGCAAATCACCGAATTGAACATTTTTTTCAATACCCAATTCAGTAACTATAATGCTGTCGTTTTGGCTTAATAGTTTTGCAGCGACCAGAAGTTCACCGAGCTTTGGTACCGATTGCTGCTCGTTTTCTCGAAGATTGAGCGCGAAGAGCAATGATTCAAATGTTTCTCCCTCGAGTACAATGTGTCTCAATGCTCTTACCGAATCGAGAAACGAAAGATGACCGTCGCGTACGAGCACCTGTAGATTCAGGCATGTGATCAGAGTGGTATCAGAGATCAATTCTAGATGGACGAGCGACTGCCCAAGCGGATAACTGGTCTGCAACGAGTAGTGCATTGCTTTACTCAGTTCAACCTCAGCCACGATGCCGGCGCCCAAAACCAGCTTGCCGAGTCGACTGACGAAACCCCATTGTCTTCTGACATTCTCGTACTGATACGCTTCGTTCAACGAAACTTGGTGTGAGTGAGCGAATTGCAGTAATTCCTTGGCTAAATTCATATATAAGGAACCGTCTCGGATCGATTTCTGAACTTTCAGCGCGCATTCAACATCAAGTTCAGAGAGATGACCGGACATAACCATTACGCGACCAAGCTTCGACTGTGTCTTTTGGGCAGTGGCTACGGTATTGTTGAGAACGGCTCGCGTGATGACGCCTGATTCTAAAAGCAGCTCGCCGAGACAATAGCGAGGTAATACATTTCGCTTTTTGGGGAGAATCACCATGGTAAAAAATCTCCAAGAAATTCCGACCCTTATTTCCGGGGTCGCTGAAGGCGAGCACGAGTCTCTAAGACCCACCCTAACAATCGACACTGAAGGGTTACCTTTGAAGTTGAGCGAACAACTTCTCTGGTTGTTGTCAAATAGCATATTTTTCGCAGGGTGGTGCCGGGAAATATTGCTTGAATTAAGTGTCAAGGCTAGATTTCATCAGGCTTACGGCTGTTTGAGTGACGCGGGAAGTAGTGGTCAGTGCGTGCTGCGATCGTGGCTGCGGAAAGGAAGTTAGGACTGTTGATGCCACCATCTACGGTGCGATATCTATCTGCTTGGAGAGTTTACGCTGCGCGCAATCATATTTGTTCTAAAAACGCCTGCTGTTAAACATGACCGCGCCTGCGCCATGCCTTTTCGCGCTCTTCTACAGTTCTTCTCGCTTCCGGTGTATTTTCCACCAGGGTGCCATCGATGGCACGAATTATCTTAGATTCACCGTTCGAATTGATGCCAAACTTCTTGTCTATAACGCCCTGGTCATAGCGTTTGGTAGTCTCGTAAAGCTTCGGAGACTCTTGCGCTAAGCCTCTGCGACCGCCTTTAAATTGGTCACTTACTCCAACCCTGAATTGCGCCAGCGACTCTGCGTGCGATTCATGCGGGATGGTGTAATACGCAGTTATGGGCTTAACTTCGGCACGTTCTCGCATCTCGAAATCATCGAGGCGCGCTTTCTTGTCCTTGGGTTGGGTGCCGCTGTCGTGCTTCCAGTATGGTGGTCCATCTGGACGCTCCACACGAGCCCAGCGTCCGCCATCTTTGTCTCGGAACACTGGCTGCTTCGACCTGGTACTCCACTCCCAACCCATCTCATCGGCCAGCTTTCGTGACTCGGGCGAACTGCCTGGACCAACCATCTCGCCCTTCATCTTCCCGAGACTAGTCATCTGCTCGTGGTGTGCCAGCTCGTGAAGACTGGTGCGCTCGAACGTATCAAATCCGCTTGTATCCTGCCGAGCAGGCGCGTTAACGACTAGATCTCCATTGTTCTTGCGCTCGACACCGCGTCCGCAACAGCCACCACTATGTTGATGCCCTTGTCCTTTAGATCCACTTTCGTTTGGTTTGTAGACCGCCATTTCACCTGGGTTATAGTCACCACGCTGCATGAACCAAACCTTCATGCCCTTGTAATTTTCGTGACTGGTCTTTTCTAAACCTATGCCAAGCGTTTTCAGTTCAGCTTCAGTCGCCACACCAGCACGTTGAACCGGATCCGCTGAGCGTGGTCCTTGAGGTCCCATGCCTCCCGGTCCCATGCCACCATCTCTGGTCTCAGGACGGCTCTCGACTTCGCCAGGTTTCGCAAAAGTCACTCCGTATTTTTGAGTGAGCTGCTCTTTCATTTGATTGATGCGCTCGAGCTGGAGCGATTGAGCTACCATCTGATCGCCCTTGCCCTCAGGCCTAAATCGAAATTCACCGTGTTCACTGAGTGACACGTTTCCAGTTTTTGTATCATTCGTTTTTGAATTGGTCCAATGTCTACCGTTGGTGGACGTCCAATCTCCGCTCTTATCGCTAAATTCTGTCGGTACTCCCTTCTTGTCCCGAGAGACTGAATAAGTATCGCCACCAGATGTGGTGATGCTTCTCCTGGATGTACCATCGGGCGAATACGTCGACTTCAGCCCATAATCAGTGTTCTCAAACGAATAATTTCCTTTACTATCAATTGAGACATCGCCACGACGAATCGCGAACTTCGGTTCATCCGTTTTCCATGTTTTACCGCCATCTTTTGAAGCCCACTCTCCTTCTTGGTCACGCACGAAGTGTGGCTTCCCGCTCTCACCGTATCGGATTTCAACACCGGTGTCGACACGACTACCTGTTCCATGAACTCTGGTTCGATCCGTGCGCACCGTGCCTGGCAGTTGTGGTTCGACAGGATCGTTGGCCTCGTAGCGTTCTTTCGCAGTTTTTGGAGGAGATTTGTCGCGACCAGCGCGAGCCCGATCGTCCCGCGGATCGCTGAAGGCATTCTCTACCGGAGTGCTACCAGCCGCACCCGGGTAACGATCGCGAGCGCCGAACGGACTGCCAACGAAAGCTGTTAGATTCGAACTAGCGTTCTTCACACCACTCAGAGCAAAATGGCCAAAGTCTGATGGCATCGGCGTCGCCTGGTCCATTTGCTGGAGTTGCCGAAACGTATCGAGGGATTGTTGAGGAGTCGTCGTGGCTAACAAACCTAGCCTGCTCTCACCGCTATCAGTCGACTTCGTCTCACGAGAAGTGTCACCGGCTTCGACCGGCGGGCGACGCGGAGCGCTGCTCTGTTGGGGACTATCGGCTGCCATAATAGTAATCTCGCAAGATAAACTTTCCGTTGGGAGTGAGCCAGCGGCAGAATTGGTTGAGTTAGTAAAAAGACCAAAGTTTTGAAATTAGATCGTCGAATCTTAATTGTAGAAAACCAATCTAACCGGAACGTTACCACTCACACCTTGCGAAGAAAGTGTTTCAACAAGATGCCACCATTCGGTGCAACATCGGCAGGTGATATAGCCGGTGCGGAGAGGTTCACCGATTGATTGGAAGTCGCAATCCTGCGCTACAAGGTTCGAGCAGCGACTGGTCCATCATTCGTTGTATCCTTTGGGAAATACTGTCAGACAATTTCTGTCCGGCTCTTCTGAAGCCCATAGACCGAGTTACGTCTGTGATGATTTCTTCTTTGGTGCGTCCTTTTTTATCACGGAGAATCATTGAAATACATTGGTCGAGCTCTTCTGGTGGTATGGTTTCTGTCGAAAATGAATAGCCTTCGACGCTTCGGCGGCACCTTGGGGCGATTGCGTTTGGCTCTTCTCTCCAGATAAATTCGCCTCTGCAGAAAGCTAGTTTGGCTTTCAGTAAAGATATGATGATGGCGTCAAGGCGTGCGCTAATTCTGTTGCCGATGCGTGAGATTTGCCAATGAGCAGCAACTCGCTTTTTCAATTCATCAACATGAATGGGAGCCTCGTGATCCAGTACTCTTTGAACAATTGATTCGATGCGCTGATCTGTTTCCTCATTGAAAGCCTGGGCATCACCCATTATTTCGACAGGGGTTATTGAATATGGATCCATGTTTTCAGTTGCGGCTGCTGGTTGATCGATCGTTGCAGTGGCGGCTGTTGAATGATCGACTGTTGCAGTTCCGGTTGCTGATTGATCGATCGTTGCTGTTTTGCCTTCGTTAGCTTGTGGCCGCGATTCTTCCTTTAAGGGAGTGAAATCGATGATGGGTTCGGGCTCTTGATTCAATGAATCCTGTAGTGATTCTTTTGCCTTGCTGACAAACTCAACGACTCGCGCAATCTGAGTATCTCGATTGTGGAACCAATCAGTCGACCAAATTCTAATAAGGTGCCATCCAAGACCTTCTAGCACTTGCTGGCGCAGTCGATCTCTGTCACGGGCCGTGGCAGCGCTCTGATAAGTTGCGCCATCGCATTCGATACCAACCACGAATCGCCCCGGAAAATCTTCATCCAAGACTCCAAAATCGACCTTGTATCCGGCTTGCCCTACCTTCGGTATCAGGCGCAAGCCCTTCTTTGTCAATTCGTCGTAGACTGCTTGCTCAAACGGGGTCGGGGTAAGGATCTTCTGGTCGCATTCCAGTGCAATCGAAGTCTCCCTCTCGGCATAATATAAGAAGTCTCGTAGATACTTTGCACCGTCATTGGTGGCACGTGCCAGATCGATGTCTTCTGCACGCATTGATGAGAATACTCGCATACGGAGCTTCGACCGAGTCAATATGACGTTAAGTCTTCTCCATCCATTTTGCCCGTTTATCGGGCCAAAGTTGTATCGAACCTTGCCATCAGCTCCAGGTCCGTAAGTGACGCTCAGGAAGATGACATCTCGATCGTCGCCCTGGATTGTCTCCAGGTTTTTGACGAAGAACTCGCCCTCGCCTTTCTTTGCAAAAAAGAATTCTAGCGATGGATCCTCGCGGCGGCGGCGATCGATTTCGTCTTTGATGAGAATCATCTGTTTTACGTTAAAAGTACCCACACCGAGTGACAGATGCGGAGTTCTTCTTGCATGGTGGCAAACTGCATCAGCAATCGCGGCTGCCTCTTTTGGATTTACGCCGGCGCCCTCGTAGGTTCCTGCCACGAATTCGAATGTTAGACCTCGTTCTGCGACACCGGTGTCTGGACCAGGAAAAGTGAGTAGTTCACTGTCGTAGAATTTTTTATTCGAAAACGCGATCAGTGATTCATGCCGACTTCTATAGTGCCACTTCAGCTTTCGGATCGGAAAAGCGGCGGCAATACATTCATCTAAAACACTTTCCAAATCCGCAATTTGAAGTTCTTCATTTTCATCGGATGACACTTCGTCAATCGCTTGACCTACAAAGAAATCGGTCGGAGGCAGTTGTTTGGGATCTCCGACGACGATCAATTGCCGACCACGAACGATAGCGCCGAGTGCGTCTTCTACTGTAATCTGGCTGGCCTCGTCGAAAATCACGACATCAAAGGGTGTGCTCGACGGATTTAAAAATTGGGCTGCCGAGATTGGGCTCATCATGAAACATGGTTTGATTGCTCTGATGACCGATGGAACTTGCCTGAATAATTTTCTAAGCGGGAGTTTGCTGCGCGTGCGCATCTGCCGCTGTAGTATCCGAAGCTCGTCCTCGAAGCTTTTTGTTTTAAGTAATTGATCTCTTCTCTGACTAACATTATGACGAAGACGCTGCTTAGCCAATTCCAGCGAACGACTATCCAGCCGCCGGAATTCTGTTATGAACTCCTCGTGTCTAATCGGTTGAAACCGTGCCAAAATTGGCCGCTCGTCGAACGCCATGTCCAGCCATCTTCTCAAGAAAGATCTTCTGAATGATGATTCAAGTTGACAAACATCCAGGTTTTGTTCGTTGAATCTATCAAAAAATGAACCAGCGAAACTAGTCTTGCAGACTTGAACTGACAGATTGTACGCAATCCACTCGTGTATTCTGCGAATGCCGTGATTCATGCTTTCAAGTCGTTGAGCCAGATCAATGAGATTGGCATTCGGCCCGACGATGTTGTCGCGTCCGATCTCAAATTTTGCTCGGTCGCAAATTTCGCTGAGATTTACACGCAGACTGTCTGTCAGATCGCGAATTTCCAGTACGCTCTTTTCGACCGAATCTTTTTGCTTTGTTCCACTTGCGGCTAACGCGATGCCCTGAGGTTTGAGAGCATCTTCCAGGATAAACCGGCGGACAGTTACAATCCAGTTTGCAAATTCACGTAACTCATCCCAACTACTTTGAGGTCCCTTCCACTTGTCTCCGAAAAGGTCGTGTCCGAGCCGATTTTGCTGGATCACGTGGAGCATGGATTGGCGGCATTGCAACGCGATTTCCAGGTCTGAAAGCAATTGCTCCAGTGAGTTGGGTTTATAATTCTGGTCGTATCGTTTTTGGAAAAAGACGCGTTCCTTCCAGTAACTCACCATGAGGTGGCGATACCATTTCGCGACCTTTTCTTTATGAGAGATGAAGCACGGTTCGAAGTCCAACTCTAGAAATTCTTCGCGAAAACAACGAGTCACAGCGGAGAGTGTGCCTGTGTAATGTTCACCACGATCGATCAGAGTAGCAACTTCTGGACTAATTGAATTCCAGCTCGCGTTTAACAAAAGACCTTCGCTCGTGCCCGGTGAACGAACCAGTGATGTGCCGATTTCACAAAGGATTTCAAGTTGCGCAAATGTACTTGGGCAAACCGCGCCTAGTTCTACAGCAAGTTTTTCGCTTTTGATTTGAAGTTTATTCAAAAGCGAGTCGGCGTTGTTGATCAGCTCATAGAGCTGATCTTGCTCTTCCGCCGACAACTTTGTCAGCTCTGAGCCGCGCCAGGGGTGAGTATCAATTGGACCGATCTCTGAGACAAGTTTGGCATGATGCTTGAGAGATCGACAACTTTCCAGAAATGTCTCCATTTGACAGTTCGAAATCTCGTCGAAGACGACATTTACGACCGGAGCATTCTCCAGCAGGCTTATCTCTCCGATTGCCTTAAATGGTGTGATATTCAATATGCCAAACGGATGATGCAATGCTTGAGCATAATCATTTAAGAAGGAACGGAGGAGCGAAAGACGAGTGAGATCTCCGTCTTCTGCGTGATCGTGAGGACGGCAGTTGTCCAGGGCTCGTTGAAGTTCTTGATAGACTGATTTTTTGCTGGTGCCCTTACTATGCAGTTCCAGGCAAAAATCTTTTAGACCCGCAGATTCCAGCCGATTGTAGACCACTTCGAGCGCGGCAATCTTTTCGCTGACAAATAAGACAGTCTTTCCGTCGGCCAGAACTTCCGCGATAATATTTGTGATTGTTTGAGACTTCCCTGTTCCGGGCGGTCCCTCGATAACTAAATTCTTACCACTCCTCACTGCTACGATAGCTTGCTGTTGCGATGAATCCGCATCGAGAACCTGAAAAGTGGTTTCCGGTTTAAGCACTTGATCCAGGTGTTCGTCGTCGTCAGAATCAACGCCTGCAAACTTTTCAGCTTTTCCCGTGGCAAGCGCTTGAACAATCTCGTGCTGCGCGTAAATATCCTCGGCAATTTCCAGATCTCTGTACATAACAAATTTTTGAAATGCGAAGAAAGACAGGAAAATATCCTCTGTCACTCTCCAATTTTGCTGTTGCTCAATTGCCTGCTGAAACATGGCAAAATAAGTCATGGGTTGAAAATCTTCGAAACTATCAGGAAGCGGAGGAAGCTGAAAGCGATGAGAGGTCCGAAGCTTTTCCATTATTGCCGGATTCAATACTGGATCGTCTTGAGTGGCTTTCAGTGTGAATTTACTTCCTGCCGTCTCTCGTTCAAGCTGCACCGGCAGTAATACCATAGGTGCTTTTAAAAGAGTGCCTCCGTCCTTTGCGTCAAACCACTCAAGCATGCCGAGTGATAAGCAAAGGCTGCTAAATCCCTGCTCTTCGAAGAGACTGGCGGACTTCTGAAAAATTCGCAAAAGATGCAGATTTAGTATTTCCGCAGTCAACCCAGTTTGCAGTTCAAGATCAAGGTGCCCTGCATTTGACGGCTTCTGGTCATGAAGTGAGAATTCAACTGACGAACGCTTCGCACCCGGCCGTCCTTCAGCCGCCGGTTTGAACGTCATCGACCTTCCTTGAATCTGAAGAGTGTTAAATACTTCAGAAGGTTTCTCATCGACAACAGAAATCGTCGTAAGTTTGCTGGGCTTGAAGTTCAACAATGGGTTGTGCAGCGTCTGATCGATCAGCTTCTGCTTCCAGCGGACCAGACGTGTGCTCAGGATATCTGTCATTTGCCCATTCAGTGTACTGACCATTCAATGTACCTAGCCGGCACTCTCTTGTCCAGAGAAATATGCATATTGTCGCTCTGGGTACTTGGCATCGCTCTCTCAGTCGGCCGCCCAGCTCGAACAGAGAATCGAGCAGAAGCCGCTGGGATGGGAATCGAGTGGCAGCTTTGACAAACGCAAAACGACCGGTGAACAGGTGGACCAACTTTCTGCCATTACGGGCAGTGGCATATAATTTTGACCTGTTCACAAGATGGAGGCATCGTTTTCTATGATGCGGCTTTAAATTCTTTCGAGTGCGCTGTCAAACCGCAAGGTATCGAGCACATTTCGCAATCGCGAACGGACCTTGGTCAATGGGTGATCCGGAAATCGCGGATCGCATTTTTCGTCATCGGATGGCAGTTCCTTCACTGGTGCGTGGCGTCTTCTCCGCACTTGGATTAATTTCCTGGATTAATGTTCGACATAAACGAAACGAAGTAGACGCTTGATTGTGCCACCACTATCGTAATGTCATGTCAATCTTCGCTTAGCAAAACCGCGAGTAACCGCTTTCTCCGATTAAAAGTTTAGTCGCCAAAGAGTGTATGATGCGTTAACTTGAGTCGCCGGCACGTCACATCACATTCAAATGCGGCGTGGCTTTAACAGGTCGCGATCTTGAGGCGTCCACTTGCTTGATGCCAAGTGCGCTAATAAAGGTAACCAAATGAAAAAGTCTAATCGGTCAAAAAAGAATTCGAACGGAAAAGTTTCTTCTAAAAATGAGTTTGAGTTCGAGAAGTCGATTAAGCACGGAGCGTCACGGACTGAGCGAAAAGACATTGGCAGAGCGGCGCGTGAAAAGACATCGCTCGAGTCACATGCAAAACTGAAAATTGCCAAAGAAGGGCGGGATATCATCGCCGTTTTGGAGAAATCGAACGAAGGGCGAATTCCTGAACTGATACCACTTCGATACGGACGAATGCTTGTTTCTCCTTTTACCTTTTATCGCGGTAGCGCTGCGCTCATGGCAATGGATCTGTCGAAGACGCCAAATTCAGGCTTCATCGTTCAGGCTTGCGGCGACTGTCACATCCACAATATGGGTGTGTTTGCTACGCCTGAGCGCAAGCTCGTCATCGACATCAATGACTTTGATGAGACCCTTCCAGCACCTTGGGAATGGGATGTGAAAAGATTGGCGACTAGTCTGGTTTTGGCTGCGAAAAGTAATGGTTTCTCTGCCGAACTTGGACAAGAAGCGGCAAGGCTGATGGTGCGCGGATATCGCGAACGCATGGCCGAATTTTCAAACATGGCAGCTCTGGATGTTTGGTACTCGCATATCACAGTTGACAGAATCTTAGAAACAGCCAAAGGTGACACGCGAAGGAGGCAGAAAGCGGACCTTCAGAAGGAGGTTGCAAAATCGTCGCCGGAATTGATGACGGAAAAGATGACAGAGATATCGCAGGGAAAACTGCGCTTCAAGGACATGCCACCACTGATTAGCCATATGGAAGGCGTAGGCGCCGGGGAGCGGGAGCAGCAAGCATTCGCAGATTACATCGCTTCTCTAAATGAAGATAGCCGTGTCTTGCTCAATAAATATCAACTGATTGACGTCGCCAGGAAAGTTGTTGGTGTCGGAAGTGTTGGCACCATGTGTGGTGTGATCTTATTGTCGGCCTCTTCCAAGGATTCACTGATTCTGCAGTTGAAAGAAGCGCGGGAATCGGTTTTGGCACCATACGCCGGTGCTTCAAAATATGAGCATCAAGGACAGCGTATTGTGGCGGGGCAGAAGCTCATGCAGGCTGCAAGTGACACCTTCCTTGGTTGGACGACCGCGCGCAGACCGCCGCATTATCACTTCTTTGTGAGACAACTTCGTGATGTTAAAATTGGGGTGAATACGACGCTCTGGTCGAAGGAAGAATTCAAAACGTTTCCTGGGCTAGTAGGAGAAATTCTTGCTCGCGCTCATGCGCGTTCTGGTGATGCTACAGTTTTGCGCGGATACATTGGTAAGAGCGATGTTTTCGATGAAGCAATTTCGCAGTATGCGGTTGATTATGCGAAGCAGACTGAACAGGATTACAGGGTGTTCGTCGAGGCGTGTAAATCCACTCGGTTGAAGGCGGAAACGATTGATTGAACAATCTTTCATTCTCGTCAATCCATTGAATCTGCGTACGAACTGTTTATTTTAAGCGTAATTTGCTGGCGCTGCACTAGCGGTAGTTGACGATGAATGTCATGTCAGGCGGTTCTCGACCGGTCTTCGGTGCGTCTATCCAAAAACTGAAACCAATCTTCGCAGGCAGTTTTTCAATCTCGAATCTGTCCGTCCAATCAGTTGCCGGACTGACATTGTTGCAACCGCCTGGATATCCGCAACCGCCACCACAATGGATGAAGTGCGGAATTGGCATCGCCGTTTTCATCGCACTTCCGATTTTGACATTCGACGCCCAGCTTGCCGGAATGTAGACGTAGTTGAAACCGAGGTCACGTGCGTTTGTCATCGTCAACGATGTCTGGCCTCTTAGTTTGAACCGTGTAAAATTGAACTTGGTAGACATCTCTTGTTCGTACTGAGAGCGCTCGTAGGTTACTTCTGCGCGTTTGGCCTGTGGATACCATTTTAAGTTTGTCGCTTGCATCTGCATCGGCAATTTCGTCGACCACAAATCCTGTTCTGAAACTTTGTCTTTCGGCAGCGGTCCAACAGTGTTGTCCGAGACGAGTAAATATGGATTTAGAAAATCCATGGACTGTACGGATACACCTTTGATGCTGTTGTTTCCTGCGCCGTAATATGCAAGCCCGATTACTCCCCACCAGGGCTTCTTATCTGCAATCTGTCCGAAGGTGGCAGAGTCAGGGACATACTGCTTGCAGAGCAGTTGTGGATATCTCATGGCTGCCTTGTATCTGAGCAGCGAGAGTTGCATGCGCGTTTTGAAATTGAAATCTTCAGGCGGAACGATTGTGATATCGACGGAACTGACTCGAGCCTTTGGTCCGATCGCGAGTTCGTTGGCGGCATTGGCTTGAGTCGTCGATGCAACCAGAGCGCTAGAGACCAGGCACCAAATATAGTACCACGCCCCCACCCCTGTTTGAATCCGTGCCATGGGTCACCTGAAAGTCAAGACTCAGTATAGCGTTCTCACGCGTTTTTGCAAACGAGAGCGCCGTGGCGGGCTCATAGAGTCAGAGAGTTTGTGGAGGCGTGCAAATTAACAAGGTTGAAGGCGGAAACTATAGATTGACCAAATCTTTGATTCCCTTCATTCTGCCAGACCGCGTCGAGTATTTGTTTTCGTAGCGCTTGAGAATCGTTTAGGATCAAACCCTTTGCAGTTATTGAATTCATTAGCGCCAAGCGAATTGAGTTGGACAGCCCGAAACTCCTGTGGGATTTCGCCGGGGTTCGTTATAACCATTCGGGTGAAAGGCGTCTCGATGCGCCAATCCGAGAGGATGAAGTTGTGATAGAACGAGCCGGGGGGATCACCCCTGCCCGGACCTGATGGTAAAGCGATTTTTCGAGTTTCGTAGCTGCCGACCAGAGTAATTTTGCCATTGGAATTTGGCCCGAGCACCTCAGGCAGCAGTGCTGAAAGAGCCTTGATAGCCGATTGATTAGACTTAGTCGTGTCAAAACGGATCGGTAGCTCTCTCCCTTTCACATAGATCCATTGGTTCTGACCCGTGCATTCAGCGTGTTTGTATTTGAAGTGTCCAGTGATTGTTCCGGAATTCTTAGACAATGCGAAGCCGCTTGTCGTTAGAAGCAGGGCTATAGGCAGAATAATTAACTGCTTTGATTGATTCATAAGGCTCGATTGGAACGCAATTTCTGATACACGCTTTTGCACGGACACCGCAGACGGTATCATGGATACGATACGAACAGGTTTAGAGACTTCACTTTTAGCGATACGTAATGTCCGGTAAAATTCGCGACTTCTGCGTAAAGTCAGTGGTCAAACGAATCAGCGATTTCTCGCGGCATCCAATACTCCACGTCTGATCGCTGCATGTGACATACCTCGTTTTCTTTTCACCGAATGCCTACTCACGGAAACTGCAGAGCTTTTGTTCGCGGACGCATTTTGTTTAGTCAGCGTAGCGTTGGCTCCTGTCGGAAGTGAACCGTTCGGTACCTCTATTAGCATTGCTGGAGTTCGCTTTTGTGTCCGGATGAGTTTGTCTTTTTTAATTGGTTGGTTTGTTGCTTCGCGGTCGGTACTATTTGTCTGGATGGTACTGGTAGTTTTGACGGTAGACTTCACCGTAGCCTGAGATGAAGCGCCTGATTCGGCATTTGCAGACAATGGCATAGTCACAATGCTTGCCAGGGTTAGTACGGCAGCAGTTATTTTCGGATAGTTCATATCGCCTCCAGGGCGTTTGCATTGATCTTTGCGGGTTTGAGGGGACGGGGTCTGATCGCGGGTTGTTCCCGGATATGTGGTTTATTCAGTATAGAACAGCAAGTTAGAAAATGTAGTTCAGCCTTGCTTGTTGATAAATGGAAAGCAAATTCAATAAATCACACCTCCCACAACGTCACCATCTTTTAACCGCGCCACCGTCTATGGTGACCGTGGTTCCTGTGATAAATTCTCCGCGCGGCGACGCGAGAAATGCCACTAGGGCGCCGAGATCTTCGGGCTTGCCGAATTTCTTCATCGGTGAAAAATCTGCCCAGTCTTTTAAAACAGTTTCCCTCGGAACTTTTTGCGAATCAGCATATTGCTGCGCAAGTGTCTGCACCAGCGGTGTGTCGAAGTAGCCGGGGCAGATCACGTTGGCTGTGACGCCGTCGGCCGCAACTTCGGTCGCGATGCACTTCGACAGTGAGTTCAGTCCCGTGCGCAACGTACTTTGAATAACTGAAGATGTTTCTGCTTCCAGTCCAAAAATCGATCCAAGAAAAATTATGCGACCGAACTTTTTCTTCTGCATCGAGGGTAATAGCAAACGTGGCAACACAATCGCTGGTCGGAGAAGGAGATCTAAACCGCGTTTCCATTGCTCGTCGGTTGCGACTGAAAACGGAAATGTCGGTGGATGTCCCGTGCTCAGAACTAAAATATCAATGTCGCCGAGCGCATGGTGAGCCTTGTCCACGATTTTTGAGAGATCAGTTTCGACGGTGAGGTCGGCTTCGATGCCAACTGCATTTACTTTGCAGGTTGAGGCGATTTCAGCTGCTGATGCTTGAATGTTATTGGCATCGCGCGAACAAATTGCAACGTTGACGCCCTCCATAGCAAGCGCCTTTGCACAAGCGTACCCCAGCCCGTGACTTGCACCTGTGATGATTGCAGTTTTGCCTTTGAGGCTAAGATCCATCCGATGTCTCCCATGGCGTGGAGTCGTATTATTTGTCACCGCGCACCGAAAGTCAACACGCCGCTTGGAGCTTGGCGTGGACTGGTCGTGAGACACTGAAGCATGTAACGAACTCGTCCCTAAGCTCTTTAGCTAAAGGTCAGAATTTCGCTCGATGACTAATGAGAGTGTTAGGCGATACCAGCACCGCCCGTGATACCGAGAACTGCACCATTCATATATGCGTGGGGAAAGTTTGAGAAGACCGGATTTCTATAGATAGATTATTTCGTTATTGTGACTGCCGCAGCAATCATCGTGATCGGCTTTGCCACTTTCGGGCGATGCGCACTCGCGCTTTGATCTCCAGGCGAGCAGAAGAGAACGTGCTAACGCCGTTCATTACCATCTGCGGTAAATGGGATAGCCGATTCCCGGCGTCGAGTAAAGATTGTTTCTTGCATTGATGCACATTTGCAATATTGTCTGCTGCTCTTGTAATCGTTGCGTCAGTTCGTTAACGTTTTCGTTGAATGGTGTCAGTGCTTTTTCGATGGCATCGTTGGTGGTGCCAATTCGAGACTTGGTCTCGGCATCGCTTTCTCCGTATTTACGAAATGGTGAGCCGCTTCCCGAAACTTTTGCGGTTGCTTCACGGAGGAGTTGCTTCGCCGCGTCGAGCTGGCTCTCTGCTTCACTTACTCGGGATGCGGCTGCCGGATAGTATCCAGCCAGCGACGAGTAGGACCAGCCTCCCAATTCTGCTTGGGTTGGCTGAGGTCTGGGCGTTTTAACAAGTTTTGGAAGCTTCCGCTGTATATCTCTCAGCACCTCATCTGTTGGAGCCGGGGGCGCAGCTTTAACTGGTTCTGTTCTCGGGGTGTTTGCTGTGCTTTGGATTGAATCCCATCGAGTGCTGATGCCGAGTTGCTTCGCTCTGGTTGCTGAACTCGAGCCCACCGTCACATTCTTCGCGGCTAGCTTGTTGTATCGCTGTAATACTTGTTTTGAAAACTTGCCGAACTGACTGGCTGGAGCCATTTTGTAGACTTTCATGTAATAGGGAAGAGCCTGGTCTACTTTATCGAGCCTCAAGAGGCAGTCGGCATAATAGTAGTTGTTGGCGGCAGTGTTTTTCCCTTTGCCTATCGCCGCTTTTAGCCCGTCTGCTGCTTCTATGTAGTTGCCGCCCTTATAGAGTTCTTCCCATGTCCAGGTTTGCTCAGCCATTGCAGCCGGAATGGCGGTCAGTAAAACCGCGGATATAAGCTGAATTGCTTTCGCCAACTTCATGACAGAACCAGAGTTGAAGGGATGAGGATCACACTACGCAGTTAGTATACAAAATTAGGACTTTTCTAGTATCTGCCTGCAAGACACCTACATTTTGTGAGAGCTATGAACGGCGGACTGGCTAGCCATTGCGATTTTTAGCACGTCTAGCGCCGGCTTTGACTCGCTGTTCAGCCGAGGCATGACTCATTTTAAGGCCCGAAACTGGAAACAACTAGTCAATCGGGTGCACCACTCCAGAAGAAAATTTTAGCCCGGTCGTTAGCTCATCGTCTTACGATCCGATGGAATGCCCACACTGCGAGTGACACCAGTGCAAGTGCCACCAATGCCGATCAGTGATTTGAATTTTCAAAAGACAATTTTCTTACACAGGAGCTTATTGTCTATCGCGGTGGTGTCACCAGCTCGGTCCAGTTTGCGCCGGGACTCCATGCGGAATTCGTGCCTAAGACGCCATCGCCGGTGGAGTTGACCCAGTGATACTTGGGACCATACTGCACTTGATACTTGGTTCCTGTAGTGGGATTCATCAAGGTGTCTTCATCATGAATGTAGTTTATGAAATTGCTGTGCGCGCGATCCGAAGAACGCGTGCTGTTCATATACTTCGCATGCGATGCGTCCATGTCTGCCATTCTGCTTCTGAATGCGTTATGACGCGCGTCCATCGTCGCCATTCGGGACTGGAAGGCCGCTGCCGAGCGGGCTCGAACGGCTCTGTCGGTTGCAATCCAGTTTTGAGTAGACTGTATGTTCTGGGCGTTCTGTGCCTGGCTCCACTGTGGATTGTATTGCCACGACTTGTACATTTGAAGAAAAACATCGAGCGCTTGCTTCTCGCAACCCTTGGCCGCTACAACTCCGCAAATTTGTGAAACCCACCACATGGTCTGGCTCTTCTTGGTTACGGCTAGGAAATATGCCTCGCCCTCGTAGCCCTGAATCCTGAAGTTATATTTGACCGATGAAGCGTCGGATGCCAGCACTCCTTGAGTGCCGTTAACGGTGCGTGCCAGATCGGGATGTTGTTCCACATTCACGAGCTCGAAACTTTCACAACCTTTGCCGAATTTGCTCTCTGCGTATTTCTTGACAAATTTTTCGGCGGGCTCATAGTAGAGAACTTTTGATACCAGTCCGTTCGAGCCTTTATAAGTAGAACCGGGAGGGCAACCCAGCCAGGTGAGCCAATTAGCAGGTAGATATCTAGGCTCGATCGATCCATCACCAATAAAAACAATTGCCTTTTGGTCTGGCGAGACTGCTTTTACCCAAGGACGCAAGTCAATGGGGATCGGTCTTTTCATGCCGCCGCTCACATCCCAGCCTACCGGAACATCCAATGAGAAAGCATTGAAATTCGGATCAACAAACGAGGTAAACTGAATATTCTGAGACGGCTGTGTCGCAGTGCCAATGTTGTCACTGCCCTGGTCTCTGGCAGCGCCTCCAGAGGAATCACCTCCGCCCTGTCCGCCTGCTTTTGCATTTTGAGAAGCTGCTCCTGTGATGTTGAAGGTCTGCAAAATTTGGGAGAGCGTGGCAAGGTCACTGGCGGCGCTCGGGCTGTTTGGTACCTGGAAGATAATTAAACTACCGGTGGTGCCACCGTTCATGCTCGATAGCACCAGTCCAGCTATGGAGTTGAGCTGGTTCGATGTGGACATCGATCTGAGCCCGCCTCCGACAACTGCAGGAGTGCTCCAATCCGAGCCCTTTGCGTATTGCTTCAGCATCGCCTGAAAGAGCCCCTGGGCTTTATTGCTATCAAAAGATTGATCAGGAAGGAAGAATGGGAAAATCGAAAGATTGCTGTTTCCGGGACTTTTAACGTCGATGCGGCCTGTCGTATTGTTCTGCTCGACTGTCCAACCATCGGGATACTTCAACGAATAACCAGCCTCTCCACCGCCTTTGGTTTTCCATGTGACACCACCAGCGGTGCTGGCAGGAATAGCGGCGGACGTCGTGCTGAAATTGTTATTGGCAGTCCCAGAATTAGCACCATTGGCAGTGCTGGCAGTAGAAGCGCCACTGGACGCATCGTTGGCCGGCTGCCAGCCTACGTTGAAAGAAGCGGAGTTGAGCGAATCGATGGAGACGCGCGTAATCGAAGCCTGGTAGTTTCCTTTGCTTGGTGATGACAAATTCATGACGACAGTGGTCCCGACAGCGCCCAAAATCCGGCTGAAGACCGTCTCTACAGGCAACCCGTCGATGTTCTGTCCATCAATAGAGAACAAACGGTCCCCTACGGAAACACCGGCCTTTTCTGCCGGTCCGCCGGCAACTACTTTGGTGACAACAAGGCGTCCTTGTTGATTCCAGTTTACAACTAATCCTAAGGCCCCGTTGTTAGTTTGGGAACCGCTATTCATAGAATTTGAGTTTGATTGGGCATTTGCCGCAGGCGGGGTGCCGAGGTGGAGAAGAAGGCACAGACTCAAGGAGATGCCTGCCGTTTTGGCGATGGTTGACTGATTGGATGATTTGAACATAGTATTTCTGCGCCGAAATTTGTCAATCTGGAATTGGCCATGTTAGCAGGTCTTTGCTGTGAAGGAGCTTTCGACCACCGTTTAAGTTCCGTCCCAGAGGCAGACCTGTTCAGTAAACCCTGAACTGATCAATGTTGGACGTCAGCACCAAAGTCAGCACCAAAGTTCAGCGATGAATTCTCTGACTTAAAAAAATTCACAGACGCTGTCGCTTCGCCGGTCAGTTTCGATCGGTGAGTGTCGATGAAGCGATGGTTTGCTTGCCTTTTTGGCGCGTGCGGCTGGAGACACCGAGGCGATGTTCTGCACAGATGCTGAGGAACACTTTTGATTCTCACAGATCTGATGCCTTATACTGGAGGCGTTATTTCCTGACACTGAAGTGCAAAACCATGCAAGAGCACGAGATAAAGCGATTAGCTCAACTTGAAACAGAGCGACGCAACCATCGGACAGCGGACCTGGACGATTTAGCAACACGGGACCTGGTGCGGGTGTTGCATGAAGAAAATCATCTGGTAGCGGGTTCAATTGATCCGCTTTTGCCGCGCCTTGCGGAAATGGTTGATGAGATCGTAAAACGAATGCAGAATGGTGGACGCATAATATATGTGGGTGCCGGAACAAGCGGGCGCCTCGGTATTCTCGATGCCAGCGAGTGTCCACCCACTTTCGGTGTATCACCAGATATGGTGCAAGGAATTATTGCAGGAGGACACGTTGCTCTGGTGTCGTCGATCGAGGGCGCGGAAGATAGTTCCGAGCAAGGCAAGCTCGATGTGGAAGAAAAGCAACTGACGGTCAATGACACCGTTATTGGTATCGCAGCAAGTGGGCGAACGCCTTACGTTATCGGCGCTCTCGATTTCGCTCGCAGCAAGGGCTGTTTGACTGGTGGCATTGCCAATGTTTCAGATTCGAAGCTTTCGCAACATGTAGATTTCTCTCTGGAAGCCGTCACCGGTGCAGAACCTCTGACCGGCTCGACTCGAATGAAAGCGGGCAGTGCCCAAAAGTTTCTTCTCAATCTAATCAGCACGGCTGTGATGGTCAAGGTCGGGAAAGTCTATCAAAATTTGATGGTCGATGTGAAAGCGACCAACGAGAAACTGCGCCATCGCGCCGTCCGCATTGTTCAAGAAGCAACTGGTGCCACATCCGAAGAGTGCGAAGCCGCACTGAATAATTCAGAGTGGCACGCAAAAACCGCCATCGTTTCCATATTGCTGAAGGTGGATTCTAAAGAAGCCGGCGACCTGCTCAGTAGCAGTTCCGGGCATCTCCGCAAAGCTCTCAGGCTTAAGGACTAACGAGAACGGAAGTTTGGCGTCGTTAATTGGCTTCAGTGCGAGTGGATGAAATTAATGAACCCATCCAATCGTCTCCAGTCGTAGCACTTCCTCCATGCCTCGGGAGGCTCCATGCTAAGTCAGGCTTCCTCACGACCGTGATGGTGCACTTTTAAGAGTGACAATAGTGGTGCACGGAAGAGATTTCCGTAGTGAGACTAAAATCCAGAATCGCTGTTGTCGGAAGATCCGCCTTGACCAGCGTAGCCGCTTTGATTACGGTATCCGTTCTGATCGGATGCTCCGCGCTGCGAGCCGTTCGGAGTTCTTGCAGAGTTAGTCCAGTCGCCTTTGGTGTTGTTTTGACTCTGTGCGGAATTGCCCCAGTTCATTCCGCTGTTCTGCACTGGCGCGCGACTGATTGCTGGTTGTCCTGGTTTTACGTGAGTGAGCTTCGTCCAGGCGATACTACTGACGGTGCCGTCCTTTTGAGGCTTCATACGCAACAACCAGCTTTCGTTCGAGTCTAGATCGATCGCGCAAATCTTTTCTTTGTTGGTGACGAGCAGAATCTTATGAAGACCCTGCAATCCGGGAAGGTTGACATCGACCTGATATCGACGTTTGTTGACAGTCACGTTGATTGTCGGAAACTTATCGCCGATTGTAAACGCCGCCGGCTCATTCTGCACCATTAGAGGTTGCCACCGCTCCGCTACGTTGGATGCGTTGGCTCCGAGTTCTGCCGTTTCCAGGCAAGTCATTTCCACAAAAGATTTGAGCACCGTCTGCGGTACCGTTCGCTCGTCGATCACATCGAGCACCGCCATGTCCACGCCGCCGGTTAGTTCGGCTGTTGGTTTGATTGCGGTTTGTATTCGCATTTCCAGGGGTGCCACCATCAAACGATCTTTCTCGAAGCCGGTTTTCTCAGGCGGCAATTCTCGAACAGTCTTGATTGCTGCGGTCCTCATCGGATTGCCCGGATCGTAGCGCTCGAACAATCTGAGTGCTGCTTTGTAGACATTGCTCGCGTCATCCGCTTTTCCTAGCAACTCAAGGCAAGCAGCCTGATGATACAGACACTCTGCACGAGACTTTTCTTGCCCTTGACCGAGCTTTGCAGCACTCGCTTTGAATAGAGCTTCAGCGGCTGCGTAATCCTTCTTCTCTATCGCCATCATGCCATCTCTGTACTTCGGCACGCCCTCCAGTATGTATTCGGTCGCTTCGGTGCCACCTTGCAAAACGCGCGGTGCAGAAGAGTCAGCCGCTATCGCATTGGGTGTCAGGCAACTGATCGAAGCTAAAAAGAAGAGACTGGGCAGCGCGAGGACGCCGCGCGAAACCATGGCGCCAGGCGACAGGCTGGCGATTTCTGGGACGGACATCAATTGGTTTCGTTGCATCCAGAATATATACCCGGAGCAAGGTCAGTTCCCATCCCTGTCTTCGGGTGTAAAATCCGCTTTCGCTACGAATCCGGCAAGATGGTCCATGCAGCGCATGAAGTCGCACATTTAGCGCGCGACCTCAAATTCGAAAGTCGATAGACATTGACTGACGCTACAAGCAATCCGTTTGTCCGTGCTCATTCACAACGAACAGCTAAAAAGATTGCTTCGATGCATCCCGTTCAGGTTTCGAGAATTTGTCTATCTTTCGGACGATTTTTCGTTTTGCATCGATATCGGATTTGTCGAATTTAACTTCAAACGTGGCGAAATCCGTTTTTTTGATGCCTTCCGGAAACGGCTTAAACGGACCAGCGTCCTTAATCGCTTTTTCGGCGGCTTCGTCGACTACTTGAATTTGGCTGGATCTGCTCAGGTTGGTTCTGGACAGAAAACCGTCTTTGCGGATTCGTAGTTCGATTTTCACAAACTTGTAGTTTCTAATACCACTTGGTGGAAACCATTTTCCAATGACTTGCTTTTCAAGTTCTTCGACATAAGCGTTCCACGCCGGGTCGGTTGAATCTGCTGCAGCTTGAATCTCCGCCGACTTTTTAATTTCCTTGCCCGACTCTTTCGCGAATGCAGGGCAGGCGCTGATGGATGCAGCCAGCAGAATTGAAGTGGCAGCGATAAGGTACTTTCTCAGGGTCTGCTGGCTGTTCGCCAGTCTCGGGTTAAGCACGGGCATGGACATAGCGATTCCCTCAAAAGGTTGGAGCCAGGATCGAACAATTCGGGACTGATTGAACATGCAAATTCTGACATATTTGAACCAGGTGTTCAGAATTCTACCATCCAGCAAGTCGCCGCGTGTTTTGCCAATGGTATCGTAGTAGCAGCACAGTTTCCACATCAAGCTATCTCTTAGTGAGATGATTGGATCACTCTATCGGTAAAACGAAATGCGTTTGTTGATAATTGGCGGAACTGTTTTTCTTGGGCGTCATCTTGTTTCGCTGGCACTGTCTGCTGGTCATCAGGTCACCACTCTCAACCGGGGTAGCGTTGTTCTTGAAGAGCAAGCAAACGTAGAAAAACTGATAGCCGACCGAAACGGAGATTTAAGCGTTCTTAACGGTCGAACATTCGATGCCGTGATTGATACCTGCGCATATCATCCGGACACCGTTTATCGCTTGCTGAGCGCTCTTGCCGGCGCGGTTGGCACTTATGTTTTCATCTCGACAATTTCGACTTATGGCGACTTTACGGAGATCGGGATCTCCGAGGAAAGTCCCATAAAATATACACCGCCTGGTGAGCAAGGAAACTACGGAAGTCTCAAAGCTGACTGCGAAAACGTAGTCACCAAAATGTTGATTGATCGTTCACTCATAATCAGACCAGGACTCATTGCTGGACCTTACGACCCGACCGATCGTTTCACATACTGGCCGGCACGGTTTGCACGGGGAGGGAAAATTGCCATACCGGAGCGACTGGATCGCGCGGTGCAATTCATCGATGTGCGAGATCTGGCAGCCTGGGTCCTGGCTCGAGCTGAAGCGCAAGCACGCGGAATCTACATTGCGACTGGACCCGAAGAGCGATCAACCATCGGAGACCTCATGGACGCGTGCCAACGAACTGCGCGCGTAGAATCGGAAGTGGTGCGAGTCGAGGATGCCGTACTACTCAAAGAAGGTGTGATTCATTGGACTGAGCTGCCTTTATGGATTCCCGATACAATGAAAAATTTCGCCGGTGTAATGAGACTAGATCGCAGAAAAGCGGCCGCCGACGGTCTGACGTGCAGACGAATGGAAGCGACGATTGCAGATACATTAGCCTGGGATCAAACGAGAGATCCTGCCCTTCCTCGACAGGCGGGATTGTCCCCTGAAAAGGAAGCCGTGTTGCTCCGTCAACCGAAACTGGACCAGCGCATAGGCAGGGCTCCACTCCCTGGCGCGGGTCTGCGTTGATACCGTATTCGGTTTCACTTGTGGCTGAGGGACTCGGAAACCCCGCAAATTCGAGGGTACACGGTTCGCCCGCTAGCGCGAATTTGTCCTTTTCGTGTAGCAAAACCATAACCACGGGTGGTGCCCACAAGCGCCGCAAGATCAAGTCTGTTTGCCGGGCGCTTTTTGGTGAAGAAGTTGCCAGGAATTAGAAACACGGAGGACTGGGCTACCAGATTGCAAAGAAATCAGACATTCTGCTCCCAGGTTTTGCATTGAGCTACGAACACATGGAAATCATCTTTTAGCAAGCTGAAGTGACTGAAGATAGATTGCCAATCATTGGCGTTGGCATCATGTTCCAGTTGCACACTCAAATTGTCTGACTCATCCCGATAGAAATTAAGGCTTAGTCCTTTAAGCCTATGTGCAGTCATTTTTACCGCTTCAATGTCGTGGTCGGCAATGTGGTGCTCTAATTCAATCAGCACGTTTAGAATTCCATTGATAAACTCTCCCATGAGTTCGGAGGCCACTTCTTTACCAAAGGCCAAACCCCAGTCAGCAAACTTTTGCTGATATTGTTCTATTGCAAAACCGGAAGAATGAGATTTTTCATTTAACGGATTGTTTTTTGTTGGCAAAGTCGGTCGCGCTACCGCAAAGTTTGTAGTATGAAGGAGCCATCGGCTAAGTACATCTTCCAACTTCTTTGATGTGACGGGTTTGCTTATGTAATCATCCATCCCAGCGGCCAGGCACTCTTCACGATCACCTGACATGGCTTGAGCGGTCATAGCAATAATGGGCACGTGCAATCCGGTTGATCGCTCTAATTCGCGGATCGCCCGCGTCGCTTCTTTACCATCCATTAACGGCATTTGACAATCCATCAAAACAGCTGCATATGCGGTTTGTGAAACAGCAGCTACCGCTTCATGTCCATTTGAAACTGTCACAGAATCGCAACCCAGTTCAC
>JADYXR010000089.1 GCA_021772095.1 Candidatus Obscuribacter sp. | reverse complement strand
TTAATGTGGTTTTTCTCACACATCGTTACCACCATCCCTCGAAGACCCTCTCAGTGCGCGCTTCTTGGCTTCTTACTATATAGAAGCATAAAACAAGGACGAAACGATACCAATGCTGATACCAGCTGCTCTCACTAGTATCGCAAAATGATCGGGGGCATTCGCAGTACGCGTCGCCACGGGTTGGTCGAAAGTTGGTCAGATCTGCCAAGATTTGGTCAACTCGTCGCGCTTACGATATTGCCATCGAACGAACCCGAGGTGAACATGACAAATTCCAAACCATCGAGCTATCAACTTCCCGACGTGTTTATCACCGATTTATTCGTCAACATGCCGTCCACCCAATTGGACAAACCGGAATTTGAGAACACAGACATATTGTTAGCCCAAGAACTGCTGTCGGACTTGCTTCCCACAAAATCGTCGGGACGAATTCGCAACTAAGACCGAATCAAATTCAAATTAAAAAAGAACAAACTCACTCTCGACGTACCCCATGCGCCGAGCCGATTTGTATTCACACCATTGATCACGTCCGTATTGGCAAAGAGAAACTACATCGCAGTGGATCAGTGAGAGAGCAACTTGGCTTGGACGACTAAGAGTTCGGAGCAACAATTCGCCTGCAAATTTGGTCTGTGCGTAGCCGGCATAGACTTCAAAGTGACCATCGAGTCTATCCGACGAGGAAGCGACTCCGGTATTGCGGTTGGTGGCAAAAAACGGACACTTGATGTGAAGCGGGCTGGTTGAACCGAGTCTTTGCGCGCAAAAAAACGTCGTAGCCGCGATTCCTCAAAATATTTCGCTCAATTGGCCCCTTCAATTCATGTCGCGATTTGAAAATTCTGTAGGACGAGAAATCAATCAAGTGGTGTTAAGATTCTAGGCTGAGTTTGGTTTGTCGACAAATACAACTTCTGAATGCTGGAGAAATATGGGACGCGATGAAAAGGATGTGCTCGTCCTTTGCCGAAGGCTGGCATGCAAGCTGGATGCCGAGTCTGAGATGCCTTTGTACAGACAACTAAGCGATCGTTTGCAAGAGCTGATTGCGGACCTGGAGTTTATGCCTGGAGAGCTGATGCCGTCAACTCGCGCACTGGCTTCAGCGCTCGGAATTTCAAGAAAAACCGTTTGTCGGTGTTATGAAGACTTACTCAGCCGCGGATTTATCAAGTCGCAGTCGGGTGTTGGAACGTTTGTCGGTTTTGGAACACTTTCGCCAGAAAACACCAAAGACTCAACTCCCTCAAGCGATCGAGCGGTAGGTCGCCGACTGACGAAATACGCTGAAACACTTATGGCTTGTGCCATTGAGCCATCCAATCAGGGCGATTTGCCCGAGTTGCACTTCGGTGCGCCACCGGTGTCAGAGTTGCCGATCAAAGCCTGGCGACAAGTGTTATTAGCTCAGCTCAGGAACAGTGATCTAACCCAGTTCTATTACGACACCGAGCCCTTTGGTTATTTACCTTTGCGCACCGCGATTGCATCGTACCTCATGCGGTCGCGTGCTCTGCGTTGTAAGCCCGAACAGATAGTGGTATTTTCACATGCCCTCAGCCCGTTGCGCCTTTTTGCTCAGTTAGTTATTGAAGCCGGAGACTCAGTCGTGGTGGAGAATCCAGGCTTCCCTTTTGCGCGGAAAGTTTTCGAATCACTTGGAGCCAAGTTGATACCTGTTCCCGTGGATCAGGATGGAATGTGCGTGGACGAGCTGGATCGAATTGATGAGACAGTGCGTGTGATCTATGTTACGCCGTCGCATCAGGATCCAACCGGTGCAATGATGTCCCTTGCTCGACGAAAGCAATTACTCGATTGGGCAAAAGCCAAGAATTGTCTGATCCTGGAGGATGACTACGACTGTGAGTTTCGATATACGGGCTCGACGCTGCCGGCTCTAATGGCATTAGCTGATGGTGAAAATGTCGTTTATGTTGGTGATATGTGGAAAACGCTTTTCCCTTTAATTAACGTGGGATATCTTGTGCTGCCCGCTAACCTTGTCGATGTCTTTAGTCGTGCGCAATCGTCTGGCTGGACCAAGGCCAGTACCAGTCTTCCCTTTTTCGATCAGTTGGCCATTACGGCTTTCATGAATGAGGGATTTTTCGAGCGGCATCTGCGAAAGACGAAAGCAACCTATGCCAGTCGTTATCGCAACTTTGTTCTCGGTATCACTCGTTTCTTCGGTGGCGTTGTTGAGTATGCGAAAGATTCTGGTGGTATGCAGGTTTTAATAAGATTTAAAATACCCGCAAGCGCTGTCGAAATTCTAAAGACTGCAAAAGATGCGGGTTTATCTTTGATTCCAACGCAGCCGTACTACGTCGACGGCGGCGTCGAGAAAGAATTTCTACTCGCTTTCGTGATGCTCGACGAATCGGAGATGATGGTCCGGCTTGAGCGCTGGGCTGCCTGTCTGAAGGGTTGAAGCGTGATTTTTTTATGGGTAATTACACACCACCTGCGTTATTTCAGAGCCCTTGCAGCGGTTGCCAGGCATCCCTTATGAGCTTGCAAAACTTGTCGGTGCGGTAACTTTTTCATGTCAGGGATTGAGGAGTCCACTCACGCAATATCGAGGGCTCCGTCGAATTCTCCGCTAGGACAGAATTGAAGTTTCTTTGACAAAGTACTAGGCAATAGCCATGGAATGAACCTAGTTTAACAGTCAAAACTCCCCACTTCGCACGACAAGGTTATCCGACAAATTTTTCTGAAAAGCTCTGTTCAGCATTAAAGCTTGTCCGTTGCTGCGCAACTCCGGCGAAGCCGCACGAAGTTGCAACTTCAATTTTTCCCGAGCGGCGGCTGATCCAGGTTTGTTGGTCGTGAATGCATTCAATCGGACTCGATGGTGCAGGTCTTGGCTCCTGACTGTGATGCCGATCAGCTCCGCTGATCAGCGACAATGGTTTTTGCCGCTTGGCGTCAGACAGATTTGCCGCTTGACTGTCGCTGAATGTCACTAGATCTTAAATGTCTGAATCTGTATT